>OMZQ01000046.1 GCA_900315595.1 uncultured Eubacteriales bacterium | reverse complement strand
ACAGCGCCAGCCACCTGTGCTGTGTGGAAGACAAGAGGCTTAAGCAGCCTCCTGCATGTTATGCCTAAAGCAATTTACACACAAATTCGGACTTGACTCAATCTTTTTGCATTATACCGCAGATCCATGAAAAAATAAAGGGGGTTGACAAATTATTATTCCTCTTTTATAATACGCGGGTAAAGGCAATGGAGTCTTTGGGACCACGGTCCCAGTGCCCTCATTGCCTCTTTTTATTCTTGGATCAAATTCATTTTCAGGAGATGAGACAGAGTGGAACACGATTTTGAATGCTTTGGCAGTCTGGTATTTGACGACCGCGTCATGAAAGCGACGCTTTCGGCAGAGGTCTATCGAAAGCTGCGCAAGACCGTAGAGGAAGGCTTGGATCTGGAGCTTGACACGGCAAACGCCGTAGCCGGCGCGATGAAGACCTGGGCGCTGGAACATGGGGCCACCCATTTTACCCACTGGTTTCAGCCGCTCACCGGGATCACAGCGGAAAAGCATGAGTGCTTTATCAGCCCTGCCTCCGACGGCCGCATCATTCCGGAGTTCTCCGGCAAGGAACTGATCCGGGGAGAGCCGGACGCCTCTTCCTTCCCCTCCGGCGGTCTGCGGGCTACCTTTGAGGCCCGGGGCTATACTGCCTGGGACCCCACTTCCTACGCCTTCATAAAGGGAAAGACCCTTTGCATCCCCACGGCCTTCTGCTCCTACGGCGGCGAGGCCCTGGATAAGAAGACCCCCCTGCTGCGCTCCATGGACGCGTTTAACCGCCAGGCGCTGCGGATCCTTCGGCTTTTCGGAAACGGGGAAGTCCGCCGGGTCCGGACCAGCGTGGGCGCGGAGCAGGAATACTTCCTGATCGACCGGAATCTGTATCTGAAGCGCCGGGATCTGTTCTTCTCCGGCAGGACGCTCTTCGGAGCCATGCCGCCCAAGGGACAGGAGATGGACGATCACTACTTCGGGTCCATCAAGCCCCGTGTCGCGGCCTATATGGAGGATCTGAACCGGGAGCTCTGGAAGCTGGGCATCCTGGCAAAGACGGAGCACAACGAGGTGGCCCCGGCCCAGCACGAGCTGGCTCCGGTCTACACCACCACCAACATTGCCGTGGATCAGAATCAGCTGATGATGGAGATCATGCAGAAGGTCGCCCTGCGGCACGACCTGGTCTGCCTGCTCCATGAGAAGCCCTTTGCGGGGGTCAACGGCTCCGGCAAGCACAACAACTGGTCCATCTGCACCGACACGGGCATCAATCTGCTGGCTCCCGGCGATACGCCCTATGAGAACGCCCAGTTCCTGCTCTTCCTCTGCGCCGTGATCCAGGCGGTGGACGACTATCAGGATCTGCTGCGGATCTCTGCCGCCACGGCGGGGAACGATCACCGTTTGGGCGCCAACGAGGCGCCTCCGGCGGTGGTTTCGATTTTCCTGGGCGACGAGCTCACCGCCATCATGGACGCGGTGGCGGACGAGAAGCCCTACAGCGCCGCCGCCAAGACCACCCTGAAGCTGGGCGTGGACGCCCTGCCCCGCTTCGCCCGGGACAATACCGACCGCAACCGGACCTCACCCTTCGCCTTCACCGCCAACAAGTTCGAGTTCCGCATGGTGGGCTCCGCGGACAGCATCGCCTGCGCCAATATTATGATCAACTCCGCCGTGGCGGAGTCGCTGCGGCAATTTGCCGATCAGCTGGAACGGGCGGAAGACTTTGAAGCTGCCCTTCACGATCTGATCCGCGACACCTTCCGCGCCCACCGCCGTATCATCTTCAACGGCGACGGCTATGACGAGGCCTGGCTGGCCGAGGCCGCCCGGCGGGGACTGTGCAACTTCAGGACCACCGCGGACAGCCTTCCCCATCTGCTGGACGAAAAGAACGTGGCCCTGCTGACCGGTCATGGGGTTTATACGAAGCAGGAGCTGAAGGCCCGCTGCGAGGCTCTGCTGGAAAACTACTGCAAGACCGTAAAGATCGAGGCGAAGACCATGCTATGGATGAGCAGGCGCCAGCTGCGGCCCGCGGTCTCCGCCTGCGCCGCAAGGCTGGCCGAGCAGCTTCGGGCTGTGCAAAGCGTCTCCGCTTCCGCTCCCTGTGAGAGCGAGATCGCCCTGCTCGACCGGCTCTGCGTCCTGCGGGAGGAGATCGCAAAGCGCACGGACGCCCTGGAGGCCGCACTTTCAGAAGCAGAGGGGGCGGAGCAGGTCAGGGACCTCCTGATCCCCGCGATGCTCCGTCTGCGGGAGGCCTGCGACGCGGCGGAGCCCTTGGTCGACGCGGAGCAGTGGCCCATCCCCACCTACAGCGATCTCCTGTTCGGAGTCTGAAAGGAAAAACGGCATGGAGAAGATTCTGGTATTGGATTTCGGCGGGCAGTACAACCAGCTGATCGCCCGTCGGGTAAGAGACCTTCACGTCTTCGCAGAGATCAAGGCGTACAATCGGATCAGCACGGAGCAGATCCTGAAGGCCGGTTACAGGGGGATCATCTTTACCGGCGGACCGAACAGCGTCTACGATCCCGCCTCTCCCCATTATGATCCCGCCGTGCTGGATCTGGGGATCCCCATCCTGGGGATCTGCTACGGCGACCAGCTCCTGGCCTGGATGGCCGGGGGCGAGGTCAGCCCGGCGGCCCGGGCCGGCGAATACGGAAAAACGGAGCTGACGGTCAAAGCGCATCCGCTCTTCCGCGGTCTTCCCGCCAAAAGCGTCTGCTGGATGAGCCACCGGGACTTCATCAGCCGGACGCCGCCGGGCTTTTCCACCCTGGCTGTCACCGACCGCTGTCCCTGCGCCGCCATGGGCGACGACGGGCGAAGGCTCTACGGCGTCCAGTTCCACCCTGAGGTCACCCACACGGAGTACGGCGGCGTGATCCTGCGCAATTTCCTCTTTGCGATCTGCGGCTGCGCCGGGAACTGGTCCATGGAGCACTACGCGGAACGGGCGGTTGAGAAGCTCCGCGCACAGCTCTCGGGCAAGACCGTACTCCTGGCCCTTTCCGGCGGCGTGGATTCCTCCGTGGCGGCCCTGCTGCTGCACCGGGCCGTGGGGGACCGGCTGCGCTGCGTCTTCGTGGATCACGGCCTGCTGCGCAAGGGCGAGGCCGCCCTTGTGGAGCGGACCTTTCGGCCGCTGTTCGGAGACAAGCTGATCTGCGTGGACGCGAGCGCCCGCTTCCTCTCCGCCCTGGCCGGCGTCACGGAGCCGGAACAGAAGCGAAAGATCATCGGCGAGGCTTTTATCCGCGTCTTTGAAGCGGAGGCGAAGAAGCTTGGGCACGTAAACGTGCTGGCCCAGGGGACCATCTATCCGGACGTGATCGAGAGCGGCAAAGGCGATTCCGCCGTCATCAAAAGCCACCACAACGTGGGCGGGCTTCCGGCCGTCATCGACTTTGACGAGCTGGTCGAGCCCCTGCGGGAGCTCTTCAAGGACGAGGTTCGCCGGCTGGGGGAGACCCTTGGCCTGCCCCGTGAATTGGTGTGGCGTCAGCCCTTCCCCGGTCCGGGGCTGGCGGTCCGGATCCTGGGCGAGGTCACGGAGGAACGGCTGGCCCGGCTCCGGGAAGCGGACGCGATCTTCCGGGAAGAACTGGCGGCGGCCCGGCCGGATCCGATGCCGGATCAGTATTTTGCAGTCCTCACCAACGCCCGAAGCGTCGGCGTCCAGGGAGACGGCAGGAGCTACGGCGACACCGTGGCCCTGCGGGCCGTATCTACCGACGACTTTATGACGGCTGCCTGGGCCCGCCTGCCCTACGAGGTCCTGGAGCGGGCCAGCTCCCGGATCACCAACGAGGTCCCCGGCGTCTGCCGCGTGGTCTATGATATCTCCTCCAAACCGCCCGCGACGGTGGAGTGGGAATAGCCGGACAGAAACAGCGGAATCAAAACAGAGGAGGAGAGTTCCATGACAAAATACGTATTCGTCACCGGCGGCGTGGTTTCCGGCCTCGGCAAGGGCATCACGGCGGCCTCTCTGGGCCGTCTGCTGAAGGCCCGGGGGCTGAAGGTAGCCGCCCAGAAGCTGGACCCCTACATCAACGTGGACCCCGGCACCATGAGCCCCTACCAGCACGGGGAGGTCTACGTCACCGAGGACGGGGCAGAGACTGACCTGGACCTGGGTCACTACGAGCGTTTCATCGACGAGGATCTGAACCGCTGGTCCAACCTGACCTCCGGCAAGGTCTACTGGAACGTCCTGAACAAGGAGCGTCGGGGCGAGTACCTTGGTGCGACCGTCCAGGTCATCCCCCACATCACCGACGAGATCAAGGAATTCGTCTACCGGGTGGGCCGCCAGACCGACGCCGACGTGGTCATCACCGAGATCGGCGGCACCATCGGCGACATCGAGTCCCAGCCCTTCCTGGAAGCGGTCCGCCAGATCGCCCTGGAGGTCGGCCGGGAAAACAGCCTGTTCATCCACGTGACCCTGGTGCCCTATCTCCACGGCTCCGAGGAGCACAAGTCCAAGCCCACCCAGCATTCCGTCAAGGAGCTGCAGGGCATGGGCATCCGGCCGGACATCATCGTGCTCCGCTGCGACGAGCCCCTGGAGGAAAGCATCTTCCACAAGATCAGCCTCTTCTGCAACGTCAAGCCCGACTGCGTCATCGAGAACCGGACCCTGGACGTCCTCTACGAAGCGCCGCTCATGCTGGAGCGGTCCAACTTCTCCGGCGTGGTCTGCCGGGAGCTGGGTCTCCAGGCCCCCGTTCCGGATCTTCAGGAGTGGTCCTCCCTGGTGGCGCGGATCAAAGCCCTGCGGGGCGACGTGAGGATCGGGCTGGTGGGCAAGTATGTTCAGCTCCACGACGCCTATCTCTCCGTGGCCGAGGCCCTGCGTCACGCGGGCTATGCCTGCGGGGTTCACGTCTCCATCGACTGGATCGACTCCGAGACCGTCACGGAGGCACAGCTCTCGGAGCTGGACGGCATCCTGGTGCCCGGCGGCTTCGGCAGCCGGGGCATCGAGGGCATGATCTTCGCCGCCAACTACGCCCGCACCCACGGCGTGCCCTATCTGGGCCTCTGCCTGGGCATGCAGATCGCGGTCATCGAGTTCGCGCGGAACGCCGTCGGCCTTCCCGACGCCAACTCCGGCGAGTTCGCCCCGGACAGCCCACACAAGGTCATCGACTTCATGCCGGGCCAGAGCGACGAGGTGGACAAGGGCGGCACCCTGCGTCTGGGTGCCTGCCCCTGCGTCATCACCCCGGGCACGAAGCTCCGGGAATGCTACGGGCAGGACCTGATCTCCGAGCGCCACCGCCACCGCTACGAGCTGAACAACGACTACCGCTCCGCCCTGGAGGCCGCCGGTATGACCCTCTGCGGCCGCTCCCCGGACGACCTGCTGATCGAAGCCGTGGAGATCACGGGCCACCCCTTCTTCCTGGGGGTCCAATACCACCCCGAATTCAAATCCCGGCCCAACAAGCCGCATCCGCTGTTTCTGGGTTTCCTGGCCGCGGCATTGAAGCGCTGAAAGAAGGCAGTCATGCATTTCACAAAAATGGAAGGTCTGGGAAACGACTATCTCTATATTCTCGGGGGAGTCCCTGAAAACGTCAGTGCACTCAGCGTAAGGCTGAGCGACCGGCATTTCGGCCCAGGTGCGGACGGACTGGTCTTCATCGGTCCTTCGGAAAAAGCGGACTTTTCCATGCGAATCTTCAATGCAGACGGAAGCGAAGCGAGCATGTGCGGCAACGGCATCCGCTGCGTAGGGAAGTACGTCTATGAACGGGGATTGACGGACAAGACAGAGCTTCTCATTGAGACCGGCGCAGGTCTGCGCCGCCTCCGGCTTCACACGGAAGACGGAACCGTCGACGCTGTCACCGTGGAAATGGGAAAAGCCGTGGTTGCGTCCCGGGCCGATGGCGGTTTCTTTGTGGACGTTGGGAATCCACACCTGGTTTTGTTTGTGAACGACGCGGAAAACGCGCCGCTTTCGACCCTGGGTCCACAGCTCAGCGGGTCTGTTCCGGGCGGAATCAATGTGGAGCTGGTCCAGGTTATGGGAGAAGCCAAGCTTCGTATGCGCGTGTGGGAACGGGGCAGCGGGATCACGCTGGCCTGCGGGACTGGCGCCTGTGCCTCCGTTGCCGCGGCCGTTTTTTCCGGTGTTTGTCAGGCAGAGCAGCCGATCGAGGTTTGCCTGGACGGAGGCAGCCTGTGGGTTACGGCCGGCAAGGACGGGACGATTCTTATGACCGGGCCTGCCCGCACGGTCTATGAGGGGGAGGCGGCGCTGTGATACAGCTCAATCATGATTATGACAAGCTCAAGCCGTCGTATCTGTTTTATCGGATCAATCAGAAAGTGGCCTCGCTGCGCGCGGAAGACCCCCACCGGAGGCTCCTGCTGTTAGGCGTGGGAGACGTGACCCTGCCGCTGGCCCCTGCGGTGATCGCTGCGATGCACCGTGCCGTGGACGAGCAGAGCAGGAAAGAGAGCTTCCAGGGCTATATGCCGGAGCTGGGCAAGGACTTCCTGAAGCAGGCTGTTGCAGACTACTATTCCAGGCTTGGGTTCCGGCCGGACCCGGAGGAGGTTTTCATTTCCTACGGCGCCGGGGATGAGCTGGGCTCTATCGGGGACCTGTTCGCGTCAGGCAACCGGGTTGCCGTGCCGGAGCCGGCTTATCCGGCCTACGTGGACACCAATCTGATGGACGGCAGGACGGTTCTTTCCATACCCGGAAACTGGGACAACGGCTTTCTGCCCATGCCGGATGAGAACCTGGATGCGGATCTGGTTTATCTTTGCTCCCCCAACAATCCCACCGGCGCGGCCTATCGCCGCAGCCAGCTGCAGACCTGGGTGGATTGGGCCAACGCCCTCGGCGCTGTCCTGATCTTCGACGCCGCCTACGAGGCCTTTATCATCCAGCCGGACGTGCCCCACAGCATCTATGAACTGCCCGGGGCAAGAGAATGCGCCATTGAAATCGCCTCCCTGTCCAAGACGGCCGGCTTCACGGGAACCCGTCTGGGCTGGACCGTGATCCCGAAGGCACTGGTGCGGGAGGGACGGTCCCTGCACGCGATGTGGGTGAGAAACCGCACGACCCGTTTCAACGGCGTATCCTATATCCTCCAGCGGGCCGGCGAAGCGGCTCTCTCCCCCGAGGGCATGGAGCAGAACCTCCTGAACATCAAACAGTACCGGGAAAACGGGCGGATTCTGATGCAGGCGCTGGACAGGCTCGGCGTTTCCTATACGGGCGGCGTCAACGCACCGTATCTCTGGTTCCGCTGTCCGAACGGGATGGACAGCTGGGAATTCTTTGACTTTTTGATCGACCGGGCGAGCATTGTCGGCACCCCGGGTGAAGGCTTCGGCGCCTGTGGCGAAGGCTGGTTCCGCTTCTCATGCTTTGGCAGTGCGGAGGACACCGCTGAGGCTGCCGCCCGCCTTGGCAGAATTCAGGGAAGCTGATCAAAAGCGTGCATTGACGCAGATGTATTTTCCTTTGCCCAAAGGCCGCACGGACAAGCGACAAATCATCGCTGATCCGTGCGGCCTTTGGGCGCCCGAGTCGGTTTTAGCTGAGATCAAATCCTGTGTTGGCTCCCATGGAGGCAGCGCCGGTCTCAATCGCGGCCTTCCTGACTGCCTCGGCAACTGCCGGTCCCACCCGGGGATCGAAGGCTGCGGGAATGATATGATCAGCGTTCAGTTCGTCCTCCGGAATGAGGTTTGCAATGGCAAAGGAGGCGGCCTGCTTCATTGCCTCGTTGATCCTGCTTGCCCGGACGTCCAGCGCTCCCCGGAACAGGCCGGGGAAGACCAGCACGTTGTTGATCTGGTTCGGATGATCGCTGCGCCCGGTCCCGACCACCGCGGCGCCGGCGGCCTTTGCTCGTTCCGGGGCGATCTCCGGGACGGGATTTGCCATCGGAAAGACGATGGGATCCATTGCCATGGAGCGGATCATCTCCTCCGAGACGACGCCCGGCGCGCTGACGCCCACGAATACGTCCGCGCCGCGCATAGCGTCCGCCAGCTTCCCGCTCATCCGCTCGGGGTTGGTCCGCTCCGCCATTTCCCTCTGGGCGGGGTTCATGTCCGCGCCCTCGCAGAGAATGCCGCAGCGGTCCACCATTTTCAGATGCTTTACGCCGAGATTCAGAAGGTGCTTTCCGATGGCAATGCCGGCGGAGCCCGCGCCGTTGATGACGACGCGCACCTCCTCCATCCGCTTGCCCACCACCTTCAGAGCGTTGATCAGAGCCGCGCCCACCACGACGGCGGTCCCGTGCTGGTCGTCGTGGAAGATCGGAATGTCGCAGAGCTCCTGCAGGCGGCGTTCGATCTCAAAGCACCGGGGCGCGGAAATGTCCTCCAGATTCACGCCGCCGAAGGAACCGGAGAGCAGCCAGACCGTTCGGACAATCTCGTCCACGTCCTTGCTGCGGACGCAGAGCGGGATGGCGTCCACGCCGCCGAAGGCCTTGAACAGGACGCATTTCCCCTCCATGACCGGCATCCCCGCCTCAGGACCGATATCTCCCAGGCCCAGGATCGCAGTGCCGTCGGTGACGACGGCGACGGTGTTCCATCTTCTCGTGAGGTCAAAGCTTTTTTCCGGATTCCGTTGGATCTCGAGGCAGGGCTCCGCGACGCCCGGGGTATAGGCAAGGCTGAGCGCTTGCCTGGTATCGACCTCGACTCTGGGCCGGATCTCCAGCTTTCCCCGCAGTTCGGCGTGCAGCTTCAGCGATTCTTTTGCATAGTCCATAAGTGATTCTCCTTCCGCTTATACCATTCTCTCGGGGCGGACGATCTCGTCAAAGCGCTCCGCGCTGAGCAGGCCCGATTCCACGCAGGCCTCCCGCAGCGAGATTCCGCGCTCGGCGGCAGTCTGCGCGATCCGGGCCGCTTTTTCATAGCCGACGTAAGGAGACAGGGCCGTCGCGAGCATCAGAGAGCGCTCCACGTTTTGCGCCATGCGCTCCCGATTTGCGCGGATGCCGCGGACGCAGCGCTCGGTAAAGGACCGGACGGACTCAGCCAACAGCCGCGAGGACTGCAAAAAGTTGTAGGCGCAGACTGGAAGAAAGACGTTCAGCTCAAAATTGCCCTGGGACGCCGCGATCCCGATGGCCGTATCGTTTCCAAGGACCTGGACCGCCGCCATCGTGAGCTGTTCGCACTGGGTCGGATTGACCTTTCCCGGCATGATGGACGAGCCGGGTTCGTTGGCGGGGATCTCGATCTCCCCCAGACCGCAGCGGGGCCCGGAGGCCAGCAGGCGCACGTCGTTGGCGATCTTCATCAGATCCGCGGCAAGGGCCTTGATGGCGCCGTGGACAAACACAAGCTCGTCCAGGCTCGTCAGCGCGTGAAATTTGTTCGGGGCGGAGACGAACGAAGAGCCGGTCAGCTCGGACAGCGTTTCCGCCGCCAGCAGATCGAAGCCCTTCGGGGCGTTCAGCCCGGTCCCGACGGCGGTCCCGCCCAGCGCGATCTCCCTGAGCGGCGGCAGGGCGGCCAGCAGCATCCGGCGATCCTGTTCGAGGCTCCCGCGCCAGCCCGAGATCTCCTGGGAGAAACGCAGCGGGGTCGCGTCCTGCAGATGGGTGCGGCCGATCTTGAGGACGTCCCCGTTTTCGGACTCCAGGCGGCGCAGCGAAGCGATCAGCCCGTCAACGGCGGAAAGCAGTCCGCCTTCCACGGAGCGCACTGCCGCAACGTGCAGCGCGGTGGGGAAGGTGTCGTTGGAGGACTGGGAAAGGTTGACGTCGTCGTTCGGGTGGAGCAGGGCCTTCCCGGCCTGCGCGTTGCCATAGTTGGCGATGACTTCGTTGACGTTCATGTTGGACTGGGTCCCGGAGCCGGTCTGCCAGACCACCAGCGGGAAATGCGCCGTCAGGGACCCGTCCAGGATCGCGTCCGCGGCTTCGCAGATCGCCGCGCATTTCTCCTCCGTCATGGTTTCGGGCAGCAGGACGCGGTTGCTCAGCGCCGCGGCCTTCTTGATCTGCGCGAAGGCGCGGATGATCTCGATCGGCATGGGCTCCAGACCGACGCCGATGGGGAAGTTGCGGCGGGAACGCTCCGTCTGCGCGCCCCAAAGCGCCCAGGCCGGGACCTGCACCTCGCCCATGCTGTCATGCTCTGTGCGGTATTCCATGACCGGCGCCTCCTTACACGTTCAGCTCCGCGCTGCCGCCCGGGGCGGACGCATAGACGCTGCGGTTACGCTCCAAAAAGGCTTCGACCTGTTCTTTGCAGCGGCCAATGTAGTTTTCGGGGGAGAGCAGCTCCAGCATCTCCGCCTCGCTCATACCGAATTCGCCGGTCGCGGCCAGGCGGGGGATCAGATCGGAGGGCTCGCCGTTTTGCAGCTTCTGCGCCGCCTCCATGGAACAGCGGCGGATCAGCTCGTGGAGCGCCTGCCGGTCTCCGCCCCGCTTGACCGCCTCCATCATCAGGTTTTCGGTGGCCAGGTAGGGCAGGTATTCCCGGACGCTTCGGTCCACGATGGCCTCGTTGACGCGCAGTCCGGCGGTGATGTTCTGCGCAAGCCGCAAAATCGCGTCGGCGCAGAGAAAGCCCTCCGGCATGGAGATCCGGCGGTTTGCCGAATCGTCCAGGGTGCGCTCGAGCCACTGGGTCGAGGCTGTCATGGGCGCGTTGGCGGCGTCGGCCATCAGATACCGGGCCAGGGAGCAGAGCCGCTCGCTGCGCATGGGGTTGCGCTTGTACGGCATGGCGGAGGAGCCGATCTGGCTGTCCTCAAAGGGCTCCTGCAGCTGCCGGTCATGCTGGAGCAGGCGGATGTCGTTGGCCATACGGCAGCAGCTTTGCGCGATGGCGGACAGTGCGTTCAGAATCCGGCTGTCCAGCTTGCGCGGATAGGTCTGAGCGCAGACGTCGAAGCAGCGGTCGAAGCCGAAGGCGGCCGCGATCCGCCGATTCAGTTCCTCCACCTTTTCTCCGTCGCCTTCGAACAGCTCCAGCAGACTGGCCTCGCTGCCCGTCGCGCCGCGGCATCCGAGAAAGCGGAACGTGCCGATGACGAAGTCCAGCTCCTCCACGTCGGAAAGAAGATCCTGCATCCACAGCGACGCGCGTTTGCCGACGGTGGTGGGCTGGGCGGGTTGGTAGTGGGTATAACCGAGGGTCGGCAGGGCCTTGTAGCGATCCGCAAAAGCGGCAAGGTTCGCGATCAGTTTGACCAGCTCGCCGCGCAGATAACGGAGCGCGTCCCGGTAGAGGATCAGATCGGCGTTGTCGGTCACGAAGCAGCTCGTGGCGCCGAGATGGATGATGCCCGCGGCGGAGGGCGCGGCCTTGCCGTAG
>OMZQ01000043.1 GCA_900315595.1 uncultured Eubacteriales bacterium | reverse complement strand
GAGGGGGGAAGGCTCTGTCGGAGCCCTGGCAAGCTGGCCGCACCGCCGCTTCGGCGTTCTCCTATTGCCGATTGCCTGCTGCCTATTGCCTCGACTTATGAACTGTTACGGTTGCAGTTCGTTACTCTTTCATCAGCTTCTGCTTATTGTACTGCAGGGTATAGAGCTTGTAATACGGGCCGTGGTTGGCGAGGAGGGTCTGGTGGTCGCCCTGCTCCACGATCTCGCCGTGGCTGAGGACGAGGATGTTGTCCGCGTGCTGGATCGTGCTCAGACGGTGGGCGACGATCAGCATCGTGCCGATCGTGCGGATGCGCTCCAGGGAATCCTGGATCAGCAGCTCGGTCTCGGTGTCGATATTGGCGGTGGCCTCGTCGAGGATGATGACAGAGGGCTTGTGCAGGATGGTCCGGGCGAAGCTCAAAAGCTGGCGCTGACCGGCGGAGAAGTTGTTGCCGCGCTCGCGGACCGGCTCGTCCAGGCCCTTATCCAGACGGTTGATGAAGGAATCCGCGTTCACGTAGCGGCAGGCCTCCATGACCTCCTCGTCGCTGACGCCCTCCATGCGAAGCAGGAGGTTGGAGCGGATATCGCCGGAGAACAGGAAGACGTCCTGGAGCATCTGACCGAAGTGACGGCGCAGGGAGGCGATCTGGATCGTGCGGATATCCCGCCCGTCGATCAGGATCTGGCCCTTCTGAATGTCATAGTTGCGGACGATCAGGCTGAGGATCGTGGTCTTGCCGGAGCCGGTGGGACCGACCAGAGCCATCGACTGACCGGGCAGAACGTGGAAGGACACGCCCTTGAGCACCCATTCGCCGGGCTTGTAGGCAAACCAGACGTCCTTGAACTCGATCTCGCCGCGCAGCTCCTCGATGGGCTCCGCGTCCGGTTCATCCACGATCTCTGGGACGATATCGAGGATGGAGAAGATCTTCTCCGCCGAGGCAAAGGACCGCTGGAGCATATCAAACTGTTCCGCAAGGGTCTGGATCGGGTTGTAGAACTTGTTGATATACATGTAGAACGAGACGACGACGCCGGAGGTGATCGTCTGCCCGAACCAGTGGAGATCCTTGATCCGGGCGGTTGCGCCAAAGTAGAAGAGAGTCAGCACCGTGGAGATATAGAGCATATACACCATCGGGCGGAAGATGCTGAAGACCAGCATTCTGCCCTGTCTGGCCTTGCGCAGCTCGGCGGACTTCCGCTCGAAGTCGCGCATCTTGCGGTCCTCGCGGTTAAAACTCTGGATGATCTTGATGCCGGACAGGTTCTCGGAGAGGTAGGTGTTCAGCGCCGTCGTGGCGTCTACGACGCGGCGGTGGACCTTGCGGGAGAACTTGCGGAAGATTACCGTGAACAGAACCACGAAGGGCACGAAGCAGAGCACCATCAGCGTCAGCGCGTAGTTCAGAACCAGCATCGCGGCGAGCACGCCGATGATGACCATTGCGTTCTTGAGCAGGGTGATCAGCACGTTCGTGAACAGGAAGGAGATCGCGTTCGGGTCGTTCGAGACGCGGGTGACGAGCTTGCCCACGGGGATGTTGTTGAGCTGCTCATGCGACAGGGATTCGATGTGGGTAAAGACGTCCATGCGGATCTGCGAGAGGATCTTCTGCCCGACCCGCTGCAGGAGGATGGCCTGGGCGTAGGTGCAGATCAGCGAGACGACCAGGATGCCCGCGTAGACCGCGACCATCGACCAGAGCTTTGCGAGCGCGAAGTTGCCCTTGACCAGCTCCTCGATGCGGCCGATCAGCAGGGGCGAGACCACGTCATAGACGATGGAGAAGAGCATCACGAAGAAGACCAGAACGAACTGGCCGATATAGGGCCTGGCGTAGCGAAGCAGGCGGCGGATGATTTCGCCGTCCTTCATATTCCGCTCAAAGCCCATGGATTTCTTCTTGTCCTTTTCCAGGATGAAGGCGAGGGTAAAGCCGAGCGTGAACAGGCCGATGATCGCGCCGACGATCAGAAGGGGAAGATATTCAGGCATGGTCCGCGCCTCCTTCCTCCTCAAGCTTTTGCAGATCGACCATCTTGCGGTAGCCCGGGCAGCGCTCGTAGAGCTCCTCATGGGTGCCGACGTCGGCGATCCGGTTGTTCTCGACGTAGATGAGCTTATCCATGTTGCGAATGGTGGAGATGCGGTGGGCAATCAGGATGGTCGTCTTGCCCTTGCGGGTCTCGCGGAGGTTTTCCAGGATGGTCTTCTCGGTGCCGGTGTCAACGGCGGAGACCGAGTCGTCCAGGATCAGGATCGGCGCGTCCTTGAGCAGGGCGCGGGCGATGGAGATGCGCTGCTTCTGGCCGCCGGAGACGGTCACGCCGCGCTCGCCCAGGACGGTCTGATAGCCGTCCTGGAACTCCATGATGTTTCCATCGACGTCAGCCAGGACGGCGGCTCTCTTGACCCGCTCCGGGTCGGAATCGTCCAGGGCGAAGGAGATGTTCTCCTCGATGGTCTCGGAGAAGAGGTAGTTGTCCTGCGGCACGTAGGCGCAGCCTGCGCGCAGGGAGTGGATGGTCACGTCGTTGACGTCGTGGCCGTCGATGAAGAGGGTGCCGTCGGGGACGTTGTAGGTGCGCAGGATCAGATCGACGATGGTCGTCTTGCCCGCGCCGGTCTTGCCGACCAGACCGACGTTTTCGCCGGCGTTGATCTTGAAGCTGACGTGGTCGAGGACGTCAAACTCCCCGTCCGGGTAGCGGAAGGTCAGGTCGCGGAATTCGATCTCGCCGCGGACGCGGTCGAGCGGCACGGCATTGGGACGGTCCACGACCTCGGGCTCGGCGTCCAGCAGCTCGCCGATTCGCTTGAGCGAGGCGCGGCCGCGGGACGTCATATCAATCAGATCGGAGACTGCCATCACGGGCCAGACGATGGCCATGAAGTAGCCGATGAACTCCACGAGCTGACCGGCGTTGAACACGCCGCGGTAGACCAGATAGCCGCCGTAACCGAGTATGATGCAGATTACGGACTCCACAAACAGGGTCACCATCACGCGGAAAAGCACGGAGGCCTTCGTGTGGGCGATATTCGCTTCTTCATTTTCGACGTTGAGCTTCTTGAAGGCCCAGAGCTCCTTGCTCTCCTTGACGAAGGCCTTGATGACGGCGATGCCGGAGAAGCTCTCCTGCGAGAAGTCGGACAGACGGGAGAAGGCTTCCTGGCGGATATCCCACTTTTTGGTCAGATGCTTGCCGACGACGGTTGCAGAGGCCAGCAGCAGGGCCGTGGGGATCAGGGAGAGGGCCGTCAGGAGGACGTGCATGCGGAACATCTTCGACAGGGCCAGAACGCCCAGGAAGACCGCGTCGCAGAACATCATGATGCCCCAACTGAAGCACTCCTGAACGGTGTCCAGGTCGTTCGTGTAGAGGCTCATCAGGCCGCCGACCTTATGGAGCTGGTAGTAGCTCTGGCTCAGGCGGCGGGAATGGTCGAACATCCGGTTGCGGAGCTGCTCCTCCACCTTGATGGCAGTGCCGACGAACATCAGACGCCAGATAAAGCGTCCGGCCACGATGGACAGGATGACGTAGACCATCGGCATCAGGATCTGACGCATCAGGAACTGCGCGTCGAAGACCTTCTGCACGCCGTCCTGGATCACATAGCCGTCGTTGATCCCGTTGACAACCATCTGATAGAGGTTCGGGATGATGAGCTGGAGATAGTCAACTGCGATGAGCGCGATCATGCCGACGAATAGGAACGGCCCGTAGCGGAGATAGTACCGGTTGATATGCCGGCCGAAGATCATAAGGCAGCCCGCCTTTCTTTGAAGATAATGTGTGTTTTGTAATTGTATGCCGAAAACTCAAAATTTCGAGAAAAACATGGAAGAAAAACTTAGGATTTTCAAGGGTTTTTCGTAAGGACATTTTTGAAATCAGATAGTTTTTAGAGGTGCCCAATAGGGATTAGGCAATAGGGATCAGGGAATAGGGATTAGGGTTTATAGGCAACAGGCATTAGGCAATAGGCAATAGGGGACGGGGATCCGACAGAGCCTTCCCCCCTTGGGGGGAAGGTGCCGAGCGCAGCGAGGCGGATGAGGGGGCGTTCCGACAAGGCAATCGGGATTCGGCAACAGGAGCCGTAGGGCGGCCTGACCCCAGGCCGCCGTCCTGCTGCTGAATTGAGAATTGAGAATGGAGAATTGAGAATTTGCGGTCTCCCTGCGGGAGGATTGAAATTGGCTGCGCCTACGTTCCGAAACGCAGCGCCTCGTAGGGGCGCGTATCCACGCGCCCGCACGGATCGACAACAGACCTCCGCCGAAAACGGTCATTCTCTGCCGTAGGGACAAGCATTGCTTGTCCGGCATTCGGAACGAATGCAATTTGCCGGAGGCAAATGACGATACGGGATCGCGTTATTCAAACGGGCAGCATCGCCCTTGCGGGCGATTCGTTCCGCTTCGCGGAACCGGGCGCGTGGATACGCGCCCCTACGCGGAACCTGGCGCGTGGTCCCTGATCCCTAGTCCCTGGTCCCTGATCCCTAATCAACCGGATAGGGCACGGCAAGGCTCAGGCGCAGGACCGTATAGGCGTCGTCCATCTGCTCGGGCACGGCGCCGTGGTGGGCCAGGAAGGAGATCGCGTCCACGTTCGCCGTGGGGATCCCGGCGCGGAGCACGGTCTGCCCGCTTGCGCGCATGGCCATCCAGGCCTCGCCCAGAAGCTGGTCGCCCAGGTGGAAGCGGCGGCAGTCCGGGCGGAGCCAGAGCAGGGAGACGGTATCGCCCCGCCAGCAAACGCAGCCGATCGGCTCGTTCCCGCGCATGGCGATGCGGGTCTCATGTCCCGCCGGGGGCAGGAAGTCGGGATCATAGAGCTCCCGGTCCGCGGCCGTGGGTTCGCGGAACCAGAGATGGATGCTCCCGCCCGCAAGCTCGCGCCAGCGGCGCTGCCGGGCGTGGCTGGAGAGCTCCGCGGGAAGGTGGGAATTGTCATAGAGGTAGTCGGCGGAGAAGCGTCCGTCCTCATATCGCAGCAGACAGACGGCGGTGTTGTCTCCGCCGGCGGAGTTATGCGGGATGCCGAGGATGCGGTGCAGCCCGCCAGAGCTGACGCAGCCGTGCGAGAAGACCGCCACGGTCCCGCCGGGATGGGCCTCGGCAGCGTCACGGAGGGCAGCGGCAAAGCGGGCGGAATAGTCCGCCCAGGTCTCGGCCCCGTCCAGACGCCATTCCTCCGGGCGGTGCCGGAAGGCCTCCAGCGCCTCCGGCTCGTGCAGCTCCAGATCCCCGAAGGTCCGGTTCTCCCAGGATCCGACCGCGACCTCGCGCAGACGGGGGTCCAGCCGGGCGGTCAGGCCGTGCGTGGCGGTGACGGCCTCGGCGGTCTGGCGGGTGCGGCAGAGGTCGCTGGTATAGACCGCGTCAAAGGGGATCTCCGCCAGCCGCTTTGCAAGCAGCTTCACCTGGCGCAGACCGATCTCGGTCAGACGGGAGTTGTACTGCCCGTGCATCCGGCGGAACAGATTGCCCTCCGCCTCGGCGTGTCGGATCAGGTATAGTTTCGTCATCTACATCACCGTAACGTAGGTTTCCATCAGGGCGCGCAGCTTCTCCACGGCGTCCAGGGCGGCCCGACCGTAGTCCGGGTCCGCGCCCTCCTGCTTCCATGCGCCGAGGATGGCGCGGGAGGCCGTGACCGCCGCGCCGCGGCCCAGGCGGTCAAAGGCGGCAGCCATATACTTGCCGAAGGCTCCCTGCGGGCCGTAGCCCGGAACCAGGAAGAACAGGGTGTCGTAGCGGCGGCGGAGATTCTGCATCGTCCAGAGCGACTGCGCCCCGACCACGGCGCCGACCGCGCCAAAGCCGAATTTGCCGAACAGGTTCTCCCCGTTCCAGCGCAGGGTCAGATCGGCCATTGCGGTCTGCACGTCGCGGTCGCCGGAGATCAGCTCCTGCACCTCGCCGGAGGAGCGGTTGGAGGATCTGACGACGACGAAGAGGCTCTTGGCGTTCTCGCCGGTCAGATACGGCAGATAGGGCCGGATGCCGTCGGAGCCCAGGTAGCCGCCCACGACCAGACCGTCGCAGGGATAGGGATAGACCGTCTCCTCCCCAAAGGTCAGA
This sequence comes from uncultured Eubacteriales bacterium, assembly GCA_900315595.1. Taxonomy (GTDB): domain Bacteria; phylum Bacillota; class Clostridia; order Oscillospirales; family Oscillospiraceae; genus JAFRPC01. Next base: position 9,759 of record OMZQ01000043.1, on the reverse strand, counting down.
CCGCCGAAGACGGATCGGGCGGTCAGGGCCGCAACGTGCTCGACGTCGGAGCGCATGGTTTCGAGCAGGACGTAGAACTTGAGTCTGCGCGCATAGGCCAGAACGGCCTCCATCGCGGCAGCGCCCGCGTGGCCCAGGGCCAGGAAGCAGGCGGAATTGACCTTGACCGCCGGAACGACGCCCTTGAGCGCGTCCAGGACGCCGCAGCAGAAGCGCTCATAGGCCAGGGCAAGACCGTCCAGGCCCAGCCCGCGTTCGGCGTTCGCCGCCTCCAGGACGGCGGGGGGAATCAGCTCCGGCGTCGGGTCCAGACCGACCACGATGGGGCAGCGCGTTTTGCGGATTTTGGATTGCAGAACGTCAATCGACATCGTCAACACCTCGGATTCTTTTTTTCTCATTATACCAGATTTCGCGGGCAAAAGGAAGCGATTTTGCCGGAAAAACGCGGATTTTTTTGCTGGAAAGCTGCGCTCCAGCCCCGTAGGGGCGCGAACGCTGTCAAAATTTGTCACGATGCTTTTGCGGGAATCCGCGCAAGCTAAGCGCGGAAGGGAGGAGAAAAAATGAAGCTGACCGGTTATCTTTGGACGCTTGGGCTCGGCATGGTCGGCGGCGCGGCAGCCGCTATGATCCTGCCGAAGCAGCCCGCCGTCAAGCAGGCCGTCACCCAGGCCGCCGATTCGATCACGAACGCGGTTGAGACCGCAAAGGACGCGATCGTGGAGTAAGACGATTACCGGCTGAAGCAGGAGCCTGCTTCAGCCGGTACGTTCTGTTTTTCGGATCAGTCTCCGATGATCTCGTGCCAGCGCTTCCAGAGCTGGTCGGTGGTCATCTTCACGAAGAAGTTCTGCGAGCCGAGGTAGTCGGTGTAGTCCTCCATGTGGTAGACCGAGTAGGCGGTGGTCTTGTTGGTGGTGTGGGTCACAAGGGGCTTCAGATCGTAGTCCGTCACCTTCGTGACCGAGGTTCCGTTCTGCGTGGTCTTCTCGATCGTGAAGGTCGCCATGCCGCCGATCAGACGGTCGAGCTGGTCCTGGGCCGAGATGAAGTTGCCGAGGGAGTAGTAGACCAGGGCCTCGTTGCCGTTGGAGGCCGTGTACCACTCGTAGGGCTCGACCACGTGGGGATGTCCGCCGACGAAGACGTCCACGCCGTGGGAGACCAGGCGCTCGACGTAGTATTTCGTTTCGTCGCACGGGCGGATCATATACTCGATGCCCACGTGGATGAAGGCCACGGTGATATCGGCGTTCTCCTCCAGATAGGCCACGTCTGCAAGCAGCTTATCCTCGTTCTCCAGCAGATCGACGGCGAATTCGTTCCCCGCAGGGAGCTGGAAGCCGTTGAGCCCGTAGGTGTAGTTGATCATGCCGATCTTGATGCCGTTTTTCTCCACGATCTTCGGCTTGGCGGCGTCGGCGGCGTCCTTGTGAATGCCGAGGACGGTGACGTCCTTGTCGCTCCAGTAATCGACGGCGTCGTAGACGTTCTGGATGCCCATGTCCATCACGTGATTGGACGCGTGGAGGATCACGTCGAAGCCCGCCTTATAGACGGCGTCGCCGATCTCGCGCGGGGTGCCGAAGACGGGATAGCTGGAGACGTTGTCGTGGTTCTGGACGAAGATCGTCTCCTGATTGATGACGGCGAGATCCGCCGCCTCGATATCGTCGCGGACGTGCTGATACAGGTGGTCGTAGTTCCAGGGGTTCGAGCCGAAGCCGGACTGGTAGACCGTGTTGTGGATCAGATTGTCGCCCACGCAGAGCATCTTGACGGTAGAGGTGACAGGCTCCGATTCGTCAGCGGTCGTCGTCTCGGGCGAAGGGGTCTCGGTCTGCGGGGCGGCGGTTGAGACCGGCGCAGATCGCGTCGTCACGGCGGCGGAGGGCTCCGCAGCCGGGGTTTTGGACCGGTTCAGGAGCGGCCGCAGATGGCTCTTGTAAAACAGCCAGAGGGCGGCCGCCATGAGGATCACCAGCAGAAAAACCGCAAAGTGAAACAGCTTCTTGGACGGCGGGGTTTTCCGGCGTCTTCCGCTTCTCGATCTGTTCATATCAGCACTCCTTTGTTTCGGTGGTTCGGGCGAAGGGGGTCAGGCGCGGAGCGTCCTGCTCAGAACGCCCACTTGCCGGAGCGGAAGATGGGAACGGTCTTGCCGTCGCGGGTCTGGGCGTCGATATCCAGACCCTCAAAGCCGATCATGAAATCGACGTGGATCATGGACTCGTTGATGCCGAGCTTGCGGCACTCGTCCAGGGTCTTGTTCTCAAAGCCCTTGATGGTATCGGCAAAGCCCGCGCCAAGCGCCAGATGGCAGGCGGCGTTCTCATCAAAGAGGGTTTCGTAGAACAGCAGGCCGGATTCGGAGATCGGGGAGTTGACCGGGACCAGCGCGCACTCGCCCAGATAGGCCGCGCCCTCGTCCATGGAGATCATCTTCTTGAGCAGCTCCTCGTTGCGGGCGGCGTGGACCTCGACGGCCTTGCCGTTTTCAAAGCGAACGGAGAAGTCCTCGATGAGCTGACCCTGATAGGACAGGGGCTTGGTGGCGTAGACGATGCCGTCGGCCACGCCGCGCATCGGGGAGATGAAGCACTCCTCAGTGGGAAGGTTCGGGTTGAAGAAGACACCGGCCAGGGTGGTGTCGCCGCCGCCCTTGAACTCGGCCTCGGGGATCATGCCGACGGTGAAGTCGGTTCCGTTGGTGCCCTTGTAGATCAGCTTGTCGATGCCCAGGCTGTTGAGATAGGCGCAGCGGTCATGCAGGTCCTTGTTGTGGGCCTCCCAGGCGGCGACGGGATCGTCGGTGACGCGGGCGGTAAAGAGAATGGCCTCCCACAGCTTTTCGATGGCCTTGCTCTTGGGCAGGTCGGGGAACATCTTCTTGGCCCAGGCCGCGCCGGGAACGGCGGCGATGCACCACTGATACTTGTTCTCCATCTGGTCGCGGTAGGGCTTGATGATCGGATAGCGCTTCTGGTTGGCCTTGGCCATCTTCTCCTGGTTGATGCCCTTCAGACCGTCCGGGTCCTCGCTGACGAGGTAGATGCGGCAGGGCAGCGTCTCCACGTAGTGCTGGAGTCTGGCCTTTTCCCACTCCTCGATCTTTGCCAGACTGGTCACGGAGCGGTGGCGGTAATGCAGCTTGGCGAGGGGCTGGTAGGAAAACTCCACCGTGACCTTTTTCGCCCCGGCCTTGTAGCACTCGTCCACGACGAGCTCCACGAATTTCGGCTGGTCGAGATCACACTGGACGATGACCTCCTGACCCTTCCGGACGTTCACGCCGACGCGGGCGATCAGGCGTGCATAGCTGCGAAGAACGGTTTTTTTCATGGGTTTCTTTCTCCTTTGGAACGTATTATTGCATTATTGCGCGCTCCGGCGCGCATACACGACCGTGCGGTCGCTGTTTTTCAAGGTCAGCTCGTCGCCGGTGACGGCGAAGGTATAGACGCGGACGGTCCCATCGTCCATCGTGAAGGTCAGCCGCTCCCCTTCCAGCTCCCATACGCCGGTCAGGTCGGCGTATGGCTCGCCCCGGTAGTCCAGGTGGACGGAGAGGCTGCCGTCGTCGCGGAGCGTCACGGTCTCCACGAAGTCGCGGCCCTCGGTATATTGCCCCGCGTTGACCCAGGTGCCGACGGGAGCGGCTTCCGACCGCCCGCAGGCGCAGAGCAGCAGCAGGCAGAGCAGGATCGGGAGCAGTTGTTTCATCTTGGTTCCCCCCATTGGATCGGCGCGGCCCCGTGGGCCGTCAGAAAGGCGTTGGCCTGCGAGAAGGGGCGGCTGCCGAAGAAGCCCCGGCGGGCCGAGAGCGGGCTGGGATGGACGGACTCCAGCACCAGCCGCGGCCCGGACGCGGGCAGGATGCAGGCGCGCTTTTTCTGCGCCTGCGCCCCCCAGAGCAGAAAAACGATGGGCTGGGGCAGGACGGCGAGGGCGGCGATCACCTCGTCGGTGAAGGCCTGCCAGCCGAGCTCCTTGTGGCTGTTGGCCTTTCCCGCCTCCACGGTCAGGACCGTGTTGAGCAGGAGGACGCCCTGATCGGCCCAGGGGCCGAGGTCGCCGCCCGCCGGGGGATCGCAGTTCAGATCGTCCTCCAGCTCGCGGAAGACGTTCCGCAGAGACGGCGGGAGCTTCGTCCCCGGCTCCACCGAAAAGGCCAGACCGTTTGCCTGACCCGGCTCGTGATAAGGGTCCTGACCGAGGATCACGACGCGCACGTCCGCAGGAGCGGTCCGCTCCAGGGCGGCAAACCACTGCGCGCGCGGCGGATAGACGGTCTGCGCCGCCGCGGCGGCCTCCGCCCGGGCCAAAGCAGTCCGGGCAGGCTCCCGCTCAAAGGGACGGCAAAGCAGCTCGTCCCAGGTCATTTCGGAAGCTCGAAGGACGAGCCCTTCTTCCCGGTGGTGGCGGCCACGATCTCGTCGGCCTGAAGGCCGTCCTTGTGGAGCATCTTGCGCATGACGTCGATATCGGCGGTGATGTCCACCACGTCGTCCTCAAAGAGACGGTCGAGCTGCTTCTCGTAGCCGTCGGCCAGCTCGTCCAGGGCCTGATTGATCTTCTGCTTGGCCTCCTTGATGGCGGCGGTTTCAATGCCCTGGGCCTCCAGACGGGCGTAGCTCTCCAGCGCCTTGAGGGTGGTGGGCAGATAGTAGTTCATGAAGTTGTAGAGCTGGGCCTCTTTTTCCGGCCGCTCGTCCAGGATCGCAAAGATCTTGCGGGTCAGATCCTCGATGCGGTCGATCTTGGCGGAGACCTCGACGTCCGCGATCAGGTCGTTGTCGGCGCGGATCTGGCGCAGGATGCGCTCGTTGCGGGAGACGGCCTCCTCCTTCTTCTCGGTCGGCTCCTTCACCTGGGTCTCGCTGTAGTCGGTGCGCATCAGGCGGTAGGTCTTGAGATCGAGCCAGGCGGGCGTGAGGATGCCGCGGGTAATCATCTCGCGCAGGTCCTTGATGACCTTGTGGTAGTCGATGCCCATGACGTCAGCCAGATAGTGGATGGGCACGGCGGTCTTGTCGCCGATCAGCTTCATATAGGCCTCGAAGCGGGCCTTCTTCTTGCGGCGGATATTGCCGTAGGCAGCCAGAACGCCGCCGCTGGTGGCGATGGCAAGCTGGACGACCGGCCAGAACAGGTTCCAGATCGTGGGACCCTCGGAAAAGACGTCAACAAGACCGGAGACGCCGGTGATGGCAAAGATCGCCGCAACGATCGCGCCGACAGCCGTGAGCAGGGCGCCGTGTCCGGGCATGCCGGTGTCGGTCTTCTTCTGCGCGGGCTGCTCGACGCTCTGGATCGGCTGGGGGTTGCGCAGATCCTGCTGGACCTCGCTGACCGCCTTCTTGATATCCAGATTGCCGCCGATATTGGGCAGGATGTCGAGCCAGTTGGCAATGAAGACGCCGACGCCCAGCGGCGTGAGCGGCGTGCAGAACAAAACGAAGGCGATCACGTTCCACCGCCGCTTGCTGCGCTTTTTCCGCTCCTGCAAATCGTTGAAATTCATGACGTACCTCCTAACCGGCTTGCACAGTCTGTCTTTTCTTATTCTACCGCAAAAAACGCCGTCTGTAAAGCAAATGTTCCGGAAACGGGCGAAATTTTTATTTCCGCTTCTTCCCGCGCCCGGCTTGACATTGTATCGAAATGATGGTAAATTATACACAATCACCCGCGCATCCGCGCTAAGGAATCCAAATACTATTTCTCTGGAGGTCATGCAACATGGCTAATACTCCCCTGATCGGCTCGGCCATCATCGGCCAGTCCGGCGGCCCCTCCGCCGTGATCAACGCCTCTGCCTACGGCGTCATCAAGACCGCTTTGGACTGCGAATCCATCACCAAGGTCTACGGTGCCAACCACGGCATCAAGGGCGTCCTCAACGACCGGCTCTTCGTCATGGACGAGGAGGACCCCAAGGAGCTGGAAAAGCTGCTCTACACGCCTTCCTCCGCCCTCGGCTCCTGCCGCTACAAGATCGCCGACCCCGACGTGGACGACACCGACTACAAGCGCATCCTTGAGATCTTCCGCAAGTACAACGTCCGCTACTTCTTCTACAACGGCGGCAACGACTCGATGGACACCTGCAACAAGATCTCCCGCTACTGCTCGAAGATGGGCTATGAGTGCCGCGTGATGGGCGTGCCCAAGACCATTGACAACGACCTGTTCGGCACCGACCACTGCCCCGGCTTCGCCTCCGCCGCCAAGTATATCGCCACCTCCCTGATGGAGGTCAGCCGCGATTCCCGCGTCTATGACGTCGGTCAGGTCACCATCGTGGAGTGCATGGGCCGCCACGCCGGCTGGCTCACCGCCGCCGCCTGCCTGGGCAATCTCTACGGCGACGGCCCCGATCTGATCTATCTGCCCGAGGTCGATTTTGACATGGATCAGTTCCTTGCGGACGTCAAGCGCGTCTACGAGGCCAAGCACAACTGCCTGGTCGCCGTCTCCGAGGGCGTCCACTATGCCGACGGCAGCTTCGTCAGCGAGGCCAAGACCTCCGGCACCGACGGCTTCGGTCACGCCCAGCTCGGCGGTCTGGCTGCCCGTCTGGCCGCTGTCGTCAAGGCTGCCACCGGCGCAAAGGTCCGCGGCATCGAGCTGAGCCTGCTCCAGCGCTGCGGCTCCCACGTCGCCTCCGCCACCGACATCGAGGAGAGCTTCAACTCTGGCAAGATCGCCGTGGAGAGCGCCGTCAGCGGCGTCACCGGCAAGATGGTCGGCTTCCGCTGCGACCGGACCAACGGCTACCGGTGCGAATACGTCCTGTTCGATCTGATGGACGTCGCCAACGCCGAGAAGAAGGTCCCGCTGGAATGGATCACCCCGGAGCACAACGGCGTGACCCGCGACTTCGTGGACTACTGCCTGCCCCTGATCGCGGGCGAGACCAAGCAGCCCAAGATCAACGGCCTGCCCGATTTCTGCAAGCTGAAAAAGGTCTACGCGGAATAAGGAACCCGAAAAACGGAGCTGTACCGATCGGTACAGCTCCGTTTTTCGATTCATGCGGATCAGGCCTGTTCAGCGGGCTTCTTGCAGAGCAGGAGCAGCGCCAGGACGGGCACTGCGACGCAGACGGCGGTGATCGCGATCCACTTTGCGCTGGGCTCGACGAAGATCATGATCAGACCGATCACGGCGCAGACGAGCATGGCCGCCCAGAGCAGACTGCCCAGGAAGACCAGCACGCGGTTGAAGCCGACGCCGGCATTGCGATGCGCGGCCAGGAATCTTCTGGAGAAGACGCCAAGCAGGGAGAAAACGACGATTACAACGATCAGGGCTGCCATGGAACGAATCCCCTTTCTCTTTTCGGCGGCTGCGGCGGTCTGCGCCGCAGCCGCATCTGATTGTTTTTATTGTACCACAGAAACCGGGGACTGTCAAGACAGCCGCCCCGCGAAATTCAGAAGTTCTTCCGGATCAATCCTCGTTGGGGTACGGCTCCAGGAAGGCGTGGAAGTGGCGCATGGGCAGGTTGTGGCCCCAGACGATCCGCATGTTGGGGATGCTCTCGCGGTCCTCATAGAGGGCCTTGACTGCGGCGATCACGTAGTCCATGTGCTCCTGGCTGTACATGCTGCGGTTGACCGCAAAGCGGACGACGTTGCAGATCTCGTCCTGCTGCTCCGGGGTCTTGAGGTCGTATTCCATGGAGAAGTCGCCCAGCTCGGCGGCACGGATGCCGTAGCGGCGGATCAGCTCCAGGGAGAAGGCCTGACCGGCGAACTTGTCGTGGCTGCGCTTGCCGTCGAAGAACTGGGTCATGTCGATGTAGGCGCCGTGGCCGCCGGCGGGCAGGATGACGCCCTTGACGCCGGCCTTGTAGAAGCCCTGAGCCAGGTATTCGCACTGCTGGACGCGGGCTTCCTGATAGCGGAAGTTGCACTCCTCATACAGACCGGCAGCCAGAGCCATGATGTCGCGGCCGGACATGCCGCCGTAGGAGTCGTTGCCGTAGCAGGAGATCTGCTTGACCTTGAGCAGAACGCCGACGTCGGTCTTGACGGTGCCGTCGGGGTTGAAGTCGGAGAACTTTCTCCAGAAGCGGCCCTTGTCACGGAAGGCGAGCATGCCGCCCATGTTGGCGTGGCCGTTCTTCTTGGCGGACATGGTGAAGCCGTCGCAGTAGGAGAACATCTCGGTGGCGATCTCCGCGATGGACTTGTTCTCATAGCCCGGCTCGTTGACCTTAATGAAGTAGCAGTCCTCGGCCCAGCGGGCGACGTCGAACATGAAGGGGATGTCGTACTTGGCGGCGATCTTCGCGGTCTCGCGGATGGAGTGCATGGAGACGGCCTGACCGCAGACGGTGTTGTTGGTGATGGTGGTGTAGATCAGGGGGACGTTTTCGGGACCGACCTGCTGGATCAGCTCCTCGAGCTTCTTGTTGTCCATGTCGCCCTTGAAGGGGTTCTTCTCATAGACGCCGCCCTCGGGGATTTCGTACAGGAGCTGCTTATTGTAGAGGTTGCGGGGAATGGAGCCCATCTGCTTGATGTTGCCCTCGGTGGTGTCGAAGTGGCCGTTGGAGGGGATGGTGAAAACCTTGCCGGGATAGCGCTGGCCCATGATCTTCTTGACCATCTCAAAGAGGACGGATTCCGCTGCGCGGCCCTGCTGGATCAGGAAGGTGTTGGGGCGCTCCATCTGCGCGGCGCCGCCGTTGAACAGGCCGCCCTCGTATTCGCAGAGGTAGAGCTCGTCCATCATCTTTTCGATGTCCTTGCAGTCGGTGCGGACCAGGTCAATGGACTTCTTCCAGTTCTTCTCGCCGCCGCGCTCAAAGACGTCGCGGAAGGCGTCGAGCAGGACGTAGTAGCCCTTGTTGCGGCCGTAGGACTCGTCGCCCAGGAACATCGCGGACCACTGCTGATCGGTCATGGCGGTGGTGCCGGAGTCGGAAAGCATATCAATGGTCAGAAGGCCGGCAGGGAACGCAAATTCGTTGTAATGGGTCGCCTTCAGGGCGCGCTCACGCTGCTCCATCGTAACCTCGGGGAGGTTCCGGGTCACATAGGTCAGGCTGCTCGGCGTTTTCACAGGAAGCTTGTACTCTTTGCTCATTGAAATTCTCCTCATATGTAAGGTATTTTCGGGGGCTGAACCCCGTCAGACGAAACTATTATATACAGGGAAAGTGGAAAAGTAAAGTGTAAATTTGTATCTTTTCGCTGAAAGGCGTTTGTGCAGAAGCACCGGGGCTGGAACGAAAACGCCGATTGGGGCTTTTCAAACCGGCGAAGCTGTGGTATAATATGGCATATCAGAAAGGAGCGACGGTAATATGGTTAAAACTGTCCTGAAAATCGACGGCATGATGTGCGGCATGTGCGAGGCGCACATGAACGACGCGATCCGCAAGGCCTTCCAGGTGGAGAAGGTCTCCTCCTCCCACACGAAGCACGAGACCGAGATCGTCTCCGAGGCCCCGCTGGACGAAGCCCTCCTCGAAAAGACGGTCGCCGCAACCGGCTACGAGCTCAAGGGTATTTCCAGCGAGCCCTACGAAAAGAAGCGGTTCTCCCTCTTTGGGAAATAAGATACGCAGACGACGGCCCCCGGCGCAAGCCGGGGGCCGTCGTGCGTATCAATCGTTGGAATTATTCGCCGGCTTCCTTGGGCGCGATGTCGCGCCACAGGAAGGTGACGATCTGGGCACGAGTGCAGCCGTCGAGACGGCCGGCCTCAGTGGTGCCTTCCTTGCCGGTGTAGATACCGTTG
>OMZQ01000042.1 GCA_900315595.1 uncultured Eubacteriales bacterium | reverse complement strand
TCGGAACGTTGGCGCAGCCAATTTCAATCCTCCCGCAGGGAGACCGCAAATTCTCAATTCTCCCTTTTCAATTCTCAATTCAGCCGCAGGACGGCGGCCAGAGTCTGGCCGCCCTACGCTGATCCCTGATCCCTAATCCCTGATCCCTAAACTAACGCAATACCGCATCAGCAGAGCCGCGGCCTGGGAACGGGTCGCGGTTTTCTGCGGGCGGAGGCGGAGCGCGCCGCCGTGCGGCTCGCCGCGAAGCAGGCCGGTCTCGACCGCCCAGGCCACCGCCGCGCGGGCATAGGGCGAAACCTCCGCCGCGTCCGGAAAGGGACGCAGGGCCTCGGGGATCCCGTCCTCCGGCGGGACTTCTTCGTCCGCGCCGGGGCTTGCGTCCTCCCCTGCCTCCGTCCCGGCTGCCCCGCTCCAGCGGGCGTAGCGGCAGAGGAGGGCCGCAAACTGCTCCCTTGTGACCGGTTCGAGGGGGGAGAAGCCGGTCGCGGACGTGCCGCGGACGATCTCCTGCTCCGCGGCCCAGGCGACGGGCGCGGCGTACCACGCCCCTGCCGGCACGTCAGCAAAGGGCGGCGCGCCGGAGGGTGTAGGCTCCCCTGCCAGACGCCAGAGCACCGTAACGACCATCGCCCGGTTCGTCGTTTCCGCCGGGGCAAAGCGGGTGGGCGAGACGCCCTTGAGCAGACCCCGCGCCAGGACGTAGTCGATGGCCTCCCGATCCCAGCTTCCGACGGGCGGGAGGTCCACGAAGGCGGGTTCGTCCGGCGCGGGCTCGTCCGGCGCGTCCTGACCGGTCAGGCTCCAGCCCAGGGCCTCGATGAAGGCGTAAGCCCGCTCCCGCGTCGCCAGATAGCGATGCCCGTAGCTCGTGTTGCAGACCGCCGCGTGGAGTTCAACCAGGCTGGAAAAGCAGGTGGTCTCGTCCCCGCCGACGGTCTCGCGGATGCGGCGCAGGTAGGTCTGCGCCCCGCCGGTCCCGAACTGGTTCAGGATCGAGGCCCAGTAGAGGGTTACGGCGTCCGAGCGCATCCCGGCGGACCAGGCGAGGTCTATGTAGTCGGTCAGATCCTCCCGCGCCTGGGCGTCCTGGGCCGCGACGCCGGACGGCGCGGCAAGCAGGGCGGAGAGGGCGGTTTTTTCGGCGGGCGTGAGGGTGCGGCTGTTCCAGGTCGCGTTCTCGTCCCGGATCTCGGACCGCAGGGATGCGGGCAGGTTCCAGATCGCGTCGGGGTCTGCCCGGATCACCCGGCGGACCAGCCTGAGCGCCCGGACGCCGTGCCATTGCAGGATGCCGACGGAGAGGGCCCCGTTGTCGTTCGGGTTGACCGAGCCGTAGCTGCCCTCGGTGCCCTTGAAGAAATCGAGCATGGCGGGGAGCAGCCGGTCCTCGTTCAGCACGCCCGACCAGTCGGACGCGGAAGCGGCAGGAGCCGCGCAGAGACAGACGGAAAGCGCCAGAACCAGCGCCGTGAGCCGCCGCAGGAAGCGGGCCGGGAATCTGATGTACCGCATGGAAAAAGCCTCCGTTTCGTTGGTTTTTTCCAGCATACCACAAGCGCCGGAGGGAATCCGTCGAAACCGGGCAGCGGAACGGATTTTATGCGCGCAGCGAAAACGAAACAGCTCCCCGAGGGGGGAGCTGTTTCACAGGGCGCGGGTTTCCGTCAGGATGCCAGAGAGAAGCGGAGGAGCTGGACGCCGCTGCCCGGCAGGGGTTTGCATTCGGGATACGGGCCAAACTCCGGCACGGGTTCCGGCACGGGTTCCGGCGCGGGTTCGGGTTCGGGCTCGGTCCAGCGGAGGATCCAGGTGTATTCCCGGTTCCGGCAGAACCGGCAGCCGCTGGGCTCGCGGACGTTGATCTCCTTGCCGGTCCGGTCGCCGGAGCGGTTGTCGTAATCGTCGTGCGCAGCGACGCAGCGGTCCTTGCCCAGGTAGAATTCCGCGTGACGCCAGGGATCCAGCAGAATATCGCCCCGTCTGGGCTTGACCTCCCCGCGGCGGTAGGCCTTGAAGCCGAGCCCAACGAGGGCGTCCTTCATGGTGCAGGTGCTCACGGGGCCGTCCAGCTCGAAGCCGGCGGCAATCAGCGCGTAGCTGACAAAGGAGGAGCAGTCGTAATCGGGGCCGCAGCGGTTGTCCTTGTCGTAGCCGTGGCTGTCGTCCTCCGCGATTTCAACCGCCCAAGCGAGCGCTTCTTCGATCTGATCCGGGGCAGCATAGGCCGTCTCCGGCAGGGCTGCCAAAATGCCGCATACCGCCAGCAGGGCGGCAAGCGCGTGTTTCCAAAATTTCATGCAGGTTCTCCGGGGAGCAGGGCTCCGTTCGCCCGGTGCAGGGTTTTCCGGCATGCGCCGGGTCCGGGCTACTGGGATATGATACCACAAAACCGGAAAGATTACAAGTCGGAAACAAGGATTTTGGAAAGTGTAACAAATTGTTGCGGAAAAATTTGGGGAAAACGTAGAATTTTGGGGAAACCGGCGGCTTTGGATCGAAGGGCTACGGACGGGGGCGGGCGTTCTGCTCGAACCAGGCGCGTTCCTGCTTCAGCTCGTCAAAGAGGGCGCGGGGCGTCCAGAGGAGGTTCGTGGGGGTCGCGACGGCCTTCAGGGCGACGGCGGGAGGGCATTCCGCGCGGAAGAAGCGGAGCAGGTCGTCCAGCATGCCTTCGCGGAAGGCAAACATGACCAGTCCCTCCTCGTCAAGGTCCGCTCCGGCGTCCTTCGGTCCGTCCGGGAAGCCGGGCAGACCGAGGATCGCGCCGAGGGGTCGGCTGAGATCGGCGGGCGGCACCTCGACGCAGCGGATCCCAGCCCCGTCCAGGTAGGCGCGGACGCGGCCCAGGCGGACGCGGTCGGTCATATGAAAGAGGAGGACCGTCGGCGTTCCAAAGGGATTTTGTTCCATCGGCCGGCCCTCAATAGGTGGCAAGGCGGAAGTCCGCCTCGGAGACGAAGACGATGGCGGCGGCGTGGGCTGCGTCGGCATAGACGGTGTACGGCTCGGCGGCAAAGACGCAGGCGGTCAGCAGGTCCGGGTCCGCAGCGAGGTCGGCGGGCTTGAGGCCGGGCCGGGTGACGGCGGCGTAGGCCGACTTGCAGGCGGCGATCAGGTCGCCCCCCTCGGAGACCGCCCAGACGCAGAGCAGATCGTCGCAGACCTCGCCGGTCTTCACGGAGAGGTTCGGGTGACGGCGGGCGGTCCCCGCCGCCGTCTCAACGGTGTAGTAGCCGGGCTCGTCCGCCGCGGCTGCAAAGGTGCGCAGGGCGCAGGCCGCGCTGCCGGGGGCCATCTGCGTGGCGCAGAGGCGGACCGGGGTCTCTCCCTCCAGACCGGGCAGGATGAAATCGCCCGACGGAAGGGCGGACATGGCAAGCGAAATGCCGCTGTCGGTGGTGAAATACCCGGTCTTCCAGCCCTCGGCCTCCAGCTCGGCGCGGACGTAGAGCAGGGCGTAGGCCTCGGTCAGATAGCCGAGATCGAGGGCCGGGCCGTACTCCCCTGCCTCAGCCGCCGCCAGATAGTCCTCGGACAGACGCAGGCAGGCGGTATGATTGGTCTCGTCCAGCTCCAGCATCGCTGCGCCGGGGGCGTTTGCCGCGTCTGCCAGCTCCCGGATCCGGGCGCGGGCGTCGGGATCGACCAGCGGATCATAGGCCGCCGCGTCCGAGCTGACGATCATGGTCTGCCACTCCGACCAGAGCGCGCCGGCATAGGGGCCGGTCGCGTTCGCCGCGGCGGCGTCGCGGAGGATGTCAAAGAGGGGTTCGTCGAGCGTGGCGGTCTGGTTCGGGTGGGCGTTGAGCCAGGCGAGGTTGACCAGGTCGCCGAAGCTCTGCTTCGGGTCCAGCAGCTTGCGGATCTCCAGCAGCTTTTCGCTGTAGGCGGCGGCGAGCTTCTTCTGCTCGGTGCGGATGACGGTGGAGTCGCCGTCAAAATAATAGGTGAAGTGGATCCCGCTGTCGTAGAGCGGGAAGTCCTCCCGCTCCGCCGAGTCAACGCTGTACCAGCCGGGCTCGACCTCGACCGCGTTCTTCACGACGGTGAGCAGGATCAGCGTCGCCGCCAGAAGCAGGACGCCGCTGATGAGCATGATCTTTACGTAGGAACGGGACTCCTCCGGGTCGAAGGTCAGTCGCTTTTTCAGAGTCGGTTTCTTCATTGGGCGGCGCTCCCTTGTTGAGAATTGGGGCTGGCTCCAAGAGCCAGCCCCGAATGTTGCGGTTTACTTTCCGGACGGAAACCGGATTTCCTTGTACTTCTCGATCTCGGACGGGCTGCCGAAGACGAAGTGGCCGTTGCCGATGTCCACCAGAGACGGCTGCTCCTTGGAGTAGTCGTGCATATGCTTGTCGTAGACGAAGAGCTGCTTTTCCTTCTCGATCTGGGGATCGGGAACGGGAATGGCGCTCATCAGGGACTTGGTGTAGGGGTGGAGCGGGTAGGCAAAGAGCTCTTCGGTCTCGGCGATCTCCATGATCCGGCCCTTGTAGATGACCACGATGCGGTCGGAGATGAAGCGGACGATGGAGAGGTCGTGGGCGATGAAGAGGTAGGTCAGGCCGCGCTCGCGCTGGAATTTCTCCAGCAGGTTCAGGACCTGGGCGCGGATGGAAACGTCCAGCGCGGAGATGGGCTCGTCGGCGATGATGAACTCGGGCTCCATGACGATGGAGCGGGCGATGCCGACACGCTGACGCTGACCGCCGGAGAACTCGTGCGGATAGCGGGTCAGGTGCTCGGGCAGAAGGCCGACCTCCTCGATGACCTTTTCGATCTTGCGCATACGGTCCTTCTCATCCTTGTAGAGATGGAAGTTGTACAGGCCCTCGGAGATGATGTACTCGATGGTGGCGCGCTCGTTCAGGGAGGCGGCGGGGTCCTGGAAGATCATCTGGATCTTGCGGACGACTTCGCGGTCCTCCTTGTGGGAGAGCTTGCCGGAGATGCGCTTGCCCTTGTAGAGGATCTGACCGGCAGCGCAGGGATTGATACGGATGATGGCACGGCCGATGGTGGTCTTGCCGGAGCCGGACTCGCCGACCAGGGAGAGGGTCTCGCCCTTGTAGATATCGAAGCTGACGTTGTCAACAGCCTTGAACGCTTTTTTGCCTCTGCCGAAGACAACATCAAGATTCTGTATGGAAAGCAATACTTCTTTTTCAGACTGATTCATCTTGTTGTCTCCTTAAAACTCATAATCCACATGGAGGCGTTTCATTTTTTCATGCAGATTGGTGATATTCTTGGGGATCTCGACCTTGGGAGCTCTGGGATCGAGCAGCCAGGTCTTGGCAAAGTGCGTCGGGCTGACCTGGAACATCGGGGGCTCCTTTTCGAGGTCGATCGCCATCGCGTACTGGTTTCTGGGCGCGAAGGCGTCGCCCTTGATCTTGTTGTAAAGGGAGGGCGGTGTGCCGGGGATGGAGAAGAGGTCGGTGCCCTTTTCGCAGAGCTGCGGCAGGGAGGAGAGCAGGGCCCAGGTGTAGGGGTGCTTGGGCTCGTAGAAGATCTCCTCGACGGTGCCGATCTCCACGATCTGACCGGCGTAGAGGACGGCCACGCGCTCGGCCACGTTCGCCACGACGCCGAGGTCATGGGTGATGTAGACGACGGTGAAGCCGAGGTCCCGCTGCAGGTCCTTGATGAGCTGGAGGATCTGCGCCTGGATGGTGACGTCCAGCGCGGTGGTGGGCTCGTCGCAGATCAGGATCTTGGGCTGGCAGGACAGGGCGATGGCGATGACGATACGCTGGCGCATACCGCCGGAGTACTCGAAGGGATAGTCGTCAAAGCGCTTCTCCGGGTCGGGGATGCCGACCTTGCCCATGATCTCGATGGTGCGGGCTCTGGCCTCTTCGCGGGAGCACTTCTGATGCTTGAGGATGACGGACATGATCTGCTTGCCGATGGTGATGACCGGGTTCAGCGAGGTCATGGGGTCCTGGAAGACCGTTGCGATTCTGGTGCCGCGGATCTTCTGCCAGTCCTCGGTGTACTTGACCTTGGCGCAGTCGATGATGGCGTAGCCGTGGAGGGTGTTGGTCTCCTCGTCAAAGGAGCGGTATTCCACGCGGAAGGCAGCCACCTCGAAGATCTTGCCCAGGACGTCGGGATCGTTCAGATCCTCACCGGTCGCCATGGCGATCTTGAAGGCCTTGTCCAGCTTGCGGCGGAACTTGAGCTGCTTCTTCCAGGGATAGCGGGCGGTGGAGAGCAGGAGCTCCTTGGCCAGCTTCTCGTTCCGGGCGATGACTTCGTCGGAGAGGCCGTTGGGGTTGTTGGGGTTATCGGGCTTGGCGATCTTCTCGGCGCGCTCGGCCTCGAGCTTTTTGAGCGCCTCGGCGTCGCGGGCGGCGTGGCCGCTTTCGGACTTGTACTTGGCCATGCGGTCTGCGATGATCTGCTTGCGCTCGGCCTCAAGCTGCGCGTGTTCGGCTTCGAACTCCGCGATCTGCTGCTTGACCTTGACCATCTCCCTGGCGTCGTCCGGGTTGCGGCGGTCGAGGGTCTGGAGATAGTTGTTCTTGTCAACGGCGTTGTCCTTGAGCCGCTTCAGGCGGGCGGCATAATCGGCCTCCTCGTCCAGGCTCAGGGCCTGGGCGGCCTGGATCTCGTTCTTCTTTTCCTGAATGGCGCGGAACTCGGCTGCGCCGCGCTCGAGCACGGAGTGCTTGTTGAGCATGTTCAGGAAGCGATTCAGGGTGGCCTTGTTTCTGGGCGTCAGCACCACGTTGGTCTCGGAGATCTCGTCGTCGGAAAGGATGATGGTGCCGTTGGAGATGAAGCCGTTGGATTCGAGCATGCCGGCAAATGTCTTGGTCAGAACGGATTTGCCGGAGCCGGATTCACCGACGATGGCCAGGGCCTCGTTCTCATAGATATCCAGAGAGACGCGGCGGATGGCGGTCAGGATACGGCCGCGGACGTTGAACTTGACTTCGACGTCCTTGAGGGAGAGAAGGACCTTACGATCGGTTTGATTCTGCATAATTCCGTCCTCCT
Source organism: uncultured Eubacteriales bacterium (assembly GCA_900315595.1). GTDB lineage: Bacteria > Bacillota > Clostridia > Oscillospirales > Oscillospiraceae > JAFRPC01. The sequence goes on along the minus strand of OMZQ01000042.1, from coordinate 5,404 downwards.
TCTCACATGTGGGTCTTCGGGTCGGTGGCGTCGGCGAGGTTCTGACCGACCAGATAGAGGATGATGGTCAGCAGAGCCGCAAACGCGACCGGGGGCCAGAATTCCCAGGGATAGCTCAGGAAAGCCGCCTGTGCGTCGGAGATCATTCTGCCGAGACTGGGGACCTTCTCGCCGAAGCCCAGACCGAAGAAGGAAAGATAGGCTTCGTAGTTGATGTAACCGGGCAGCTCGGTGGCGAGCAGGGTCACGATGACGGAGGTCAGGAAGGGCAGAATGTTCTTGGTGACGATCCGACCGACCGGAGTGCCGAGGCACTTGGAGGCCAGGGAGTATTCGCGGTCACGGATGATCATGACCTGGGTACGGATGAAGAACGCAATGCCGAACCAGCCGGTGATACACATGGCCAGGACCAGGCTCCAGAAGCCGGCGCCCAGGATGTAGACCAGAACCGTGATGATCAGCAGCATGGGGACGTTTGCGATCATGTTGTACAGGGGGATGAGGACCATGTCGAGCCGCTTGGAGAAGCCCCACACGGCGCCGAGGACGACGCCCACCGTCATGTTGATCGCCGCGCAGATGATGGCAAGGGCCAGGGAGATCCGCGCACCGGCGAAGATGTTGTACATGATGGAGTTGCCCGACTTGCCGGAGCCGAAGAGCCACTTGAAGGAGAAGCCGAAGTGCTTCATCATGTAAGCCGGGGACTTGTTGAACAGCTCGGCGTTCATAACGTTTTCATCGGCGTTGAACGGGCAGATGATCGGCACGAAGATGGCCGAGAGAATCATCAGGACGAAGAGGCCGATGAGGAAGTAGTTGGACTTCTTGCGGAAGAAGACGCGGAACACGGACTTCCAGTAGGAGTAGCGGGGGGCAATGATCTTTTCGGAGGCAATGGCGTTGTTGCCGATGACGCGGAAGCCAAGCGCCTCATTGGACTGCACAGGGGCAGTTGCTTTCTTTTCGTTATTCATCACTTTCTACCTCCGCCGCTGTCCGTGGATAGCGAGATTCTCGGATCGTACTTGGCAAGCAGCAGGTCGCCAAGGATCTGGCCCGCGATCGAGATCGAGGTGAGAATCAGCGTCATCGCGACGATAACCGCGTTGTCATGCGCGTTGATGGCGGTGATCATGATGCCGCCAACACCGGGAACGCCGTAGACGCGTTCGGTCAGCAGCGCGCCGGTCAAGGCAAAGAGGATGGAGGCCGGAATGCCCTGAACGATGTAGATCATCGCGTTGCGAGCAATATGGATATTGTAGATTTCACGCTCGGACATGCCTTCTGCCCGGGCGAACTTGACGTAGTCAGAGTTCATCTGGTCAATCATGTAGCGGCGGGTCCACTTCATCTCGCTGCCGATCGCGCCGAGCGACAGGGAGATCGTCGGCATGATATAGGCCAGGAATTTGACCTTTGCGGTGGCGAACTTCAGCGGGAGATGGAAGACCTGCGTACCGACGGAGGCCACGATGAAGATGTAGGCCAGCGAGGGAACTGCCGTGACAAAGACGATGTAGGCGTTGCCCAGATGGTCAACCAGCTTATCCTTGTGTCGGGCCATCGTAATGCCGATCATGATGCCGAGCACGTAGGCGATGACCGTCGCCACGATGCCGATGACGAAGGAGTTGCCGATGGGGGTCAGGCCGGAGTAGACGTAGGAGGCTACCGTGTACTTGTCATTGTAGCGATCGTTATCGGCGGTGCTGAGCTCACCCATGTTGTAGGTAAGGCTGTGGATATCGGTGGCCGTGGATTCGGTCCGCCCGGTGCCCAGCCACTTGGGGAAGGTCAGGTCGGACTTGACCAGATGACCGGTGGGTCTGGAGACAACCGTGGTGATCTCCTCACCGCGGTAGGTGGTGTAGGAGGTGCCGAGGTTGAAGTGCATCCAGTTCTGGTGAATGAATGGGAAGTCGTTGTCGAAATACAGCAGGTATTTGTGCTGGGTGCCGCTGCCGACAACGGCGAAGAGCCCGGAATAGGGGTCCTTCTCCAGGCGGACGTACCGGTCGGTCAGAGCCGGATCCTTGACGTCGCTCGTGGATTCAAAGGTAATGACGTGCGTGAAGTAGTTCCACAGACGGGAGAAAACGCTCTTCTCCTCCACGGCGATCAGATAGGCTCTGCCGCCGGGCTTCATCCGTCCGTTCCTATAGTTCTTCGGCTCGAGATAGACGATCTTGTAGCCCATGCCCTCATACTTCGCCTTGAACTCCTGGACGCTGGCGTTCTGCTCGTAGGTATCGGCCTTTTTGAGCGATGCCACGTCGTCCAGGTATTCCTTCTGCTTTTCGTATTCGGGCCCGAATTGCGCCTCATATTTTGCCTTGAGGAAGTTGCCGAACTCGACGTAGGTCAGATAGCCGTATTTCTGATACAGCGAATACTCGTACATCGTTCTGTCGTTCAGGCTTTTCTTGTTCCACTGATCATCCGTCTGGAAAATGACGTTCCGATGGATGGCGGTGTAAACAAGCAACATGACGATTCCGACAACCACAATCAATGACAGGATAGAGAACAGAATGCGCTTAACTAAGTATTTTCCCATAATCGTTTCCGTCCGGACACGGCATACGCCGTAATCTCCCTCTCATTTAGATTTTTGGCAATCGCCGCAAGATCATTCCGGTGAAATACCGGTCCGATGACTTGGTTTCTGCTTTCGGGGGTATGCGGGGGGTCTGCGATTGAAACAAGACGCATATAGGGGGGAGAGGATTCTCCCCCCATATATGCGTTCCGGGGTTTGTAATTACCCGGTCAGGCGGGGCTTAGAACAGGCCGATGACCTTGGTCATGTAGCCGGCGCCCAGGCCGCGGAAGGTATCCAGGTAGGTGGAAGGATCGCCGTAGTCGGGACCCCAGCCGGAGCCGTAGAACATATCGAAGTTGCCGGCTTCGCCGTTGGAGGCGCGGTAGCCGCAGGCGTAGAAGTCTTCGGTGGTGCCGGCTTCGATCAGGTTGACCTGAACCTTGTCAGCGCCCAGCACGCCCTCGATGGACTGCTTGAAGACCTTGGCCATGTTGGTGTTGTTGGCAGAGGTGCCGAGGAAGACGACGTCGATCTGCACGGGGTAGGTGACAGCGTCGCCCAGCTGCTCTTCGGCCTTGGCGAGCATCGCCTTGGCATCGTCCGGACGGTACCAGCCGTTGGTGCCGTCATGGACGTCGATGGGCATCTTGTAAACTTCGGTGACGTAGTACTGAACCAGATCGCCGTAAGCGGTGCCGGCGTCGAAGGTGTGGCCGTCAGCATCGGTGGTGTCGTTGGTCAGACGGACGAACTCGGGAGCGGTGTACATGTTACGCAGGCACTCGGCAGACAGATCCTGGCCGACGGCGACAGCGTTCATGGTCTGGTGGTCCCAAGCGTACTGAATGGCAAGACGGAAGGCCTTGTTGTTCAGGGCGAGGTTGGTGGAGATGTGAGCCTGCTCGTCAGCGGGAGAAGCGCAGGCGCCGGATTCCAGCTGGAAGGTGCCGCGGTTCAGGTTGAGGCCGCCGAAGTAGGTGGTGGAGGTGGTGTCGGTGACGTAGGCGTACTTGTCGAAGTTGCCGTCGTCCTTCGCCTGCTTCAGAGTGCCGGAGCCCTCGGACAGACCGGTGGAAACGAGGTTGCCGTTCATAACTTCGTTGTACAGGCCGATGGGGTTGGAGCCGTCGTCGTAGACCCACTTGATGGAGTTGAGGACGACCTTGTCAGCGTTGTAGTAGTTGGGGTTCTTGACGACCAGGATCTCGGAGTCCTTCTGCAGCTTCTGCAGCAGGTACGGGCCGCAGTAGACCTGAGAGGAGACGTCGGTCTGCAGGCCGAACTTGTAGCTGTCGCTCTGGGAGGCAGCCGCATACTCGTCGATGCCGTAGACGCCGCCGCGGCTCTGATAGAAGGAGTCGCAGATGGGCAGGAAGCAGGAGTAGGTCAGCATGGTCATGAAGTAGGGCAGCGGAGCGACCAGGGTGATTTCCAGGGTGTAGTCGTCAACAGCCTTGTAGCCGACGTTGTCCCAGGAACCGCCTTCGAGCAGGTACTCGTCAACACCGGCGATCTTGCCCTGAACCAGCCATTCCAGACCGGCGGCCGCATCGAGCATGTGATGGAAGCCGGCCTCGAAGTCCTTGGCGGTCAGATCGGCGTACTCAGTGCCTTCGGAGGTGAACCACTTCGCATCCTTACGGATGTGGAAGGTGTAGGTCAGGCCGTCGTCGGAAACTTCCCAGGACTCGGCCAGAGCGGGCTGCATGACGCCCAGGTTGTCGTACTGGACCAGGCCGTCAACGCAGTTGACCGTGATCTCAGTGTCGGACTGGGAGGAGGTGTTCAGCCAGTCGATGGTAACGGGAGCGGTGGAGAAGGTGATGGCCAGATCGGGGTTCAGGGTGTAGCCCTTGCTGGTCAGGTAAGCGGCAGCGTCGTACTCGCCTTCACCGGCGGCAGCGGCGTTCCACAGTTCCTTCATGGCGTCCCAGTCCTCGGCCTTGATGAGCTCGTTGGCGATGACCATGGAGAACATACGGTCGTCGTCATTGCCCCACATGGCGTACGGGGTGGTTCTGTAAGCCTGGTGACCAATGCGGTAAACACCGCCCTGGGTCTGATACGGAGCCATAACGCCGGTGGAGAGCAGATAAGCCTCAGCCTTGGCGTAGGCAACAAAACGATCGTCCAGGTTTTCCAGTTCGTTGGCGGCGTCGAGCATGGCTTCATACTCGGGCAGCGCGTTCATGTAGACGTCCTCGTCCTCAGCACGCACGTAGCTGTCGGGACGAACGACGGGCTCGACTACTTCTTCCGTGGTTTCGACGGGCTCAGCAGTGGAGTCAACGGGGGTTTCGCTGGTGTCGACGGGGGTATCCTGACCCTTCGTCGGGGCCGCGGTAGCATCCTTGTTGTCCGTCTTCTGGCAGCCGACGAACATGGCGGCGACCATCGCAACGGCAAGAAGGAGAGCAAGCAGCTTCTTCGCTTTGATCATGAATAGTTCCTCCTAAAATATTTTATATTCACAGGACACAATCGTGCTCCGCAAATACCGGAATCGGGCGGCGAGCGGAACGTCTGCCGAACCGTATACCGCCAGTGCTTATAATATAGCACATCACTTCCTGTTTTGCAATAGAAAGTTCATAATTTTTTATAACTTAAGCAAATAACGCATGGCGTTTTTCCGCTTTTCCTTGTAGAAACTGACAAAAGGAGGGATCAGGGATCAGGGACTAGGGATCAGGGATCAGCGTAGGGCGGCCAGACTCTGGCCGCCGTCCTGCGGCTGAATTGAAAATTGAGAAAGGAGAATTGAGAATTTGCGGTCTCCCTGCGGGAGGATTGAAATTGGCTGCGCCAACGTTCCGAAACGCAGCGCCTCGTAGGGGCGCGTATCCACGCGCC
>OMZQ01000057.1 GCA_900315595.1 uncultured Eubacteriales bacterium | reverse complement strand
TCTGTTCTAATAATTGCCTGAATTGAAAAAATCCCCACCTCCCGACCCAAGGTCCCAGGAAGCAGGGATTTCTGGAAAGGAGGTGCGCACTGCCTTCTTTACATTATGCTCTATTATACCCTTTACACGCTTGTTTGTGGGAAACTATTTCATTCCGCCGCAGGGCTGATTTCCTGCGAAACTGTCCTTTTCATTTCATCTGCAGTCATCTTCAGCAGTCCCTTCAGCCGTTCCTCACTCCACCCCTCTCCTATCTTCTCGACAATCACCGCCCTCTCGGTAGTGCTCAAGTCCGGCAGGTAGCGCTCGAGAGATGCATAGAAGTCGCCCGTGACATCGCGGTCCGATGGAAGGGTGTAGGTGCGGACCGCGCGGCGGGCTTTATTATTATCATTCTGCTTGACGCGGCGCAGCTGCAGCATGGCCTTCTCAAGCGGGTTCATGTCAAGGGGCAGGGCGGCCATGTCCGCGTCACTCATGACCTTGACGGTTGCGCCGGCGGGGAGGGATTTTTCGTCGATAACGGCAGTCTTCCCGGCCCGGACCGTGATCGCGGCGTCAGGCGTGGAGCCGCTGCCGACCGTGAAGACGCGCACTTCGTGGATGTAGCCGCCGTCCGGGGACTCGCTGTTCAGGCGCATTGCCTCGTCAAAAGAAGCATTGCCTTCCCAGGGAAGCGCCTTGCGGTCGTAGATCGGGCGCTCCTCCTCCATCAGGATGATGCAGTATTTGCGCTTCATCCGCTTGACCTGCTGCGGCGTCATCAGCGGCGCGCCGGATTTCTGGTGGGACTCGTCGACCGCCAGGCCGCGGGCCGTATCGGATGCGGTGTCGATCGTCATGTTCCCGAGGAGGTCGCTGATGTACTTGTGCGTGTCCATCGCGCCGGCGCCGGCCCGCCTGCCGTTTCTATGCGCTTCTGTTTGGATGGCGAAAGCCAGACAGTTGTCCATGATCGTCTGCCACTTGTCGCCGGTGAAAAGGGTCTTGATCTGGGCCACCGACTGCAGGATCGGGACCATGCTGATATTGCGCGAGCGGATCACGCCCATGACCTTTTCCGTGTCCTGCGGCCACGCGCCGGTGTAGAACTCGTCCATCCAGATGATGAAACGCCCCCTCCCCGCGGTCGGCGGCAATCCGGTCGGCGCAATGGAAGTTCGGCTTCGCCGCAGCGCCTCCCTAAAGCGGGATCGGCAGCGCCCCGCCGCGGTCCTTGAAGTCCGTGTCCGCCATGCGCGACAGAATCTCGAGCGCCTGCACCGGCGACTAAATTTTCGGTGTACTTGCGCCCGCTCAGGTTCGGGCTCTTCGGGCTTCCAGTTTCCTCGCTCAGAAGAGTGAGGGAGGCGCCCTCTTTCCAGAAGGAATCAGAAGTCACCGCGTCCGGCGGGTTGCAGGCCGCCTGGATGTTCGCGATCAGCTTGATGAGGTCGAGCTCGTTCTCTTGTCCTGCTCCTTCAGGTTCAGGACGCGGATCGTGTAGCCGCGCGACTTCAGGAAGAGCCCGTACTTGTACAGAAGCTCCCCTTTTACATCGAGGATAATATAGTTCTCGTTCGCCTGCAGCAGGTTGGGGGTGACGACGGACGTCGTCTTGTAGGTGCCGGAGGAGCCGATGACGATCATGTTGTTGTTACTGAGCTTCCGGTCGCCCTGGGTGTCAATGCGGACGTTCGCGGAGAGGACGCGGTTCTTCGTGTCGTCGGGATTCGCCCGCCGCTTCGCGACGTCGAAGGCGTCCGCCCAGTCCTCGGCCCCGTGCTCCATCCCGCCCTGCCAGTTGCGGAAGTGGTACATCATGTACGATACGAGGAAGATCCACCCCATCAGCGCGATCCCCATGCACTCGGGCGTCATCGCATTTGCGATCCGCCAGGGAAGGAACCAGTTTTCGGTGCACCCGCGGATCATGTATTCGCTGAAATTCTGAATGCTGACGTCGTCGTAGAGAAAACAGGCCGACGCATAGAACCCGAGGATCTCGATCGCCACCAGCAGGACCGCATAGATGCTCCACGGCATCGTCCGCCGCGTGATCATGTCGCCGCCATTTTCATTTGCCACTTTCTTCACCCCATCTCATGAATAATATAAAGCCGCCACGCTCCCGCAGGCCTTGCGCTTACAGTTCTCGCGGCATTTTTGGCAATGCATTACTTTCTGCTGTTCCGTTTTTCCAGCGCCGCCCGCACGTCCCGCATGAAAGGCACGTCAAACTTGGGCCGGGCGAAGGTCTCGATCTTTGCCACGCTGTCGCCGGCATTCCAGCACTCCAGCAGGAACTTCTTTTGATCCGCACTGTAGTCGTCGTTCTCGAGGAATTTCTTCATGAAGATCAGGTAGTTCTGCTGGTACTCGACGACATCGTAGTCCGGTTCTGCTGCAGGAGCAGGCCTGCGGCCGAAGAGGCGGCGTGGCTTT
>OMZQ01000041.1 GCA_900315595.1 uncultured Eubacteriales bacterium | reverse complement strand
ACCACCGATTCGTATATTCAACCGTCTGCTTGTCGGAACGTCCCCCTCATCCGTCTCGCTGCGCTCGACACCTTCTCCCCAAAGGGGCGAAGGCTTTGCATTCGGCAAATCGGGATTTGTCGGGCCGGGAGACCCGGCCCCTACGGGCGAGCGTATCATTCCCATTTGTATGGGCAGAACAGTTACGCAAGCCGGATCTGCTCCGGCCCGGAAAAATAATACTTGCAAAATTTCACAGCGTATAGTATACTATATCAGTAAAATTGCCGAATCGGCATAAACCCGTGTATTTTTTGGATTTTGGAGGAAACTATATATGGCTACCATTACCGCTGGTGATTTCAGAAACGGCAAGACCTTTGAGATGGACGGCAAGATCTTTCAGGTCGTGGAGTTCCAGCACGTCAAGCCCGGCAAGGGCGCGGCTTTCGTCCGCACCAAGATGAAGAACATCATCACCGGCGGCGTGACCGAAACCTCCTTCAACCCCACTGCCAAGTTCGAGGAAGCCTTCGTTGAGCGCAAGAAGATGTCCTACAGCTACAACGACGGCGATCTGTACTACTTCATGGACAACGAAACCTTCGACATGACCCCGATCGGCAAGGACATCCTGCCCGACGCCTTCAAGTTCGTCAAGGAAAACGAGGAATGCACTCTGCTGTCCTACAAGGGCAACGTCTTCGGCGTTGAGTGCCCGAACTTCGTCTATCTGGAAGTCACCCACACCGAGCCCGGCCTTGCCGGCAACACCGCCACCAACACCCTGAAGCCCGCCACGCTGGAGACCGGCGCCGAGGTCAAGATCCCCCTGTTCATCAACGAGGGCGACGTGATCCAGATCGACACCCGTACCGGCGAGTACATGGGCAGAGCCAAGGGCTGATACGAAAAATCAGATCGTAGAAACCCACCACCCAACCGAGCACCGTAATTCGGGAAAGGAGCGCATTATGACTCTCTCTGAAAAAGCAGCCTACCTCAAGGGCCTGATGGACGGCATCAAGCTGGACACCGAAAAGGATGAAAACCGCCTGCTGGGCAAGATCGTGGAATTCCTCCAGGACCTTGCGGTCAGCGTGGACGATCTCGAGGACAACGCGATTGCGGTCTCCGACGAGCTTGACGAGATCGAGGACAACCTCGACGCCATCGACGAGTTCCTGATGGATGACGACGACGACGAATATGACGACGACTTCGACGATGAGGACTACGACTTCGGCGACGACGACTACGAATTCGACGACGATCCGACCTATGAGGTCACCTGCCCCAAGTGCGGCGAGGTCCAGCAGCTCAACGAGGAAGAGCTGCTGAAGGGCTCCATCGCCTGCCCGAAGTGCGGCGAGCCGCTGGAATTCGAGTTCGACGAGGACGACGAGGCGGAAGAAGACGAATAAACCGATCCCAGCTTCCCGGCACAAAATGATTGCATTTTGTGCCGGGTCTTTTTTCAAAGGAGGCAGCAGATGTTTGATTATCACAACTATCTTGCGCTGATCGCCGCGATCTGCGCAGCGGCAAAGGATGGAGACGCGGACGCCGCCGAGGACCTGGGCTTTCTGCGGGACGCGGTAAAGAATTTCGTCGGTTACGTCGCGGCAGTGGATCTCTCCGAGGTCGGGATCGACACGGCGCCCGGTCTGCTGGAGGGTGAGGCGCTGCGCACGGAGGTCACGGCCCTGGACCGGGACCGGAGCACGCATCACAACGCCGCGATCGCCAGCGCCGGGGCGATCAACCGGATCGCCGCCCTCTACGGCGTCGGGAAAATCTACGGCGGAGATCCGGAAAAGCGACGCGAGGTCGCACAGTTCTGCATGGAGCTGACCGAGACCCTGTTCCGCAACCGGAGATAGCAGGGGCAGCGGCGACCGGCCGCCGGATCGCACCGGCGCGGGTACGCTTCCCGTGATCCGTTCCACTCGGCTCTTTCCGCAGCGATACGGCGACGAAAACGCCCCCGGCTTCCGAGGAAGCCGGGGGCGCGGTTATTTGGCTGCGTTACGCGGGATGAAGCAAGCGGGTTTGATTAGAACGCACCCTGCTCGAACATGGCGGTAGCGACCTTCTTGAAGCCCGCAATGTTGGCGCCGGCGACCAGGTCGTAGCCCAGGCCGTACTCTTCAGCGGCTTCGGCGGAGACGCGGTGGATGGTCTCCATCATGCGGTGCAGCTGATTATCGACTTCCTCGGCAGTCCAGACCAGACGCTCGGAGTTCTGAGCCATCTCGAGAGCGGAGACGCCCACGCCGCCGGCGTTGACAGCCTTGGAAGGAGCCACGATCATGCCGTCCTGATGACGCAGGAAGTCCAGAGCGTCGTTGGTGGTGGGCATGTTGGCGACTTCGATGTAGTACTTGATGTGGTTGGCAGCGATCTTCTCAGCAGACTCCATGCGGACGTCGTTCTGCATAGCGGACGGCATGATGATGTCAACCTTGCGGCCCCAGGGCTTCTCGCCGGGGAAGAACTCGCAGCCGAACTTGTCGGAGTAATCCTTGACCTTGTTGCGGTTGGAGGCACGCATCTCGAGCAGGTAGTTGACCTTCTCTTCGGTGGCAACGCCTTCGGGATCATAGATGTAGCCGTCGGGGCCGGACAGAGTCACGACCTTGGCGCCGAGCTGCATGGCCTTCTTGCAGATGCCCCAGGTAACGTTGCCGAAGCCGGAGCAGGCAATGGTCTTGCCCTTGATGTCGTCATGCTCGTGCTTCAGAACCTCGTTCAGGTAGTAGACAGCGCCGTAGCCGGTGGCCTCGGGACGGATGACAGAGCCGCCGTAGGTCTGGCCCTTGCCGGTGAGAACGCCGTTCTCCCAAGCGCCCTTCAGGCGACGGTACTGGCCGAACAGGTAGCCGATCTCGCGGCCGCCAACACCCATATCGCCGGCGGGAACGTCGACGTCGGGCCCGATGTAACGGTACAGAGCAGTCATGAAGCTCTGGCAGAAGCGCATGATCTCAGCGTCAGACTTGCCGGTCGGGTCAAAGTCGGAGCCGCCCTTGCCGCCGCCGATGGGCAGACCGGTCAGAGCGTTCTTGAAGATCTGCTCGAAGCCGAGGAACTTGATGATGCCGGGGTAAACGTTCTTCTGGAAGCGCAGGCCGCCCTTGTAGGGGCCGATGGCGCCGTTGAACTGGCAGCGGTAGCCGGTGTTGGTGTGGTAGTTGCCATTGTCGTCCATCCAGACAACGCGGAAGGTGAACATACGCTCGGGCTCCACGATGCGGCCCAGCAGGTCGACCTTTTCATACTCAGGATGCTTGTCGATCACGGGAGACAGGGAGGAAAGGACTTCCTCGATGGTCTGCACGAACTCGGGCTCGGAAGCATGCTTTGCCTTGACGTTCTCAATGACTCTTTCTACGTAAGCGTTCATGTGTTTTACCTCCATTATTTATATGCATTTCTGCATACATTTCAAATTAAAAGTTTTCGATGATGGAAACGATTTCCTTGCCGATGCGCTTCTGGGCCTCGCCGGTGGCAGCGCCGATGTGCGGGGTGCAGGAGACGTTGGGCATGTTGTACAGCTCGGCGTTCTGGGAGGGTTCCTCCGCCCAGACGTCCAGACCGGCCGCACGGACCTTGCCGGACTTGAGGGCCTCAAGCAGGGCAGCCTCGTCCACGTTGGTGCCGCGGGAGGTGTTGATGATGGTCACGCCGTCCTTCATCTTGGCGATGGTCTCGGCGTTGATCAGAGCGCCGCCGTCAACCGCGGGGGCATGGACGGAGATGAAATCAGACTTCGCCAGAAGCTCGTCCATCTCGACGTAGGGGATGCCAAGCTGCTCCTCGATGCCGGGGATGTGGTAGATATCGAACGCAATGACCTGCATGCCGATGGCCTTGGCCATGACGCCCAGATGCTGACCGATGCGGCCGAAGCCCACGATGCCGAGGGTCTTGCCCTGGAGCTCGTAGCCCTTGCCGTAGGCCTTCTTCTCCCACTTGCCTTCCCGCATGGTGTGGCCGGCCACGCTGATGAAGCGGGCGCAGGAGAACATGTGGCCCAGAGCCAGCTCAGCGACGGACTGGGAGGAAGCCTTCGGGGTGTTGCGGACGGTGATGCCGTTGGCCTCGGCATACTTGACGTCGATGTTGTCCACGCCCACGCCGCCGCGGATGATGAGCTTCAGCTTGCCGCCCTTGGCCTCGTCGATGTGGTTCTGGCGGACCTTGGTCTTGGAGCGGACGACGACAGCGTCGAAGTCGCGGAGGGCCGCGCCGAGCTGATCGGGCTCATAGAACTGCTCAACGACCTCGTGACCCTGCTCGCGCAGAGTGGCCATCGCGGTCTTGTCCATTCCGTCGGTAACAAGAATACGCATAGTGTTAAGTCTCCTTATATAAATGTGATATGGATTATTTGTGCTCAGCCTCGAACTTCTTCAGGCACTCGACCAGGGCTTCGACGCCTTCCTTGGGCATGGCGTTGTAGATGGAGGCGCGCAGGCCGCCGACGGACTTGTGGCCCTTGAGGTTCTCAAAGCCGGCTGCCTTGGTGTAGGCAACGACTTCGGCGTCGAGATCCTTGTCGCCGGTGACGAACGGGATGTTCATCAGGGAGCGGTCCTTGGCAACGACGGTGCCCTTGAAGAGCTTGGAGCTGTCCAGGAAGTCATAGAAGACCTTGGCCTTGTCGATGTTGATCTTTTCCATTTCGCCCAGGCCGCCGAGGTTCTTGAGGTACTTGAAGACCTTGCCGCAGACGTAGATGCACCAGCAGTTCGGGGTGTTGTACATGGAGCCGGCGTTGGCGTGGGTGTCGTAGCGCATGTAGATCGGGGTGTTGGGATCGAGATCCTTAATCAGATCCTCGCGGATGATGACGATGGCCATGCCCGCGGGGCCGATGTTCTTCTGAACGCCGCCGTAGATGATGCCGTAGTCGGAGACGTTGCAGGGACGGGACAGGAACATGGAGGACTGGTCGGAAACCAGGACGTGGCCCTTGGTGTTGGGCAGCTTGTTCCAGGTCAGGCCGTGGATGGTCTCGTTTTCGCAGATGTAGACGTAGTCGGTCTCATCGGGGATGTCCAGATCGGAGCAGTCGGGGATATAGGTGTAGTTCTTATCCTTGGAGGAGGCTGCGACGATCAGGTTGTCGCCGTAAACGCGCTTGGCCTCGGCAATGGCCTTCTTGGACCACGCGCCGGTCTCGATGTAAACAGCCTTGCCGTTCGGGGTCTTCAGGTTCATCGGGATCATGGAGAACTGGAGCGTCGCGCCGCCCTGGATGAAAAGAACCTTGTAGTTATCGGGAATATTCATCAGCTCGCGCAGGTCAGCTTCCGCCTCGTCGGCAATCTGCTGGAAGACCTTGGAGCGATGGGACATCTCCATAACGCACATACCGCTGCCGCGGTAGTTCATCATTTCGTCCCGGATCTCCTCCAGGACAGGCTCCGGCATGGTGGCGGGACCTGCGGAGAAATTGTAAGTGCGACCGTATTTCATAGCGTACCTCCTGAGTGTTTTACATTTGGTAATTGTAGCTAAGGGGAGTACCCCCTCTTTTGCCGTATATTAGTATACTCTCCCAATCCAAAATAATCAACTGCTTTTTATGCAAAATTGCAAAAATTTTTTTCGGAGCGGGAAAAACGCAGCGGAAGCGGCGGCGCGGCCAGCTTGCCGGGGCTCCTCCAGAGCCTTCGCCCCTTTGGGGAGAAGGTGTCGAGCGCAGCGAGACGGATGAGGGGGCGTTCCGACAGGCAGACGGTTGAATCAACGAATCTGTTCTCGATACGCCCCCTCATCCGTCATCCGGCTTCCGTGAGACGCCGGATGCCACCTTCCCCCCGAGGGGGGAAGGCTTTTCGCGCGGCAAACCCCATTCCGTCGGGCTGCTGAACGGTTGCCCGCGAAAACCGTGCCGCAAGCAATGGGCGTGCCGCAAGGTTTGCCTTGCAGCACGCCCGAATTACGCTTGTTTACAGCTGGGGACCGGCGGCAACCAGAGCCTTGCCGGCCTCGTTGGACTCGTACTTGACGAAGTTCTTGATGAAGCGGCCTGCCAGATCCTTGGCCTTCTCCTCCCAGACCTTGGGATCGGCGTAGGTGTCGCGCGGGTCGAGGATGGCGGGATCGACGCCGGGCAGCTCGGTGGGAACCTCGAAGTTGAAGTACGGGATCTTCTTGGTCGGGGCCTTCAGGATGGAGCCGTCGAGGATGGCGTCAATGATGCCGCGGGTATCCTTGATGGAGATGCGCTTGCCGGTGCCGTTCCAGCCGGTGTTGACCAGATAGGCCTTGGCGCCGCTCTTTTCCATCTTCTTGACCAGCTCCTCGCCGTACTTGGTGGGATGCAGCTCCAGGAAGGCCTGGCCGAAGCAGGCGGAGAAGGTCGGGGTGGGCTCGGTGATGCCGCGCTCGGTGCCGGCCAGCTTTGCGGTGAAGCCGGAGAGGAAGTAATACTTGGTCTGCTCCGGGGTCAGAACGGAGACGGGCGGCAGGACGCCGAAGGCGTCGGCGGACAGGAAGATGACGTTCTTTGCATCGGGACCGGCGGAGATCGGACGGACCTTCTTGACGATCTTCTCGATGTGCTCGATGGGGTAGCTCACGCGGGTGTTCTCGGTGACGGACTTGTCCTTGAAGTCGATCTTGCCGTTCTCGTCCACGGTGACGTTCTCCAGCAGGGCGTTGCGGCGGATGGCGTTGTAGATGTCGGGCTCGGAGTCCTTGTCGAGATTGATGACCTTGGCGTAGCAGCCGCCCTCGAAGTTGAAGACGCCGTTGTCGTCCCAGCCGTGCTCGTCGTCGCCGATCAGCAGGCGCTTGGGGTCGGTGGAGAGGGTGGTCTTGCCGGTGCCGGACAGGCCGAAGAAGATGGCGGTGTTCTCGCCGTTCATGTCGGTGTTGGCGGAGCAGTGCATCGCGGCGATGCCCTTGAGCGGCAGATAGTAGTTCATCATGGAGAACAGGCCCTTCTTCATCTCGCCGCCGTACCAGGTGTTGATGATGACCTGCTCGCGGGAGGTGATGTTGAAGGCAGCGGCGGTCTCGGAGCGGAGGCCGAGCTCCTTGTAGTTCTCCACCTTGGCCTTGGAGGCGTTGTAGACCACGAAGTCGGGCTCGAAGGTCTTCAGCTCTTCCTCGGTGGGCTGGATGAACATATTCTTAATGAAGTGGGCCTGCCAGGCGACCTCCACGATGAAGCGGACGGCCATGCGGGTATCCTTGTTCGCGCCGCAGAAGGCGTCCACGACGAACAGGCGCTTGCCGGAGAGCTCCTTCTGGGCGATCTTCTTGATCTCGGCCCAGACGTCCTCGGACATGGGGTGGTTGTCGTTGGGATAGCTCTCGGTGGTCCACCAGACGGTGTTCTTGGAGTTCTCGTCCATGACAATATACTTGTCCTTGGGGGAGCGGCCGGTGAAGATGCCGGTCATGACGTTGACCGCGTCGAGCTCGGTGAGCTGGCCCTTGTCGTAGCCGGTCAGGTCGGGACGCATTTCCTCTTCAAAGAGGAATTCATAGGAAGGATTGCGGATGATCTCGGTCGCGCCGAGAATGCCGTATTTGGTAAGATCGAGCATGGTATTACCCCTTTCAAAGTAATCCGGTTTTCCCGTGGGTCTATCTTAAACGAAATCACCGGAAAAAGCAACCTCTAATTTGTAAAAAATGAACTGCTGCGGGACGCAGGACACGGGTTCCGGTCAGCCGTAGAGATAGGCGTATCTTTTCGCCCAGAGATCGGCGTTTGCGCCCTGCGTTTCGGGAATGCCCAGGTCTTTGATATAAGCAGACAGATAGTCGGAGAACTTCGTTGCGCCGCTCTGATTGAAGTGTATGCTGTCAAACCAGTCCAGGGCAGAATCAATTCCGATTTCTTCGATCAGATTTCCCCAGTTCTCAACGGCGGCACAGGGCGTTTGCGAAAGATCCGCCATCAGCCGTTCCAGGGAGCTCTCCTCATATGTGCCCATGGCAGGGGCATAATAGAAGATGCAGATCACGCCCTCGTCCCGGCAAAGCTCAGCAATCTTCTTCAGATACGATAAATTGTGGGCGTATCTTTCATCTCCCCCTTTTACGCCGTGTTCTCTGACCGTTCGTTCGGTCTGCTCTGCGGCTTCGGACAGCGGGGTATATCCGCAGAGCATCACGCCGTCTTCCTCCGGGGGAAGGTCTCTGTCCTCCGCGTAGATGCGGAAATGGAATTCCTGCAGCGGGTAAAGGGCCAGATCCAGGATCCCGTCCTCACATTGACGGGCGGCAAGGATCCGATTGATTCCGCCCGGCATATAACAGACGTTTACCTTTGAATATTCCTCATACAGCCCATAAAAGGCCCCGCTGCACTCCATAAACACACATTTCGGCTTTTGGGTCTTCAGACATTCCCGCAGATAATAGTAGCTCAACGAGGTTGTCTGCGAAGGCCCTGCCATCACGTAAGAGGTAACGCCGGTGTTTCGGAAAATCCGGGCCGGGATCACGTTGCAGTAGGCTCTGGAGCTGCCTAAAAACAGAACGTCTACAGACTCCCGCTCTTCCTGCAAATAAGAGGACCAGACCGCGCCGAAGGTCGTGCGCTCCGGCATCAGGCTGCAGCCCAGCAGGAACAGTCCGTTCCACAGCAGGCAGACGGCAGCCGCCAGAACGACGATCTCATACAGGATCCGAAGCGCCCGATGATTGATTTTGCTTCTCATAAGCGATCTACCTCAGTACTTAAAATAGACAAACTCCTGCGCATTGAAGCCCTCGCCGTATACGCCGTATACAGCCGTGACCAGGATCAGCGCGCAAACGACGGCGTAGAACGGAAGAACGCTTCTGCTCAGGCGCTGCATGCGCATTCCCCGCATCCAGAGCGCGTCCACAACAGAGCAGAGCGCCAGGGACAACAGCAGCACCGTCCGGAGCTGATCGTTCAGCCCAAGCGCCCGAAGCTGCAGCGGCCCGAGCCCGGTTCGGAACAGCCCGAGAATCTGTCCGGCGACGTATTGAAGCTGTCCCAGATTCTCCACCCGGAACAGAAGCCAGGTCAGGCTCACCAAAACGTAAGTTCCGGCGCCGAAGACCAGGCCGTAGATCAGCTTGCGGGCACCGCCCCTGCATCTGGCCTCCAAACGGTTTCTGGGGGCTGCCGTCATTCGCTCAAGCACCTGGAAAACGCCGTTGAGCGCGCCCCAGAGCACGTAGTGGACAGCCGCTCCATGCCAGAGGCCGGAAACCGCAAAGACGACCAGAATATTAAAGCAGGTGCGCAGGTTTCCCTTTCTGCTGCCGCCCAACGGAAAATAAAGATACTCCCGAAACCAGGAGGTCAGAGAGATATGCCATTTCTTCCAGAAGGAAGTCACCGAGGTGGAATAGTACGGGGCGTTAAAGTTTTCCGTCACCCGGAATCCAAGGGCGGTCGCCAGACCGATGGCCATGTGGGAGTAGCCGCAGAAGTCGAAATAGATTTGCAGGCTGTAGAGCAGAATAACGGCGACCCAGGTAACGGGAGAAATCACCGATCCGCCGTACGCGGCATTCACCAGGGTGCCAATGTTGTCCGCCAGCACGAGCTTCTGAAACAGACCGAACACGAAGCGAAGAACGCCTGCCTTGACCGATTCGCTTCGGAAGGGCACCCTCTGCTTCAACTGCGGGAGAAAACTTCTGGCTTGACCGATCGGCCCGGCAAGCACGCAGGGGAAGAAGGCAACAAACACCGCGTAATCCAGGAAATTGCGCTCCACCGGGTACTTGCCCCGATAGACGTCAAAAAGATACCCTGTGACCGCAAAGGTGAAAAAGGAAATACCGACCGGAAGCAGCAGATGCACCGTTTTCTGCGGCACGATCGAGGGCAGAAGCCAATGGGCCAGATCCAGCGTCATCTGCAAATACTTGCAAACGAACAGGAGGCCGAAATGGATGAGGCAGCAGGCGCCGAGGATCCACGCCCTGCTCCGGCCGCTGCGCTTCTTCGGATCGATCAGGAAGGCCGCCCCATAGGACAGAAGGGTGGTTCCCAGCAGGACTGCCCCCAAGGCGGGCGCCGACCACATATAAAACACGTAGCTTGCCGCCAGGAGCAGCAGCTTTCTCAGCCGATGCGGGAGCAAATAGTAGAGAACCAACACTCCCAGAAAGAAGCCGAAGAACAAAAACGTCGTAAAGGACATATCCGCATACCCACTATTTCTGATGTCTCTGTTTTTCATCCCGATGAACACGGTTCATTATATCGGACTCCCAAGCGTGTGTCAACAGAAAAACGCGCGCGATGATCGGTTCGCAGGGTTCTGATCTGCGGCATTCGGGCGGTGTACCGCAGGAGCCGTTCGTATTTACCTCGTCGAATTGCCGAAAAACGTCGGCGTGTTCTGTGAAAAACGCACAGAATAACAAAAATGTAGGTTTTCCGAAAAATTGGGGTGGAAATCTTGAAGTCCCTGTGCTATAATCCTAACCGGTAGAAATTGGCTTAGTCTGCGGGTTTTCCGCAGCCCGGCCTACACTAATATCCGTTTTCGGAGGGAAACATATGGCAAAAAAAGTCAGAATCACCGAAACCGTCCTTCGTGACGCAAACCAGTCTCTGATGGCAACGCGCCTGCCCTACGCGGACTTTGAGGACATCCTCGAGACCATGGACAAGGCCGGCTACTATTCCGTCGAGTGCTGGGGCGGAGCCACCTTTGACTCCTGCCTGCGCTACCTGGGCGAGGACCCCTGGGAGCGCCTGCGCAAGATTCGCGAGCGCATGCCCAACACCAAGCTGCAGATGCTGCTCCGCGGCCAGAACCTGCTCGGCTACAAGCACTACCACGACGACGTGGTGGAAAAGTTCGTCGAGCTGGCCATCAAGAACGGCATCGACATCATCCGGATCTTTGACGCGCTGAACGATTTCCGCAACATCGAAACCGCCCTCAAGGCCGTCAAGACCTATTCCAAGAAGTACAATCGCCACGTCATCGCCTCCGGCTGCATCTCCTACACCCAGAGCCCGGTCCACACGGTGGAAAAGTACGTTGAAATGTGCAAAACGCTCAAGCAGATGGGCTTTGAGACCATCTGTCTGAAGGACATGGCCGGCACCATGAGCCCCTACGAGGCCGAGCACCTGATCAAGGGCATCAAGGCCGAGCTGCCCGATACCCCGGTCATCCTGCACACCCACTGCACCACCGGCATGGCCTACATGACCCTGACCAAGGCCATCGAGAGCGGCGTGGACGTCATCGACTGCGCCACCTCCTGCTTCTCCAACGGCACCTCCCAGCCCGCCACCGAGACCATGTACTACGCGCTCAAGCAGTACGGCATCGACTGCGGTCTGGACGAGGCCGTGATCAACAAGGTCAACGACTATTTCAAGCCCGTCAAGCAGAAGTACATCGACTCCGGCCGCATCAGCCCGAAGTCCATGGGCACCGACTCCCGCGCCCTGGTCTACAAGGTCCCCGGCGGCATGCTCTCCAACATGATCGCCAATCTGACCGACATGGGCGCGATGGACAAGTTCGACGCCGCCCTCAAGGAGATCCCCGAGGTCCGCAAGGATCTGGGCTATCCCCCGCTGGTCACCCCGCTGAGCCAGATGGTCGGCAACCAGGCCGTCACGAACGTCCTGGTGGGCGAGCGCTACAAGAACATCTCCAACGAGGTCAAGAACTACTTCCGCGGCGAATACGGCATTGCCCCGGCCCCGGTCAGCCAGGCGCTCCAGGATCAGATCCTCGGCGCGGGCAACCAGCCCGTGGACTGCCGCATCGAGGACAGCAAGCGCACCGGCGAGGACTTCCGCAAGGCGAAGGAGGAGCTGGGCGAGCTGGCCCGCAGCGAGGAGGACGTCATGTCCTACATCTGCTATCCCAAGCAGGCCAGAGACTTCTTCGAGGCCCGCAAGGCAAAGGAAGAAAATATCGCCACCTACACCATCGAAGCGATGTAAGGAGGCACGGCAATGCTGTTTTTAGATGCGAATACCCTGGGCCAGTCCCATCTGGCGATGGGGGAGCGTGTGCTGACCGCTCTGCTCGGCTACGCGGTCGTGTTCGCGGGACTGCTGGCTCTGATGGCGATCGTCTTTGGGATGGGCGCCGTCTTCAAGGCCATCGGGCGAAAGAAGTCCGCTTCCGCAGCCAGACCCGCCGCGCCCGCCGCCAAGGCCGCCCGGCCTGCGGCTGAGCCCGCCAAGCCCGAGGGCAAGCCCGCGCCCGGCACAGCCGGCGAGGTCAAGCGCTTCGACGTGCCCGACAAGGAAGCCGCGATGATCATGGCGATCGTCGCCGATCAGATGGGCAAGCCGCTCAACGAACTGCGCTTCAAGTCCATCAAGGAGGTCAAATAACATGAAATATAAGGTAACGCTCAACAACCGGACCTACGAGGTCGAGGTCGAGGCCGGAAAGGCCATGCTGCTCGACGAGTACGAGGCCTATGCCCCCGCCCCCGCCGAGGCGCCCGCCGCTGCGGCTGCCGC
>OMZQ01000023.1:12140-39840 GCA_900315595.1 uncultured Eubacteriales bacterium | reverse complement strand
GCCAGCTTGCCAGGGCTCCGACAGAGCCTTCCCCCCTCGGGGGGAAGGTGCCGAGCGCAGCGAGGCGGATGAGGGGGCGTTCCGACAAGCAGACCGTTGCGTATACGAATCTGTGATCGATACGCCCCCTCATCCGTCATCCGGCTTCCGTGAGACGCCGGATGCCACCTTCCCCCCGAGGGGGGAAGGCTTTTCGCGCGGCAAACCCCAATTTGCATTCGACGGAACAGTAACCTGCAAACAAAAAAGCTCCCCGTGGGGGAGCTTTTTTGTTTGCAGTCGTCAGAAAAACAGCTTTCGTTCCAGGTACTCCCGCCAGGGGGGGATGACGCCGGAGAGGATCAGAAACAGGCCGACGAGGGACAGCACGCAGGTCTGGTAGAGCGACCAGGTGAACATCCGGGTGCCGAAGGTGATGCTTTCAAACATCTCAACCAGCATGGACGAGCAGCCGATCACGATCACCAGGCAGCCGGTTTTCAGCAGGCGGCGGCGCTTGCCGCAGCGGAACAGGGCGACGCTGGCCGTTGTGATGGCCCCGGTGAGCATGACCACCGGGAAGGCGAAGGGCAGGAACCAGTGCCCGTGGTTGTACAGGCAGATGTAGAGCAGATACCCGCAGATCAGCACGAAGGCGAGCGGCACGAAGACCATCGGATAGCGCTTCTCGAACCAGAAGGGAAAGATCATGCTGAAATAGACCAGGGCCACGCCCAGCATGACGTAGCCGGACCAGGCCACCTGCCCGTATTGGTTCAGACAGTAGATCAGCACCGACAGGCAGACCGCCGCCAGCAGGATCGTAATAAAGGCCAGAATCGGGTAGCGTTTGCTCTTGGGCGGGATCGGGTAGCGGGCGGAGTAGTTTGCCTCCGGCTCGATCTTCGTCTCCGGATTCCAGACCGGGGTCCGGCAGAGGGGGCAGGCGTCCACGCCGTCGTTCAGCCGGACGCCGCATTTGACACAGTACATCGCGTTTACCTCGGATCGTTGCTTTCGATATGGACCGGGAGACCCAGCTCAACCAGGCGGGAGAAAAACAGCCGTTCCAGCTCGCATTCCCGGATGTTGCGGATGAAATTGATATAGGTGGTGCCGTTCCAGGTCGCCACGCCGCAGTTGTGGGGGTAGGTGATCTGCGGGCCGATGATGAACTCCAGCCGGTCTACCTGCTCGGCCATCTCCGCGGGCAGGCGGATCACGCCTAAGTTGGACAGGGTCAGACAGCCGCAGCGCTCGCCGCGGACCGAGTAGACCAGCCGCATCACGAGATTCTTGACCGGCAGGGGAGCCAGACGGATCGGGAGCACCTGCTGGGGACTGACGTTCGCCGCGATCCGGCCCGACATCCGCTGGGGCGTGGCCTCGGCGGCGATCTGCGCGCCGATCGTCTTGCACAGCTCGGGCAGGGTGTAGGTCCCCATCCGGGGGTCCACGCCGGGGTTCAGGGTCAGAATGAAGTTGCGAAGGGTCCGGCTGCCGTAGAGCTTCCGCAGATTGACCGGGACCGTGATCTTGACCGGCCTGCGCCGGTCGCGCCCGATCCGGGTCTGCTGATATTGCAAAAGAGATTCCGCAAGGACGGCAGCCAAAAAGACCGTGACCGTGGCCCCGTAGCGGTGGGCGGCGTCCAGCAGGGCGTCGGCGGGGATCCGGCCCGTGAGCAGGTGCAGGAAGTTCGGCTCATAGGTGCCCCGGACGTGCAGGGCGGCAGGCTCGTTGTCGTTCAGGACGTACTTGTTCGCGTGCTTCTGGAAGCTGTCCTCCAGCTCCTCCGGCGCGGGCTTGTCCTGCCAGTCCAGAACGCCCTCCCCGGCGGGGATCCGCGCGCCGGTCTTGCGTTCCAGATAGCGGGCCGTCAGGGTTTTCAAAAAGACCAGACCGCCGTTGCCGTCGGTCAGGGAATGGAAGAATTCCACCGCGATCCGGTTCTGGAAGTACGTCACGCGCAGACAGCAGGCGTGCAGCTCCTTCTCCTGCATCAGGACCAGGGGATAGGCGTAGTCCTCGCGGACCTGCGGGGTGCCGGGGATCTCCTCCAGATAGTACCAGAACAGTCCGGTTTTCAGCCGGACGTACATCGAGGGGAAGCGGGGCTTGAGATCGTCCACGGCGGCCTGCAGGGTCGCCGGGTCGATCGGCTCGTTCAGGGTCGCGGAGAGCCGGAAAACGTTGACCCAATGCCGCTGCCGGATGGCAGGGAAGATCAGGGCTGCGTTGTCCAGCCGCATCCATTTTCTGCTCATGCTTCCTCCCGGTCCAGATGGACGTTCAAATGCGGATAGGTCATGACGATTCCGGCGGCCTTGAATTCCTCCCAGATATAGCGGCGGATGTCAAAGCGCGCCTGAATGATGCGCTCGGCGGGGATCCAGAACCAGACCGCGTAGGTAATGGCCGAATCTCCGAAGCTCTGGATCTCGGTCAGCCGTTCCTCGCCCTCCAGCGGCTCGCAGCGGGCAATGGCCTTTTGCAGGGCGGCGAATACGTCCTGCGGGTCGCAGTCGTAGGAGGCGGAGACCTCCGCCTCGACGCGGCGCTTGCCCAGGGCAGTGTAGTTTTCCAGGGTCGCGTCCATCAGCTTGGAATTCGGGATCAGAACGCGGCGGTTGTCCACCGTGTGCATCCGGGTATAGACGACGCCGATGTCGTCCACGGTGGCCTCCTCGCCGTCCACGGCGACGAAGTCGCCCTGGCGGAAGGGCTTGCTGCCGATCAGCATCATCCCGCCCGCCACGTTGGAAAGGACGCTCTGCACCGACAGGGAAACGGCCAGCGAGACCACGCTCAACAGGGCCACAAAGGAGCTCATGTCGATGCCAAGATAGGAGGCGACGATCACGAGCACCAGAAAGTACAGCACGAAACGGATCGCGGAGAGAATGAAGCGGATCGGTCCCTGCTCCAGCCGGGATTTCAGCATGGCCCTGCGGATCAGGCGCATGGCGATCCGAACCGTCACGATCCCGACCACCAGCAGCAGAACGGCGGTCAGCAGGGTCGTGCCCCGGACGCCGGAAAGGACCGACTTCAGACCGTCCCAGTCCGTGACCGCGCCGGTTGACGAGAGATACAGCTTCATGCGGCGAACC
Organism: uncultured Eubacteriales bacterium; assembly: GCA_900315595.1. Taxonomy (GTDB): domain Bacteria; phylum Bacillota; class Clostridia; order Oscillospirales; family Oscillospiraceae; genus JAFRPC01. The sequence goes on along the minus strand of OMZQ01000023.1, from coordinate 36,748 downwards.
TCCATAAGACGGTTTTGATCCTGACGTTCCATGAAAAGGTTCATGGAACGTCAGAGTTATTTGCCCTGATAGACCCAGGCGTTCGGGAGGTAGCGGCCCTGGGGGATGGCGGAGTTGGAGCAGTGGATGATCGGGTTGCCCCGGAACCAGAGGATCGCGGTGGTGCCGCCGTCGCAGTTCATTGCGGTCTCGGCGCGGTGCCGTTCCAGAATATCGGAGCAGGTCTCCAGCGAGCAGCCGGGGGAGTCGGACCGGCGGCCCTCGACGCAGAGCATCAGGATCTCGCCGTACTTGGACTGACCGATGCAGGCGCGGGGGTTGACCGCGTACCAGGCGCCGATGTCCTGGCGGACGCCGTCCACAAAGAGGGAGGGCTGGAATTCCATGCAGTCCGTCGTGCCTGTGCCGCATTTCGTATAGGCGTCGGCAATATAGAACCAGTTGTTTTCATGCAGCTCGATCCGCTTGTAGCCGTAGCCGTAGTGGTCGCCGTAGGTCACGCCGCTGCACATTGCAAAGCCGGCGATCTGCCCGCCGTTGCCCACGCCGCCCTCGTCGATGAAGCCGGAGCCGGTCATGGCAAGCACGCCGCCGTTGGCCTGGGCGATCTTGCCCACGACCTGACCGTAGTGGGGCAGGGTCGTCGCCGGGCAGAGGCGGAGGCGGGACGGGTCCTTGGCGACAGCCAGAACCGCGCGGGAGGTCGTGCCGCTGCGGCGGTCCTTTGCGTCGATCTCCACGATCAGAATGCCGTTCGCGGCGTCGATGGCCAGAACCTTCTCACCGAGCTTCGTGCGGATCGAGGTGCCCTGATCGCCCAGAGCGGAGTGGTTGATCAGGATATTGGCGTAGCCGTTTTCCACGGCTGCGGGGTGCTCCGCCAGATAGGACTCGCAGGAATCGCGGTCCAGCTCATAGAACAGGGTGTAGAAGCGCTTCTGCTCGTCGGTCAGGGCGTCGAAGCCGGGGTCCTCTTCCTCGATCTCCTTGACGATCTCGTCCTGGAAGTCGGGCACGGAGAGGATGTCTTCGGCGGTCTCTTCGTGCTCGGCCGTGGAGTTGTGACCGACCTGTGCCAGCTTCGCGGCGTCCACCCTTTTGCATTCGGCGTCGGTGATCCAGGGCAGGAACAGGTGCATCAGACCCTGGTGCCGCATCGTGGAGTAGGCGGTCTGGATCCAGAGCGTCCGCAGATAGGGGATTTTGCCCAGATTGGAGTAGTTCGCCGGGATATAGAGGGTCAGGCAGACCAGCAGGGCGATCACGGGCCGCTTCCAGTCGCCGTAGAGCGCCAGCAGGACGATCAGGATGATCGACAGGGCCGCCAGTACAAGCAGAAGGATCCACTTGGCCCCGGCAGTGAGATCAAAGAGATTGAACCGGGTGAAGATCAGACAGAGATCGAAGTAAACCGCAAAAATCAAACCCATCAGAACGACGGAGAGGATCCATTGGATCGCAGGCGAAAACTTTTTGCGTCTGTTGCCGGCGCGGCTCGGCGCGCGGCGGGCATAGTTGCCGGAAGCCTGAGAATAATCAGCCATGCAGCAGCCTCCTTTTGGTGAAATCGGTAAATATTATACACGGACGGGCGAAAAAAAGCAAGGAGAACATTGCCTCGCAGGAAAAATAGGATCAGGGACCAGGCAATAGGCAACAGGCAATAGCTGAATAGTCAATAGGCAATAGTGGACGGGAGAAACGAATCAAGCTGACCTTCGTCGTTCTCCTATTGCCTATTGCCTGCTGCCTATTGCCTCGACTACAGTGCGTCAAACAGCCGGTCCCTGCCAGACAGGAACCGGCTGTTTTGACGCCTGCATTTTTTGTTTGTTCCCGGTTTTCCGTCGTTTTATTCCGCCGCGCCGTTTCCGGCGGGGGAGCGGGGCAGGCAGAGGTAGAACTCCACCATGCCGTCGAGGTTGCGGAAGCCGTACTCCAGACTCAGGCGCTCCATATTGTCGCGGACGATCGCAAGACCCAGACCGGCCTCGCCGTGGCTGCGGGTGCGGGAGCGGTCGCCGCGGTAGAGCTTCTCCCAGAGCTTCGGGATCTCCTGCTCCGGGATCGGGCGGGCGGAGTTCCGGACGCTCAGCCGGACGGACTCGCCTTCCTCGGAGACGCTGATCCGGATCTGATTTCCGTCGTTGACGTGGTAGATCGCGTTCTGCACGTAGTTGAGCACGGACTGACGCACGCCCTCGTAGTCGGAGCGGACCGAAATCGGAGCGGGGTAATCGGTTTTCAGATCCAAGCCCTGCCGCTTGATCTCAAGCCGGAAGGGGGCGATGCACGCGTCCAGCAGGGCGGCCAGATCGAAGTCCTCCAGAACCGGGGCCTCCGTCTCCAGCTCCAGACTGCTGACGGTCATCATGCGGCCCACGATGGCCTGCATATGCTCGCTCTCGGTCAGGATCGTCTGGTAATAGGTCTGCTGCTGCTCCGGGGTCCGGGCCAGGCCCTCCTGCAAGCCCTCGGCGTAGCCGGAGATAATGGCGATCGGCGTTTTGAGGTCGTGGGAGAGGTTGGCGAAGAGGTCCGTGATGAGGCGCTGCTGCTCGGTGCGCTCGGTCAGCTCGTCCTGCAGACGCTCGTTTGCCGTTTCCAGTTCGCCGATCTTCTCCTGCAGGCGGTCCGACATCCGGTTGATCGAGACGGCAAGGGTGTCGGTCTCGCGGGTCTTTCCGCGGATGCAGCGCTCGGAAAAGTCCAGCTCGGAGATCTGCCCGGCGATCCGAGCCATTCCGCGCGAGGACTTATGGGCCATCCGGCTGGCAAGAAAGATGAGGAGCAGCGCCACCGCCAGACCGATCAGCATGGTGATACTGGCATATCGGATGGAGAGATTGATCGCGTCGTTCATCCGCTCCACGGGGAGATACAGCTCGAACAGATGCCCCTCCGACCGCCCGACCAGATAGAGCTCCCGGCTTTGCAGCATTTCGTCGGTGGTCTCCGCCACGCTGCCGTGCAGCTCGGTCAGGAAAAAGCTGCCGTCCTGATCGGCCAGGCGCTTTGAGACCAGCGCGGAGACGCTGTCAAATCCGCTGGGCGGAGGGGAGTCCTTGATCTCCTGAATGCGGTCGTCAAACTCCGACCGGTTGAAAACGTGACCCTTGCCTGCGCTGCGGTAGATGATGCGCTCGGTGCTTTCCTCAAAGAGTATGAGTTCGATGCCGGAGGCGTTCAGCTCCGCCGCGGCGTCGTGGGAATAACCTGCGCTGCGCAGAGCGCTCAGTCCGTCGGTCAGACGGTCCTGCAGACTGTCGATATACTCCGACTTCAGCAGGAAGCGGAAGGCAAGGAGCAGGCCGGCGAACAGCATCGCCATGATCAGCGTGGCGACGACTGCGACCATGCTCCAGAGTCCGGGTCGGCGGCGCTCCCGCTTCATTTCCCGGACTCCAGCATATAGCCCCGGCTTCGAACGGTCCGAAGCAGACTGCCGCAGTCGCCCAGCTTCATGCGGAGGTTCTTCACGTGGGTGTCCACGGTCCGACCGTCTCCGTAGTAGTCGGTGTTCCAGACCGCGTGCAGGATCTGCTCGCGGGAGCGGACGGTGTCGGGCGTCTGGGCCAGGAAGAGCAGCAGGTCGTATTCCTTCGGCGTCAGGGAGAGCGGCTCGCCGTCGGCAAGGACCTCGTTGGAGGCCAGGTCGATCTCAAGCCTGCCGAAGCGCAGGACCTCGCGGGTACCGGCGCGGCGGAGCAGGGAGCGGACGCGCTCCATAAAGGCGCGCATCTTGATCGGCTTGGAGATGAACTGATCGGCTCCGCAGCGCATGGCGGAGATCTCGGTCTCCTCGTCGCCGCGGGCCGTGACCATCAAAACGGGCACGCGGGAGAAGGTGCGAATCTCGGTGCAGGCGGCGATCCCGTCCATGACGGGCATCATCACGTCCAGGATCACCAGGGAAACGTCCGGGTTCTCCCGGAGCAGGCGCACGGCCTGGCTCCCGTCCGCCGCCTCCAGAACCGAATACCCTTCGTTGTCCAGAAAGTCGTGAACGATCAGACGCCAGCGTTCTTCATCGTCGGCCAGAATGATTTTCTGATTGATCATGTATTTGACTCCTTTGCAGGCGGCATGCCGATCTCACAGCGGTGGATGGGCGTGCCGAGCGCGTAGAATTTTTCCTCATAGCCGGTCATCACGCCAACCACGCCGTCCTTGTGCAGGTCGTCTGTGACGTTGGAGACCGGATAACCGTAACGGGCAAATTCCTCCAGCGACCACTGGAAGAGCCCGGCGTTGTCGGTTTTGAAGTGGATATCGCCGTCGGGACGCAGGACCAGACGGTATTTTTCCAGGAAGGTGTGGAAGGTCAGCCGCCGCTTGGCGTTCTTGCTCCGGGGCCAGGGGTCGCAGAAATTGAGATAGATCCGATCCACCTCGCCCGGGGCGAAATACTGCTCCAGATTCGCGGCGTCCACCGCCAGGAAGAAGACGTTTTTCAGCCCCATGTTCACAGCCTTCTCCATTGCCAGCACCAGGGCCTCGCGGACCCGCTCCACGGCAAGGAAAAGAACCTTCGGGTGGAGGGCGGCCATCTCGGCGGTAAACTTGCCCTTCCCGCAGCCGATCTCCAGATGCAGGGCCTCGGCCTCTGGCATCAGCGCCCGCCAGTTTCCGCGCCGCGCCTCCGGATCCCGGATCCAGACCGAGGTACAGGCCTCCATACGAGGCTCCAGATGGTTTCGTTTCCGCATGCGCATGACGGTGGTCTCCTTTGCTGAAAAAAGTCAAAATTCACCAAGTTTTATTGTAGCAAATTTTCGGCGTTTCGTAAAGAGAAAAATTGCATTTTTCTTAAAATATTGTTCGATTTTTCCGGGGAAGGACAATAAGCCGCGCGGCCGAAACGCGCTTGCATTTGGCGGCGTTCTGTGATAGGATGGTAAAAAAGCGAAAGCGAGGCGGAAAGAAAGATGAAATACGCATTCGGCGTTGACGTCGGCGGCACGACGGTGAAGCTCGGCTTCTTTGAAGAAACCGGCAGACTGCTTACGCGCTGGGAGATCCCCACCCGGCCGGAGAACGGCGGCTCCGCCATCCTGCCGGAAATCGCAGCCGCCATCGAGGACTGCCTGGCCCGGCACGGCGTTGAGAAATCCGAGGTCCGCGGCGTGGGCATCGGCGTCCCCGGCCCGGTGGACGACGACGGAAACGTCAACCGCTGCGTCAACCTGAACTGGGGCGTCTTCAACCTGCATCAGACCCTCGGCGCTCTGACCGGTCTGCCGGTCAAGGCCGGCAACGACGCGAACGTCGCCGCCCTGGGCGAATACTACGACGGCGGCGGCAAGGGCAGCCGTTCCATGCTGATGGTCACGCTCGGCACGGGCGTCGGCGGCGGCTTTATCTGGAACGGGCAGATCCTCAACGGGGCCCACGGCGTCGGCTGCGAGATCGGCCACCTGACCGTGGATCGAAGCCCGGAGGCCCTTCCCTGCACCTGCGGCAAGCGCGGCTGCGCCGAGCAGTACGCCTCCGCCCGCGCCCTGGGCCGTCTGGCGCGGGAGCGCCTGGATCGGGACGGCGAGCCCTCCCTTCTGCGGGAACAGGCTGAGGTCAGCGCCCGCACGGTCTTTGCCTGCGCCGCGCAGGGCGACCGGGTCGCCCGCGACCTGGTGGACGAGCTCTGCGACGTCCTGGGTCTGACGATCGCCAACGGCTGCTGCATGCTCGATCCGGAGCTGGTCGTCGTGGGCGGCGGCATGTCGAAGGCAGGGCCTGCCCTGCTGGACGGGCTGATCCCCCGCTTCGAGCACCACATGTTCCACGCCTGCAAGGGCACGAAATTCGCCCTTGCCACCCTGGGCAACGACGCCGGCATCTACGGCTGCTTCCGCCTGGCGATGACGCTCTGAGACGATCGGAGCGCAGGAACGGGTTCGTACCGATCCGGTACGAACCCGTTCCTCATTCAGCGCATAATGATAGCCAGGAAGGCCAGCGGCTCGTCGCTGTCGTTGGCGATGCCGTGGGTGTGGCCGCCGGTGCAGTATTCCGCGTCGCCGGGACCGAGCAGATAGTCCTGTCCGTCCTCGGTCACGGTCGCCTTGCCGGAGAGGACGATATAGGCCTCGCCCTCCTCCTGGTGGGGATGCACGCCGATGGAGCTTCCGGGGGGCAGGGTGTTCACGGCAAAGAGGGTGGTCTTTGCCACCTCCGACTGCTCAAAGATGTGGGTGGAATCATAGCCGCCCCGGCCGCCCTTGACCTCGAAGCGCGGCTCGATGCGCATTTCCTGTTTGCGTTTGATCATAACGATACCTCCTGAATGGTTTATCCGACGCCCGGAGCGGACTGCCACTGCCGGACGAGATCCATGACCCCGTTGATCGGCAGGGCGAAGCCCAGACCCTCGATGGATGCGCCGGCGCTGGTTTCTCCGCTGTATTTGGTGGTAACGATGCCGACGACCTTGCCCGAGAAATCAAAGAGCGGCCCGCCGGAGTTGCCGTTGTTCAGAGCGGCGTCGGTCTGGATCATCGGGACGGAATTGCCTGCGGACCCGACGGGCCGGTTCGTGGCGCTGACGTAGCCCACGGTCAGCGTGCCGGTCAGCTCGCCCAGCGGGTTGCCGATCGTGCAGACCGGCTCGCCCACGCTGATCGCGTCGGAGTCGCCGAGCGAAACGGCGGTCAGATTTGCGGCGTCGATCTTCAGCAGGGCGGCGTCGGACCCGACCGCCTCAAAGCCGATCAGGGTCGCGGGATAGACGGAGCCGTCGGAAAGCGTGACCTGAATCCGGCTGGCTGGCTCGCCGATCACGTGGAAATTGGTCAGGATATAGCCGTCGGGGGAGATGATGAAGCCCGTTCCGGCGCTGGGCGACGATCCCATCCCGGGGGTGACGGGTTCGGCGGATACGCCGACCACGGCGCGGGCGTACTGCTGATAGATCTGCGTGGGGACCGAGGACTTGTCGGCGTCCGTTCCGCCGCCGGTCGGCGCAGTCGCCGCGCTGCCGGTATGGAGCATGGAATAGCCGAGCGCGCCGACGGCAAGCCCGACGATCAGGGCGAAGATCGCTGCGATCACGATCCAGACGGCGGCGTTGGTCTGCTTTTTCGCGGGCTTTTTTTTCTTTTTGGCGCTCGCGTTCGTGGGCCGGGGATGGACGGTGCCGCGCGGCACGCGGGGGTCCGGCGCGCCCCAGCCGTAGACCCAGCCGGGCCAGCCGTATCCGCCGGGATAGGCGGGGGGCGGGGCGTTCGGCGGAACCGCAGCCCCGCCTCCAAAGGCGGCCTGGAAGGGCTCCGACGCGGCCTGCGTCCGCGCCGCGTCGGCGGACCGGACGGTCTGGGCGGTCTGGGCGGTCTGGGCGGACTGGGCGGCCTGGAAGGGCTCCGCGGTCGGGCGGAAGGACTCCGCCGCCTGCGGGGCAAAGGGGTCCGGCGCTGCCTCGCGCGGCGCGGCCCGGTCAAAGGCGTAGGTCCGGGCGGGGCCGGACGGAGCGGTTTCAAAGGTCCCGAAGCCGAAGCGATATTCGCCGCTGTCGGTGGACGGCGTCAGATTGGCCGTGTGCAGAGCGACCGCCTCGCGGTCGTCCCGGTCAAGCGTATGGTCCATAGAGGATTCCTCCGTGCGATTGGGTTCGATTGCTTCATGCTATTATAGCACAGTGCGCCAAAAAAAGGAATGGGGTATTTTTGGTTTTTTTCGATCCGCGTATTTGCGTCCCCGGACGCAAAAACGACTGTCAAGCGCCTTTTTTCGACCGGATTCGGGCGGGCCGAACATTTTCGGGGATCTTGTCGAAACCAAGAGAAAACTTGGTTATGTCAACCAAATGAATATTGTCGAATATTGCCTGCATACGGTCGGGGATGTGGAAAACCCGGTGGATAATGTGAAAAACTCCTTGTGATTACAGGGGTTCCCCGGGATTGCGGTCAGATTTTGACAGGTGGAAACCGGGTTTTCCACCTTGTTTTTATGAAAAGTTACGCGATTGTAACGGAGTTATGTCTGCCGCATAACACAGTATTATGTAAACAAAACGGGGTCGGTTTTTCTCGAAAAAGTTCCGTTTTTACAGATTGTTAGAAAGTGACTGGTTTTTTGCGGCATTTTTCGTCATTCTGCACACTTGACAGGAAAACGCCCCGCAAAAATGCCTTGCATTCTTGCGGGGCGCTGCAAATTTCAAGGAACCCTTTCGCGGATCGTTCGGATCAGCCCAGCCGTGCGCCGGCGGGGATCGCGTCGTCCAGTGTCAGAAGGGTCAGTCTGCCGCCGTGCTCTGCGCTCAGCAGCATGCCACAGGAGAGCTGGCCCATCAGCTTGCGCGGGGCCAGATTCGTCACGGCGACCAGCGTCTTGCCGATCAGCTCGTCCGGCTGGTAGTACTTGGCGATGCCGGAGAGGATCTGCCGGGGCGTGCCGGTGCCGTCGTCAAGCTGGAACTTGAGCAGCTTCTCGGACTTCTTGACCTTTTCGCAGGCGAGGACCTTGACCACGGTGAGCTCGCTGCGGTCAAAGGTATCGAAGTCGATCTCGGCCTTCGGCTCGGGCAGCTCCGCCTTGGGCGCCTGCTCCGCCTTGGGCGCCTGCTCCGCCGCGGGCTTCTGCGCCTCGGCGGGCTTCATCAGGGCCTCGAGCGCCTCCAGCTCCTTCGCCGCATCGATGCGGGGGAAGAGGGCGGGACCGTTCTCCGCCTTGGCGTCGCGGTAGAGGGTGCCGAAGAAGCCCAGAGATTCCCAACTGCTGTCGGGGTTGCCCAGACGGCGCAGGATCTCGTCGGCGGTGTCGGGCATGAAGGGCCGCAGCAGACCGGCGCAGATGCGAACGGTCTCCAGCAGGTTGTACATGACGCGGGCCAGGCGGGGCTTGTTCGCCTCGTCCTTTGCCAGACGCCAGGGCTCGTTCTCGTCGATATACTTGTTCGCGCGGCCGATCACGCGGAAGATCTCGGCCAGGGCGTTCTGCAGGGCGAACTTGTCCATCTGCTCGCTGACCCGGTGGACCAGGTCGCAGGCCAGGGTGATCAGCTCGTCGTCCTTTTCCGGGTCCTCGGTCTGCTCCAGGGGGAGCTGACCGCCGAAATACTTCTGGACCATCGCCACGGTGCGGGAGACCAGGTTGCCCAGATCGTTTGCCAGATCCACGTTGATGCAGGAGATCAGGCTCTCGTTGGTGAAGTTGCCGTCGGAGCCGAAGGGGAAGGTGCGGATCATGAAGAAGCGCAGGGCGTCCACGCCGTAGCGCTCCGCCAGCAGATAGGGATCCACCACGTTGCCCTTGGACTTGGACATCTTATCGCCGTTGAAGTTCAGCCAGCCGTGACCGAAGATCCGCTTCGGCAGGGGCATACCCATGCTCATCAGGAAGGCGGGCCAGATGATCGCGTGGAAGCGGACGATCTCCTTGCCGATGATGTGGACGTCGGCGGGCCAGAATTTCTCGTAATCCTGATAGCGGTCGTTCAGGAAGCCGAGGGCGGAAACGTAGCTGAACAGAGCGTCCACCCAGACGTAGACCACGTGACCGGGATCGAAATCCACCGGAATGCCCCAGGTGAAGGAGGTACGGGAGACGCAGAGGTCCTCCAGACCGGGCTTGATGAAGTTGTTGATCATCTCGTTGACGCGGGAGGCGGGCTCCAGCCAGCCGGGGGTCTCAAGCAGGGCCTGGATGCGGTCGGCGTACTTGGAGAGCTTGAAGAAATACGCCTCCTCGCGGGCGGGCTGGACCTCTCGGCCGCAGTCGGGGCATTTGCCGTCCACGAGCTGGCTTTCGGTCCAGAAGGACTCGCAGGGCGTGCAGTACATTCCCTCGTAATAGCCCTTATAGATGTCGCCGTTTTCGTACATCCGGCGGAACACCTTCTGGATGGTCTCCACGTGGTAGTCGTCGGTGGTGCGGACGAAGCGGTCATAGGAGACGTTCATCAGCTTCCACAGATCCTTGACGCCCTTGGGGGCCTCCACGATGCCGTCCACGAACTGCTTGGGCGAGACGCCGGTTTCCTTGGCGCGGGTCTCGATCTTCTGACCGTGCTCGTCGGTGCCGGTCACAAAGAGGACGTCCTTGCCGAGCATCCGCTGATAGCGGGCGATCACGTCCGTTGCCACGGTGCAGTAGGCGTGTCCGATGTGCAGACGGCTGGACGGATAATAGATCGGGGTCGTGATCAGGAATTTTTCTTTGCACTTGTCACACATGTTGCTTGTCCTCCTGTCAGTTGCAAGGTTAGCCTATATTATATGCCTGCCCGGCAAAAATAGCAAGGATTATTTTTAAGGATCAGGCGCGGAGCGCTGATTCCGCTTTCTCCAGCCGCTCCAGCACCTTTTTCCGGCCCAGGAGCTGCATCACGGTGCAGAGGTCGGGGGTGTTGGTGCGCCCGGTGACGGCCAGACGGATGACCGTGGAGACGTCGCCCGCGTGACCCTTCCAGTTTTCGGGCTCCTTCTTGTAGACCTTGACCTCCGGGCAGTAGCCCAGATCGGGGCACATGGACTTGATTCGGGCGAACCAGGCGTCCTTGTCCTCGGCGGGGTCGTAGATCGGGGCGTAGGCGCGGAGGATCGCCCTTGCGTCCTCGGGGCTGACGCGCTCCGGCAGGAGGGACGGGTCAAAGCCCGGCTCATGGAAGAAGTAATCCAGATACTGCGGCACTTCGTCCCACTTGGCGACGTCCTTGCGGGGCTTGGGCACGTCGCGGTCGATATTCAGGATCGCCGTGGAGAATTCGGGATCGGCGGTGAAGACGGCTGCAAAGTCCGGGTCGTAGACCTTCGCCCACTCGGCCACGCGGGCATAGACCGTCTTCGCGTCCATGTGGGAGATCACGTTCTTGCTCACGTCGGTCAGCTTGAGCAGGTCGAACAGGCAGCCGGAGGAGGCCATTTTCTTGAGATTGAAGGGGAAATCCATTGCGTCCGCGCCGGGGTTGGCCCTGCGCCAGTCCTCAAAGTTGGAGTTCAGCAGGGTCAGCAGGTACTCGATCAGGCTCTCCTTCGGGAAGCCGGTCTCCACGAAGTAGCTCACGGCCGCCTCGGGGTCCTTGCGCTTGGAGAGCTTGCGCTTGTCGCCGGTCTCCTCGTCCAGCTTCATGACCTGCGCCGTGTGGACGTACTTGGGAACGCGGTAGCCGCAGGCCTTGAACAGGGCGATGTGCTTCGGCACGGAGGAGAGCCACTCCTCGCCGCGGATCACGTGGGTCGTGCGCATGAAGTGGTCGTCGCAGACGTGGGCGAAGTGGTAGGTGGGGATGCCGTCGGATTTCAGCAGGACCTCGTCGATGATGTTCTCGGGCATTTCGATCTTGCCGCGGATCAGATCGTCAAAGGTGATGCGCCTGTCCTCGGAGCCGTCGGAGCGGAAGCGGAGGACCCAGGGCTTGCCGGCGGTCAGGTTGGCCTCGATCTGCTCCATGCTCAGATCGCGGCAGCGGGCGTATTTTCCGAAGTAGCCGCGGATGGCAGCGCCGTCGGTCTCCTGCTGCTCGCGCAGGGCGGTCAGCTCCTCTGCGGTGCAGAAGCATGGATAGGCAAGCCCCTTTTCGACCAGGGATTTGGCGACGACGTGGTAGATCTCCTTGCGCCGGCTCTGGGTGTAGGGGCCGTAGTCGCCGGTCTCGGTGCCGAAGCCGGTCACGCCCTCGTCAAAGCGGACGCCGAAGGCGCGGAAGCCCTCAAGGATGGCGCTCACGCCGTCTGCGATCTCGCGCTTCTTGTCGGTGTCCTCAATGCGCAGATAGGCCACGCCCTTGCTGGCGCGGGCGATCATCACGTCGGTCAGCGCGCCGAACAGACCGCCCACGTGCAGAAAGCCCGTGGGGCTGGGCGCAAAGCGCGTGACCCGCGCTCCCTCGGGCAGATCGCGGGGCGGATAGCGCAGCTCCAGATCCTCCGGGGTCAGGGTCACGTCGGGAAACAGCAGATTGGCAAGCTTCTGGTAGTCCATGGTGTATCTCCTTTTGAATTGGGAATTGTGTCTTATTGTTCCAGTCGGTAGCAGCCGCCGACCTTGCGGAAGCCCATCTGCTTCAGATAGGACTCGTGTTTGTCGGAGCAGTTGGGGAAGGTCAAGGCGGAAAAGCCCTCATCTCCCAGCAGATGGGGATAGAGGAAGCGGCCCACGGAGGCGTCGCGGTACTTGGGGATGGCGTAATCCAGGCAGAGCTCCAGCTCGCCGTTTTCCTGCCGCTTGCCCATGGTCAGGCCGACCGGGTTGAGGTCGTAGTACACGAAATAGGCGGTGTCGCCGTCAAAGGTCTCGGCGGAAAAGGCGGGGAAATAGGTGTGGATGTCCGCCCGGTAGAAGTCCAGGAAGGTCTTCAGATAGGGGCTGTCCAGCTCGATGGGAAGAACCGTCGTCAGACGCTTTGCCCGGATCAGCCGGATCAGGAAATAGATGTTGATCATGCACAGGCCGATGTTCATGATGGCCGTGGGATAGGACTTGGTCAAAAACGCGAAGATAACGAAGACGATCGAGCCGGCCAGATTGAGCAGGCGCAGCTTGACCACGGAGGTCATAAGGAAGGAAATCAGGATCAGGACCGTGGAAAAATAGCCGATCGCCTGGATCAGGGTTTCGGTGTTCATGGGATGACCTTCTTTCGGTGAAATGATGCAGTTTACGGCATGGTCAGAGCGTCAGAGAAATGTTTTCCTTCCGCACGCGGTTCCAGTCGAAGATCCCGGCCAGCTCCCGTGCGGAGATGGGTTCCCTGCGATCAAGGAGACCGGCGGCAAAGGCAAGGCTGCCGATGATCTGCTCCGGGGAGAGCCGCTGCAAAAGCGTATCGAGATCCAGATCCCCGTCGCGCTTGCTCAACCGCCGCCCGTCGGGAGCCATCAGCAGGGGGACGTGGCAGTATTCCGGCGCGGGTTTGCCCAGCAGGTGAAACAGGTACTTCTGCCTGGGCGCGGAGGAGAGCAGATCCCGCCCACGGACGACCTCGGTCACGCCGTTGTCCGCGTCGTCCACGACCACGGCAAGCTGATAGGCGTAGACCCCGTCGGCGCGGCGGATCACGAAGTCGCCGCAGTCGCGCTCCAGATTTTCGGTATAGTCGCCCTGCAGACCGTCGCGGACGGTCCATTCCTCCGCCGGAACGCGGAGCCGCCAGGCGGGCTTGCGGGTCTTGGCGGCCCGTTCGGCGGGGGTCAGATTCCGGCAGGTGCCGGGGTAGACGTATTCGCTCTCGCCCAGATGGGGGGCCGAGGCCGCGTGGACCTCCGCCCGGGAGCAGTAGCAGGGATAGACCAGCCCCATGGCCGCCAGGCGGGCGAAGGCCTCGTCATAGGCGGCGGTCCGGACGCTCTGACAGGGAACCTCGCGGTCCCAGTCCAGACCGAAGCGGAGCAGGTCGCGGCGGATCTGGGCGGCAAATTCCGCGGAGGTCCGCTGAGGGTCCAGATCCTCCATCCGAAGGACGATCTCCCCGCCCTTTGCCCGCGCCGAGCACCAGGCCATCAAAAAGGAAAACAGGTTGCCCAGGTGCATCTTCCCGGAGGGGGAGGGGGCAAAGCGTCCGGTCGTCATGGGATCACCCACTTTCAACTCTCAATTCTCAATTCTTCTTCGCCGCTCTGCGGCGCTTCCTCCGGCAGCTCCACCACGGTGGGCAGGTGGCGCAGGGCGGGGATGATGGCGCCGGTCAGATCGCCGGTGGAGACGGCGAGGGTGGAGGTGTTCAGGCAGGGGTGGAAGCCGATCTCCGGCCGGTCCAGCACCGGGCGGTCGATGACCAGACGGACGCGCTGGTCCGGGTCGTTCATCAGACCCAGGATGCTCAGGGAGCCGGGGGTGATATCCAGCAGGGCCTCCATCTGTTCGTCGGTTGCGAAGCTCAGCCGCGCGCAGCCCAGAGCCTTGGAGAGATACTTGGTCTTGAAGACCTTGTCGCCCTCCATGAGCAGCAGATAGAAGTCGGTCTGCTGGCGGTTGGTCAGCAGCAGATTCTTGCAGATCGGGCAGCCGAGGGCCGTTTCGATCTCCCGGCACAGCTCCATCGTGGCGGCGGGGGCGTGGTCGGCGCGGCGGTAAGGAACGCCCAGCCGGTCGAGCAGGGCGTAGCATTTTTGTTCCTTGGGGGCGCGTTCGGCAAGGTTTGCCGGCGCGCCGTTCTCAATAACCGTAGGGGTGCAGGTCATCGGCGGTGATCTCCGTTTCGTAGGGGTTGTATTTCTCGTCGATCAGAGCGGCGGCTGCCGCGCGGTTTTCCACGTAGTAGGCGCCGCCGTTGACCGTGGCGGGCTCGCCGGGGAGGGTGTTGCTCTCCAGGTTCCCGGTCCCGCACTTGACGATGGACAGGGCGATCCAGCAGAGATTCCGGTAGCTCAGATCGGTCTGCGTGTTGCGCGAAAGCAGGCGCAGCGCGCCGGGCACGCGGAACAGTCCGGCGGGGCCGGTCCACTGCGCCATCGCCTCGGCCACGAACTCGCGCTGGACCTGGACCCGCTGGAGGTCCGCCATCGCATAGCCGCTGCGGTAGCGCATCAGCCACATCGACTGCTGCCCGTTGAGGCGCTGCCGCCCGGCCTTGAGGTCGATATGGAGGTTCTGGGCCGGATCGTCGTAGACCATGTCCATCGGCACGGTGAAGGTGACGCCGCCCATCTTGTCGATCAGCTCCTGAAAGCAGTCCAGGTCGATCAGCAGATAGCCGTCGGGCCGGTAGCCGATCAGGTCGCGCACGAAGTCGAGCAGGGAATCCATGCCCGCCTCGCCCGCGCCGTTTGCCCAGTAGGCGCCGTTGAGCTTGGGGACGGCGCTGGTGCGGTTGACCATCGTGTCGCGCGGCAGACTGAGCAGGCGGAGGACCCCGGCGTTGCGGTCGATATAGAGCAGGAGCATCGTGTCGGTCCGCTGCCCGCCCTCGTCCGTGCCGCAGATCAGAACCGTCGCGCAGTTGGCCCGCCGGACGCCGAGGGGCTGATCCGTGCGGGGCATCTGCGCCAGCAGGACGGAGGCGATCCCGCCGACCAAAACCGCCAGCAGGGCAACAATCAGAAGTCCGACCAGAAAGCGCAGCAGACGGTGCTTTTTCCGCCGCCTCTGGGCCGGGGCAGGCGCGCCGCCGTAGTAAGCCGCGCCGTCGTGAATCTCCTGCATGTTGTCCAGACCGTAGGTCGAAACGCCGCGCGGCTGCGGGGCCGTCCGTTCCTCCGGCTGCGGGGGCGGCTGGGGCCTGCGCCGGGCAAAGATGGTCTCGATGTCGTCAAAATCGGAAGGACGCTTGCCGGGCATGGTTCAGTCCTCTTGATTCACGAAGTCGATGAAGCGGCGGAAGGCGGCCTTCCCGGCCTCGTCGCGCTTGTAGACCCCTGCGTGCTCCAGAACCTTGGCAAAGACCACGCCGACCTCGCGGCGGAGGATCTCCTCTGCGTTTTCGGGCGTGAAGGCATAGCGCGTTTTCAGCGCCTCGGCCCAGTCGGCGTGCTTCTCGGTCAGGGGATCGGCGCGCAGGTCGCCGCCGGAGAGGATCAGCTCGCGCACGCGGGCAAGCTCCGGCTTCAGTCTGGGCGGAAGCACCGCCAGACCCATGACCTCGATCAGACCGATGTTCTCCTTCTTGATGTGGTGAAGCTCGGCGTGGGGATGGTAGAGGCCCAGGGGGTATTCGTCGGTGGTCAGATTGTTGCGCAGGACCAGATCGAATTCGTAGTCCGCCCCGCGCCGGCGGGCGATGGGCGTGATCGTGTTGTGGGGGATGCCGTCGGTCTCGGCGTAAATGACGGCGGCCTCGTCGGTGTAGCCGCGCCAGAGGCGCAGGATCTTGTCCGCCAGCCGGGCCAGGCGCTCCTTGTCGGCTCCGCGCAGGCGGATGACGCTCATCGGCCACTTGACGATGCCGGCCTGCACGTCATCAAAGCCGCGGAAGGTCAGAGGCTCCTCGACCGGGGAGACCTCCATCGGGAAGGTGTAGTGACCGCCCTGGAAGTGGGCGTGTGTGAAGATCGAGCCGCCCACGATGGGCAGATCGGCGTTCGAGCCCATGAAATAGTGGGGGAAGATCGTCACAAAGTCCAGAAGCTGGCGGAAGGCGTGGGCGTCAATGACCATCGGCGTGTGCTTGCCGGAGAAGGCGATGCAGTGCTCGTTGTAGTAGACGTAGGGCGAATACTGCACGAACCAGTCCTCCCCGTCCAGAACGATGGGGATCGGGCGGTGATTCTGGCGGGCGGGATGGTCAAAGCGTCCGGCGTAGCCCTCGTTCTCCTTGCAGAGCAGGCAGAGGGGGTAGCCGGATTTCTTCGCGGCCTTGAAGGCGGCCAGAGAGGTCGTGGCCTTCTCGGGCTTGGAGAGGTTGACCGTGATGTCCAGATCGCCGTACTCCGTGGCGGCCTTCCAGACCAGATTCTTTGCGATCCGGTCGGTGCGGATGTAGTTCGTGGCTCGTGCGAAGCCGTAGTACCAGTCGGTCGCGGCCTGGGGGCTCCGGGCGTAGCGCTCGCGGAAGCTGCGCCGGACCTCGGAGGGCCGGGGCGTCAGGCAGCTCATCAGTCCGGTGTCAAAGAGGTCGCGGAAGACGACCTCGTTTTCACAAAGCCCGTTTTTGACCGCATAGTCGGTCAGAACCTCCAGATACTCGTGCAGGGGCCGCTCGGTCACGGTCTCCGGCTCGATCCATTCGTCCACGCGCAGACGCTCCAGCAGGGCGTTGATCGCAAAGATGCGGTCGTCGTCGGCGATCAGTCCGCTGCGCCCGGCGCAGGCGACCAGACCGGCAATGGCTTCATAAAGCTGTTCCATGTTGTGATCCTCCTGTTATGGTTCGTAGACCGCCGCTTCAAACAGATCCCACGGGTATTCCCGCGGCGGCGGAAGGAAGAATTCCATCGGCTTCCCGGTTTCGGGGTGCAGAAAGCGGAGATAGCAGGCGCGCAGGGAGACCTCGCACCGAGGGTCCCGGCTGCCGTAGCGGACGTCGCCCAAAAGCGGCAGGCCGCGCGCGGAAAACTGGGCGCGGATCTGGTGGGTCCGGCCCGTGTGCAGACGGACCCGCACCAGGGTCAAGGCTTGACCGTCCCGCTCGGTGCTGTCCAAAACGCGGTAGGAGAGCTTTGCCGTCCGGACGCCCTTCCGGGGCCGCCGGACCACGTAGGTCTTGTTCACGCGGCTGTCGTGAAAGAGCAGGTCCTCCAGCTCCGCCGCGTCGGCCTCCGGTCTGCCCCGGAGGACGGCGAAGTATTCCTTTTGTGCGGAGCGGTCCGCGATCTGGGCGATCAGCTTCCCCGCGGCCTCGCCGGTTCTGGCCAGAACGCAGAGCCCGCCCACGGCCTTGTCCAGCCGGTGAACGGTGCGCAGCTCGCCCGCCTCCCCGCGCTCTGCGAGGGCGGTGGCAGCCAGGTCGGGCAGATTCCGGGCGCTCCCCGGCTCGGAGAGGACGCCCACGGGCTTGTCGCAGACCGCGATGGCGCGGTCATAATAGAGAAGCAGGCCGTCCATCAGGCCTTGACCGCGGCGGCAAAGGCCGCGGGGTCGGGGGCCTTGAACCAGGCGCTGCCCGCGACCAGGACGTTTGCCCCGTTCTCGCGGCAGATCCTTGCGGTCTCGGCGTTCACGCCGCCGTCCACCTCCAGCTCGCAGACGGGGTTCTTCTCGTCCAGCCAGCGGCGGAGGGTTTTGAGCTTCGGCATCATGTCGGCCATGAATTTCTGCCCGCCGAAGCCGGGCTCCACGGTCATGACCAGGATCAGGTCGCAGAGCTCCAGATAGGGCAGGGCGGCCTCGGCAGGCGTGCCGGGCTTCAGGCTCAGACCCGCCTTTTTGCCGCAGGCGCGGATGGTTTCCAGCGCCTCGCGGGTATGCTCAGGCGTATCCGCCTCCACGTGGAGGGTCAGAACGTCGGCTCCGGCCTCGCAGAAGCGCTCTGCGTAGCGCAGGGGACGGTCGATCATCAGATGCACGTCCAGCGGCAGCGGGCTGATGCGGGAAATGGCCTTCACCACCGGCAGCCCGATCGTGAGATTGGGAACGAACAGCCCGTCCATGACGTCTACGTGAACGTAGTCGGCCCCGGCGGGACCGAGCGCGCGGATATCCCGCTCCAGATTGACGAAATCGGCGGACAGGATGGAAGGCGCGACCTTGATCATAGCAGAACACCTCCGGTTCAGGTTTGCACTGACATTATATCCAATATTTTTCATGAAGTCAACTTTACAATTCTTGACTTGCGCACCGTTTTGGGATAAAATAGAAGCGTAGAATCATACAAAGACCGAAAAGGAGGCTTTCCGTATGGACCCGATCCCTGAAATGAAATTTGAAACCGCCGCCGAGGCGGCAAAGCAGACTGCGGAAACGATCACTGCCGAGCCTGCCGCCGTCCCCACCTTTGAGCCGGTCCCGACCCTGGAGCTGACCAAGCCCGAGGAAAAACCCGTTCCCGAAGCCGGACCCGACTACAGCATCCTCACGGCGGAGGAGCAGAAGGTCGTCCACGAGTTTGCCCAGAAGATCGACATCACGAACCCGAACCTCTCCACCGAATACGGCGCCGGGGCGCAGAAGAACATTGCCGACTTCTCCGACGCTGCCCTGGATTCCGTCCGCACGAAGGATCTCGGCGCCGTGGGCAATATGATTACCTCCCTCGTCGTGGAGCTCAAGGGCTTCAACGACGAAGACGACAAGAAGGGCTTCCTGGGCCTGTTCAAGAAGGCCGGCAACAAGATCGAGACCCTGCGCGCCCGCTACGACAAGGCCAACGCCAACGTGGACAAGATCTCCCATGAGCTCGAGGAGCACCAGCGCACGCTGATGAAGGACGTCGTCATCCTCGATCAGATGTACGACAAGAACCTCGACTACTACAAGCAGCTCACGATGTATATCCTCGCCGGCAAGGAAAAGCTGGCGCAGGAGCGCACCACCACCCTGATCGAGCTGCGCGAGAAGGCGCAGCAGACCGGTCTGGCCGAGGACGCCCAGCGCGCCAAGGACTTTGACGAGATGTGCCTGCGCTTCGAGCGCAAGCTGCACGATCTGGAGCTGACCCGGATGATCTCCATCCAGATGGGCCCGCAGATCCGCCTGCTCCAGAACAACGACACCCTGATGACTGAGAAGATCCAGTCCTCTCTGGTCAACACGATCCCCCTGTGGAAGAATCAGATGGTGCTGACCCTCGGCCTTTCCCACAGCCAGGAGGCCCTTCAGGCGCAGCACGCCGTTACGGAGATCACAAACGCCATGCTGAAAAAGAACGCCGAGACCCTGCACACTGCCACCGTCGAGACCGCCAAGGAGGCCGAGCGCGGCATCGTGGACATCGAGACCCTGCAGCAGACCAACCAGCACCTCATCAACACCCTGGACGAGGTCCTTCAGGTCCAGGCCGACGGACGCCAGAAGCGCGCCGCCGCCGAGCAGGAGCTGCGCCGCATCGAGGGCGAGCTCAAGCAGAAGCTGCTGGAGACCCGCGGCAGCGTCAACTGATCGCATAGAAACCGCCCCGGAAAGGAGAAAGCCCCATGAAGAAGGTGCTGACGATCCTGCAGGCGATCCTGCTTCCGCTGCTGCTGATCGCGGGATTGGTCTTTCTGGTCTTCTGGACCGCCGGACCCCTGCGGGAGATCCCGCATCTGCATCTGAATCCCGGAAGGCTGCGCCTGTCGTCTGCGATCCTCCTCGGCGGGGCTCTGCTGAGTCTGGCCTTCGCCCTGCTCGCCGCGGTCTATACCCTGTTCAACCTGCGCGCGCCGCTGTACCGGCTGCTCCTTCCGCTGCTGGCCTTTGCCGCCCTGTGCGCGGTCTGCCGGTTCTGCTTCCTCGGGGGAACGAAGCCGATGTGCTATTCCTACACCGAATCCGTGGAGGACTTCCGCGCCGAATCGGACCCGGAAAACTTCCGCGTGCGGAATCAGCTTCTCATCTCCCCGGAGAAGGCCAAAGGCCTGACCGCCTATCAGCACTATTCCGACGGCGAATCGGAGGCGGAGCTCGTCACGGTTACATTCCGCATGTCCGAGTACGGACGCGAGACGGCCCGCTTCCGCGCCATGGATCTGACCGCCTTCCAGGTTGAGGACTGGCTCTGCTATGACCTCGAGGAAAACGGGGTGCGCTACCAGGTGCGTCTGAACAAGCTGACCCATCAGGCTGTCTACAGCCGCTTTGTCAACGGCGAAAACCTCCCCGCCGTCGCCCCCCAGCCGCTGGAGGAGCCGGAGCCGGAGCCTGAAACGCCCCCGAAATCCGAGACGACGGACGCGACCGGGAGCCTGTAGCCCGGGACCCGTTCCGCCGTCTGTACAGCAATCGCCGTTATGCTCCGCATAACGGCGATACCTGAATGAGAAGGAGTTACAGCCATGAAGCTCTTATACGCGGAGGATGAAAAAAGCCTCTCCGAGGCGGTCGTGGACGTTCTCGAATACAACAAGTTCAGCGTAGACGCGGTCTACGACGGCATGGACGCCCTGGACTATGCCCAGAGCGGGCACTATGACGGCATCATTCTCGACGTCATGATGCCCAGGCTCAGCGGGCTGGAGGTTCTGGAGCGCCTTCGCGCCGCGGGCAGCAAGACCCCGATCCTGCTTCTGACCGCCAAATCCGAGATCGAGGACCGGATCGCCGGTCTGGACCTCGGCGCGGACGACTACCTCCCCAAGCCCTTTGCGATGGGCGAGCTCCTCGCCCGCATCCGGGCCATGCTTCGCCGCCGGGCGGAGTTCACCCCGGATGTTCTCACCCTCGGAAACCTGAGCCTCGACCGCCAGAGCTACACCCTGTCCGTCGGGGATAACCGGATGATCCTGCCCAAGCTCGAATTTCAGCTCATGGAGCTCTTCCTGCTCAACCGGGGCATCTACCTGTCCACCGAGGATATCCTGGTCAAGGTCTGGGGCTACGACACCGATACCGAGATCGGCGTGGTATGGGTCTATATCTCCTACCTCCGCAAGAAGCTGACCGCCCTCGGAGCCAACGTGGCCATCCAGGCCAAGCGGAACATCGGCTATACGCTGACGGAGGTCCCATGATACGGGCGTTGAAGAAGCGGTTCATCCGAACCGCAATGATCGCGGTCACGGTCCTGCTGATCCTGATCTTCGGTGCGCTGAACCTGGTCAACGCCTGGTCCGCCCGCTCGGAGACGAAGCTGGTTCTGGAAATGCTGACCGACATGGAAACCAACGGCAGACGCCCGGACCGCCCCGACGGACAGAACGGTCCGCCGGATTGGGAGCTCAGTGAGCCGCCCGAAAACGACCTGCAGGAAGGGGAGCGGAGGGGCTTCCTCTCCAAGCCGCTGACCGAGGACGACTGGCGGGCCGCGGTCTATTTCACCGTCCGGACCCTGGACGGCGCGGTGGTCGAGACCGACGTCTCCCGCATCTCCAGCGTCAGCGACGAGACCGCCGTGTCCTACGGCGAGAAGGCTCTGGCTGCCGGGGAGCAGACCGGCACGATCGGCGACTTCCGCTACGCCTCCGCCACGGCAAAGACCGGTGAGACCGTCTGGGTCTTTTTGGAGAATTCCAGCCGGACCGCCGCCGTCCTGCGCGTTGCTGCCCTGTCCGGTCTGGCCGCTCTGGTCGGCTGGGGGCTGATGCTCCTGCTGGTCATTTTCCTGACAAAAAAGGCGATCGCCCCGATCGCCGAAAATATGGACCGCCAGCGTCAGTTCATCACCGACGCCGGTCACGAGCTGAAAACGCCGATCGCCATCATCCGGGCCAATACCGAGGCGATGGAGATGATCAGCGGGCAGAATAAATGGTCCCGCAACATCTCCGCCCAGGTCACGCGCCTGAGCGAGCTGACGCGGAACCTGCTCACCCTGGCCCGGGCCGAGGAGGTCCCCCAGGCGGGCAGTCTTTCCGAGCTGGATTTTTCCGCCCTCACGCAGCAGACGGCCCAGACCTTTCAGGAGCCGATGGCCCTGCGCGGGATCACCCTGGACGCGGAGATCGAACCGGATCTGCGTCTGCGCGGCAGCCGGGACCAGCTCTCCACCCTGCTTTCCATCCTCTTTGACAACGCGGTCAAGTATGCCGCGGAGGGCAGCGCCGTCACCCTGCGCCTGACGCGGGCGGATAAGATGCTCCGCCTGCGCATGGAGAACGACTGCGAGTCCCTGCCCGACTGTCCCCCGGAGCGGCTGTTTGACCGCTTCTACCGGGCTGACAGCGCCCGGACGCAAAAAAGCGGCGGCTTCGGCATCGGCCTCTCCGCCGCCCAGGTCATCACGCTCCGGCACCGCGGCCGCCTCGAGGCGGAATACCCCGCCGACCGCCGCATCGCCTTCACCGTCTTCCTCCCCGCGTTACAGTGACCGCCCTACGGCTCCTAATCCCTGATCCCTGGCCCCCCTGATTCATCCCCATTTCCAGGCGGCGATCGCGCCGAAGACGGTCTGCGCCCAGAAGATCAGGGGCACGCCCAGCACGAAGCCGGGATGCCGTCCGTAATTCACCTTGTGGCGGAACAGGCTCATACCGACCAGACCGCCCGCGCTTCCGCCGAGGACGCAGAGCAGCAGCAGAACGGCCTCCGGCACGCGGCTGCGCTTGCCGCGGGCAAACAGCTTGTCCAGACCGAAAACCAGAAGCGTCAGTCCGTTCAGGGCAAGCACGATGGTCCAGATGAGTTTTGCGTCGAGCATGATGATCGACCGTCCTTTCCGTCCCCGGACCGGGAACGGCTCCATTATACCACAGAGGAACCGAAAAAGCTATGAAAAAAACGATGATCGTTCTCTCGTCGGTCGCCCTGGTCGGCGTCCTGCTGGTCGGCGGCGGGATCTGGTTTCTGATCTCCCGGCTGACCGGCGCGGTTCGCCCCGTCCAAACCGACGACGTGCAGACCTATCTGGCCGAACACTGGGATTTCTATTCCCTCCGCGCCTGGGACCCGCAGACCGGCCTTTTGGAGCTGGACTGCCCCCAGCGCTTCACCTTCGAGCAGATGGAGAAATACGGGGCCGAGCTCGACTTCACCGCCGACGCCCTGGCCCAGACCGAGCATATGGCCGCCCTGCGCCGGGGCCTGTCCGAGCGCTGCGGCGTCAAGCCAAAGGCGATCGTCGTCTACGGCCTGACCACCGACGGAAAGACCGCCTATACCGTTGACGAAGCCGGGCTTCTCACCGCCTGCTGGCTCCCGCCGGAGCAAAATTCACAGAATCAGGAGACTGCGCCATGAAACAGAAACCCTCCAAGCCCCTGCCGACCGCCCCCGCGGAAGCTGCCCGCCCCGGCGGACTGCGCGGCTTTCTCCGCCGGAGCTGGCTTGCGATCTGCATTCTGGCGGTCTGCCTGGGCGCGCTGGCTGCTCTGCTGATCACCGCCAACCGGGGCGTTCCCTACTATGAGGGCGGCCGCGAGGAGGGCGAATACCGATCTGCGGAGGGCACGGTCCGCGTCAGCGTGGAGCGGGCCGAGGTCGTGAATATCTCCCGCGATACCGTCTCCCCGAACCCAAGAAATCCGGACCACCGCGAATCCGGTCAGCAGACCCTTCTCGTCCGCATGAAGACCGGCACCCGCAAGGGCGAGACCCTGCCCCTGTCCAACGACCACTTCGTCGGCGTCTATACCAGCGAGAAGGTCCGCATCGGAGACGAGATCTCGGTCCTCCAGACCGAGAACCTGACCACCGGCGCGCTCGAGCTCAGCATGAAAAACTATGACCGCACCCCGATGGTCTGGGGCGTCCTGGGTCTGTTCGTTCTGGTCGTCCTTCTGGTCGGCGGGCGGACCGGTCTGAAGTCTCTGCTCGGCCTGATCCTGACGGTCGTCGCTCTGATCTGGGTCTTCTGCCCCATGTGGATGAAGGGTGCCCGCCCCGTGCCGCTGGCCTTCGGCCTCTGCGTCCTGGTCACGGTACTCAGCTTCGTGATCCTGAGCGGGACCGGGAAAAAGACCCTCTGCGCCGTCCTGGGCACCGTGGCAGGAATGGGCCTTGCCGCCGGCTTCTCCCTTCTGGCCCAGGCCCTGCTTCGGATCGACAGCTACGCCCTCTATGACGCAGGCACCGATTTTGCAGACCTCGCCAACCTCCAGCAGCGCGGCTTCGACCTCCATCTGGAGGGCCTGCTGACCGCCGGCGTCATCATCTCCGCCCTCGGCGCGGTCATGGACGTCGCCATGAGCCTCTCCTCTGCCATCGGGGAGCTGAAGACCGTGAACCCGGAGCTCAGCCGCCGGGACCTCCTCCGCTCCGCCATGCACATCGGCCGCGATATGGTCGGCACCATGACGAACACGCTGATCCTGGCCTTCGTGGGCAGCTCTCTGGTCCTGGTCATCCGGCTCTGGTCCCAGGGCGCGAGCAGTCTGTCCCTGACCTCGTCGCGCTATCTGTCGGTGGAGCTGATCTCCGCCATCTCGTCCTCCATCGGCGTGATCCTTGCTGTCCCGCTGACCGCCGTCATCGGCTCCGCGCTCTACGGCGGAAAACGGGGTAACTAGCCCTCCCTCCTGCGTAGGGCGGCCAGACCTCTGGCCGCCGTCCCACCAAGCCCTCCTCCTGCGTAGGGCGGCCAGACTCTGGCCGCCGTCCTGCGGCTGAATTGAGAATTGAGAATTGAGAATTGAGAATTTGCGGTCTCCCTGCGGGAGGATTGAAATTGGCTGCGCCAACGTTCCGAAACGCAGCGCCTCGTAGGGGCGCGTATCCACGCGCCC
>OMZQ01000023.1:0-12114 GCA_900315595.1 uncultured Eubacteriales bacterium | reverse complement strand
ATTGAAATTGG
Source organism: uncultured Eubacteriales bacterium (assembly GCA_900315595.1). Taxonomy (GTDB): domain Bacteria; phylum Bacillota; class Clostridia; order Oscillospirales; family Oscillospiraceae; genus JAFRPC01. The sequence goes on along the minus strand of OMZQ01000023.1, from coordinate 12,103 downwards.
CTGCGCCAACGTTCCGAAACGCAGCGCCTCGTAGGGGCGCGTATCCACGCGCCCGCCGACGACCGCCAGCCTCGTAGGGGCGCGTATCCACGCGCCCGCCGACGCAGCACCTCGTAGGGGCGCGTATCTACGCGCCCGCACGGACCGACAACAGACCCCCCGCCGAAAAAAACCGAAAACGGTCATTCTCTGCCGCAGGGACAAGCATCGCTTGTCCGGCATTCGGAACGAATGCAATTTGCCGGAGGCAAATGACGATACGGGATCGCGTTATTCAACCGGGCAACATCGCCCTTGCGGGCGATTCGTTCCGCTTCGCGGAACCGGGCGCGTGGATACGCGCCCCTACAACGCGACTTGTCCACTGTCCTCCCGCACCCCGCAGGGCTGAACTGTTACAAAGCGCGAGGCAATTTCGGAAAAAATCAATAAAAAACCTTGACAATTTGAAAAAGCTATGGTAGTATTTACAGGCTGATTGTGTTCAGGGAAGCTGCGGGTGTAGTATAACGGCTAGTACAACAGCCTTCCAAGCTGTGGGCGTGGGTTCGATTCCCATCACTCGCTCCATACGCGCCAGTAGCTCAGCTGGATAGAGCAACTGCCTTCTAAGCAGTAGGTCGGGGGTTCGAGTCCCTCCTGGCGTGCCAAAAGCGTAGCTTTTGCCACGCCAATCCAAAAACCGTTCGCCTTTGGCTCCGGTTTTTGGGGAGGGTCACGCAATAAGCGTTTTAGCATTTTCTTCTGAATATGGTGGGTGTAGCGTAGTTGGCTAACGCGTCAGATTGTGGCTCTGAAGACCGTGGGTTCGAGTCCCATCACTCACCCCATACAAACGAATTGCCTTCCCCGGTGCCACAAGCCGGGGAAGGCACAACACAATCTGCACAAATTCGCCCGAGTGCCGGAATACATTGGGATGTCGCCAAGTGGTAAGGCACCAGACTTTGACTCTGGCATTCGTAGGTTCGAGTCCTGCCATCCCAGCCAAAACGGAGCGAGCACAGCTCCTCCCGGTCCGCCGGACCCAAGAAACAGCAGTGCCGAACGCACTGCTCATACGACTCGTTAGCTCAGTCGGTAGAGCAACTGCCTTTTAAGCAGTGGGTCTGGGGTTCGAATCCCCAACGAGTCACCACCACGTCGGAGATCCCTCCGCACGGCTCAAAAAAAGCAGTCGCTTAGCGCGGCTGCTTTTTCTTCGACTGTGCTCCGGGTCCAGAGGTCTGTGCTCCGGGTCCAGAGGTCTGGCCGCCCTACGGGGATGGGGCGCTCCGGGGGAACCTAAAATCTGAGGTGGATTTGCTGTAATCCCACAAAATAAACAACCACTGCTATTTCGCCTGCCAGAGGTGGAGTAGCAGGGAATTTTATTTTTTGACAGACATGGTAATTGGTGGACACTTTTGGCCTTTTAGCCGTGAGTATCATTTTATTTTTCTTCACTGAGCTTTCGCTGCTTGGCCTCGTAATCGTCAACATACATCGCTATAGCACGCTCGACGGCTACGGTCTTTGATTGCCCGGAGTCCTTGCAAAATTGCTCCAGCCGCTCGTTAACATCCTTTGCGAGCCGGAAACTGACTGGTACGTTTTCTTTTTTTTGTCTCGGCATATTACCACCTCAATGCGTTAGCAGGAGTCCTTTCAAGTCTTTGCATTAACAACACTTTCCCGTAAAATATTAAGACGGATATTCAAATGTTGCTACAATGCAGGATGCAACGGCAACACCTTTAAGCCTATAGTTCTCTGCCGCACTCTCTTTTGGGGGAGCGATAAACATTCTATACTCTTGCTGGTAACTATATACTTTGCGTTTCGTAAAGATAATTGGCGAAATATCTCCTCGGTTGATACACGAGAAAACCTGTGTGGTATCCATATCAGCATATTTTACCATATCGCGTGCAAATGGCACCCCTTGATTAGTACACACCTCTTCAAACGCTTTACAAAGCCTTGCTGCATCATAAATGCCGGCAAATACCACTCTCTTATCCCCTATATAGTTGGCTAAAAAAACTTTGAATTTATTCTCCATAGTATCGGTGGCAAAAACCATTTTGTCATTCTGTAGTATTACGTTTCTTTTGGGGAGAAGATAAAAGCAACAAATATAACCATTGATCCACGAAGAGGCCGAAGTTGTACGTGCTATAATCGCATCTCCACGTTCTTTTACTATCCCTTCTATATCGTGTACTGAACGCGCTTGTTTTAATACACTTTCAAATCCGGGTTTTGCAGCAATAAGTAGCCCATTTCCTTCTTGATGGAGAATTCTTCCTTCAAAATCTTGTTGAAAAGCATTTTCCGCCCCCCAATACTCTTTTACATGTCCAAAGAAAAGTTCTCCGCTATTGAAGGTGTCGCGATATGATTGTTTGCCAAAGCACTTGACAAAATAATAATCACTTAATTGCATATTAATCACCAGTCATTTCTTTGTATAGACGCATCAGTTCAGCGACGCAGGATGCTTCTGTAGTGGTTTTTACATCGAAGCCGTACGCCTGCATGACAGCGCGATCATTTGCCTGGTGCGCCCTGCGAAGTTCTGGGGGCATGGTGGTCTCGTCGTAGAGGTCTGCCAGGCTACAATCTGGGTAGAGAGCCCGGGCGTCCAGAATGGCCTGGGCAGTCTGCTCAATCTTCGCCCGCTGGGCCTCCGTCGGCTCTGGCCAAGGGAAGTTGTTGTAGACTATGGTGTTGGAATAACTGTAACGCATCTCCAACCGACCACAAACTGCCCGCATCCACGCCATGTGAACATTAGATGTTAAAATCCCGAAATGATAATAATTTGCTCCTTGCATGGTGAATAACTTATCACCAGGGATAATGTTTTTGCTGAGGTAATCTATTGGGATATATTTTCTGTTTTCAGAAGAGACCTTTGGGAGCGCGATATAATCACTATTTGGTTCTCTAATTTCATCAAACAGTGTTGGTGTTTCTGCTTTTGCGCGAGTTGCAGCTTTTGAGCTCCTTTTTCGGAATTCTTGCACTTTGCTTACCCTTTCGCTGATGGAGGGACAGCGCTTTACTTCCGAAGGATTTGCGCCTAAAAGCCATATACAATACCGCGGCTTTCTCTGGATGAAATCTTTTCCCATCATAAAGGGCCTTATAAATTTTGCCGTTTGAGGTTCTCTTTTTATTAATTCCTCTTTTTCCTCTATCGTGAGGATAAAGTTTCCGTCATCTGTTGGTTGACAACCGCGAACAAAGGGAGGAACATTGCAAATCGGTTCAGATCTTCGCTCAATAAAAATATCAGGGGAATTAACCAAATAAGGGCTTATATTCTGGGCAACAGTGCTTCGGTTAGTGTCAAAAATAGTTTTAGGTCTACTTTTTGTATTGGAAGCATGACTGAACCCGATTACTACGCAATGCACATGGGCCATGATGCTCGCCTCACTATCCCAACGGAAAGTACGATAAGCAAAATCAATTTGAATACCGAGTTTTGTGATTAAGTTTTTCCAAACTGAAACAACCTGTTCGCCTTGTGTGATGCTATTCGTTGAAACAAGAGCGGCACAAATAGGTGTATTCTGAATAAGACGCGCAGATTTATAATACCAACCAGCAACATAATCAATGTTTTTCCCGCATTCAGGACATACATCTGCCAAATCGTTCTTCTGCTCTTTACTTTGATAGGCATATCCAACAAACGGCGGGTTGCCCATGATGTAGTTGAGCTTATCCTTGGGAACGACGGTCTCCCATTCGAGGCGCAGGGCATTGGCCTCGACGATATTAGCGTACGTTTTCAGTGGAAGGAAATCAATCACAAAGCGAACAATCTCCTCCGTCTCTTTTATCATCTGGCTCTCTGCAATCCAGAGAGCGGTCTTGGCGACGGTGACAGCGAAGTCGTTAATCTCAATGCCGTAGAACTGGCTGATAGAAACTTTAATGGGGTCGATAGTTTCACCCATGACGATCTGACCGGCTTGGGCGCCTCTTTGGGTAGCAATGATCTCCTGAACTACCTTGTTTTCCAGGCGCCGAAGGGAAAGATAGGTTTCGGTAAGGAAGTTACCGGAACCGCAGGCGGGGTCAAGGAAAGTTAATCCCGCAAGTTTTTGCTGAAAATCCTTGAGTTGCTGATTCCTGGTTTTGGTAATCGGGTTGGATACAATTCCCTCATACTCCGCGTTTAGATCGTTCAGAAAAAGCGGGTCGATGACCTTGTGGATGTTCTCGATAGAGGTATAGTGCATCCCGCCGGAACGCCGTGTCTCGGGGTTCAAAGTGCTTTCAAAGACAGCGCCGAAAATGGTGGGGCTGATCTCGCTCCAATCAAATTCGCCGCTGGCGTTGTCCAGAAGCAGCTTCAGCAGTTCTTCCGTGAAGGGAGGGATCTCGATATTCTCGTCAACAAAAAGGCCACCGTTGACGTAAGGGAAGGCTGCCAGCAAGGGATCGTCGTCAGCGAGATATGGGTCGCGGTCTTCGGGCTTCTGATCCAGAACACGAAAAAGATCGCGCAAGGCCTTACGAGCTCCTTTGGCGTCAAATTGCGCGAGGTAGTCGTGGAAGATGTTCTTCTGACCGAAGATGCCTGCATCCTCGGCGTAGAGGCAGAAGACGAGCCGGACGCAGAGCTTGTTTAGGCTCTTCAATGACTCAGGGGAGTTAGGATCTTTGTACTGCTTCAGAAAAGCGTCGTAAAGAACACCTACAAGCTCACCGGCTTGCAGGGAGATCTCCATTTCCCGCTTGATCTGTTCGTTGCCCGTGTCAACCAGGAATTGAAGCCGGGCGTATTCTTTTTCCAGGTCGGCAAGTTTGACAACTTCCGGGGCATCGTTGGGCCGATTCATATCATGGATATGAAACTCCTGGAAATTACAGACAACGATCCAACGAGGATTCTGATTGTGGGGCAGATAACCCGCATAGCGACGGGCCTGCTGGAATGGGGAGAGAAGGGAGCCGTCAGACTGTTTGTACCCCTTTTTAAGGTCGATGTCCAGACCTTTCTGTTCGATAAGAACCCTGGTAGCTTCAATATAGCCGTCAATGAAGCTGGTATGACTGAGCTTCACAGGCAGCTCGAATTGGATATACTTATCCGGCTCCTCTACTCCATAGACTTTCTGAAGCAGAGCAACCCAAAACAGTTGAGTGTCCTGTTTTTCGTCGCCGCGTCCAGCCCAATCCTGGGCAAATTGCTTTGCTGCAAGACGTTGTTCGTTTTCAGTCATAACAGTCTACCTCTTATTCTTCGCTTTGAACCCATCAGGGCATGGTATCTTTTCCTTGATATTATACCACAAGCGCGCCGATGACGCAATACATTTCATTACAAAATGCGCTACTTTTGGGAGCATTTGTTTCATCCACCTCAGAATTTGGGCGAGGGGGTAAGGCAGAAAAGGATCTGTCCACCACAGAGTTTGGGCGGGCAGGTCGTTTATAGCAACTTTTTTTGAAATTTATCCACCACAAGAATTAGGCACCCGCGCATCGGGAGCGGATTGACCGTTGAAAACCGCGCGAATCTATGATATGATGAGGGCAAGGATGAATATTCGCTCGGATCTCAACGAACGGAGGTGCCAACGATGGCCTATCAGAGACTGCCGCTGGAGCAATACTTTATCGATACCGCCAACGACCCCAAGCGCTGCGGAACACCGACCTGTCCGCCGGATTACCGGTCGATCCGCTATCCCTGCGGCGGGAAGCTGTCGCATCTGCTGGGGATGCATCACGACGTGAACTATGCCATCGGCTACGTCCCGGAGCGGGACGTGATCCAGATCCACTTCCAGAAGACCTGCGGCTTGACGGACTGGTTTGCAAATTTCGAGTTCGAGGCCAATTACTACGACGCCATCGAATTTGAGGGAAAGCCCCTCCAGCTTCGGGTCCACCGGGGCTGGGCGGAGATGTATCTGGCGGCCAAGCGCGTCGTCCGCGCCGGCTGGCAGGCGCTCCACGAGGCCCATCCCACGGCGGAGACCGAGATCCTCGGCTGGTCGCTTGGCTCCGGTCAGGCCATGCTCTGCGCCCAGGACTTGAACTACAACTTCGGGCTGCGGAGCCGCGTCTATACCTTTGGCAGCGTGAAGCCCTTCCGGGCCAGGCCGGACGAGGTCGAGCCCCTGGCCCGGTATCTCTCCGGCGTCTGCGCCTCCTGCGCGAACGTAGCCGACGTCAACGATATCGTCACCTATATGCCGCCCTTCCGGGGCTACACCGCCATCCGCCGCGTCTCGGTCCAGACGCAGAAAAAGCGGTTCTGGCGGCTGATGAATCCCTACCACTACCACGTGCACTATTACAACCCGGCGCTCTACCGGGATCTCAAGGAATGAGGAACAAATCGACCGGAGCCGGCCCCATTGTGGGACCGGCTCCGGTTTCGTATGGTTTCTGCTGCTTACAGGTTGTAGTATTTCTCGAACTCCACGGGGTGGGGAATCTTGGAGATTTCCAGGCACTCGGCGCGCTTGGTCTTGATGAAGTTCTTCAGCAGGGACTCGGGGAAGACGCCGCCCTTGGTCAGATAGTCGTGGTCGGTCTCCAGAGCGTCCAGCGCGTCCTCCAGACGGGTGGGGAGCTGGTGCAGCTTGGCCTTCTCCTCGTCGGGGAGGTTGAAGAGGTTCATATCGTAGGGACCCCAGCCGTTCTCGTGCGGGTCGATCCGGTTCTCGATGCCGTCCAGACCGGCCATCAGGATCGCCGCGAAGCAGAAGTAGGGGTTGCAGGTGGCGTCGGGGTTGCGGAGCTCAAAGCGGCGCAGCTTCGGGGACTTGGCGTAGGCGGGGATGCGGATGACGGCGCTGCGGTTGGAGGTCGCGTAGCCGACGGTCACGGGCGCCTCGAAGCCGGGGACCAGACGCTTGAAGGAGTTGGTGGAGGGGTTGGTGATCGCGCAGAGGGAGGCGATGTGCTTCAGCAGGCCGCCCATGAACCAATGGGCCTCCTTGCTCAGATGGGAGTAGCCGTTGTCGTCGCTGAACACGGGCTCGCCGTCCTTGAGCAGAAGCATGTGCACGTGCATACCGCTGCCGGCCTCGCCGTAGACGGGCTTGGGCATCAGGGTGGCGGTCAGGCCGTACTTCTGGGCCACGTTGTGGATGATGTACTTGACCATCATCGCGCCGTCGGCCATCTTGGTCATCTCGCAGAGCAGGGGCTCGATCTCAAACTGGCCCGCGCCGCCGACCTCGGGGTGATGGTACTTGACGGGGATACCAGCCTTTTCGATCTCCATGCACATTTCGCTGCGGCACTCGTAGGTGGTGTCGAGCGGCTTGGCAATGTGATAGTTCTTCTGGAAGGGCACGACGTTGCCTCTGCCCTCGGTGTCGCTGTTCCAATAGGCCTGCTGGGTATCGACCTGGAAGGCCACGCGGTTGTTCTGAACGGTCCAGCCCACCTGGTCGAACAGATAGAATTCAAATTCCGGCAGGATCTTCATCTCGTCGGCGATGCCGGTCTTCTTCATGTAGTCCACGGCGGCCCGGACGATGTTGCGCGGGTACTGCGCCAGGGGACGGTTGGCGGGGTAGTCGATGATCATGGCGTTGCCGATCATGGAGAGAGTCTTGACGTCGCAGAACGGGTCGATGCTGGCAGTCTCGAGATCGGGGATGTAGACCATGTCGCTCTTTTCGACCACGGCGTAGCCGTAGTTGGAAGCGTCAAAGCCGATGCCGTTGATCATGGTTTCCTCGGTGAAGTTTGCGGCGGGAACCGTCACGTGGCGGAACTGACCGTTGATGTCCACGATCTTGAAGTCCACCATCTTGATGTCCTGCTCCTGAATCAGGCGGATAATATCCTGTGCTGTCTTTGCCATTTTGGGCAAGCCTCCTTCGTGTGGTGATTTACCGATCCACATTATACAAAAAATACATTCATTTGTAAAGCGCTATTTCATGGATTTTTGGAAATAATGTGCAAAATGCCGTGCAGACTTCGCGAAATCTTCACGAAACTGCACTGGAAACCGGCTGGTTTGTATGTAATACTGTTCCTCGCCATTCAAAATGGAATCAAATACAAAGGAGAACCATTCATGACCAAACACATCAGAAGCCTTCTGGCAATGCTCCTGGCGATCGTGATGATCGCGGGCATTCTGCCCACCGTCGCCCTGGCCCGGAATGCGGAGCCGGCAGACGAGCCCGCGGTGGAGGATCTTCCGCAGGCCAACGGCATGCAGGTCCACACGCCCTACGGCCTGAAGCTGGGCACCGGAAAGCAGGCGACCCGCGGCCAGAACCGGGACCTCCCCACGTCCTACAACAGCGTGAACGAAGGCTGCATCACCTCTGTCAAGAACCAGACGCAGTACGGCCAGTACGGCACCTGCTGGGCCTTCGGTACGATGGCGCCAATTGAGGCGTACATGATCAAGCACAAGATGCAGGTCGGCAACACCGGCGAAATCGCGACGACGGATCTGGATCTCTCCGAGTATCACCTCTCCTATTTTAATTACAGCAATTCCTATGACGAGCACGACCTGACCAGCGGCGACAGCTCCATCCTCGACGGCGAATCCCACGTGAACGTGGGCGGCGACGGCTACAAGGCCACCCTGACGATGATGCGCTGGATCGGCGCGGCCAGCGAGGCCGAATCCGCTCTGGCCTATTCCGAATGCTCCGAAACCAGCACCATCGACCCCAAGTACGCCTATGCCTACGACGTCGGCCACGTCACCAGCGTGGACTGGATCGAGCCGACCGACATGGACACGATCAAGCAGTACATCATGGAATACGGCGCCGGCTTCTTCGGCTACTATTACAAAACAGCCTATGAGGGCCTCAATGGCGCTTACTGCTACATGAACACCAACGAGAGCAACGACTACGGCCCGAACCACGGCGTCACCGTCGTCGGCTGGGACGACAACTACAGCAAGTCCAACTTCACCGGCCTCTCCAAGCCCACCGCCAACGGCGCCTGGATCATCAAGAACTCCTGGGGCAACAACAGCCACACCGACGGCGGCTACAACTACATCTCCTATGAGGACACCTCCTATCTGGGCCACCCCATCATGTTCTTCACGGTGGACAGCCTGAACACCTACAACCACCTCTACCAGTACGACGGCACCTGCTTCACCGGCGACGCCACCAAGGGCTGGATCCCGCTGACCGTGAACAACTCTCTGATCTCCAACGTCTTCACCGCTGCGGGCAAGGAGATGGTCGAGGCCTTCTCCATCTGCACCCTCGAGGAGGATCTGGGCTACACCCTGCAGGTCTACAAGAACCCCACCAACCTGACCGGCAGCAACCCGAACCCCGCCTCCGGCACCCTGATGTCCTCCCAGACCGGCACGATCGCCCACGCCGGCTATCACACGATCCGCATTGCTTCTCCGTTCAAGGTTGAAGCGGGCGACACCTTCTCCGCCGTCTTCACCCTGGAATCCCAGCAGGGCGGCCAGAACTTCCAGATGGTCATTCCCTGCGACGAGACCCAGACCGAGGACTACACCGAAAACGGCTCCAAGCTGGCGACCCTCATCCACACCCACGTCAGTCATCCCGGCACCTCCTTCTTCCGTCTGCGCGACAACTCCGCCTGGAGCCAGCTCGACGACGGCAAGAGCCTCCGCATCAAGGCCTACACCACCGACGCCCCCTTTGACCTGACCGTCGAAGCCGGCGCGCACGGCAGCGCGGCCCTCGGCACCTTCACCTCCGGCGTCGGCTATCTGGTCACCGCCGCCCCCGACAGCGGCTACTACGCCTCCGGCTATACCGTCGTCTCCGGCGCGGCAAACGTGATGCAGAACGGCAATTCCTTCTACGTCAACCCCACCGAGAACACCGTCATCCGGATCAACTTCTCCCAGCAGGAGCCCTTCACCCTGACCTACAAGGCCAACGGTGAGACCTTCGGCAGCCCTGTCACCGGCATGACCGGCGATGCCGTCGCCCTGCCGGCCGGAGCGGCTGCGTTCGAGGGCTATACCTTCCTCGGCTGGGTCGCCTCCGAGGTGCCGGATGCCGTCACCGGCAAGCCCCTCTGCCTGGAGCCCGGCGCGACCTACTATCCCAACGGCGGCAGCACCACCCTGTACGCCCTCTATTCCTTCCGTGCGCTTGCCGTTCCCGGACTGGACGGCAGCTATGAGAAGATCACCTCCACCGCCGACCTCACCGAAGGCAGCTATCTGATCGTGAACGAGGCCTCCCTCCACGCCCTGGACGGCTCCAAGGCCGATTCCTCCGGCATGTGGTCCAAGATCAACACCGCGCCCAACTACGTGGACGTGACCTTCAACGGCGACCGGATCCCGGATAACGAGACCCTTCGCAGCGCCGACTTCAACTATGATCCCTCCGTCCGCCAGTTCTACAGCGCCTACGGCTATCCCATCGGCGGCTACAAGAACAACTACTATTTCTACGTTTGGGGCTCAAGCAGCACCTCTGCCGCCCAGACGGTGTCGTTTGACGCGAGCGGAAACGCAGTCATTCAGGACGACTATTACGGAAACAAGCTCTATTATACCAACGCTGACACCTCCTACTTCGCCTATCTGAGCAGCGCCGGAAGCCCGGTCCAGCTCTACCGCAAGACCGAGGACACCACCACCACCTACTTCTCCACCAACGTGGACGCTGCCCCCGTCACCGCCTGGACCGTCAGCTTCCAGTCCAACGGCGGCTCCGTTGTGGCAAACCAGACCGTCGTGGACGGCCAGACCGCCGTCCGCCCCGCCGACCCGACCAAGACCGGCTACACCTTCGGCGGCTGGTATACCGACAGCGCCCTGACGAACGCCTACGACTTCACCCAGCCCGTCACCGCGAACCTGACCCTGTATGCCAAGTGGGTCGAGGATACGACCGTGACCTATACCGTGACCTTCCAGTCCAACGGCGGCTCCGCCGTTGCAACCCAGACCGTCACCGAGGGTGAGGCTGCCGTCCGTCCCGCCGATCCCACCAAGACCGGCTTCACCTTCGACGGCTGGTATTCTGACAGCGCCCTGACCAACGCCTACGACTTCTCCCGGCCCGTCACCGCCGATCTGATCCTCTACGCCAAGTGGACGGAGATCGTGGTGGAAAACGTCACCCTGACTTACCTGGTCAACGGCGCGGCTGTCAATACCGTGACCGTTGCCGCAGGGACCGGCGTGACCCTGCCCGCAAGCGCGACCGCCTTTGACGGCTGGACCTTCATCGGCTGGGCCTCCGCAGCCACCGAGGAGACTTCTGCGGCACCGGCCTACTACGCCCCCGGCGCGTCCTACACCGTGAACGCGAACGCCAGCCTCTACGCCCTCTACACCCGCACCGAAGGCACCGGCGGCTCGGCCTATGAGCTGGTCACCGCAAACCTGTCCGATTGGACCGGAAGCTACGTGATCACCAAGGGCAATGCGCCCACCTACGTCATGGCCGGCCTGGACAACGAAAAGTCTTATGAGACCGAATCCAACGGCGGCGCGGCAAGCTTCGCCTCCACCGGCATCACGCTCGATGGCAGCCAGCTCAAGAACGTCGCCCAGATCTACAGCTTCACCGTGGCTCCCATCGAGGGCACGACCTACTACTCCTTCCAAAACGCCGAGAAGGGAAGCTATCTGCTGATCCGGAACAGCACCCTCTACGCAGGCAGCTTCAACAGCAGCAACAGCCGCTGGAGCATCAACGTCGGCAGCAACGGCACTGCCACCATCCAGAACCCCTACAGCAGCTACTCCAACTGCATCACCTTTGCGGGATCCAGCTTCTGGGGCAATATCTTCCAGGTCATGAGCTCCGCCAGCGATATCTATCTCTGGAAAGAAACCGCCTCCGGCGTGACCTACTACACCACGATCATCGGCGAGGAGCACGTGCATACCCCCGCTGAGCCTGTGATCGAGAACGAGGTCGCCGCGACCTGCACCGCTGCTGGCAGCTACGACATGGTCGTCTACTGCACGGTCTGCGGCGCTGAGCTGAGCCGTGAGACCACCACCGTTCCCGCCCTGGGCCACAACTGGAGCGCATGGACCTCCAACAACGACGGCACCCACAGCCGCACCTGCTCCGTCTGCAATGAGACCGAGACCCACGACTGCGAATTCGGCGACGACAACGTCTGTGAC
>OMZQ01000013.1 GCA_900315595.1 uncultured Eubacteriales bacterium | reverse complement strand
CCCTTCGTGGACGTGAAGGAAGGCGACTTCTTCTACGACGCGGTCCTCTGGGCGTTCTACCACGATCCGCAGATCACCGCAGGTACGAGCAAGACCAAATTCAGCCCGAGCAACACCTGCACCCGCGAGCAGGTCGTGACCTTCCTCTGGCGGGCCAAGGGCTGCCAGGAGCCGACGAATACCGAGAACCCCTTCAAGGACGTTCCGGCTGACGCGTACTACACGAAGGCCGTCCTCTGGGCGGTCGAGAATGGGATCACGAACGGCAAGAGCAAGACGAAGTTCGGCGTCGGAGATCCCTGCACGCGCGAACAGGTCGTGACCTTCCTCTGGCGCGCAGAGGGCGAGCCGGAGCATGAGACCATCGACAATCCCTTCACCGACGTCAGTGAGACGGCCTACAGCTACAACGCCATCCTCTGGGCCGTGGAGAAGGGCATCACCAACGGTACCTCGAAGACCAAGTTCAGTCCCACGAAGACCTGCACCCGCGGCGAGGTTGTGACCTTCCTCTGGCGGAACGATCAGAATAAATGATCGAAGGGAGGCGGAAACCGATGTTTCGCCCGATGCTTCGAATTCGCCAGCAGCTTTCCGATGAGGAATGCACCCGGATCCTCCGAAGCGAGCCCCGCGGCGTCCTGAGCGTCCTGGGAGACGACGGCTATCCCTACGGTATGCCGATGAACTTCTGGTACGACCCGGAGGACGGCAGGCTCTACTTCCACGGCGGCAGAAAGGGCCATAAGCTCGACGCCCTTGCCGCCTGCAATAAGGCTTCCTTCTGCGTCTATACCGCCGGCGAGCGGCGGGAAGGGGAGTGGTGGCTGCGGATCAAGAGCGTGATCGTCTTCGGCCGCGTGGAGCTCGTGACCGACCATGACCGCGCCATGGAGATCAGCCGCCGGCTCAGCCGGAAATACACCTCTGACGAAGCCTATATCGACGACGAGATCCGGACGTCCGGCCCTGGGACCCTCTGCTTTGCCCTCGTGCCGGAGCAGATCACCGGCAAGCTGGTAAACGAAAAGTAAACGAATGCGATCACTCCTTTTCGGGCATCCTAACCCGGAAAGGAGTGATCGCTTTGATTGAACCCGATACGATCCGCCTGCTCCGCGAATGTGACGCGGGCATTCGGATGGGCGTCTCCGCCATCGACGACGTCATAGGCCGCGTGACCGACGACCGGCTTAGCCGCCGCCTTGCCGTCTGCAAAAACGAGCACCGGCAGCTCAGCTCCGAGCTGCAAACGCAGCTTGATCGCTTTGGCGACGGCGGCAAGCGTCCCAGCGCAATGGCAAGCGCAATGTCGTCGCTGAAAACGAACGTGAAGCTGACCCTCCACCCGGGTGACAGCACCGTAGCCGATTTGATGACCGACGGCTGCAATATGGGCGTCAAATCGCTCAGCCGCTATCTTAACGAATACGGGGCTGCCGACGAACGGGCTAAGGACGCCGCCAAAAAGCTGATCGCCATTGAGGAAAACCTGTCTGCGGATCTGCGCCGATACCTTTGATCCGCGGACGCCCCGGCCTGCGCGCAAAGCCCGATGCAGCAGCCGTTGCGCAGACAAGTCCCCGGCAGGATCGCTGACGCGGTCCTGCCGGGGACGCTTTCTGCCTGTGAGACCGGCTGGAACAGCCCGGATCAGAATTTTCCGCCGTGGCCGCCGAAGGTGGAGCCGCCGGTCGAATGGGTCGAGCTTCCGCCGCCGCCCAGACCGCCGCCTCCGCCGCCTGAGCTGGTGCTGCGCTGGATGACGTGGGAGGTCACGTTGGCGTAAAGGTAAATATCCCGCGATACGTTCAGATTCAGACTGTTATCCCGAACGTAGTTTCCGGCGTTCGACTGCTTGTGGACGGTTTTGACCTCTTTCTTGAGACGCGACATCGGCAGGAGGGAGCCCAGGAAGCCGAGCACCGCCGCCCCGATGCTGATCCCGGCGAAGGGCGTCTTATGGGCGAAGGATTCGTAGGCTTTCTCCATCTCCTCGCGTTCCTCCGGGGTTGCCGAGCCGTCGTAGTAGGAGAGCATATCTTCGGCTCTGTCCTGGTAGGCGCGGAAGGCGTCGTAGTAGTTTCCGTCGGAGAGGTCCGAGAGGAAGCCGTCCTCCAGATAGAGCAGGCCGTTGTCGGTGAAGGCGTCGATTGCAAAGCCGTGGGTGCTGATGTGGTAATCCCGGTTCTCCATTGAGACCAGAAGCAGGATGCCGTCGCGATCCGCACCGGTCCCGTAGCCGTTGTTCAGGAAGAACCAGTCGGCGTAATCCTGGGCGGAGGAACCGCCCAGACCATCGACCGTCACGATGATCACCTGGCAGCCGTGCGCCAATTCAATGTCATTGGCACTGGTGCGCAGAGCAGCTTCCTCGGAAAACGTCAGCAGGTCCGCCCGGTCCACAACGGGATCGGTGCCGGAGATGGTGGTCGGAAGTCCGTCAGCCAGAACGGGCGTCGCCAGAAGCAGCAGCAGGGCCGCCGCAAAGAGCAGAGACAGGAGTCGTTTCATTGCTTCCACCTCCTCAACGCAGGAACAGGTACAGCAGCAGCCAGATCACCCCGGCGATGGGCAGGGTATAAATCAGACGCCATTTCCAATAGGCTTTCTTGTCGATGGGCATATCGCCGACGAATTTTCCGGTCTGTCCGTTCATTGCGAACTGGTATTTCTGACCGTTGTAGGTGGTGTTCAGCAGCCAGACCGGGTAGAGCGCGTAGTGGGTGCTCGTGTTGGTAAGCCGGATCGTGGATCGCTCCGGCGCAACGGTCGCATAGCCGGAAACCGTCGAGCGAAAGGCGTCCTCCGTGGTGGCCCGAATGCGCTGGTTGGCCCGCTCCTCGCTCTGCTTGGCGTCGATGTCGTACTTGTCCGCGTAGTATCCGGAGAGGTAGGCCGTCTGAAAGGGCTTGGCCTGGCTCACGTCAAAGGGCTCGATGGATTCCATCAGCGTGTCGTCCATCACGGAGGAACCGTCCACCGGGACGTTGGCGAAGCCCAGCGTGCCCTGACGCACCAGTCGGAAATGGGAGGTCTCGGTATACTCCGTGTCGCCGGAGCGCCACATCCGGGTGCGGGTGGCGTGATAGTTGAGATCGGCGTCTGCATCGGCGTTGTACAGCCAGAAGGGAACGTAGACGCCTTTGATCTCATCGAGGTGGTTTTCCTCGGAGAAGAGCTTGGGCAGCAGCTTTTTCTGCTTCATAAAGGCCTTGAGCTTCAGCTTGGCGTCCTCCTTGCTGAGCTGGAAGGGGAGAACGTAGTCGGGCTTGAGCGCGCCGGTGAAGCGGCTCGTCAGCACGACGGGGTTCCCGCAGAAGGGGCAGTGGGTCGCGCCGGTGTTGGCGTCGGCAATGATCTCGCCGCCGCAGGATTTGCAGGTATAGACGTTCATCTCCGAAGTCTCGTCCTCGGGCCATTCCTCGGAGACGGATTCCCATTGCATTTCGTCGGCGGGGGGCTGGTTCAGAGCCTCGTCCTTCTCCATCAGCGCAGCGGGGTCAAAGGTCGTGTCGCAGTACGGACACTTCATCAGCTGCGTGGAGGAGTCGAATTCCACGACGCCGCCGCAGCATGGGCATTTGTATTCGAGAATTTCGGTGTTCGGCATAAGTCCTCCGATCCGCCCGGAACCGGGCAAATTGCTGTCACTCTTTTCTCTGTCCTTATCCTATCACAGATCGGAGGAAAATACAAGCGCCTGAGTCTAAAATTCAAGGAATCCTTTTGTTGAATGTAACCGTCCGGCCCCAAGTCCTTCCCATGGAGGGGAAGGTGTCGCCGCAGGCGACGGAAGAGGTGTCGTACCGGATCGCAGTTTGTTTCGACGGATGCAAAAGCGGAACGAAGTTCACCTCTTCCGTCATCCGGCTTGCGGGAGACGCCGGATGCCACCCCCCTCGAGGGGAGGGACCTTTCGCGTGTCGCTTCGTCCCTGCCTCCTGCGGATCCGTGCTGCTGTCCTCCCGCATTCCGCAGGGCTGAACGGTACCATCGAATAAAACCGTCCGGCCCGCTCCCCTGCGCAGGGCGGCCAGACTTCTGGCCGCCGTCCCACAGAGCTGCGGGCTGAACGGTTCCTGTTGCATGATAGAATCAGAGGACGGCGGTAGAATCCGGTTCCCCGGAGCCGTCAAGTCGGTTCAGCAGAAGCGCAATGTGCCGAAGCTCCTTCCGAATGGCTTTTCCCTCTGCGGTGATTCCCCGGACTTCCTTCAAAAGCTCGTCGGAGTAACGCCCGATATAGGTCGTCGTCAGCTTCCCGTCGGTCAGCTTGCGAACGTAGATATACCGCCGCTTTCCGGTCGTCTTGATCTCGGTCGTGCCGGTGTAGGGCAGGGCCTTCAGACTTTCCTCCAGCTCATTGCGCCGCTGCAGGAGTGCTTGGATTTCTTCTTCTCTTTTCTCTGTCATTTTCATACCTCGTCGGTTTTCAGCAGCTTGCAGGCAAGCTGTATCTTTTGGATGTTTCAAAGTTCAGATCTCGGAAGACCTGAAATTTCATGATTCCGTGAAAAAAGAAATCATTTCATTGTTCCATTCGCACCTTTCAAACGAAATGCTTTCATGGCTCTGCGACGGGCGCGGCGATCGTCAGGATTTCCCGGACCGCCTTGTCCGTGAATCTGTCGGCGAAGAAGACCGACTATAATAATAAAGTCATTTTCTGACGAAAAAGCGACAAGGTTTTGAAAAAAATTTGAAATTCAGGAAAGAAAAACGAAAGGCATCTTTTGTCAAATGACAAAAGATGCCTTTCGTGGTGCGGGAGATGGGACTTGAACCCACACGTCTATGGTTGGACACAGGCACCTCAAGCCTGCCTGTCTACCTATTCCAGCACTCCCGCATCGGGTTGCCTTCAAGACGCTCCGTTATTATAGAACACATTCACAGATTTGTCAACAGTTTTTTTCATGCGGATCGTGTTCCGTTCCGATTTTTTCTCGGCTTACAGGTCCTCGTCGCTGTCCTCGGCGGTCTCTGAGGCGTTCTCTGCGGGCAAATCCTCGTTGCTGTCCGCATAAGTGTCAACTTCGACCGCTTCGCTTCCGCCCTCGGAGGCGGGGACGAGATGGGTATAGGTCTCCGCGTTCGCGGCGGTGTCATTTTCCTCCGTCTCAGGATCCGTGCAGGCGGCGAAGACGGTCAGCATCGCGGCGATCAGCAGCAGTACGATCAGCAGCTTTCCGGTTTTCATGGTTCCTTCCTTCCCCGGCGCAGCGCGCCGTTCATTTCTTCTCCGTATTGTACCACGGTCCGGCGGCAAATGCAACGCCGATTTTGTCGCTTCCTCCACAAAATTGTGAATTATCTATTGACAAGTTCCCCCAAAATATAGATAATAGAAGGAGGGTTATTCCCTATATTTTGAGAATGGAGGAACAGAAATGGCTGAAACTGTGACCCGTGAAAAGGCCGGCAAGACCGCTGAAACCGCCAAGAAAACCGCGGCAAAGGCGACGGATGCCGCCAAGAAAACCGCCGCCAAGGCGGTCGACACTGCCAAGAAAACCGGAAAGGAGACCCCCAAAAAAGCGGAACCCGCCAAGAAGGAAGAACCCAAGGCGAGCACGCCCGCGCCGAAGCGCAGCACCGTGCTGCTCCGCGTCCTTGCCTTCGTGCTCTGGGCGCTTGCCATCACCTGTGAAGTTTTTGCGATCCTGGCGCTCACGGGGTACTTCCTGCCCCCCATGAACCTGATCCTTTTCCTGATCCTCGCCATCGTGCTGGATCTGGTCTTCGCCATCATCGCGGCCCAGCTCTGGAAGCGCGCCAACCGGATCAACCCCATGAGCGGCAAGAACAAGTTCCTGTTCTATATCTGGACCGAGCTTGGCGTCATCATGGCCTGCATCTGCTTCATCCCGCTGATCATTTTCCTGCTCAAGGATAAGAATCTGGATAAGAAGACCAAGACCATCGTCACCATCGTTGCCGTCGTGGCCCTGCTGATCACCGGCGTGGCCTCTGCGGAGTTCAACCCCATCACCGCCGAGCAGCGTGACTCCGCCAAGGAGCTCTTCGCCGGCAAGGAGATCTACTGGTCCTCCTTCGGTCACAAGTATCACGTCGATTCCGAGTGCCAGGCGATCCGCAATTCCTCCAGCTATGAGAAGGGCAAAGTCACCGAGGCCATTGAAAAGGGCCGCGGCTCCCTTTGCGCCTTCTGCGCCCGTGATCTGGTCAAGGCCGCCGCTGCGGTCCTGGATCCGGACAACGCCACCGCCGATCAGCTCCAGCTTCTGGAGCACTTCAAGGAGCACGGCTACAGTGCGGACGATCTCACCAAAATCGCGCAGAATCTGGAAAAGCTGAAGACCGACGGCGAGGTCGTCAACGAGGTCGCAGAAAAGGGCCTGGAGATCGTAGTCCCCGGCGCTTCCGTCGTCACCACCGAATAAGGAGGACGCTATGGCTGGCTTTGATCTGAATTCCATTGGCAGCCTGCTCTCGGGCAAGGGCGTCGCGGAGATCGCAAAGCGCGCCAAGGTCAAGCAGAGCGACGTTGCCAAAGTTCTCTCCGCCGGTATTCCGGCTCTGCTGAGCGGGATGCATGACAACGCCTCCGACAAGGCTGGCGAGGAATCGCTTGGCCGCGCCCTGAATGACCACGGCAAGGACAACGTCGAAAACGTCGGTGCGTTCCTCAAGGGCGCCGACCTGAAGGACGGCAAGAAGATCCTGGGCCACGTGCTGGGCGGTAACCAGAAGGCTCTGATCGAGCAGATCGCCGGCTCCTCCGGCGTTACGAAGGGCAAAACCACGACCATCCTCGCCCTGGCCGCGCCGCTGATGCTGTCCCTGCTGGCGCAGAACAACAACAGCAGCAGCGGCGGCATCCTGGGTCTCCTGGGCGGCCTGCTCGGTCTGGGCGGCAGCGGAACCCAGAGCGGCGCCATCGACATGACAGGCGGCAGCCAGAGCCAGAGCAGCTCCGGCGGACTGCTTGGCGGACTGCTTGGCGGCGGCTCGTCTTCCTCCGGCCTCGGAGCCGGTCTGCTGGGCAGTCTGCTCGGCGGAAACAGCGAGCCGGAGCCGGAGCCCGAACAGAGCGGCGGCCTGCTCAGCGGCTTCCTGAATCTCTTCCGCGGCAAGTAAACGACAGGGGCCGGAGTCCGGCGGCAATCCGCCGCGGCTCCGGCCCTTTGATCGCGCAGACAGAAAACAGCCGACGCCTTTTGGCGTCGGCTGTGCGATTTTCAGGGATCGGTTTAATCCTTTACGATATCATTCTGCATCAAAGCGGTCCAGTGCTCGTTGTTGTAGATGTCGGTGAAGAGGTAGGACGCCTTGAGGATGGACGGGTTCGTAAACTGCGTGTAGCTGACGGTCAGACCGGCTTCGTCATAGGTGATCGGATCACTGATCCGGTAGGTGTCGGAGAACTCGCCTGCGTAGGTGTAGTAGTCGCAGAGGAATTCGATCGTGTCGCCAGCGGTCAGCTCGGCTGCCTTCGCAACGGCAGCGGGCTCCTCGTCGGATACGTCGTCGTAGGAGAAGCGCACGCCTGCCACGTAGGAATTCTTGTAGTCGCCGGTCGCGGCGTCGTTTTCAAATACGACCAGAAGATCGGCGCGCTCGCCGTTGAGCAGGATGGGAACGGTGCCGGTGGTGGTCATCGTGGCGCCGTCCACCAGCGTATCCACGTAGTTGAACATGACCGGCTGGTCGTTGATGGCGACCCAGGTGCAGTCATACAGACCGACCAGCGCGCCGTCCTTGGTGAAGTAGTACATGCTGTCCAGACCGAGGTTCAGATAGCCCTCGCCGTCGTCAAGCCAGACGTTCAGAAGGAGGTCGTGGACCTGGCTCCATTGCGCCTTGTCCAGACGGATGACGGGCACGCCGTCCTCCTTCGTCCAGACCAGCTTGGAGGCGTCGAAGTAGTTGTCCGTCAGTGTCTGCTCCACGGCCTCGTCGCTCAGATCGATGGACCGGCCGCCGAGCAGGCCGAGGATGCTGGAAATGTCCAGACCGCCGCTCGAAGCGGAGGAGCCGGCGGAGCCGCCCAGAAGGCTCGTGATATCGAAGCCGGAGGAGCTGGAGGCCGACTGACCGCCGGTTTCCAGCTTGGCAAACTGCTGGATGCAGCGGGAGTATTCGTCGCCCAGACCGATGGAGTCATAGGTTTTGACCGCAGTCCTGACGTAGCTCGTGCGGTTGTAGGGGAAGTAGATCGAGATGCCGTAGGCATTCGAAATCGAGGACGAGGTCTTGTTGTACTTGACCGCGCCAAGCAGGGCCTCTGCCAGCTCCTTGGATTCCTTGGTGCCCAGGTTGTCGCAGAGGTTGACCAGGTCCACCTGGTCGATCCGGCTGGACTCTGCGAACTCGCGGGTCCCGCTGCGGGCGTCGGAGACGGTCTTGTAATCGCTGTCGTTGAGCAGCTTGGAGGTGGAAGTCGCAAAGCTCTTGAGCTCGGCGGGTACGGTGGCGCTCAGCTCCGCCAGATCCACCACGGAGAGCGTGGTTTTCTGACCGGCGCAGCGCCGGTTGCACTCGGAAACGAAGTCGTCCACGATGTTCTTGCCCAGCTCCAGCGTGGACATCGAGGTGTTCTGCGAGAGCTTTGTGACCCAGTTGGTGTAGTACCAGCCGATGCCGGGCTCGGTTTCCTCGGAGGCGATCAGATAGTCGGCGTAGTCGTCGAGCATCAGGCCGGTCTCCAGGGTCGCCATCAGGCAGGCGTCGAAGCCGATGAAGTCGAAGGTCGTGCCGCCCTTTTTGAGCGCGGCGCGGATCTCGGCCAGATCCATCGTTCCGGAGGACTGGTTCTTTTCGTCGTAGCCGTAGCCGGAGACGGAGCCGCCGCCGTGATCCCAGAAGATCAGAGCCTGACGGTTCGCCGGGTAGTTCTTGGTGCAGAACTGGATGAAGCTCGCCAGGTTGTCGGGCTCGACCATCGAGGCGGTGCCGGCGTTGTCCACCAGCGGGATCAGCTTGCCGGACTCAACCTTGTAGATCTGGTTGACGGAGTTGGAGATGCCCTTGGTCTTCCACTGCTTGCAGCCGCCGGTGTAGACGATGATGTTCACGTTTTTGCCGATGGTCGCGTTCGCCATCTCGGTCAGGTCGTTGGTGGCCATGCCGGACTTGGACTCCAGGTCGGTGCCGCAGAGATAGACCATGATGGTAAAGACGTCCTTGCCGCCGCCGAGGACGTTCGTGTACTTTGCGCGGGCGCCGGAGGCAACGGTCTTGTCCAGCGTGCCGACGTTCGCCTCGCGGTTCCAGCCGGTGGAGACCGAGCTGCCGCCGGAGAAGCCGCCCAAAAGGCTGGTGATGTCCAGACCGGAGGATGCGGAGGAGCTGCCGGAGCCGCCCAGCAGACCGCCGATGCCGGAGAGGATGCTGCCGCCGGAGCCGCCGGAGCCGCCGCCGAGCAGTCCGCTGAGGAGGCCGCCCTGCTGGCTGCCGCCGGAGGATCCGGAGGAGGAAGACGAGCTGCCTAACAGCGCGCCGAGGAAGCTGCCTCCGCCTCCGAAGAGCAGTACGGCGATCAAGACGATGACGATCAGCTTGCCGCCGCCCAGACCGCGGGTGGTGCTGCGCTGCGTCTGCGAGCCGTATTGATTCTGCTGATAGCCGCCGGAGTAGCCGGACGGCCGCGTGTTTTCCGTGCGGCGGGAGTAACTGACGTCCTTGCCGGCGGGCTTGCCGCTGCTGACGCCCTCGCCGCGCTTATGGATGCCGCTTGTGCTGCCGGTGACGTTTTTGCCCCGGCCCTTGAAGCCATTGTCCATGGAATCACCCTCCTGTGATGGTGTGTATAAATACATTATACCAGATAAAAAATCGGAATGCAACGAAAAACGAAAAAATCCGAGAAAACACAAAAACGCCGCGGAACAGTTCAGCCCTCAGCTCGCAGGGCGGTCTGAACAGTTACAACGCCGCAGAAACCCAAAACGCGGCGGCGCAGATTCCGGAGGCGCCGAAGGAAGGAAAGCCTCTTTTTGCGGCGCTGCATTTCATCCTGCCAAAGCACCGCTTATCTTGACATATTAAGCAGAAACATGTATGATTGAAGTGAATTTTTCTTTTGGTGGTGGTCCTACGCTGCTGTACCTATCCCTGATCGAGTCTGACGACGACCGGTCAAAGCTTGAAATCATTTATCGGGAATACAGAAACCTGATGCTGTACGTTGCCAACGGAATCCTGGGGGACCAAACCGACTCTGAGGACGTGGTGCATCAATCCTTTTTGAAGCTGATCAAGGTTTTGCATAAAATTGAAGAGCCCAAGTGTCACAAAACGCGGGCGCTGGTCGTTACAATAGTTGAACGGACCGCAATCGATTTATACCGCCGTCGGCAGAGGACCGCCGCAGTGCCCTTCGACGAGGAAGCGGTTTCCATTCCGGCCGCCTCTGAAATCGACGGCGTCCAGACTCGCCTCGATTTGGCGGCAGCCATAGCGGCGCTTCCGGCGCGGTATCGACAGGTTCTGTTGCTGCGATATGACGAAGGTTTTTCCTGTCGGGAAATTGCGGGGCTGCTCTCTATGACAGAGCCGAACGTCCGGAAAACGATCCAGCGGGCAAAGGAAAAGCTTGGCGAGCTGTTGGAGGAAGGAGGCGTGAAACGGTGAAGATCAGCGATGAAATGCTGCGTCAAAACGCGGCACAGGCGCGGGAGCTATGGCTTGATACGCTTCCGCAGAAGGAGGAGCTCCCAGCCTGTTCGGTTTCCTCGGAGTTTCAGGAGAACGTGGACCGTCTTCTGCGCAAGGCTCGCCGCCTTGAGAAAAGAAAGACCTTTTTCCGCTCGCTCGGCCGCGCCGCCGCCGCTTTGCTGCTGGTCTCGACTGTCTCCCTTACCGTCCTGATGACCGTAAACGCAGCCTTCCGGGAGAACGTCCTTCAGGTCGTTTCCCAGGTGTTTTCCGACCATACGCAATATCATTTCAGCGGCGGTCAGGAAGACGCGGCGCTGCCCGAACTTCAGCTTGACGCCCTGCCGGAGGGCTTCCAGGTTCTGTCGGACGAGCAGTTTGAGCAGCTAAGCAGACACATCCATTGTGAGAACAACGCTGGATGCTATCTGGATGTTGACGTATTTGTGATTTCCGCCAACGGCGGCGGAACACAAATGATTGATACAGAGGACGCGCAGGTCTCAATACTGGATATTCAGGGCAGGAAGGTCACCGCCGTTTCCAAAAATGACTGGTATATCCTATTTTGGACGGAAGACAGCTACGTTATTACTGTAGAGAGCAACATTGAAGTACAGGAGATTATAGCATTAGCTGAAAGAATAACAAACAGACCATAAAATTTACAAAAAATATTTTTGTAAATTTTATGTCACAAAATCACATCCCCATTCGTTACTATAATTGGAACGGATGAAAGGAGGTGTTTTTGTTATAAGGGTAGCGAACAGAATACTTGCGTTGCTGATGCTCTTTCTCATTCTCTGCTCTACGTGTCTTCCCGTTGCCAAAGCAGCTGATTTAGGGTCAACAGCCAACGAAGAAATGACAATTAAAAGCCAGTACATCCATCAAGCATTCTGCAATCTGAAGATACTTGGCGGTACAGCAAAGATTCAAGGCTTTGTCAAAGGCACCAATGGAGCTACAACGAAATGCGAAATTGAACTGAAGCTGCAATTGAAAGTCCTGATCTGGTGGGTAACCGTGGGAACCTGGAATAAAACGGCTTTATCCTACCAAGCATCACTCAATGCAACACATTCCGTAGAAAGCGGAAAGACCTATCGAGCGGTAGCTGTTTGCACAGTCTGGAACGGCAGCAACTCGGAATCGGCTACTGTAACATCGGCATCTGTAGAAGCACCATAGTAAAAATGGTTGAATGTCCCGATGTCTGATTGGTTATCTTAATTTTTCTAAATCACATTACGAAAAGGAGACAATTATGAAAAAAACTGTATTATGTCGAATCAATGTGCTAATATGCGTGTTGGTAGCAACAATCATGATGGCTGTACACCTCCCTGTAAACGCAGAGAGCATTCCTAATAATGAGAACATCTTGACTGAGAGAAATGAATTGTCGCCTTTTGCAAAAACTGCGTCGTCTACACTTGAATCAATTAGAAATAACTGCTGTATGACAGATGAGATGGTAGTTAAAACAACCGTTGAGTTATTCCTCCAACTAGAGGCAGATCAATTCTGTAATTGGATGTATGAGGATTATGATTTTTCTCCCTTTTTCCCTGAAAACTATGAAAATATCAAGAGTGTCCAGTATTACCTTGATAAATGCAGAGTTCAAAAGGAAATTAGTAAAATCAATCAGACAATAATCCCATGGTCAAATATAGATTTCACATATAACAATGAGGAGTACTCGGAGGACAGCGCAAGTATTGACTTATACGTCATATTACAGTATATTGGAAGCGAAAGCGATCGTGCTGTGTCTACAATTGGGACAGACTATCATATGACACTTCATAAAAATGAAAAGCAATGGTTAATAACAGAAATAAGCACTTCTGATGATTCAGATTATATAATTGACTATTCAGCTATGCTTAGAGCAGGTATCCATCCCTACATTGAAAGTTCAAGCTCAACACTTGATCCGATTAATAGCCCTGATAATACAAATGATCTGCACTCCGATCCGAACTGGCAGTCGTATACTATCTCTCCCTCACGATTCATCCAATATGCAACGGCATATTCATTATCCTATAATAGTAAATTTGGCAACTTCAGTTTCGCAGGAGGTGACTGTGCAAATTTCGCGTCTCAATGTATTTGGTACGGCCTTGGCGGAGTAAATACCACTAGTTCTATTTCTGGTACGAATTGGCCTATGGTAAACATTAGTAGTGGTAACTCAAGGAACTGGTATCAGAACGGTCCGTCGATGGGTTATGACGAATCGCACGCATGGATTCATTGTGAAAAACTAAAATCATATATTGTCGCTGGTGGTTATCATATCGAAGGCTTAACCGGAACATCGACTGCTGGGGTTTCTTATGCAAAAGTCGGCGATATTATTCAAGTCGACTGGGATAACAATGGGACATATGATCACTCGTTTGTAGTTGTGGGGGTTACAGGGACGAATGGATCAAGAACGCTAGCAAATATTACAGTATGTGCTCACTCCAAGGAGTTAAATAATGTATCGCTAAGCAAATTCAATTCCACTATTTATAGATTTAGAACACTGCACATCACTAAATCATGGAAATTTATCCCGCCCACAGCTGTCAGTTGAAAACGAAAAACAAAGCATCATTTTTGTTGCACGTTTATCTACATTCCTTGAGTTATCATATGGAGGAAACAAAATGAAAAAAACACACTCTGCGCTTAGATATTTGGCGCCTGTTTTCGTTATTTTTGCGTTATGCCTGTTGCTTGCTTCATGCGTCCAGACGTCGAAACCGGCATTGCTGCCTGCTTCCACGTCTGTGGACGCGTCAAGCAGCAGTGTCACGCCGACCGACAGCGAGGAGCCAGCCTTCTCCATGACGCCATTGGCGGAGCAATTCGGTATCACGGCGGAGAATTATCCGAAGATCGACGGCTCCACGTCGACGCTGGGAATCGTACAGGCGGTATGGACGGCAATGGTGCAGCCTGATACTGCTGCCTATGAAGCGCTCTTCCCGCGGAATGCGTCCAAAACAGTCCCTTCCTATCATCTCTTGATGAACGGAGATGTTGATTTGATTTTCGTTCCTTATGCTTCGGAAGAGATTTTGCGAGAAGCCGAGGAAGCCGGTGTGGAGTTAGAGTTTCATAAAATTGCCGCTGAGGCACTGATTTTTATTACGCCCAAAGAGAATTCTGCGGAAAACATTACTGAAGATCAGGTTCGCAGCATCTATCTGAAAAATGCGATTCCGAATTGGAGCGACCTTGGCGGTCCGGACCGTAAGCTGGTGCCGATCTGTCGAAATGCGGATAGCGGAAGTCAGTCTCAGATGGATAATCTGATCCTGCATCATGAACCAATGGACCCTGAAATTGAGAACAACTACGTAGAGCTGACCATGGAAGGTATGCTGCAGCAGGTTGCGTCCTATCATAACGGCGGACTGAGCGGTGAACCGACTGACAGCTATGCGCTTGGTTATACACTCTATTCTTATCTGGAAAACGTGAATAAAATCACCGGAATCGGCGAAGATTTGAAGATACTTGCTTTTGAGGGCGTTGTGCCGACAAGACAGAGTATTGCTGACGGCATCTATCCGCTGAGCGACGGGTATTATGCCGTTGTCCGAAAAGATCTCCCGGAAGACCACAGCGCAAGATCTGTCATTCGATGGCTGCAAAGCTCTGAGGGAGCAGAGAAGATTGAGTCATTCGGACTCATTTCCTGTGCTCAATGAATGAATCTCCGGATATCTTCGAACGATAGCACATACAGGCCTCCTTTCAGTCTGCTTTGGGTTTATGATTGTTCAGTCCTTCCTGCTTCTTTTCAGATGGTTGATTGTCAGACCAGAGCTTTGCCCATAGAGAGAGCTTTCAATGCTGCCATCTGATCCCCGCCCTGTCCTGTCGGGAAAACATCTACGGCGTCCTCCGCCGGAAGCGGGAAAACAAATCCAACGGCAGTCCGTTTGTACAGTGGCTGAAAACAACGTATCATAAATACGGCAAACGCCTGTAGAACAACCGCTTTCGGTTGAACTACAGGCGTTTGCTTTGCCTCAAAATTCCGGGACGATCTTTCAGAATACTTCCTGATCAGCCTCGGTAAATGCGCCCGCGCACAAGCACGTCAGTTGATCGGGTGGGTTCGGATGAAGAGCACGCCCAGCGTGTTGCGTCCGCAGTGGGAGGAAACGGTGCAGCCGGCGCGGGTCACGTGGATCTCCTTGAAGTCGCCAAGGGTTTTCAGCTTTGCCAGACAGGCGTCCACCACGGCGTCGTCGCAGCCGGCATGGGTGATGAAAACGTGGTCGGGGACGATATCGGAGGCGTCGCCGACGCGGTCGGCGAGGTATTTCAGCAGGACTTGATCGAATTTTCCGCGATACTTCTTGCCCACGGACATCTTGCCGTCCTTCACGACGATGCAGGGCTTGAAGTTCATCAGATTCGCGCCGAGCATGGCAACGCCGGAGCAGCGTCCGCCCTTGTGCAGGAATTCCAGGCTGTCAATGACGAAGGAGGCGTCCACGAAGGGGGCCAGCGCCCGGCAATCGCGGGCGATCTCCCCGGCGGAGAGGCCCTTCTGCGCCAGCTCAGCGGCCCGAATGACCAGAAGGCCGCCGCCCGTGGAGAGGTTTTGGGTATCGACCACGTGAACGTCGTCAAAATCCTGGGCTGCGATCACGCTGTTCTGGTAGGTGGAGGACATCTCCGAGCTGATCGTGAAGTGGACGACGCTGAAGCCCTGCTCGGTGAAGCGGCGGAAGAAGGCGGAGCAGTCCTCCAAATTCGGCGCGGCCGTCTTGGGGAGGGTTTTATTGCGGCGGTAGTTTTCATAGATCATTTCGGGATCGATATCGATCCCGTCGGTGTATTCCTTGTCGTTGAGATTGATGCCCAGGGGCATCAACTGAATTCCATAGCGCTCGCGCAGGGCAGGGGAGAGGTCGGTGGTGCTGTCGCTGGTGATGATGATCTTCGATGGCATATTACGGTGTCCTTTCCCGGCGGAAATGCCGCGCAGTGATGAGGTGCAGAAGAGTCTGTTTCGTATCGCTTATTGTAAATACGGCAGGGCGAAAAGTCAATCCTTTTGTTCCGACGCCTGACCGTGCTCGGCGATACTCCCGCCGTTGGAGAGATCCTTGCCCTCCAGCAGCAGGAGCTTCTCCGCCAGCAGGCGGGAAAGCCCTCCGATCATCGCGGAGGCGACGATCAGCTCCTCGGTGGATTCCACGCTGTAGCGGTCGCGGTCCTCGTGGCTCAGAATCGGACCGGCTGCGCGGCGGACCTGCTCGATGAAGAAGCTGGCTGCAAGCTGGTGCCGCTGCGCGTAGCTGTCGTAGCGGGCGCGGACCTCCTCGTCGGAGATCCCCATCGGCATCAGCTTCCGGATCAGGGCGATCGAGAGCCCCTGCTTGAGCGTGCAGATGATCAGCAGATAGGCGATATGAACGCGGTAGTAGCGCTTTTTGACCGGCTCCGGCATGATCCGGGTCCGAACGTAGTTGTTGATCGTGGAGGCGGTGATGAACTGCTCCTCCTTGAGCTCAGGCGGCAGATAATCCAAATGCTGCTTGAGCAGGACGATGAGCTGCTCCATATACAGGCCGAAGTCGGGGATCTCCTCCCAACGCGGCAGATGATAAGCGTTCAGATACTTTTCCCAGCGGCGTAGCTTGCCCGCCACCAGAGCCTTGTCATAGGACATTCGCCCACTTCCTTTTCAATACCGTTTTATCATAATACCACAACATCTGCAAAAAAGCAACGAAAAAAACCTGATTTTGGTTGACATCGGACCGGAAGCATGCTAATATAACATATTAGATGATACAGTGTTGCGCATTAGAAGCCGAACAAAAACAAGGGAGTGTTTTCTATGAAGTTCCGTTTTCAAAGCCATCCGTCCGCCGCGCATGAGGCTCTGTCCTGAGATGGGCGCGCGTACCCCGATTGCAGCGCGCAAGCTGCCGTTTTATACCAGGGGAGAGGAAATCTTCAACTTCGTCTCTCACGTCGTCGGCGGCGGGATCGCCGTCGTCCTGTTGGTGCTGACCGTCGTCCGGGCGTCGCAGCGGGACGCCTGGGCCGTCGTCTCCGGGACGGTGTACGGCGTATCGCTGATCGCGGTCTATACGATCTCCAGCGTCTATCACGGCCTGCGGCCCGAGCGGGCCAAGAAGGTGCTTCAGGTCCTGGATCACTGTATGATCTATTTTCTGATCCTGGGCTCCTATTTGCCGATCCTGTTTTGTTCGATCCGGCCCGTCTCGCCGGTCACGGCCTGGGTCCTCTTCGGCGTGATCCTGGCCCTGACGGCTGTTGCAGTCACCTTCACGGCGATTGATCTGCATAAATACCGCGTTCTTTCCATGATCTGCTACGTCGGTCTGGGCTGGTGCATCGTCTTTGCCGCCCCAGTCGCCCGGCGGGCCATTCCGCTGCCGGGCCAGCTCTGGCTGCTTGCGGGCGGCGTGGCCTATACCGTCGGCGCGATCCTCTACGGCATCGGACGCAAGGTGCGCTATATGCACGCGGTCTTCCACCTCTTTGTGATCCTCGGCAGCCTTCTGCAATTCATCTGCATCTATCTTTGGGTGCTGTGATAAGACAAAACGCAAGACCCGCGCAGGGCCGGTTTTCCGGTCTGCGCGGGTCTTGCATTTTCATCGGTTTTGCGCTATGATGGTGAAAACGAAAAACCGAAGGAGGGACCCGGATGCTGCCGGACGCGTTTTGCAAAAAGATGGAGACCCTGCTCGGGGCTGCGTACCCGGATTTTCTGACGGCCCTGGACCGCCCGCGTGCCGTCGGCCTGCGGCTGAATCCGCTGAAAACCGAAGACCCGCCCGTGCTTCCCTTTGCGCTGACGCCGGTTCCCTGGGAGCCGACGGGCTTTTACTATGACCCGGAAGCCCGCCCCGGGCTGCACCCCTGGCACGACGCGGGCCTCTACTATCTCCAGGAGCCCAGCGCAATGGCCCCTGCCGCCCTGCTGGACCCCCAACCGGGCGAACGGGTACTGGACCTCTGCGCCGCCCCCGGCGGCAAAACCACACAGATCGCAGGTCGAATGCGAAACCGGGGTCTTCTGGTCTGCAACGAGATCCATCCCAAGCGCGCCGCCGTTCTGTCCGGCAACGTTGAGCGCCTCGGCATTGCCAACGCCCTCGTGCTGAACGAGCATCCGGCCCGTCTGAGCGAGCGCTTTCCGGCCTTCTTTGACCGCGTTCTGGTGGACGCCCCCTGCTCCGGCGAGGGGATGTTCCGCAAGCACGACGCGGCCTGGGCTGACTGGAGCCCGGAGACCGTCGCCATGTGCGCCCGCCGCCAGGCGGAGATTTTAGACTCCGCGGCGGTCATGCTCCGCCCGGGCGGTCGGCTGGTCTATTCCACCTGCACGTTTTCGCCGGAGGAGAACGAGGGAACCGTATCCGCCTTCCTCCGCCGGCATCCCGATTTTTCCGTGGAGCAGACGGACGCTCCCTGGTTCGCGCCGGGCAGACCCGATTGGGTCCCGGACGGACAGCCCGAGCTGGCCCGCACCCTCCGCCTGTGGCCCCATCTCCTGCGCGGCGAGGGACACTTTGCCGCCGTCCTGCGCAGAGGGGAGGCAGGGGAGGAGCGGTTCACGCTGCGTCCGTCGCCGTGCGGCGGTCAGAGTGATCGACTTCCTGTCGAGGTTCAGGAACTTTTGCGCGCGCTGAACGTCAATCTCCCCGCGGGGCTTCCTGTCCTCTGGGGCGAGCGGGTCTTTTGGGCCCCGCCCGACCTGCCGGAGCTGCGCGGTCTGAAGGCGCTGCGGCCCGGTCTGGAGCTGGCCGTTCTGAAAAAGGGCCGCGCCGAGCCGGCGCACGCCCTTGCCCTCTATCTGCGAGAGGCGTCCGCTGTCCGCGATTTGAGTCAGACGGAAGCGGCGCACTATCTGCGCGGCGAGACCCTGCCGACGGCCTTCGGTTCCGGCTGGACCCTCCTGCGGCTGGGCGGCTGCTCCCTCGGCTGGGCCAAGGCCGCCGGCGGCGTCCTGAAGAACCATTATCCAAAGGGCCTGCGTACCCTCGGCTGACCTTTCCAAAACCCTCGGCTGACTTTTCAAAATTCGCTCTTTACATCCTGCGCGGGGCGTGCTATAATAGATTAGTTATTAAAAAGGGAATCTCTGTTCACTTGAATACAGTTCGCTTGAAACTACGCTTCCAAGGAGTATCAACATCCATGGTCAAGTATGTGATCCACGGGGGAAAACCCCTGAACGGAACGGTTGCCATCAGCGGGGCGAAAAACGCCGCTGTCGGCATTCTGCCGGCTACGCTGCTGGTCCGGGGCGTGTGCCGCATCGAAAACGTCCCTGATATATCGGATATCCGTCTGCTTCTGCAAATTCTCGACGAGATGGGCGCGCAGATCCGCCGCATGAGCGCCAACACCGTTGAAATCGACTGCACCCGCGTCCGCGATTCCGTCGCGCCGAGTGATCTGGTTCGCCGCATCCGCGCGTCCTACTATCTGATCGGCGCCCAGCTTGGCCGCTTCGGCCACGCGAAGGTCGCGCTTCCCGGCGGCTGCAACTTCGGGCCCCGTCCCATCGATCAGCACATCAAGGGCTTTGAGGCCATCGGCGCCAAGGTCGAGCTCCAAAACGGCTACGTCTGTGCGACGGCCCCGGAAAGCAGACTGACCGGCGCACGCGTCAATCTCGACGTCGTCTCCGTCGGCGCCACCATGAATATCATGATCGGCGCTGTCCTGGCCAACGGGATCACCTACATAGAAAACGCGGCGAAGGAGCCCCACATCGTGGACCTTGCCAACTTCCTCAACGCGATGGGCGCAAAGATCTCCGGCGCGGGCACTGACGTCATCAAGATCCGGGGCGTCCATTCCCTGCACGGCGGCTTCTATTCCATCATCCCCGACCAGATCGAGGCCGGCACTTATATGACGGCTGCTGCTGCCGCGGGCGGCGACGTTCTGATCCAGAACGTCATTCCCAAGCACATGGAGTGTATTACCGCCAAGCTCCGCGAGATGGGCGCAAAGATCACCGAATATGAGGATGCCATCCGTGTGGTTCGCACCGGCAGACTGCGCCGCGCCAACGTCAAGACCCTGCCCTATCCCGGCTTTCCCACCGATATGCAGTCGCAGATCGGCGTATGTATGGCCTTAGCCAAGGGCACCAGCATCATCACCGAGAGCATCTATGACACCCGCTTCCGTTACTGCGGCGAGCTCAACCGCATGGGCGCGGCCATTCAGGTGGACACGAAGGTTGCGGTGATCGACGGGGTGGAGCAGCTCCACGGCTGCGCGGTCAAGGCCTGCGACCTGCGTGCCGGCGCGGCAATGGTCATTGCCGGCTTGGCTGCCGACGGCGTCACCACCGTGGAGGACGCGCACTACATCGAGCGCGGCTATGAAACCATGATCGAAAAATTGCGTGGCCTCGGCGCGGACATCAGCCGCGTGGAGACCCCGGATAAGGAGGCTGGCCGCTCCGCCGGTTAGCCGATTGTTCCGCGGAAAACGGACCGGCTCCCGGGCGGTCCGTTTTTCCGACTGCTTCTTTGGAGGATAACCATGAATAATCAAGAATTTGTTCAGAACGCGCAGAACGACGAATTGCAGGCTGCGCTGGAGGGCTACGAGCGCCGGACCCGCCGCCCGGAGCCGCCGGCTGCGCCGGAAAAGCCCGCGCCGCGCAAAAAGCGCCGCGCCGCCCCGCTTCCGCCCTGGCTGCTGGTGATCGTCTCCTTCCTGTTTGACACGATCCTGTTCCACATCTGGATCAAGGAGCCGTTCAACCTCGGCCGCTGGTTCGGCATCCTGCTGTTTGCCCTGGCGCTGGGTATGCTGTTCTCGCTGATCGCCACGATCTCGCGCAATCGCCGGACGCATTTGATCCTCGGCCTGGTCGTTTCGATTTTTTGGGCGGTGATGTTTCTGATCGAATACTTCGTCTGGGACTCCTTCAAGAATTTCTTTACGATCTCCCAGCTCATCTCCGGCTCCGGCAACGCCGGGCAGGAGGACTTCTCCGCCCGTACCTTCAATCTGATCCTGACGGGCTTCTGGCGTATCCTGCTCTATGCCCTTCCCATCGTCGCCTTCCTGCTGATCAACCGCTACGTGAAGCTGCGGCGGCGGATCATGACCCGCGGCGTGCGCAAGCTGCTCTTCGTGGGCGGCTCCGTCCTGCTGGCAGTCGCGTTCTTCTTTGCGATGGTGATCTCCGCGGATACCCGCACCCTGACCGATCAATATAATTTTACCGCCGCAACGGAGGCCTACGGCCTGCCCGTGGCGCTGATCCGCGACCAGATCAACGGCGGCCGGCCCACCGGCGACCCGCTGGGCGACCTGGACGGCCCGATCGTCACGCACGAATGGGACGTCGTTCCCAGCAGCACCGGGGCGGCTCCGGTCGTCACGGATCCCTCCGGCGAGACCGGCACCGGCCCCGTCGAGACCACGGAGCCGAAGGAGCCCGTGAAGCCCTACAGCGTCCTGCCGCTCGACTTTGAATCGCTGATCGCCTCCGCCAAGTCAGACCGCGTGGCGACCCTGCACAAGTACGTGAACTCTCTGACGCCCTCGAAGACGAACGAGATGACCGGTCTTTTCAAGGGGAAGAACCTGATCTTCATCACGGCGGAGAGCTTCTCCAAGGAGGTCATCCGGGAGGATCTGACCCCGACGCTCTATCGCATGTACACCAAGGGCATCACCTTTACCGACTACTATCAGCCCGCCTGGGGCGGCAGTACCTCCACCGGCGAGTTCACCAACCTGACCGGCCTGGAGCCCTACGACGGCGTAAAGAGCATGATCGAGAGCGCCGACAAGAATATGTACTTCACGATGGGCAACCAGCTCATGCGTCTGGGCTATTTCTCCCGCGCCTACCACAACCACACCTACAATTACTATTCCCGCGACCTGACCCATGAAAACCTCGGCTACGAGAAGTACATCGGCGTCGGCACGGGCATGGAGGAGGGCGTGACCAAGGCCTGGCCCGAGAGCGACCTGGAGATGATCGACTTCACGGTTCCGCAGTATATCGACCACCAGCCCTTCAGCATCTATTATATGACGGTCTCCGGTCACGGCCTGTATTCCTGGGCCGGCAGCGATATGTCCAGAAAGCACAAGGACGAGGTCCAGGGTCTGAACGCCAGCGAGCACGTCAAGGCCTATATCGCCGCGAACCTGGAGCTGGAGGCCGCGATGAAGTCCCTGATCGAGCAGCTTGAGGCTGCCGG
This sequence comes from uncultured Eubacteriales bacterium, assembly GCA_900315595.1. Classification (GTDB taxonomy): domain Bacteria; phylum Bacillota; class Clostridia; order Oscillospirales; family Oscillospiraceae; genus JAFRPC01. The sequence continues at coordinate 55,114 of OMZQ01000013.1, read as the reverse complement.
GATCGCAGACGATACGGTCATCGTTCTGACCACCGACCACTATCCCTACGCCCTGGAGCCCAGCGATACCTGGGGTATCCCCGACGGCGTGCTTGACGAGCTCTACGGCTATCCGAACACCGACTGCTTCACCCAGGACCACAACGCCCTGCTGATCTGGTCCGGCTGCCTGGAGGACAAGAACATCGTGGTAGACGATCCGGTCTACAGCCTGGATATCGTGCCGACTCTGTCCAACCTCTTCGGCACCGAATGGGATTCCCGCCTGCTCCCCGGCCGCGACGTCTTCTCCGACGCCGAGCCCCTCGTGCTCTGGCCGAATTGCAGTTGGAAGACCGACCTCGGTAAGTACAACGCCCGCACCGGAAAATTCACCCCGAACGAGGGCGTCACCGTCCCTGAGGGCTACACGGACCGCATCGACGCCATCGTCCGCCAGAAGATCCGCTACTCCGACGAATGCCTGGATCTGGACTACTTTGATATCCTGTTCGGTAACTGACCCGTTTGTCCGGCTCCGATCGTGACCTGATCCTACCCGCCCGGCCTGAACGCCAACGCGTTCAGGCCGGGCTTTTCTCGGATCGGGACCAATCCGTCCTTCATGAATTTTTCGGGCTTTTTCTCAAAAACCCACTTGACATTTGCAGTTAGCCGTGGTAAACTCTACAGAGGTTAGGGAAATCTAACATTTTTTAGGCCCCGCTAATTAGCAGAATCTAACAATCGTTAGGAATATCAAACCCGAGAGGAGCGCAACGCATGATGCCGCTGATTTTGTCGAAAGCAGGAGAGGAGTCCGTCATCCTTCGCGTCGGAGGATCGCCTGAGGTCCGGCAGCACCTGAATGACCTCGGCTTTGTCGCAGGCACGGGCGTGACGGTTCTGAACGTCATCGGGGGAAACCTCATCGTCAAGGTGAAGGAATCCCGCGTCGCGATCAGCCGCGAGATGGCGCAGAAAATCATGGTACAATAAACCGAAAAGGAGAGGATATCGCATGAAAACACTCAGAGACGCCGCAGTCGGCGAAACCGTCCACGTCGTCCGGCTTCATGGCGATGGCGCGGTCAAGCGCCGCATCATGGACATGGGCCTGACGAAGGGTACGGAGGTCTACGTTCGCAAGGTTGCCCCCCTGGGCGACCCCGTGGAGGTCAATCTCCGCGGCTATGAGCTTTCCATCCGCAAGGCTGACGCGGAAATGGTCGAAGTGAAGTAGGAGGCAGAACATGGATAAAGAGATTCGCATTGCCCTTGCGGGCAACCCGAACAGCGGCAAAACGACCCTGTTCAACGCGCTGACCGGTACCCAGCAGTACGTCGGCAACTGGCCCGGCGTCACCGTGGAAAAGAAGGAAGGAAAGGTCCGCGGCCAGAAGAACGTCGGCGTGACCGACCTGCCCGGCATCTACTCCCTTTCTCCCTATACGCTGGAAGAGGTCGTCGCCCGGAACTATCTGATCGACGAGCATCCCGACGTGATCCTGAACATCGTGGACGCAACGAACCTGGAGCGCAACCTCTATCTGACCACCCAACTCGCCGAGCTCGGCATCCCGATGGTCGTCGCCCTGAACATGATGGATATCGTCCGCAAGAACGGCGACAAGATCAACAGCAAGGAGCTTGCCCGCGCGCTTGGCTGCACGGTCGTTGAGATCTCCGCCCTCAAGAATACCGGCATCGACGAGACAGTTTCGGCCTGCGTCAAGGCGGCCGGCGGCAAGATGACCCCCCAGCACAGCTTCTCCGGCCCCGTGGACCACGCCATTGCCCACATCGAGGAAGCCGCTCTGGATCAGATCCCCGAGGAGGAAAAGCGCTGGTATGCCGTCAAGCTCTTCGAGCGCGACGAAAAGGTGCTGGAAAAGCTCGCCCTCCCCGAGAGCGTCCGCAGCCACATCGAGCAGGATATCCGGGCCGCTGAAAAAGAGCTCGACGACGACGCCGAGTCCATCATCACCAACGAACGCTACGTCTACATCGCAGGCCTGATGAAGGGCTGCTGCCAGAAGAAGAACAAGACCCGCATGACGACCTCCGACAAGATCGACCGCATCGTCACCAACCGCTGGCTGGCTCTGCCGATCTTTGGCGTCGTCATGTTCCTGGTCTACTGGATTGCCATGGGCCCGTTCGGCTCCTTCCTGACAGACTGGACCAACGACACCCTCGGCGCTGAATGGCTGGTCGAAGGCTCCCGCAGCCTGCTTGAGGGCTGGGGTGTGGCTGACTGGCTGGTCGGCCTGATCTCCGACGGTATCATCAACGGCGTCGGCGCCGTGCTCGGCTTCGTTCCGCAGATGCTCGTCCTCTTCCTGATGCTCTGCATCCTGGAGGACTGCGGCTACATGGCCCGTATCGCCTTCATCATGGACCGTATCTTCCGCCGCTTCGGCCTGTCCGGCAAGAGCTTCATCCCGATGCTCGTTGGCACCGGCTGCGGCGTCCCCGGCGTCATGGCCTCGCGTACCATTGAAAACGAGCGCGACCGCCGCATGACCGTCATGACCACCTGCTTTATTCCGTGCGGCGCAAAGATGCCCATCATCGGCCTGATCGCCGGCGCTCTGTTCGGCGGCTCGGCCTGGGTCTCCACCTCCGCTTACTTCATCGGCGTGGCTGCCATCATCATCTCCGGCATCATGCTCAAGAAGACCAAGATGTTCGCCGGTGATCCCGCTCCCTTCGTCATGGAGCTTCCCGCCTACCACGTGCCCAGCGTCAAGAACGTCCTGCGCGGCACCTGGGAGCGCGGCTGGTCCTTCATCAAGCGCGCCGGCACCGTGATCCTTCTGTCCTCCGTGATCATTTGGTTCCTTTCCTCCTTCGGCACCGTGAACGGCAAGTTCGGTATGGTCGACAATCTGGCGGAGGATGAACAGCTCTGGACCGAGGAATACCAGCAGAAGGTCGCTGACCGCATGGGCATCACCTACAGCGAGGATGAAGCGCTCAACGAGGTGACTCCGATGGACGATTCCATCCTGGCTGACATCGGCAGCACGGTGGACTTCATCTTTGAGCCGCTGGGCTTCGGCCGCTGGAAGACCACGGTCGCTACCGTGACCGGTCTGGTCGCCAAGGAAGAGGTCGTCTCCACCTTCGGCGTGCTCTACGGCAAGGATACCGATTCCGACGATTGGGACGACGAGGGCTCCATCATCTGGGCCAACGTGAAGGAGGACTTCAACAACATGTCCGGCGGTCACGGCAAGCTCGCGGCCTTCGCCTTCATGATCTTCAACCTCCTGTGCGCTCCCTGCTTCGCTGCCATGGGCGCGATCAAGCGCGAGATGAACAACGGTAAGTGGACGGCCTTTGCGATCGCCTATATGTGCCTGTTTGCTTACGCGATTGCCCTGATTACCTATCAGATCGGCCTGCTCTTTGTCGGCGGTACGCAGGTGATCGGCCTGATCGCAGCCTTTGCGCTTCTGGCGTGCATCGTCTACATGCTCTTCCGGCCCTACAAGGAATCCAATAAGCTGACCGTTCGCTGAGGACGATCCGATCCCTATACTCCTGCAAACGGGCTGGCTCCGAAGGGAGCCAGCCCAAACTGCAGGGAAACGAGACGCTTGACTTTTCCGCACTTCTTGGATAAAATGCAGAAAACGGCATAGCCTATCAAAGAACGCCGCATCGGTTCCGCTTCGGCGGGATCGGGAAAGGAGGTCGCCTGAAATGGCTGACTGGTTTGCGCATAACTGGATCAATCTCGTTCTGATCGCGGTCATTGCCCTGGCCTGCTTTCTGGTGATCCGAGGCATGATTCGTGACCATAAGGCCGGCAAGCACGCCTGCGGCGGCAACTGCGCCTCCTGCGGCGCCTGCTCGCAGCGCGATTGCAGCCGCCGGTGATCCGGCGCGAACAACGACCCCGCGTGGTTCATAGAACCGCGCGGGGTCGTTTCAGCTTCGGGTTATTCTGCGGTCTCGCCCAGCTCCAGACCGGGGTTGCGGCGGACGGTGAAGTCGATGGCCCAATAGGAGGAGAAGACCAGCAGCTTCCGGCCGCGGTAGTCCTCCAGGAGCTCGACGTCGGAGGAGAGGTTCAGGTCCTTTTCGGGAACCGGGCTGCTGCGGATGAAGCGCAGCTCCTCATAGGGCAGGCCCTCCATGCGCAGGTCCACGCCGTATTCGTTCTTCATCCGGTACTGGAAGACGTCGAACTGCAGCGTACCCACGACGCCCACGATGACCTCCTCCATGCCGGTGTCCGGCTTCTTGAAGATCTGGATCGCGCCCTCCTGAGCGATCTGCTCCGTGCCCTTCAAAAACTGCTTGCGCTTCATCGTGTCGCGCGGACTGACGCGGGAGAAATGCTCCGGGGCAAAGGTCGGGATGCCGGCGTAGCGGAATTTCTGCCCCGGTGTGGTGATCGTATCGCCGATCGAGAAGATGCCCGGATCGAAGACGCCGATGATGTCGCCTGCATAGGCCTCGTCCACGATCTCGCGTTCCGCCGCCATAAGCTGCTGGGGCTGGGACAGACGCATCTTGCGGTTTGCCTGGACGTGGTAGTATTCCGCGTCGCGCTGGAACTTGCCGGAGCAGATGCGCATAAAGGCCAGGCGGTCGCGGTGGGCCTTGTTCATGTTGGCCTGGATCTTAAAGACGAAGGCAGAGAAGTCGGGGGAGAAGGCGTCGATCACGCCGCAGTCGGCGGTGCGGGAGAGCGGCGGGGGCGTCATGCGCAGAAACTCCTCCAGGAAGGGCTCCACGCCGAAGTTGGTCAGAGCAGAGCCGAAGAAGACCGGGCTGAGATTGCCGCGCCGGACCTCCTCCAGATCAAATTCCCGACCCGCGGAGAGCAGCTCCACGTCCTCGATCAGTTGGTTGTGCTTTTGTTCCCCGATGATCCCGGAGACCGCCGGGTCGTAGAGGTCGATGGCCTGCTTTTCGGCCTTGCTCTTGCCGTTGATGCCGGAGAAGAGCAGGAGCTGGCTGTTCTGGCGGTCGTAGACGCCGCGGAACTCCTTGCCGGAGCCGATGGGCCAGTTCATCGCGCAGGTCTCGATGCCAAGCTCATGCTCCAGCTCGTCCAGCAGGTCGAAGGGGTCCTTCGATTCCCGGTCCATTTTGTTGATAAAGGTGAAGATCGGGATGTGCCGCATCGCGCAGACCTTAAAGAGCTTGCGCGTCTGGGCCTCCACGCCCTTCGAGCAGTCGATGACCATCACGGCGGAGTCCGCCGCCATCAGGGTGCGGTAGGTGTCCTCGGAGAAGTCCTGGTGGCCCGGGGTGTCCAGGATGTTGATGCAGAAGCCGCCGTACTGAAACTGCATCACGGAGGAGGTGACGGAGATGCCGCGCTGCTTTTCGATCTCCATCCAGTCGGAGACCGCAGCGCGGGAGTTTTTCTTGCCCTTGACCACGCCGGCCTGGGCGATCGCGCCGCCGTAGAGCAGGAATTTTTCGGTCAGGGTCGTTTTGCCCGCGTCGGGGTGCGAGATGATCGCAAAGGTCCGTCTGCGGGAGATTTCTTCTTTCAGGGTGGACATATCGTTACTCCTTGTCGAGATATTCAGCAGTGTTGGATGGGAGAGTCTGGCAGGCTAATGCGGTCCCTGCTGCGGAATCGCCCATCCCTCGGATTGCCCGATCCGGAACAGACGGTTGGCGTTTTCGGTCGTCGCCTGCTCAACGAGCTCCGGATCGACGCCGCGCAGCTCGGCAATTTTCTGCGCGACCAGCGGGACGCGGCGGCTGTCGTTGCGGCGGCCCCGGTAGGGCTCCGGCGACATATAGGGGCAGTCGGTCTCGATCAGGATGCGGTCAAGGGGCATCCACTGAGCGACCTCCACGGCTTTTCGGGCGTTCTTGAAGGTCACGACCCCGGTGAAGCCGATATACCAGCCCCGCCGCACCAGCTCCTTCGCCTGCTCCAGCGAGCCGGAGTAGCAGTGGAACACGCCGGTCACCCGGGGAAACTGACGGATCAGCTCCATCCCGTCGGCGTGGGCCTCGCGCTCATGCACGACGACCGGGAGATCAAGCTCCGCCGCCAGCTCAAGCTGCCGCCGGAAGGCGGGAAGCTGAACCTCGCGCGGCGGGTCCTCGTAGTGGTAGTCCAGGCCGATCTCGCCGATGGCCTTCACGCGCTCGTCGGTGCAAAGCTGCCGATACATGGCAAGCAGCTCGTCGTTGACGCTGGCTGCGTCGTCCGGGTGTGAGCCAACGGCAGCCCAGACGAAGGGATATTTGTGCGCCAGACTGATCGAGCGGAGGCTGCTGGACAGGTCGCAGCCGATATTCAGAATCCGCCCGACGCCGTGATCGGCAAGCTCGTCGAAGATCTCGCCGCGGTCGGCGTCGAAGGCGCGGTCGTCCAGATGGGCGTGAGAATCAAAGTACATTGGGCAGGCCTCTCAGATATTGGTTCATATAATTCAGAACGTGCTTTTTGTCGGCAGTCCAGAGCGGGGCGAGCAGGTCCTTCTTGGCGCCGTCACCGGTCAGCCGGTGGATCACGATCTCCGGCGGAAGGACCTGCAGGCACCGTCCCAGAAGGGCGACGTATTCCTCCAGCGTCATCGTCGGGACCTTGCCCTGCCGCCAGAGCGCTGCAAGGTCGGTGTGTTCCAGCACGTGCAGGAGCTGGAGCTTGATCCCGGCCGCACCGGAAGCGCCGACGTAGCGGACGGTCTCCAGCATATCGGTCTCGTCCTCTCCGGGCAGACCGAGGATCACGTGGACGATGGGCTCCAGCCCACGCGCCGCCAGCTCGCGCATGGCGCGGTCGAAGACGGGCAGATCATAACCGCGGCGAATGAATGCGGCGGTCTGCGGATGAATCGTTTGCAGACCCAGCTCCACGAAGACCGGCTTCTCCCGGTTCAGCCGCTCCAGCAGGTCGAGAACCGGAGCGGGCAGACAGTCGGGGCGGGTCGCCACCGAGAGGGCGACGATCTCAGGCCGCGCCAGTACCGGGGCAAACAGGGCCTCCAACCGCTCCGCCGGGGCATAGGTGTTCGTGTAGCTCTGGAAATAGGCGATATAGCGGGCGTCCGGCCCGGCCTTGGCGGCAACGCGGGACTTTGCCCGGTCGAGCTGCTCCTCGATGCTTCCGCAGAGCGGCTCGGCAAAATCGCCGCTTCCGCCGGCGGAGCAAAAGATACAGCCCCGCGTGTCCAGCGTCCCGTCGCGGTTTGGACAGGTCATCCCGCCGTCCAGGGCGAGCTTGTAGACCTTACAGCCGAAGCGCGCCCGGAAATACGGATTGGCAGACCGCCACTGCATCCTATCGCTCCGCGATTGCCCGCGCCAGGGCGGCAAATTCGGGGATGGAGAGGGTCTCGCCGCGGACCGTCGGCGCGTGGGCGCAGGCAACGATGCAGTCCGTCAGCTCGGCCTTCGTCCGTTCCGGGAAGCCGGCGGCGAGGGCGTTGGAGAGAGTCTTCCGCCGCTGGGCGAAGGCTGCCCGGACCACGCGGAAGAACATGGCCTCATCTGCGATCTCGCAGGGAGGCTCCGTCCGCACGCGCAGCGTCAGAACGGCGGAGGTCACCTTCGGCTGGGGGAGGAAGCAGGAGGGGGGGACCTCAAACAGGATCTCCGGCTCCGCATAATACCGGCAGAACACCGAAAACGCGCTGTAGTCCGCGCTGCCCGGGGCGGCGCAGATGCGCTGGGCGACCTCCTTCTGAACCATGACGGTCACTGCCTCAAAGGCGCGGCTCTCCAGGAGCTTCGTCAGCACCGGGGAAGTGATATAGTACGGCAGATTCGCACAGGCCAGAGGCCGCAGGCCGGAAAACTGTTCCGCGACCAGCTGCGCCAGGTCCAGCTTCATCGCGTCGGCGAATCGGATCTCCAGATTGTCAAATTCTCCCAGGGTCCGGGCGAGGATCGGACGCAGACTGTTGTCCACCTCCACGGCAAGGACTCTGCCCGCTCGCAGGCAGAGCTGCTGGGTCAGAGCGCCGATGCCCGGTCCGATCTCCAGGACGGCGGCGGTTTCATCCACCCCCGCCTCCTCGGCGATTCGTTCGGGCACCCAGGCGGCAGTCAGAAAGTTCTGACCCTTGGCCTTGGAAAAATGAAAGCCGTATTCACCCAGAAGGGCCTTCATCTCGGATACGTTGCATAAGTTCAGCATCGGTTTCAGTCCAGCAGTCCGGGAAGCATGGCCTCATGCAGCCGCTGGGTCATGGCCCCGGCAAAGATGCGGTCGGCATGAACGTGAACGGTGTTCAGGGCGGGAGCGCACTGGTTGATCGGGGTCTGACCGGTCAGGAAAACGTCGTTGTCCAGAATGAACCGGACCTCTGGGTCCTGGACCTTGCCCTTGGTGAGCATGCCGGGACCGGCGTGCATCTTGACGCGGCAGCCGCCGGAGATCTGCATTTCGATATCCTGACCGGAGCGGGCAAAGCTCTCCTCGCGGACGTCGTCGTCAGCCAGCAGGCCCAGATAGCCGGGCTGGAACAGCTCGCGGAAGGGAACGCCCTCCAAGCCGAGCGCCTTGCGGGAGAAGGCGTTGACGTAGCGCAGTCCGACGCGATGGAAATACGCCGGGTGATAGACGCGGATGAAGGCCGCCAGAATGCGGTCCAGCTTCGCGGCAAAGTCCTCCCACTTCGTATAGACGCTCGTCGCGAGGGCGATAAAGTCGGCGGTCAGATTGACCCGCCACAGGCCGTCTGCACTCAGGAACTGGAAGTTGACGACCTCCTGCGCGGGCTGACCGGGAGTGGGCGCGGGGCGCTCCACCGTGCGCTTATACTGGGGGAACTCCTGCCGGATGGCCTCTTGAAAATCAACGGGGTCGCGGGCAGGGATGGAGAGGATCGTGGGATAGCGGAGCTGACAGATGACCTCGATCAGCTGGGGCTTTTGATAGAGATAACGTTCGCGGTCAAAAAACATACGATTCGCCTCCGAAGCAGAGAATGATAATTTTTCTTCTTATTATAGCATAGAGCCCGGTGCTTCGCAAGATGTGCGCTGCGGCTTTTTTCAGAATTTGGGCGGACAAAGGGCAACCGTTCAGCCCTCGGATGGGGCTCCGACAGAGCCTTCCCCCCTCGGGGGGAAGGTGGCATCCGGCGTCTCACGGAAGCCGGATGACGGATGAGGGGGCGTATCGATGACCGATTCGCCGAGTCGTGACGTGCGGGCCGGGAGACCCCAACGGGCGAGCGGATCATTCCCATTTGCATGGACGGAACCGTTACGACGAAGGACCGGCTCGCGTGAGCCGGTCCCCGGGGTGCGAGATGATTCAGCCGCGCCTGCGCCGCCGGAACCGATCCCGGAGCAGAAGCAGCAGCAGAAGGACCCAAGCCGCCAGACTGATCCCCAGTCCGAGCCGCCCGGCGGGGCGCTCGTATCGGAGTAGGACCCGGTGCGTTCCGGGCTCCAGCAGAAGGGCCATATTTTTGAGATTGGCGGTGTGAAGCTCAGCCGGTGCGCCGTCCACCGTCGCGGACCAGCCGTCGCTGACCGGGATCGAAAAGACGAGCAGAGCGGTCCGATCCAGCGTGATCTCGCCGGATACGCAGTCGTCTCCGATCACCTGATTTTCCAGCCCGGCGGAACGCCGCGCGGCGACCTGGCTTCGGATCGTATCCAGCGGCATGGCATAGAGCTTGATTGCGTCGAAGGTAAACACGCCGGGCTCCCGGAATTGAATCCGAACCTCCGTCAGAGCCTCCGCAGTGTCGCCGAGATTCTGAGCAAAATCGTGGATGCCGTTGTAAAAGTTGAAATCCGGCGTGAAGTAATTGACCTCGGAGGTCCGCCCGGCGGAGGTCGTGAAGGTAATAAAGGTGTCCTCGTCCGCCAGACTGTAGCGATATTTCGTCCAGTGGTTCCGGCGTGTCTCCTCGGGCAGGGCCGCGTAGTTCGCGGCGGAATAGCGGTCCTGCGGGTCCACGTCCGTGCCGCCGCAATAGAGCTCGTATTTCGTGGTCCCGCGGTAGTGCAGTCCCCGCCATTCCAGCAGGGTCTCACTGTTCGGCAGGCCATGGAAGCGCAAACAGGCGTGTGCGCCGGCCTTCGTCACGATGAAGCGCCCGTCGCGGATCGTAACGTCCGGATCGTCCGTCCAAAGCTCCGTTTCCAGCTCCACGGTGTCCAGCTCCCCGTTCCACTCCGGCAGCGAGGAGACCGGTTCGGCCAGCGCAGCGGCGTGCAGCAGCAGCTCCTGGCGCTCGGCAAAGGACAGGTCTTCCAGCCGCTCCTCGCCGACCCAGGCGTCGTAGACGAAGCCCAGAGGCAGGGTCGTCCGGCTCTCAGCGACGGTCCATTTCCCGCTGCCGCGGATGGGCTCGTAGTCCATCGGCAGACCGTTTGTGTCATTCGCCGGGACAACGAAGCGGTTCACGGCGGACAGGGCCAGCAGGGGGCTTCTGCCGTCGTAGCCCTCGCTGGTGCTGGTTTGCAGCTCGTTGACGCCCATCATGCGGCGGAAGCGACTGACGCCGGGATTCGTGAGCGACCAATAGTAGGCCGTGGAGGACAGATCCGCGTTCAGACCGGCGTTGACGGTCAGTTTCCGCCCGGAGTAGCGGAGCCATTCGCCCGGCGCGGCCGAGGCATGGAGCAGCTCCGTCTCATCGGCCCGGTTTGCGTCCACGACCGCGACCGTCTGGCTCGAATCGATGTTCTTCAACACGTCGAATCGATAGGCGGCGTTCCAGACGACGTTCACCGCGGTCAGAATCAGGAGAACCCACGGCGCAAAGGCGCGGAACCGACGCCTGGGCCAGACCAGGATCAGGGCGGCGGCGTTCAGCACCAGAGCGGTGGACATCAGGGAGACATTTTGGACGTTCAGAACGATCCCAAGCCCCAGGTATGCGGCGAGGCCGATAACCAAGCGTCGGGCCGTTTTGCGGTCGAGGGCATTCAGCTCAGGCCAGAGGTCTGCAAAGACGTAGCTGATGACCAGAACGAAGGCAAAGCTCCAGCGGTTGGAGATATAGGAAAAGCCGTTGAGCGCCTGACCAAAAATTGGAAACAGGCAGAACAGCAGGCAGAGGCCCAGCAGACAGAGAAGCGTTCCGCGTCCCTTCCGCCGCTGGACCAGAAGCAGGCAGGCGAGCAGAGACGGCGCAGCCGTTCCCACGCAGAGCCAGTAGCTCGAGGTCGGTCCGATGAGGATCTCCGGCAGCTTGGCGTAGTAGCCCAGAGGATAGAGCAGACGGCGGGTGTTTCCCGCGCCGATGCGGGTGTCGCTCAAAAACGCACGCACGACGGGAACGAGGATGACCGCAGCCATCGCCGTGCCGAGGGCGGCGGCTCCGACCAGCTTTGCCAGCAGGCGCAGAGCGGTTTTCCGGTCGCGGCGAAGCATGGGAACCAGGCGGATCAGGCAATAGAGGGCTGTCAGGACGCCCTGAATGAAGAAAAAGTAGAAATTGCTCAGCCCGGCCAGACAGACCGTTCCCGCCAGAACTTGGATCGGCTTGCCGCGCAGGACCCGCTCCACGCCGCCGATCAGCAGCGGCAGATAGATCATCGGGTTCAGAAAGAAGGGGTGCCGAACGGCGTTCCGCAGGCCCCAGTAGCCGAATACGTAAATCAAGGCGGCAATCAGAGCACCGAGGTCAGGCTTCTTGCCGGTCTCGCGGAGCAGCCAGAGAAAAGCCAGTCCGGCCAGATACATTCGCAGATGGGTCAGCAGCCCGTAGGCGGCGTAGAGATACCGCATCGGACAGAGCAGAGCGAGCAGATTAAGAGGATCGCCCAGCACGTAATAGTGCAGGGAGGTCAGAACGTCGTTCCCCTCGCCCAGCGCAAAGCTCCACTGCGGAATGCGGAGGCCCTCCCCGGCGAACAGACCGCGAATCGCGCCGCGCAGCGTTGCAACGTACCAGCGCAGGGCAGGGAAGTGCTGCCCGTTTCCGTCAAACTTCCAGATGATCGTCCGTTCGGTCAGATAGAACCAGTGGAAGCAGAGGGCGGTGAGGATGGCAAAGCAGAGCGTATATTGCCAGACCAGACGGCGAAACGGCCTGCGCGTGTCAACCTGCGCGGGCCGGAGCTGTTCGTTCATTTCCTGTGCCGCCTCCTTTCGAATCCTGCGTTTTGTCCCGTCTATTATCCCCGATTTGCCGCAGAATGTCAACTGCCGAAGCTGCGTTTTTAAAGAAAAAAGAATCCGGCCGGCTCCGATGGGAGCCGGCCGGGGAACAAAATGCGAAAGTCTTATTTCTTGAGCTTCGACAGCAGAAGCATGACGGAGCAGCCGGTGAGGCCGATTTGCAGGATGAAGAAGAACCAACCTGCAACGGACAGCTTGCATTCGGAATCGGCCCAAAGAATGATAAACAGGATCAGCAGCAGCGCGGAGACGATCACAAGGAAGAGCCACAGGAACTTGAAGCTGAACTTGTCGAAGTAATCCAGAACGAAGAAGGTGATGGACAGGGTGAACAGGACCGTAAACAGGTTCGCCCAGAAGGGATAACCTCTGCCCATGGCGAGGGACGTGCTGTAGACCTTGTAGATCGGCAGCAGGATCAGGATGAAGTTCAGAAGCAGCAGGCCGCCGACGATGGGATAGAAAATCTTTTCCAGGCCGGACATGCCGTTGAACTTGCCGAGCAGGGAACCGGCGGGCGCAGCAGACGGGCGAATCGGATTCGCGTTGAAGCCGGGATTTTGCGCAGGCGCAGCAGCGCCCAGACGGTTGCCGCAGTTCGGGCAGAAGGGCTGACCGTCGTCTACGCGGGTACCGCATTTTTCACAGAACATGATGTTTCCTCCATTCTACGTAGTGATAAATATGTACCGGGAACGGATGCGAATCAGTTCTTCTTCGCCTGGAGGAAGCCCAGGATGGAGAGCGCGGCAGCGCCGAGCTCGGAGAAGAACATGAACCAGCCGGCAACGGACAGATGGAGAGAAATGCTGAGCTCGTCACCTAAGAAGCTGCCCAGCATATCGCCGAGGCTGCTGAACAGAGAGCCGCCGGCAATCCATTTGATGACCAGAAGGATGAAGATCAGACCGGCCGCGCAGCCGGAGAAGAGCAGGATCTTGCTGTCAGTTGCCTTGCCCATCAGGTAAAGCACCAGAGCGGCAATGGTCAGAGTGGCAAGCATGGTGGTGATGACCATCAGCCAGCCGCCGCCAACGTCGGGAAGGGTGAAATGCATATGCTGACCGCTTTCCGAGTGACCAAGGGGCTTGCACCAGGACATGATCATGCCAAGCAGAGACAGGAAGCAGGCGCCGCCGGCGAAAAGCAGCTTGTTCATCGGAATGCCCAAAATGCTGCCCTGAAGCGCAGCGCGGGGCGCACGAACGGGCTGAGCCGCATTCACCGGATTAGCCGCAGGAGCAGCGCCGAGCCGGTTGCCGCAGTTCGGGCAGAAGGGCTGACCGTCGTCCACGCGGGTACCGCATTTTTCACAGAACATAAGAATCCTCCTTCAAAAAAGTGGGTGTCGTTTGACACTTCTATCATACTCCGATTTCCTGAAAAAGTCAATAAATAAGTTGGAGCGGGGAGGAGTTTCTTTTGCCGTGCTGATCTGCGTTTCAGGTGATCGCCGTCGTGCGCCTTCTGCGATGGCGGGGCTTGCGGCGGGGCTTCTTTTCGACCTCGGCGTCAAAGTTCGCCGCAAGGGTCGAGCTCTGGTCGTAGACCAGACGGCAGACCTTGAGACTGCCGTCTGGGTCATGCTCGAAGCGGATGCGGACCACGTACTCCCCGTGCTCCGGGCAGGTGTTCTTGGACAGATACCGTCTTCCCGGCTGGGTGTGCCAGCCGGCGCAGGTCATCACCTTGCCGCAGACCGGGCAGAGATTTTCCTTGCCGCCCATGTCGCCCATCGCAGCGGACTTGTCCTCGTAGTCGTGGAAGACGCGTCGGCTGACGCAGCCGGGGACCTGGGCCCCGTGCAGACCGTCCTCATGCTCGCGCAGGGAGCCGCGATATTCGGCGATGCCCTTTTTGAGATCGAGCTTCGCGCAGATCTGGGCCGTGTGGAAGGCGTCGCCCAGGGCGTCGTGCGCCTGACGGGTCGGCTCGATGTCCAGCATCTCCAGGGCCGTGGAGAGGGCCTTCTGGTTGTTGCCGCTGCCGGTCTGGGCGTTGAACATCATCTGCGCGTTGTACCAGTGCTGAACCCAGACGGGGTCGTAGCCGTTGAGCATCATGTTGGCGGAGAGCAGGGGAATGTCGTCGAAGCCCCAGGTCAGAAAGACGCAGTCGTCTCCGCACCAGTTATAGAATTCGTTGATCGCCTCGTCGAAGGAAAGCCCTTCGGCCTTGAGCTGGCTTTCGCGGATGCCGGTGAGCTTTGCCACGCGGCTGTTGAGGCGGCGGAAAAACTTGGGCTTGATCAGAACCTGAAATTCATCGGCGATGGTCTGATCCTCCAGCATCCGCACCGCACCGATCTGGATGACCTCGCCGCTGATATGGATGGGCAGCACCCGCTGGGCGGCGTAAGAACCCGGCCACGGCTGGTTCCACTCCATATCCAGAACAATATATTCCACGTGTATCTCTCCTAATTTTCAAATCCAATCTACTATAGCATAAGCGCGCATGGAATGCAAGCGTTTTGTCAAGCGCGTTCCGCGGGGCCGCTTTCCCGCTTCCGGTTCAAGATCCGATGCAGGAGCCAGAGCGCGAAGATCGCGCCCAGGCATTCGCCCACGGGGAGGGCGGCGGCAAGGCCGTTTTCCCCGAAGATCCGGTCCAGCAGGATCATAATGGGAATGTAGAACCCCAGCTCCCGCACCGCTGCGTGAAGCAGGGTCGCCTTCCCGTCGCCGATCGCCTGCATGCAGAAGGAGGTGTGGTAGTTCGTGAACTGGAAGGGCGAGGCTGCGGCCCGGATGCGCAGAAAGAGCGCCGCGAAGCCCACGGTCCGGATCGCGTCTGCGGCGTCCTTGCCGGAGGTGGACAAAAACAGATTTGTGACCGGCTTTGCGAAAAGCTCCAGCAGGACGATGGCGACCGCCGAGACGACCATCCCGTAGAGCCGCGCCGTGCGGATGGCCTGCTTCATCCGGGCGTGATTGCCGGAGGAATAGTTGTAGGCCACGATCGGCAGCATGCCCTGGCAGAGACCGACGTTGATCGCGTTCGGCACCCGCTCGACCTTCATGACGATGCCCATCGCCGCCAGAACGAGATCGTTGTGCGCTGCGGCGAGGATGTTGACGCTGATGCTCGCCAGGTCAAACAGGCCGGTGAGCATCGCGGAGGGAACGCCGACGGTATAGAGACTCCGCACGTGGCCCCGGTCAAGCCCGCGGGCCAGGCGCAGGTTCAGACTCAGCGGAGCCTTTTTCTGCGCCTGGACGAAGGCAAACAGCAGGTAGCCGCAGCCAACGGCATTGGAGATCAGCGTCGCCAGGGCAGCGCCGATGACCTCCTGGCCCCTGGGCAGGAGCACGAACATGAACAGCGGGTCGAGCGCGATGTTCAGAACCCCGCCCAGACTCAGACCGAAGCTGGCCTGGCTGGAATACCCGGTGTTGCGCAGCAGGTGGGCCAGGGTCAGGGAGAGGATCGCAGGCGTGCTGCCGATCACGATGACGAGGATCGAATACTGCTTGGCAAATTCCAGCGTATTCGCGCTTGCGCCGAGGACGCGAAGGATCGGCTCCAGAAACACGCCGATCACGACCGACCAGCTCACGCTCAGCAGCAGGCATCCGCGCAGACTGTAGGCGCTGACCCGTTTCGCATCCTCCTCCCGGTGGACGCCCATCAATCTTGCGATCAGCGAGCCGCCGCCCACGCCAAAGAGGTTCGAGAAGGCGACGTTCATCATGGTCAGCGTCAGCGTGACTGTGGTTGCCGCCATCATATAGGAATTGCCGGTACGCCCGATGAAGAAGGCGTCCACCATGTTGTAGATCAGGTTGATGAGCTGGCTGATGATCGTCGGGATCCCCATCGCCGCCAGCGCACGCGGCACCGGCACAGACTCGAACAGCTCAGCCTTTGTATATTTCTGCATGTTGAAGCACTCCGTGGATCATTTTTTTGAAACCTTGCTATTATAGCACGGTTTTCCACAAAAGGGAAGAGGGGAAACGGGTTTTTCATGCTCCTGCCCGCGCAGCGTAACAGCTCTGCGGCCCAACGAAATGGGGTTTGCCGCGCGAAAAGCCTTCCCCCCTCGGGGGGAAGGTGGCATCCGGCGTCTCACGGAAGCCGGATGACGGATGAGGGGGCGTATCGATGACAGATTCGTAATTCCAACGGTCAGCTTGTCGGAATGCCCCCTCATCCGCCTCGCTGCGCTCGGCACCTTCTCCCCAAGGGGCGAAGGCTCTGTCGGTGCCCGGGCAAACCGGCAGCACCGCCGCTTCTGCCCTCCTGACTGGTGACTGGTGACTGGTCACTCACTGGCCGCTCTCATTCCGCGGGGCTGAACTGTTACCGCCCGGCTTCGCTCCCCGGCGTATGATTCTGCTTGACAAGCCGTCGGTTTGTGATAAAATATTGAAATATATGATAGAAACAACCCTGCGGAGCCCCACGCCGACGGCCCCGCTGAAAGGAAGGGAAACGATTGAAACGGACAAAAGATTCTTCCGTCGGAGCTTCCGGCTTTCTTCCGGGCACGCCGCGCCGGACCGCCCTGCGCTTCGCGTTTTTTGCGGTCGTTCTGCTGATCTGCGAGCTTGCCTTGCACCTGTTTGTCTTTTCGTTCAACACGCAGCTTCTGTTTGCGGTCGGCTTTACCCTGGCTGTCGCCGCCCTGCTGACGCTGGTGACGCAGCTCGCCCACAGCCCCCGCGTCAACGCTGTCCTCACCACGGTCCTGCTTGCCGTAGTCGGCCTGCATTTCAGCGTTCAGACCGTCTATTTCCGGATTTTTTCCGACCTGATGCCCGCCTCCGTGGTCTCGATGGGCGGCGAGGCGATCAACGGCTTCTATTCTGTCATGTTCCATGCCATCCTGAGCTGTCTGCCGCTGATCGTTCTCTACTTCCTGCCGATCCCGGCCTTTTATCTCCTGCGTCGGCGGGCCGGGTGGCTGAGTCGTGGGCAGGGCAAACGGTGTAATTGGCTGCTTCTGCTGTTCGCGGCCGTCTTTGCCGCCTGCTCCGTGGTCCCGATGCAGCTCTCTCCCGGTGCAAAGCGCGCGATGACGAGCAGCAGCACCGGTATGTCCCGGCGGACGGCCTACTTCGGCCTCATCACGGCACAGGCCGTCGATCTCTATGACTTCTGCTTCCGCCCGAAAGCCCAGATTGACGCCTCCGCGCAGTTTTCCGGCCCTCATTCGGCAGAAACCGCCCTGAACGCCGACCCTGACCTGGATTTTGACGCGCTGGAAGCGGCTGCCGACACCGAGGCGCGCCGGGAGCTCAGCCGCTATTTCGCCCAGAAGAATCCCACGAATCAGAATGCCTATACCGGCCTCTTCGAGGGCTGCAGCGTGATCGACATCTGCTGCGAGAGCGCCTGCCTGTATATGATCGACCCGGAGCTGACCCCGACGCTCTACCGCCTGACCCATGAGGGCATCGTGCTCAAAAACTTCTATAACAGCTTCCCGGCCATCACCTCGAACGGCGAATACTGCATGATCTCCGGCCTGATGCCCAGCCGCGCATCCCTGAGCCTGGCGTCCTCCATGGATAAGTATTACCCCTACGTTCTGGGCAGAGCCCTCCCGGATCAGACCGGCGCGAAGGCGTTCGCCTATCACAACAACGTGGGAACCTTCTACAACCGCATCAACGTCTTCCCGAACTTCGGCTATGACTTCAAGGCCATCGGCTGCGGTCTGGATATGGAACGCACACTTCCAACCTCCGATCTGGAGATGATGGAGAAGACGATGGACGAATACGTCCATGCGGATCGCTTCGTCGTCCACTATATGTCGTATTCCGGCCATGCGCCGTACGATTTCGACGGAAACGTAATGGCCGCGAAAAACCGTGACGCAGTCGCCGGGGTCAAGGGCAGCAGCGCAGTAAAGGCCTATCTGGCCGGTCAGCTTGAGCTGGAGAAGGCAGTCGCCTGCCTGGTGGACCGTCTGGAGGCCGAAGGGATCCTGGATCGGACCGTCATTGTCTTAACCGCCGATCATTATCCCTACGGCCTGCTCGAAGACGACTACGCCGGCCTCGCCGGCGCGGAGGCCTCGGAAAACCCGTTCTGGAAATACCACAGCTTCTGTACCATCTGGAAGGGCGGCATGGAAACCGTCGAGGTGGAGGACTACTGCTGCACCCAGGACATCCTGCCCACCGTTCTGAACCTGCTCGGTCTGAAATACGATTCCCGCCTTCTGACCGGAACGGATCTTTTCTCCGACGCCGAGCACGTGGCGATTCTGGAAAACGGCAGCTTTGTCAATACAAAGGTCCGTTATGACAGCACCACCGAGACCGTGGACTGGTTCTGCCCGGAATCCGAGCGGTCCGACGAATACTTCGATCGGATCATGGGCGCCGTCAATAACTGCTTCACGATCGGCGAGCAGACGGAGGAAAACGACTATTACCGCTTCGCCTTCCAAACGCTCGGCCTTGCGGATACCGAGTCCTCCAACGTGACCCGCTCCATGTATCTGGATACCGTAGACAAGTGGTACGAGCAGGCGGTCAACGATCTGACCCAGCGCGGGGCGATCACCGGCAAGAGCGACGGCCTCTTCTACGGCGAGAATCCCGCGCAGTATAACGCCGAGGTCGCCATGCTCTCGCGCTTGCTGAAGCTGGAGCCGGTGGCCGACATACCCTTCCAGGACGTCTCGCTCACGACCTCGATGGGCAAATGCGTTTCCGCCGCCTGGGCCGCAGGCCTGATCGACGGCGCACAGACGTTTGACGGAGGCAAGATCCTGAATCTGGAGCAGATTTCGGAGATGATGCGCCGCGCCGCCGTCTGCGTCGGGGTGGAGGACCCGGAAGCCTTCACCCGCGCCGCCCTGGAGCGCACCGTGGCCGAGGCCGCCAAAAACGGCGAGGAGATCACGGCGGCGGGCATGACCCGCGGTCAGCTCGCTTACTTCGTCGCCCAGCTCATCCCGGAGCTGGAAGCGCATTAGGCACGAATACAGGCGGCGTTCAGCCGCGACCGGACGCCCCGGCCCGCGTGGCCGGGGCGTTTCCCGCGTTTTTGGATCGGAAGAGCGATTCTGCTTGACAGGAGCGGCATTCGCTTTTATAATAGGTCGGCAATTCCGTTGAAAGGGACGAAACAAGATGAGAACGGACGAACAGACAGAAAGGCCGCAGGTGTCCGAGCAGCCCCCCGTGCCGCGATGGAAGCTGCTGCTTCAAATCTTCGGCACGTTTTTCAAAATGGGCTGCTTTACCTTCGGCAGCGGACTGAGCATCCTGCTCCAGCTCGAGGAGGAATACGTGGATAAACGGAAGCTCCTGACCTCAGAGAACGTCCTGGAGCTGACCACGGTCGGAAAATCCGTTCCGGGCGTGATGATCACGAACGTCAGCATGCTCGTTGGCTACCAGCTCGCGGGCGTGTTCGGCGGGATCCTCGCCGTCGTCGGCCTGACCCTCCCGGCGATCTTCATTCTGAGCCTTGTGACCTATTTCTATGAGGCGATCAAAACAAACGTCTGGTTCGCCGCCGCCATGCGCGGCGTCAACGCGTCGGTCGTGGCGATCATCGCCAGCACGGTCTGGAACATGGGCAAGGACGCTTTGAAGGACAAGATCACCGTTCTGATCTGCGGCGCGGCTTTCCTGCTCTGCCTGTTTACGGGCGTGAGCAATATTCTGATGATCGCCTGCGGCGTCCTGCTGGCCCTGCTCTGGGTCGGCGCAAAGGCCGTGACGGAGCGGAAGGGAGGCAGGCCGTGATCTACCTTCAGCTCTTTCTCTCCTTCGTCAAGGTCGGCTTTACCAGCTTCGGCGGGATGTCCATGGTCCCGGTCATCATGGAGGAGATGGGCAGCCACGGCTGGATGACGGCGGAGGATCTCTCCAATCTGATCGCCATCGCGGAGATGACGCCGGGCTCTCTGGGTGTGAACTGCGCGACCTTCGCCGGGATCCAGACCGCGGGCTTCGTCGGCGGTCTGGTGGCCGTTCTGGGCGTCCTGACTCCGGCCCTGACCCTGACCCTGGTCGTGGCGATCTTCTTCACCAGGTTTCAAAAGAACCCCGTCATGCAGCGCGTTCTCCGGGTCGTCAAGCCGATCTGCGTTGCCATGATCTCAGGCGTCCTTGTGACCCTGTTTCAGAGCAGCATTCTCCCCGGACGGCGCCTGGACCTTGCGGCTCTGGGCATCGCGGTCCTCTGCTTCGTCCTGCTCCGCACCCGGAAATGCTCGATCCCTGCCGTCATCGGCCTTGCCGCCGCGCTCGGCGTGGTCTGCTACGGCGTCGTTCCGATTTTATAGAAAAATCAAGGAACCTTTCGGCGTCCGTTTCGTCCTAAACACGGGCTAACTGCCTGACCGTTATGAAAGAAGGTATTATCATGTCTGAACAAGAAACCAAACGCTCCGGCGGCCACGGCCTGATTGCCGTGCTGCTCATTCTTTCCATCCTCGTCAGTGTCGGCGGGATGGGCTTTCTCGGCTGGCGTGTCACCGACCTGCTGAAACAGGTTCAGGAGCAAAACGCTGCCCGGGCCGAAATGCAGGAGAAGCTGGCCGATTCCTCCGCGATCCTTGCGGAGCTGCAAAAGCAGAATGAAGCCTACGATACCCTGCTGAAGAAGCTGGTTGACAGCTCCAGCGAGGACGTTGCCGCTGAGGACGACGTAGTCATCGCGGGCGAATATACGATCCGCTCCACCAAACAGATCTCCGACGCCTACCGTTCCGGCGATACCTCCCAGCTCTCCGACCGCGACAAGGAGACGCTGGATATGGCCAAGAACGTGCTCAGCAAGGTGATCACCGACGGCATGACCGACTATGAGAAGGAAGAGGCCGTCTACAAATGGCTCACCACCAAGCTGACCAACGACACCGGCCTGCTGACCGTCATCCCCACCTCCGGCGACGGCGTGGACAATCCGTACGGCGTGCTCAAAAATCACCAGGCCGTCTGCGTCGGCTATGCCACGACCTTCCGCCTGTTCATGCAGATGATGGGCATTGAGTGCATGGTGATCCACTCCTCGGACCGCATCCACTCCTGGGACCTGGTCAACCTCGACGGCGACTGGTATCACGTGGACTGCTACATGGACTCCGATAACGGCAATTACGCCAACTTCAACATGAACGACCAGGCTGCCGCTTCCGGCCATGAGTGGAACATGGACTTCTTCCCGGCAGCCACCGGGATCAAGTATTCTCCTGCGCTGATGAACCGGCACACGATCGAG
The DNA here is from genome assembly GCA_900315595.1 of uncultured Eubacteriales bacterium. Lineage (GTDB taxonomy): Bacteria > Bacillota > Clostridia > Oscillospirales > Oscillospiraceae > JAFRPC01. Next base: position 33,861 of record OMZQ01000013.1, on the reverse strand, counting down.
GACATCTACGCGATCCCCGCCTTCGTCCGGGATATGATCGAGAATCGCGAGACCGCAGCAAGCTGCACCTTTGAGAAGAAGATCGACGCGCAGACCGAGCCGACGGCCTCTGCCATGATGGACCGCATCAGCGAGGCGATCTGGAACACGAACGAGTTCAACGTGAATAACTTCGACTACCAGTGGAACCTGGATGAAAACGGCGAATACGTGCTTGCCGTCTTTGTGCAGACCTGGGACGATGATTCGGGCGACGAACCCACAGATGAGCCCGATGTGGATTGGGAGAAGATCAACGATGCCGTCACGGACGTCTTTGGCGAAGTGGACGACAGTGGGGAAGACGGCGAATGGGGGGTCGGCTGATGAAGAACCTGTATGCACTCCTGCTGGCCGCCCTGCTTGTCCTGGGCCTCTGCGCCTGCGGCGGACGGACTGCCTCAAAAGAGACGACGGTCCCCCCGACACAGACGACGGAAACGCCCGCCGAGCAGCTCAGCATGTACGACCTCAGCCGGGCCATGCTCGGTGCGACGACCTTCGGGGAGATGAGCTACGTCTCCAGCGCAGACGACGGCGCCGAGGCGGACTTCGCCTACCTCTCCGATCTGGACTATGAAAAGGTATCGCAGTTTTTCCTGGCCTACGCCGCCAACGGCGCGGGCAACGCCGACGAGATCGCAGTCATTCGCGTCAAGGACAGCGCCGACCTGCCCGCCGCCGAGGCGAGCCTCAAGGCCCATCTGACGCAGCGCGCCAGCCTCTACGCCACCTACGACCCGACCCAGAGCGAAAAGGTCGAAGCGGGGACCGTCTTCTCCAGCGGCTCCTTTGCCGTGCTGCTGGTCTCCGACGACAACGAGGCCGTCAAGGCAGCCTTCACGAGCTTCCTGCAGGGAAAGTGATACTTATATCAAGAGGACAAAACAAACAAATCCGCCCGGCGGACGGTGAGAAGAGAGCTTCCCACCGCCCGCCGGGCGGTTCTTTGCGCGGCGCAGCCGCTTGGTTATGCCATCATGCCGCAGATCAGATCCGTGTAGGCGCTGGCGTCCTCGATGGGGAGGTCAGCCAGGATCAGGGCCTGGGCGTAGAGAATTTGGGCGTAGCGCTTGGCCTGCTCGGGGTCCTCGGTGATCAGGGTCCGGAGCTTTTTCAGAACCGGATGCTCCGGGTTGATCTGCAGGACCTTCTCCACCTTCATGGCCATCTCCGGGTTGACCTTCTGGAAGTATTTTTCCATCTCGAAGCTCATACCGCCATCGGGGATCAGACAGACCGGATGCGAGCCCAGATCGGGGGAGACCTCCGCACGGATGATCTTGCCGTCCAGGGTGGTCTTGAAGAATTCCAAGCCATCCTTCCAGGCGGCGGCAGCCTCCTCGGCGGCCTTCTTCTCCTCGTCGGTGGAAAGATCCAGATCGTCGGTGGAGAGATTGCGGAAGTCCTTCTCGGCGTAGGTCATCAGGGTACGCGGGATAAACTCGTCCACGTCCTCGGTCATGAACAGAACGTCAAAGCCCTTGTCGGACAGGCGCTGATACTGGGGAAGCTGCTCCAGACGGCTCAGCGTCTCACCGGCGGCGAAATAGATATGCTTCTGCGCCTCGGGCATTGCGTCCACGTACTCCTTGAGGGTGATCTGCTTCTTCTCCTTGGCGGAGTAGAACAGCAGCAGATCCTGAAGCTGATCCTTGTGCATGCCGTAATCGGAGGCAATGCCGAATTTGATCTGCCGTCCGAAGGCGGCGAAGAATTTTTCATAGTCGGCGCGGCGATCCTTCTGCATATCCAGCAGCTCGGCGCGAATCTTCTTTTCCAGGTTGTTGGAGATGATCGTGAGCTGACGGTTGTGCTGGAGCATCTCGCGGCTGATGTTCAGGCTCAGATCGGCGGTGTCCACAACGCCGCGGACGAAGCGGAAGTAATCGGGGATCAGATCCTCGCAGCGATCCATGATCATCACGCCGGAGGAATAGAGCTGCAGGCCCTTCTTGTAGTCCTTCGTGTAGAAGTCGAAGGGAGCCTTGGCCGGGATGTAGAGCAGGGCCTTGTAGGTCACGGCGCCCTCCACGCTGACGGCAATGTGGGCCAGGGGCTTCTCATAGTCATAGAATTTGTCGCGGTAGAAGCTGTCATATTCCTCGTCGGTCACGTCCTTCTTGGCCTTCTGCCAGACGGGAACCATCGAATTCAGAGTCGTAACCTCGGTGTAGGTCTCGTATTCGGGCGTCTTATCCGGGTCGTCCGTCTCGCCCTCGGGGGTTTCCTTGCGGCGGGACTTCTCCATCTCCATCCGGATCGGGTAGCGGATATAGTCGGAGTATTTCTTCACCAGGTTTTGCAGCTCGAACTGCTCCAGGAAGCGGGAATACTTCTCGTCCTCGGTGTCCGCCTTCAGCTTGAGGATCACGTCGGTGCCGACCGTCGTCTTCTCGCAGGGCGATACGGTATAGCCGTCGGTGCCGGAGGACTGCCACATATGTCCCTCCGTCTCGCCGTATTTTCTGGAAAGAACGGTCACGGTGTCGGCGACCATGAAGGCGGAGTAGAAGCCCACGCCGAACTGACCGATGATGTCCACGTCAGAGGCGTTGTTCTTGTCCAGCTCCTTCTTGAACTGGAAAGAGCCGCTCTTGGCGATCGTGCCGAGATTCTGCTCCATCTCCTCCTGGCTCATGCCGATGCCGTTGTCAGAGACGGTCAGCAGGCCGAGCTTCTTATCCACGCGGAGGTCGATCGCGAAATCCTCGCGGTTCAGGCCGACGTTCTGATCGGTCAGGGCGAGATAGGCCAGCTTGTCGATCGCGTCGCTGGCGTTGGAGATGAGCTCGCGCAGGAAAATCTCCTGGTGGGTGTAAATTGAATTGATCATCAAATCCAGCAGCCGCTTGGATTCTGCTTTGAACTGTTTCTTTGCCATCGTCATTCACTCTTTTTCGTCAGTTTTGGCACTCAACCTTTAAGAGTGCTAAAGCTATTATAACAAGCTCCGGGGAAAAAGCAAGTAGTGATTTGAAATATTCACAATCTTTTAACCATTTCCGGCAGACGGCACGGGGGGTATGATGGAGAAAAAACCGCCGCTCCGCTGCGGGGCGGAACGGCGGCTGGATTCTGTTTGCACAGGCTTTACCGGCGGGACGGGTCCTGCCAGCGGTTCTGCTGCATCGGGGCGCGCCCGGGGGCGTAGCCCTGAGGATAGCTCTGGGCATAGGCCTGGGAATAGGTTTCCTGATAACTCTGCTGCTCCACGTAGGCGTCCCAGGCGGAGAGCAGGGCGCGGAGATTCCGCACGAACAACTGTTCCTCGGCTTCGGGAAAGCCCGTCGCGTCCAGACTGATGGAGCCGCGGGAGTAGGAGATCTGCAAGTAGGTCTTGCGGTGGAGCAGGTAGATCAGACCGAAGCAGCCGGACAGGAGCAGGCAGATCACAACGTCGATGATCGGCGTCAGGGAGGTGCTTGCGCTGAAATGCGTCAGAAGCTCCAGGATCAGAACCACCGGGGCCAGGATCAGGAAGAAGTAGCAGAGGCTCAGAAGCCAGCTCGGATTGCGGCGAACGTACTTGACCCCGGCAATATCCGGTACGTCGATCCGGTATTCCACCAGACGGGTGTGCGGCGAGTCGCCCCGTTTCCGGATCAGACATTTGCCCTTGCAGTAGACGGAAAAATCGGAAAGCACGGCAAAGCCGCTGGCGAGCTTGCCGGAATTGAGATATTGCTTCAGAGCGGATTGGCCGACGGCGCAGACGAAGCGCTCCTGCTCGGGATCGGCGAAAATCTGCTGGCGGACCTGGGATTCAACGTCCATCATTGCCATTCTGGAACTCCTTTCGGGGTTAGTGATTCCATGCCAAACTATTTTAGCACGGCAAAGGCGGAAAGTCAATCCGAAAACAGCAGGGGACGCCGTTTTTTGGATCGGCTCGGAGTAATTGTTCCGCCCATGCCGCCGCGCTGTCTGCGCCCGCAGGGACGGCGGTCAGAGGTCTGGGCGCGCCCTATGCAGGAGGGAGGGCTGAACGGAAACCGGGCAAAAGATTTTTTGAAAAAACCCAAAATAAGGCTTGACAAATCTGCTCCTGTCCTGTATAATCACATTCGTCCGCTGGAGAGATCAGCGGAATGAGTCGGAAGGTTAGCTCAGCTGGGAGAGCACTTGCCTTACAAGCAAGGGGTCACAGGTTCGAGCCCTGTACTTTCCACCATATAATCTGGCCCGGTGGTGCAGTCGGTTAGCACGCCAGCCTGTCACGCTGGAGGTCGACAGTTCGAGTCTGTTCCGGGTCGCCAATGAAAGAGCCAAGCCGTTGGCTTGGCTCTTTCCAACCAAATGCCTCGGTAGCTCAGTAGGTAGAGCAGCGGACTGAAAATCCGCGTGTCGCCAGTTCAACTCTGGCCTGAGGCACCATCTGCGGGTGTAGCTCATCTGGTAGAGCGCGACCTTGCCAAGGTCGAGGTAGCGAGTTCGAGCCTCGTCACCCGCTCCAAACAAATAAGGAACTGGCTGCAGTTCCTTATTTTATATGGTGACGTGGCCAAGTGGTAAGGCAAGGGTCTGCAAAACCCTGATTCGCCAGTTCAAATCTGGCCGTCACCTCCAAGGATTCCCGATCACCTTTGTGGTCGGGAATCCTTATTTTTCACCATCCTGAGGGTGAAAACCGGCGCTGCATTCTCCCTGCGTCCAGCTCCAAAACAGTGTTGCAGAGCGTGTCGATATCCGTCTGGTTATGGCTGGAGAGCAGGATCGTTTTCCCTTCTTGCTTGAGTTGGAGCAGCAGGGAACGGATTTCCTCCGCACCAGTCCGGTCCAGACCGTTGAAGGGCTCGTCCAGGATGAGCAGCTTCGGGTCCTCCATGATGGCCTGAGCCAGGCTGAGGCGTTGGCGCATGCCCAGAGAGTAGTTTCCCACGGCCTTTTTCAGCATCGGATCCAGTCCGACGCGCTGCATCGCACGGACGAGGTCCGGTTTCTTTGCCTTCTTTCGGATCGCTGCCAGGAGCTTCAGGTTCTCCATCCCGCCGCAGGTCGGCAGAAAGCCCGGCGTTTCGATCATGATTCCCACGTCTGGCGGAAAGTCAAAGTCTTTCCCGACCACCTTTCCATCAATCAAGATCTGTCCCGCGTCCGGGGGAAGGAAGCCGCAGATGCATTTCAGCAGGACGGTCTTTCCGCATCCGTTCGGGCCAACGATCCCGTGGATCTGCCCGTCTGCAAAGCTGCAGGAAAGGTCCTTCAGGACGACCTGGTCCCGAAACCGTTTGCTGAGTTCTTCAACCTGGATCATAGATCTCCCTGCCTCCCCCAGAATAAGAAATGATAGCGGCGCACGGAGCGCCGGGCGAAGAAAAACAGTGCCGCCAAGAGACCGAGAAAGAGCGCGAAGCTCGTTTCCAGCGTCGGCAGCCGGTCGTAGCCGAAACTGTGCATGGCGTAGGAGGCGTGGTTCAGCGGACTGATCCAACCGAGCAGCACGCTCGCCCGGAAGGATTCGGCAGGTCCGAGCCTGAGAAGGGCCGTCACCGTCTCCTTTCGCAGCAGAAATCCATAAAGGCTGAAGCATAGGCTGCCGAGGAAGGCCGCCCGCCGGCCGCGCCACAGGCCGAGCCAGAGCATGAAAAACGCCAGAACCAGACTGTAGGCAAGCATCAGCGCAAAGATCGTCAGACTGCACGCAAGCGGCGTCGCCGCTTCCATCGCGCGGACAGAGGACGGCAGAAAAAACTGCGCCCCGGCGCGGGAATAGCCGAGGATCGCGGCCGTCCGGCTCCACTGGTTGCCCGCGAAAGCGTTTTTGGCACACAAAAGGACGGTGCAAGCCGCCACCCAGAGCAAATAGAGCAGGGTCGCAAGCGCTGCATAGAAAACCTGGCCCAGGAGCCAGGTGCACCGGTTGGTCCGCGCCAGCAAAAAGGGCGTGGCGCTGTTCACAAACGGCGCGTCCGAAAAGAGCAGCAACAGAAGGCTGGAGCAGAGCAGGATCGAGGTGCTGTCTCCGAAGGTCCAGATAAAGGGCTCGAGCAGTTGGACCGGCGCTTCGCTGATCTTCGTGAAGGCCATCGCCTTCCCGGTCAGCAGACCGGCCAGGACGAAGCCGAGGGCAAGGACGAAGCCGACGCGGGCACTCCGCCGCCAGAGCCGGAGCTGGATCCAGGCGATCAAAAGGGCTTTTCGGATCATGCGCGCAGCCTCCTTTGCATGAGGATCAGCAGGGCCGCAGCGGCCAGAAGCGCCGCAAGCAGGACGCAAGGCGCGGGCCAGCGCATCAGGTCCAGAGCATCAGCCCGGGGGAGATAGCGTTCTTTGACCATGGACAGGAAAAAGCAGACCAAAAACGGCGTGAACCAGGCCGCAATCCGACTGCGGAAGACCAACCCTCCGAACAGTCCGACCAGTGCGTCGAGTCCTGCCAGCAGACCCATTCGGAGGACGGAAGCCGCCTGCGCAGTCAGCGGAACCAGGGCCGAGCAGATCAGCAGGGCGAGCAGGACCGCGCCAGCGCCGCTGATCCAGCAGGCCAGCAGCAGGCCGATGCAATAGCTGCATCGCCCGCAGCGGCTGACCGCGGGACGCCAAAAGCCGGTGACCGTCTGCTCCCGCCAGGCGGCGGCGCAGGGCAGGGCTGACGCGACCGGGAGCAAATATCGCACCGGCTCGGAGCGCAACAGACCCGCCGCCCCGCCCGTCCCATGCGCGGCCAGGCAGGAACCGAGCAGAACAAGCACGCCGCCCCAAAAGCCCCAGCCGCGCAGGACACAGCGGAGCTCCATTCGCAGGGCTCCCATCTCAGTACCCCCGTTCGACGTCCAGGACCGTGCCGTCCACGGCGTTGACCGCCAAAATGATCTCCGGGAAGCAGGCGTCGTTCTCCATGGCAGCCGACCCATCGACTGTTCCGTAGAAAACCCAGGCCGGGATCAGAAGGCCCGCCCGTTCTCCGCGTGAGGCACGGGAGCGGATCAGCTCCAGCCGGATCTCCGTGACGGTCAGTCGGAAGGTCTCCGCGGGACCCTTCTCATTCATTGCTTCCCGGGCTGCGTCATGGGCAGCCAAGGTCCCCTCATAGAAGACCGTCACCATATCCTGAAAAATCTCCGCCGCCTGTTCAAAGGTCAAAAGACCAGCGTTCTCCGAGACAGCCGATTTTTCGGTGATTGGGGCGATCCACTGGGCCTTCGCGATCCCGGCCTCGTCCACGGCGACGAAGGCCATTTCATAGGGCCAGGACGCCTCAAAAACCTCCTGGCCCTTCTCCGTGGTGCCGGTCATGCCGCCATTTACGGACCAGGCGGCGGTCAGATCGTCCACCGCCGTCGTGTAGTAGAACACGTATGCGCTGTGCTTTGCCTGCTTCGCGACCTGCGGCGACCTTGCGCCGGTCCGCAGATTACCGAAAACGCCGTCCGGCACGCCGTCGTCCACCTGCCAGGCGGAGAAGCACCCGACTTCGAGCCCTGCGGCGGAAAAGAGACCGTCTGCCAGGGCTCTGGCGTGGGAGTATTCCGGCGTTTCCGCCGGAGCCGCCGCGGTGGCGAGGTTGTACTCCGGCGCGTCGTGCCGCCGCCAGAAGAGGCTCGAGTAAGCTGCTTGATTCGCTTCCGCGCTGGTGATATTCAGCTGATCCCCGGCCTCGGTGTACAGGTTCACGCAGCGGTGATCGCCCTCCGGCGTTTCGGACAAGGTCCCGTCTCCGCGCGGCAGAACGCCCTCGAAGCTCTCCACGGCAGTCGAAAGAGAGGCCTGCAAGAACTCAATCTGCCGCTCGATCTCCGCCCTTGCCCCGCGTTCCGCCGCCGCAGCAAGCTCCTCGTCGGAAAGCTCAATGGGGCCGGCGTTTTCCCACTTCCACTGGAGCATCAGCTCCTGAAACAGGGCGTTGTCCCTTCCCTGCGCAAGGGCTTCTGCAAACCGATCCAAATCCTTCTGCACGTTCGCCTTCAGCAAAACGATCTGATCCCCGGGGATCTCATAGGCAGGCGTGTCGCCAAACAGATATGCCGCCACGGCCCGCGTCTGGCCATCGGTCAGCGCCCCTGCCCTGACCCGGTAAAGCGGCGCGGCGTCCCGATTCGGGAGGATGACCCTCGCGTCCGCCGTGACCTGGATCCTGTCCTGAAAGGCCGAGGTCTGCCACCGGTAAACGGTCTGTGTTGTTCCGACCAGGTCGGAAAGGGCGTTCCCGTCCGGCGGCTGCTGGGCCTTCGCGATCAGACGGTCTACGTCCTTCTGCGCCACGAGCGGGCGCTCCGGTGTTTCGGCGCAGGCAGCCAGCAGCAGGCAGAGCGCGAGAGCCAGAAAACCGATTCGTTTCATGCGATCATCCCTTTCGTTTGGATATGCCCATTCTATCACGCAGGAGATTTGCAAGTCGTCATGGAGGCGTAAAAGAAACGTAAAATCACGCGGGCAATATCAGGATCACGGTCGTGCCGCGGCCCTCTGCGCTGTCGATCTGGAGACTTCCGCCGTGCAGGACCGCGATGCTCCTGCAGAGGCTGAGCCCGAGGCCGAAGCCCTCGTGCCTGGACGGGTCCGCCTGATACATCGGCTCTGTCACATAGGGGAGCGCCGATGCGGGGATGCCGTCGCCGTCGTCTTTGATTTCAAAGCAAGCGGGACACAGACGCACGTAGATTTTGGAAGCATGCGCTTTTCGGGCGTTTTCACAGACGTTTGTCAGAAAGCTCAGCAGCAGATCGGCGTCCCCGAAGACGCTGCCGTCCGCTTCCACGGACAGCGCCGGACAATCAGGCAGAATTGCCTGAAGTTTTCTGGCCAGGGCAGGTAAGTCCACCGGCTTTTTCTTAATCTGATAATTGTGGATTGTTATCAGTTCCGTCAGCTTGGAGCTCAAGCGCTCCAGTCGCATGCTCTCCTCCAGGATGTACCGCGCCGCCTCCTGCCGTTCCGCTTCATGAATAGATCCGTTGGTCAGCGCCCAGGCAAAGCCGGAAATCGCCGTCACCGGCGTCCGGGTCTCATGGGAAATGGCACGCAGCAGCATCCTCTGCTCCTGCTCCTTGCGCTCGACCTGCTCCACATGGGTCTGCACCGCCTCCGCCATGCGGTTAAAGCTTTCGGAAAGCGCACCAAACTCGTCCCGCCGTCGGATGCCGATGCGTTTGCCGTAATCTCCTTCGGAGATTGCTTTTGCGCCGGCTTCCAAATCTTGGATTGGCCGCAAGGTACGGCGGATCATCCGGAAGAGAACCGCAAGCCCGATCAAAAGCAGGCCGGAAGCAAAGACCGCGCTGATCACGGTCCGTCGGTAAAGTCCCGCCATCTGCTCGGTTACGTCCCGGATCACGGCAATCGTATAGGTACTCGTATTCCATGTGCAAGGCGCTTTGGAGATACAATACTGCTTTCCGTTGAGACGCATGACCCCGGAGACCGCCTGCTCCGCCGGAGTAATTGCCACACCCGAATCGTTTCGCAGCACCTCATCCTCCCGCAGCAGAACGTACCAGGCGTCTGTCGGCAAATTCAGCGAGATACGCCGGAACACGTATTCCGCACGGCTTCGTTCTGCCAGACCCTGCGGCAGCTCGTCGCAGCCGCTCATCTGCCGCAGGAAGTGCGCCTCAATCAAGCCCTGTTCCGCGATGACGTTGTCCGTCAGAAGCTGTTTCGTGTTTTGCACATTACAGGACAGGAGGCCTCCGATGCAGACGGCAAATACCATGAGAAAGATCAGCGCCGTCGTCAGCAGCAGTTTTGTTCGCAGCTTCATGGGTTCGCCTCCAATCGGTAGCCGATCTTCGGGACGGAGACCAGATTCAGCCCGGTCTTCCGCCGAAGCTGGGCCACGTGGACGTCCACGGTCCGGGTCCCGCCCTCGTAGCGGATGCCCCAGACCTCGTTGAGCAGGTGCTCGCGCGCGAGAGCCAGGTTTGGATTCCGAAGAAACAACGCCAGCAGATCGAATTCCATCGGCGTCAGCGTCAGCATCTCGTCGCCTCGCCAGGCGATCCGCGCCGCAGGATCCAGCCGCACAGCCTCAAAAACCAGGGTCTCGGCGGAGCGCCGCCGCGCAAGGACCTTATCCATCCGTACCAACAGCTCCGGCATGTCGAAGGGCTTGACGATATAGTCCTCCGCGCCGCCGGTCAGCCCCTGCAGCCGGGCCTCCAGATCGCCTCGAGCCGTGAGGAAGATCACTGGGATGTGCTTTTCGTTCAAATGTGGCAGAAGGGCAAACCCGTCCACCCCCGGCAGCATCACGTCTACCAGCGCCAGATCGCAGCGCGGCGACCCGTTCAAATATTCCAAAGCAGCCGGTCCGTCTTCGATGCTGACCGTCTCATATCCGGCGATTTTCAGATTCAGCTCCAGCATCCGACGGATCGCCGCCTGGTCTTCTATGATCAAGATTCTCTTCACAGCAATCCCTCCCGACTGCCATTATAGCAGATCACGTCTGTTCAAGCGAATGGTTTCCTGTAAAATAGTTGTAAAACTTGCAGGCTTTTCAATCTCTTTCTATTCAAAAAATCCAATCACCAAGGAACAGTTGAAAATCGTTGTGAACAATAGGAATAAGACAGCATTTTTATTTTTCCCCCGCAAGATTGACAAGCCTGCTCCTTCCTGATATACTGTTTTTAACTTTTTGCAACAGAATCATCGGGAGGTGCGTCTTATATGTTGGAAGCGATCCAGGCGCGCAGGAGCGTCCGGACCTATGACGGACGCCCGCTCAGCGCGGAGCATCGGGACCGGATCACAAAGCATCTGGCGAATGCGGAGAACCCCTTCGGCGTGCCGGTGACGCTCAGGCTGCTTGATGCAAAGGCGTACGGCCTGTCCAGCCCGGTCATCGTGGGGGAGAAGCAGTATCTGGCCGGGAAGGTCCGGCGCGTGGAGAACTATGAGCTTGCCTTCGGCTATACCTTTGAGACGGCCTGCCTCTATGCGAAAACGCTCGGCCTCGGAACCGTCATGCTGGCTGCCTCGCTCAACCGATCCGCGTTTGAAGCTGCCATGCAGGTCGGAGCGGACGAGGTCCTGCCCTGCGCCAGCCCCATCGGCTACCCGGCGGAGAAGATGTCCCTGCGCGAAACCGTGATGCGGAAGGGCGTGAAGGCGGACCGCCGTCTGCCCTTCGAGACGCTGTTCTTCCGGGGTGATTTTGAGCACCCCCTGCGGCCGTCCGAGGCCGGCGTCTTTGCCGAGGCTCTGGCCATGCTCCGCCTGGCTCCGTCCGCCGTGAACCGTCAGCCCTGGCGGTGCGTCGTGACGGACGACCGCGTGGATTTTTACGAGCTCCATTCGATGGCGGAAAACCGCCTGGGCGACGTCCAGAAGGTGGATCTCGGGATCGCGCTCTCCCACTTCGATCTGACGCGGCAGGCGCGGGGCGTCGAAGGCGCCTTTGTCAAGCGTCCGCCTGCGGCGCCGGCGGACGGGAAGCTGGAATACGTCCTTTCCTTTGAAGCGAAACTGTAAGACAAGGAGTGAATCGCATTGAAATACTGCAGAATGCTCGCCCTGCTGCTGATCGCGGCGCTGGCAGCCGGAATGCTTCCCGCCGTCCGGGCGGATGCGGAGCCGGAACCGGAACCGGAGCAGGTCGTCTCCTACCTGACCGAATACGGAGAATTCGTGGAGGACGACACGGCCTACCATGACAGCCTGCTGGAGCGCCCGGCCACCCGCGCGACGGACACCGCCGCACAGGTTTGGGCGATGGAGAACAGCGTCTGGCTCCAGGCCCTGGAATATACGGGGTACCCCGTGCAGCGGCTGCTGAACGCCGGCCTGCTGTTTAATGCGAACAAGACCGGTTGGTACTCCAATTATATGTATCAGGAATGGATTGGCTACGGCCTCAATGAGACCACCTGGAAGTACACGAGCCATTACCCCACAAACTACGCGCAGGCGGTCTCCGCCTGGGCGAAGCAGAACGTCTCCGGCAGCTACGTCTTCATGGCCTCCGTCGGCTCGGCGGGCGGTATGGACGGACGGTATTACAAGGGCTATTCCCCCTCCACCGTGACCTATGGCAGCAAGGCTCCCGGCGCAGGCGTCGCCTATAAGAGCGGGAGCTACGCCGTGGCCGAGAAGCCTGCGGACTGGAAGAAGGCCCAGCAGACGACCGATCAGGGCCATACCGTCCAGCGTGGCCTGGTATGCGTTTCGGTCCCCAATTACGTCTATTTCAACTTCCTGCCCGAGGTCCTCGGCTGGACCAAGCTGGACGTGGGCAACTACTGGCACACCAAAAGCGTCTCCGGCACCCCGTACACGCTCGGCGGGCTTGCTCTGCCGAAGGGAAGCTGGGGCAGCGGTCAGGTCATCACCTACAATAACTGCGACAGCCTCTTTGCCGCTCTGTCCCACTCCACCTGGAGCCCCTATACGAAGATCACCAGCGTCTCGACCAAGGCCGGCATCAGCTCGGCCCTCTCCGCCGCCAAGCCCGGCGCGATCCTCCTGTTCAAGCACGGCACGATCAACTATGACGGCTCGTTCAAGATCGAGGAGAGCATGATCGCGCACGCCGCCATCTACGTGGGAACGATCAACGGACGGTACTGGATCCTCCATATCAACTGCCACCGCGGCCCGGAGCTCCAGACCATGGACCCGCTGATCCCGGAGAGCTCCAAAACCCTGCTCATTAAGGTGGTTGAGCCGCCTCCCTTCCTTCGCATCAAGCTGGACGGCCCCGCGTCCGTCTTCCAGAACGCCACCTTCACCGTCACCTACACCAACCCCGGCAGCTCGGCCAAGTCCATGACCGTCAAGGCCGTGCAGAAGACGGACCGCCGCGGAAAGGTCTACGGCGAATACATTCTTCCGATGGGCACGATCCAGGAAAACGCCTCCGTGAAGATCACGATGAAAACAGCCGACGGCGCGGCCTGCGTCGGCTCCGATACCGTTTCGTTCAGCAAAGCAGCCTACGGCGAGAACCTGGCCTGCTTCCAGATCCGCGAGACGGAGAAGGTCTCCGTCACCGCCCTGATGAACGCGCGGACCGGCGGCACGACCCTCTCCGCCTGGCCCGGCTCTGCGCTTTCCGTCCGCTTGAGCGCCGATAAGCTCGTTTCAGGCCACGATTACAAGCTCCGCGCACAGGTCGTGGATGCAGCAACCGGCACGATCCTGACCGACGCTGCTGGCAGTCAGGCGACCCGTGAGAGCAAGAGCTTTACGGCAAACGCTGCGACTGCAAGCCGGACGCTCCTATTCGAGCTCGATACCTCCAAGTACAGCGGCCGCACGCTGGCGGTCAAATCCTGGCTGCTCGACCTCACCACCGGCAAGACTGCTGCCAGCCAGATGAACGTGAACCTGAGCGCCTGCCGGATCAAGGTAGGGGGGATCGTGGACAGCGAGCCCTATTTCCGCGACGTCGTTCCTGGCTCCTACTATGAGACTGCGGTCAACTGGGCTGCGGAAAACGGAATCGCCAACGGCACTGCGCCCTATATCTTCTCTCCGGATGGGGAATGCACCAGAGCTCAGGTCGTGACCTTCCTCTGGCGGGCCGCCGGCTGCCCGGAGCCCGCAGAAACGGAAATCCGCTTCTCCGACGTACAGCAGAACGCTTATTACGCCAAGGCGGTCCGCTGGGCCGTGGAAAACCAGATCACGAACGGGACCGGCGGCGGAAAATTCAGCCCGGACAAGGTCTGTACCCGCGCCGAGGTCGTGACCTTCCTCTACCGCTCCGAGGGCAGCCCCCGTGCAGCGGGTGCCTCTCCGTTCCGGGACGTGAACGAGTCGGATTACTTCTATACCGCCGTCATCTGGGCAGTAAAGAACGGGATCACGAAGGGCGTGTCAAAGACCGCCTTCGCGCCCGAAGCGATCTGCAGCCGTGCCCAGGTGGTGACCTTCCTGTACCGCACGGCGCATTACACCCCCGTCCCGGAACCCGATCCGGAACCCGAACCCGATCCGGACCCTGATCCCGAACCAGATCCCGATCCGGAGCCCGAACCCGATCCGGAGCCCGAACCCTATCCGGAGCCCGAACCCGATCCGGAACCTTCGGACCCGACGGACCCCATCGACCCCGCCGACCCGACGGAGCCCTGAACGGCGCAGCCGCTGCTTCCGGTCCGATTTCCGAATCTGCCGATACCCGAACAAACAACGGGACCGACGCGAATGCGTCGGTCCCGTTTCAGACGTTCCGTTCTGAATTACAGACCCGCAAAGAGCGTATGCAGATCCGCCATGGCCTGCGCGGCGTCAAATCTTGCCGCGCCGCGGTTGACCACCTCAACCAGATTCTCCCGCGCGGGCATCAGGCAGCGGTCCTTCAAGCGGCAGCGTTCGCAGTCGCCGTTGCAGACGGGCAAGAAGAATTCCAGCGGATTTCTTCCGGCCTGGATCATGGTCAGCAGCAGGGCGGTCTGCTGGACGTCATAGAAGCGCAGCAAGATCTGGCGGATCGCATCCGGCTCATATCCGGCCTGCTCCAACTGAAGCCAGCACTGGAGGGCTTCGAAATAAGCCTTGTTCTGATCGGAGCCGCCAAAGTACGGAAGCGCTATGATCAGGTTTTCCAGACAGGTTGCGTGATCCTCGCATTTCCAGGCGGCGTAGGCTGCGGTGAGATAGGCAAAGAAGGTGTCGTCGTCCCGGCTCAGCTTCAGGCCGACGTTTGTGATCCGGGTGAACTGAAGACGGATCTGCTTCGGCTTCGGACAGCGGCGGAAGTACTCCAGATACTGCTGGCAGTCCGCGCGATCGGCGGCGAGCAGGTTTCTCCGGACGTTCCGGGTATCGCGCCGCAGAACGACCTGCGGGTTTTCGCCTGCAAAATCACGGGTGAGCACCTCGGTCCGTCCCGGAACGTAGAGCCGCCAGGCGTTGAAGCCAAGATAGGATTCGTTCCGGACCAGCAGCTCAAGCGAATGCGCGCGCAGGAATTCCCGGATATAGCCCAGCAGCTCCGGATTCGTCATGCCGCTTCGGTCCGGGAAGGGAACGAAGGGGTAGGTCGGTGTGTCCAGGAAGAACTCCGGCGGGAAGATCGAGTGCCCCTGGCCAAAGGAGACAAAATAGGTCTCGCTGTCCGGCCGGTCTCCGGTGGAAAAACCACGGTCTATGGCAAGCGCGGAGAGATTTCTGCCCTGGAAGATTTCGGTCAGACTGCGCTCCAGCGCGATCTCAAAGACCGGGTTGGCCCCGAGGTGCACGTGATACTGGTGCGTCTTCCGGTCGATGACCGCAGTGCAGACCACGGGGTAGCCCTCGCCGAGGGAGCAGTCCTTCACGACGACGTCATAGCCCGCAGCCCGGATGGAACGGATGATTCTGGAGGCGACGGAAAACTGCGCCAGATAGTCCTCCGGCACGTCTGGCGGGGTCAGATGGCGGAAGAGAAACTGGTATTGGCAGTACCGCTCCTGAATCTCACTGAAGCCCTGAACCATGGCCTCAGCGGGAGAATTGCCCGCAGACAATCCGTTGGAGCCGCACAGATCGATCAGAAACCTCTGCGGGATCGGAATCTGGCGATCCTCCGTGACGCTGTAATAGGGCGTGCAGTCCAGCCGGTCGCCCGGTTCAAGCTGGGCCGCGATCTGGATCAGCCTCTCGGCGGTAAAGTGCCAGCCCTCCTTTTCAGTGAGCTTCTCTGCCAGGCGGGCAAAGAACGGGCCGCTCTCGCTGAACAGCTCGTCCTGCGTGAGCAGTCTGCGATCCGGGCGCTTCAGAGGCTTGAGATAGAGAAAACCGTTCTGAAGCCGTTCCATCAGCTCGGCGTATCCGCTGGCGCGAGCCAGCGGGCGGGTAATGCCCTTGCCGTAGGTCCCGCATTCGGTCCCGTCGATGGTCACGTGAACGCTGAAGCAGTCCGAAACGCCGGATTCAGCCCAGCGTTCGGAGGCGTGCAGTCCGTTTTCGGCCAGGATCCCCAGAATCCGGGCAACTGTTTGCTCCGGCGAAGCGTCTTTGAATTTCTCATCAATGTTATTCATGTCCGATCCTCCCTGCGCCGAACCTGCGGCGCATATATATGACTTGATCTCCCAATATTATAGCGGGTCAAAAAAAGGATTGCAAGCAAAGATAAAAAACTGGAAAAAAACTACACAAAACGGCGCGGAGGAAGGGCGGACTGACCGGCGCTCAAAGCATCCAGCGCGGCCCCATCTGACGGATCCTGGCCTTCATGCCTTCCACGTCCAGCACGCCGCAGGCAAAGCCGCGGCGAACCAGGGCCTCCGGCAGATATTCGTCGTACTTGTCAAAGATCGGGACCTCCTTCGGATACAGCAGGTCCTCCGGGGAGAAATCGCGCGCAGCCTCGTCCTTCAGGATGAAGTAGAATTCCTCCTCGTCCGCGTCCATGCTGAACTGCATGAAGTAGGGACGGGCCGAGTTGAAGCCCCGCAGGCCGAGGCGTTTCGCGCATTTCAGCTTCAAAAACCGCTCCAGGGCAAGGAAGGCGTAGGTGCCCAGCCAGGGAAACAGGCAGTACATCCGACCGCCCAGACAGACCAGGGGGCGGTCTGCGATCCCGGTGTGCGCAGCTTCGCGGCGGAAGGACGCCAGCCGCGCCGCGGCGTTTTGCCGGAGATAGGCGTAGGTCTCGGTCTGCGAGACGAGCGCGTGCATCCGTTCCAGGATCTTCGTGTGCAGGTCGCCGGGCACGTCCCCGAAATAGGCCGGGATCGTGCCCTTGACCGGATAGCAGTAGACCTCGCGCCGCTTTTGGTCGATCTCCTCCACAACCCAGACCCGGCCCGCGATGGCGATCTTGTCCCCGACCGGGGGCGGCTTGACGATGGTGCCGAGCTCCTGAGAATCGCAGCGGACGGAGTATTCCTCGTTCTCCTGGAAGACAGCGTAGAACTTGAAGCTGTTGACCACGCGCTCACCGGCCAGTCCCACGATGAAGCCGCCGTTTTCCGTGCGCTGGAGCTGATCGGTTTCCAGCAGATGCTCCAGCAGGCAGCGGAAGTCGTCCTGGTTGACGGTTCGGAAGGGGGAGAGGGTCAGGATTCGCCCGGCAAGCTCCGGCGCCGTCATCTCACCCTGAGAGGTCAGGGTGCTCATGGTCTGGTGATAGAGGAGGGAAAAGGGCAGACGGCCCTCGCGCGGCGGTTCGACCCAGCGGTCCTCCAAATAGAGCTGGACCAGGGCGATCGCCTGCAGCAGCCGCCAGGGAACGGTCTCGGGCAGGATGGCCCGCGCCTCGGCGTGTTCCTCGCGGATGACGAACCACATCTCCTCCGGGTCGCCGCGCCGACCGGTGCGGCCCATGCGCTGCAAAAAGCCGGAGACCGTCCACGGCGCGTCGATCTGGAAGGCCCGCTCCAGCTTGCCGATGTCGATTCCAAGCTCCAGCGTCGCCGTGGTGCAGGTGGTCAGAGGGCGGTCGTCCTCCTTCATTGCAAACTCCGCGCTCTCGCGGTAGGCGACGGAGAGGTTCCCGTGGTGGATCAGAAAGCGATCCGGCTCATGCCTGGCCTCGCAGTAGCCGCGCAGGGTGGAGGTGACCTCCTCGCATTCCTCGCGGGAATTGGAGAAGACCAGGCACTTCCGGCCCTTCGTGTGCTCGTAGATGTAGCCGAAGCCGGGGTCTGCTGCCGCCGGAGCGTGGTCATCCACCGGCTCGTCGGGCTGTGCTTCGGCTTCCAACGGCGTACCGGCGGCGGTCTCCGCCTCCGCAGCCTGGGGCGGCGTCTTGTAGAAATGCTCCACGGAAAGCCGCCACTTCATCCCCAGCGCCTTGACCCGGGGGATCAGGGTATCCCGCCCGGTCCCGGCGGAGAGCAGACGGCCCACGGCCTCCGGGTCGCCGATGGTCGCGGAAAGGCCGATCCGCCGCGGATTGACGCCTGCCGCCCGTCCAAGCCGCTCGATCAGGCAGAAGGTCTGCATGCCGCGATCCCCGCGCAGGAAGGAGTGGATCTCGTCGATGACCACGAAGCGCAGATCCCCGAACAGGCGGGGCAGCTCGCTGTGCCGGCGGATCAGCATGGCCTCCAGGGATTCCGGCGTGATCTGCAGGATGCCGGAGGGCTTTTTCATCAGCTTCCGCTTGTGGGAATCGGAGACGTCCCCGTGCCAGTGCCAGACGGGGATCCCCGCCTCGTCCAGCAGGTCGTTGAGCCGCAGGAACTGGTCGTTGATCAGAGCCTTGAGCGGGGCGACGTAGAGGCAGCCTACCGTCGCGGGCGGGTTTTCCGAAAGCAGGGTGAGGATCGGGAAAAAGGCGGCCTCCGTCTTGCCGGAGGCCGTGGACGCAGCCAGCAGAACGTTGTCGTCGGTGCCGAAGATCGCTTCGCCCGCCGCGGCCTGAATGCCGCGCAGAGACTGCCACTGATTGCGGTAAATAAAATCCTGTACGAAGGGGGCATAGCGTGAAAAAACGTCCATCCTGGCCTCCTAAACCGTGAATTCCGCAAATGGGTCGTCCGTCTCATCCTCGTCGGGACCGGCAAAGGCGAAGTCCTCGGAGGACAGAAGCGCGGCGGGCGAGGTCTCCGGATGCTGATAGAGAACGTCGAGCAGCTCGATAAAATCCCGGATGATCTCGCGCGGCGTGATCCGCGTGTCCGCCCCGACGCGGCTGTATTCGATGCGGATAAAGGCGGCAAGCTCCTGCTCGCCGAGCCTGCGCGGGTAGTCGTAAAGCCCGGCGTGGAGATCCGCCAGCTTTTCGGACAGCACCAGCATCTCCTCCGGCGTCAGCGGCTCAAGCCGGATCACGGGGGAGAGGAGGTCTCTTGCGCCCTCCCGGCTGAACTTGCCCTCGGACAGGCGGGAGGACAGTGCTTCGTAGCTGTAGACGCCGCGCCGCCGATCCTCCATGCACTGGGGCGTTCCGCTCATCAGGAAGCCGATGCCCCGCGCCTTGCCCTGCAGGGCGTCGTTATAGATGGTCAGGATCTTTTCATAGTTGCTGTTGCGGGTGATGCTGTTCGGGATCTTGTAGATGTTCACCAGCTCGTCGATCAGAACCAGCAGCCCCTGATAGCCCGCCTGTCGGAAGAAGACCGCAAAGAGCTTGAGATAGTCGTACCAGTCGTCGTCGGTGATGATGACGTTGACGCCGAGCTCCTGCTTTGCCTCGGTTTTCGTGGGGTACTCGCCGCGGAACCAGCGCAGGACCCTGGCGCGCGTCTCATCGTCGCCGGAAACGGAGGCCTCGTAGTAGCGGGAGAGCAGACGGGCAAAGTCGTAGCCGTGGACCAGCTCCTGCATACTGCCGATCACGGCGTAGATCTCGCGCCGGACGGTCTCTGCAAAGCCGGGGCGGTCCGGCCCGCCCTCTGCCGCGACCCCGGCCTGGACCGAGCTGATCCAGCGGTCAAGCACCAGACCGAGGGCTCCGCCCTCCGGCTTGGTGCGGGTGGAGAGATTGCCGATCAGCTCGCGGTAGGTGGCAAGCCCCTGACCGCGTGTTCCGGTCAGCCGCCGCTCCGGGGAGAGGTCTGCGTCGGCCACCACAAAGCCCCGGTCCATCGCATAGTTGCGGATGGTTTGCAGCAGGAAGCTCTTGCCGCTGCCGTAGCGGCCCATGATGAAGCGGAAGGAGGCGCCGCCTTCTCCGATGATCTCAATATCGTGCAGCAGGGCGTCGATCTCGTGCTTTCGGCCCACGGTCACGTAGGGCAGACCGATCCGCGGCACCACGCCGCCCTTCAGCGAATTCAGAACCGCCTGGGCAATCCGCCGAGGCGCTTTTCGTTTGACTTCCATAACGCTCCCATATCATCCCTCGGTCTGCGAAAGCAGGCCGCGTATTTCTTCCGCATAGTCCTCCAGAACGGCAAGCTCGGTCTCGTCGCCGACGATCACCGTGTCTGCGCAGACCTCCATCAGCTTTTCGTTCACCGCGTCCGCCAGCAGGGAGGGCAGCAGCCGCCGCGCGGCACAGAAGCCCCTCCAGTCACCCCCGTCCAGCAGAAGACGCAGGAAGCCCAGCTCGTCCGCAGTCAGCCCGGCAGGCGGGGAGATCTCCCCGTCCGTC
This sequence comes from uncultured Eubacteriales bacterium, assembly GCA_900315595.1. Taxonomy (GTDB): domain Bacteria; phylum Bacillota; class Clostridia; order Oscillospirales; family Oscillospiraceae; genus JAFRPC01. The sequence continues at coordinate 13,904 of OMZQ01000013.1, read as the reverse complement.
GTCCGGGCAGGCGCAGCCTCCGGTTCGGGGGCTGCGGGCGGAAGCTCGTCCTCGTCCGTCTGGCCCTCCAGGAGGCGGGCCGCAGTGTGATCCGCGTCCGAGCGGATCCCGGCAAGCAGGCCCAGACGGACCTCGACCTTCGGGCGCAGGGCGGCCCGCCGATCCCAATCCCAGGCCTCGACGGCTGCCTGCAGCACGGCCTGTGTCTCCGGGTCCACTTTGGAGCCCGGCTTGAGCGGGTGACCGAAGCCTGCCGTTTCCCGCAGGAGGCGATCCGTCTCCCGCATCAGATCGGTCATGAGGCTCACGACCTTGAGCGGCTGGTTCGCGCCGAGGGCGGAGCAGCGCCAGGAGCCGTCCTTGCAGACGAAAGCGCGCACGGGGTCGATCTCCACGCGGCAGTCGCCGTGCGGCTCCGGCTCGGAGAAAACCGCACTGCGAAACATCTCATAGCGTTGGCTGCTCCGCGTTCCGCTGAAGATCTCCGGAAAGCGCGGGTTCCCGTTCTCCCGCCGGTGCCTGCAAAGCGCCGTGTAGGCAAGGCCCATTGCCTCGGCCGCCTCGTCTCCGTGGTCACGCAGGCAGACGGAGCGCGCCCCGGTCCAGCCGCTGATCTGCTGCATGGCTGCAAACACGGCCTTCGGGTCGTGCTCCTCCGGGCGGCAGAGCACGGCGCGAATCTGATCCGTCTCCCGCTCCCCGGCGAAGATGCGGGCGTAGTACGCCTCTCCCAAATTGTAGTAGACGGCAAAATCCCGGCTCCAGCGCTGCAGATAGGCGCGCAGGACGGGATCTTCATAGCCTGCATAGAGCTGCTCCAGCCGCTCAAAGCCGTCTTCCGGATCGGAGAAGCCGAACAGACCCAGGATCTCATAGACGTACAAAAAGACGAAGGAGAGGGGGGCGTAGCCGAGCGAGCCCCGGCGCAGCCGGGTCCGCCAGCCAAAATAGCCCTCCAGAACGTCCTTTGGCAGATCCCGGTAGGTCGTATAGTAGGACCGGAAGACGCCGCGGTAAACCGCGTCGCTCTCCCGGTCGGCATATTGCAGGGCGTCCTGGGCGAACAGCCCCGCTTTCTCCGCCAGCGGGTTCCACTGCTGCCATTGGAAGGCGCGGGACGGCGGAACGCGCGCCGGCTCTGCGGCCTGCGCCTCGGTCAGCGGCGTCGGCCGCGGCGGGATCGGACGGTCTGCAAAGTCGGACGCCTCGCCTGCCTGAAACCATTTGACAGCCACCGCTGATCCTCCTTCCGAAATCGTTATCCGACCAACTGGGCCAAAATGGGCCGCAGAAGCTGGTATCCGTCAAACCGGTTGTCCTTCGAGCCCGTCAGAAAGACGAGCTGCGCCGAAGGGTCGGTAAGCTCGGCAAAGCGCTTGACGGTGTGGTTGACGCCGGAGCCCGCCACGTCGGAGATATAGAAATGCGAGCCCTCCGGCAGGGGGAATCCCTCGGTCGGATTTCCGAAGGAGATGGTGACGTTGCTGCTGGCAAAGAAGTTCAGAAGCTCCGTGGCGGTGTCCGCCGTGAGCTGTGTGCGGCTCTTCTCGGACTCGTAGACGATCTGTCCGCTCTCCGGGAAGTAGAAATCGTCGAATACGATCTCCTTGAAGCCCTTTCCGGCCAGCTCGCGGGCGATCTGCTTGAGATATGCCACCACGGTCTCGTCGCCGGGGTCCAGCCAGTAGCAGCCGTCGCCCACCCAGAGCGCGCCGCCGGAGATCGCAAGTCCGCAGCGCAGATGCTCCAGGGCGAACGCCGTATCCTGGAAGGTTTTGACGCGGGCGACCATCGTGAAGCCGCGGTTCTTGAGCGTGGAGAGGATCTTGTCCACCTTTGCCACATCCACGTCCGCCAGGGGCGCGCCGTCGATCTGCGTGGAGTAATAATAGCTGCCGTTTCCGGCCTTGAGGTCGATCATGACCGTGCAGGGGCCGTCCAGCTCCTGAATGGCCTGCAAGACCGCATCTGGGTCCGAAAGCATGCTCAGATCGATGTAATATCCGTCGATGCGTTCGGCGGTCTGCTGGCTGACGTTGGGGTCGGCGTATTCGATCTCAACGGATTCCGGCGGAGCGGGGGCCGCGTGACCGGCGCCGCCGGTCGCGGCGGGCAGGGCGGTGTTCCGCCCGAAGTCCAGATAGGCTCCGTCCGGCGTATAGACCACGTAGCGGCCCAGATAGACGATTGCGATCAGCACCAGCAGCAGAACGACTGCGGCTAAGATCAGAAGGACCTTCAAGCCGGTTCCGAGGCGCTGCCTGGCCCGATAGGAGATGGATCGCAAGGCTCAGTCCCCCTTCACTGCCGTGAAGCAGCACCAGTCGTTCATGGTCTGCAGAGTCTCAATCCGCAGTCCGGCGGCCTCGATGGCGGCGCGGACCTCCGCATATCGGTTTTCAAGCACGCCCGAGCAGATGACGACGGTGTCCGCGCGCATGAAGCGCGGCAAAACGGCTGCCATCGGGATAATCACGTCGGCAAAGATGTTCATACAGATCACGTCGTACGTCTTGGCAAACAGATCCGCCAGCGCGTCCTGCCCGGTGATGACGTTTCCGGTCACGGCGGTAAAACGGTCTGCGCCAAGGGCGTTGATCGCGGCGTTTTCACGGGCAATGTCCTCCGCCTTGGGATCGACGTCCACGCCGGTGGCGTGGGCCGCGCCGAGCAGCAGAGCCGTGATGGAAAGAATTCCGCTTCCGCTTCCAAGGTCAAGCACCGTCTCGCCGCCGCGGATGTGCTCCTCCAGCCGGAGCATACACATCTGCGTCGAGGCGTGCGCCCCGGTGCCGAAGATCATGCCCGGATCGAGCAGGACGGGGATGCGCCCGGCGGTTTCGGGCTTCATCCACTTCGGCACCACGATCAGCTTCTCCCCGATGGGGATCGGCTGGTAATACTGCTTCCAGTTGTTCTCCCAGTCCTCATCGCGCACGTTTGCCAGGGAGAGCTTCAAGCTGCCGAGCTCCGCCTCAGGGTAGGTCTTGGGCAGGGCGGCGAGCATGGCGCGGAGGCGCTCGACCTCCTCCATCGCCCGGGCGTCGTCGGCCAGGTACAGCCGGATGCGGGAGACGCCGTTCAGACTTTGCTCCAGACTCTCGTCCACGATGTCCCAATAGTCACGGTTGGTCTCCAAAAACGTATGAAATTCAGCTTCGTCGTCGATCACGAAGCTGTCAAAGCCGTTCAGCGTCAGCTCGGCTTCCAGAAGATCGATCCCGCGAGAGTCGGAATCCACGGTCAGCTCCAGCCACTGCATGTTACATCGTTCCTTTCCGAAAGGTTCGGAATTATTCTACAGGATTTCCCGTGGAAGTACAAGACTTTTTTGAAATTATTTTTTATTTTGGTCTTTTCTTTTTGAAATCCTTGTGGTATAATAGATGCGTATAAGTGGAGTAGTCACATTCGTAGACAGGAAAGGAGAGCACCATGTTCAGCGTCAACGAAAAAATCCATTACGGTGGCAGCGGAGTATGTACGATTCAGGAAATCGCTACCATGCGCTTTGGCAGGACGCGAGAACGCTATTACGTGCTCAAGCCGGTCTATCAGAACAGCTCCCTGATCTACGTCCCGGTGGATAACGAGGCCCTGGTTTCCAAGATGCGTCCGGTCCTCACCCGGCAGGAGGTGGACGCCCTGATTGAGGAAATGCCCTCTGTCGAAACGGCCTGGGAGGACGACAGCCAGCAGCGCAAGCTCAGCTTTGACGCCCTTCTGCGCTCCAACCGGTGCCGGGATCTGATCGTCCTGATCAAGACCCTCCAGGAGCATAAGGTCGTGCGCGCCAAGCTGGGCAAGAGCCTCCACGTTTCGGACGAGACCTATCTGCGCGAGGCGCAGCGCCTGCTCTTTGACGAGTTCGCCGGCCCCCTCGGGCTGATGCCCGCCCAGGTCAACGGCTATATCACCGAAAAGCTGGGCAGCATTTCCTGATTCCCCGCTCACGCTGCCCCGGCAGGCTCCAAATCAATACAGATCGTAAAACGGACCGTACCCGACCGGCTTGATTGCCGTTCGGGTACGGTTCGGGCGCTTTTCCCGTGTTTCAATCCTCCGGGTCGTACTCCAAAAGGTCTCCCGGCTGGCAGTGCAGGGCCTCGCAGATGGCGACCAACGTCGAAAAGCGGATGGCGCTGATCTTGCCGGTCTTCATCTTGGACAGGTTGACGTTGGATACGCCCACGATGGCCGACAGCTCGTTCAGGCTCATTTTCCGGTCCGCCATGACCCGGTCGAGCCGCAGAATAATCTTACCCAAATCGGTTTCCTCAGAGCGTTTCGTCGGATTCCTGCTGCAGACGGATGCCGTAGCGGAAGACGCGGGAGAGGAAAAACAGCGCCGAACCGACCAGGAGCAGCGGATAGAGCGAGAAGTGGGTATTCACGCTGATTTCTTTGACCGTATCAGGCCGGAAGAAATCGTTCAGATTGTATGCGTTTTTGAGGATCAGATTGTGGATCGCGGTCAGGATCACGTCGCTGATCGTGTAGACGATGACGCCAAGGCCCAAACGCTCCAGGGCTTTCGGCGCGTTTTCGGTAAAGGGCCGGCCGTTTCGGGCGTCCGCCAGGAAGCGGAGCACTGCGTTTGCCATGAACCAGAAAATGCCGCAGGTAATGGCGTTCGCTGCCAGCTCATAGAAAATGGTCGGGCGAAGGGCGGTGAAATCCGGCGTTGCCGCTTCGGTCAGCTCCAGCTCCAGACTGCCGAAGGAGACGAAGCGCTCCGAGCCGGAAACCCTCATAGCCTCTCCGAAAATCAGCACCAAAACCGTGAAGACAGCGCTGACGATAATCCCTGCAATCGAAAAACCGCGCCAGATTCTTACAACGACGTTCCAAAAATTCGCAATCTTAGACACTCCGCGTGCCTGTTCGGACACTGCTGTTTGTTCCATCTTGTTACCTCCAGATCATTTCGTCATTTTGAACTTCGGATCGCTCCGGAGAGGATCCGCGATTTCTCCGCCCCCTCGGAACGACTGTATCATAGCATAGACTTTTACGAAAGTCAAGTAAAATTTAACGATAAACGATAAAAATTTTACGATTTAGAGGCGAAGCCGCTTTTCGCGCCGCAGAAGGAGCCCTGAACCGCCCGCCTTCGGATCTGCGTTCCCCGGAAAACCCGTTCCGATCAATGGAACACCCGTTCAGATTTTGCTGGAAAACCCGTGCAGATTTCCACTTGACGATTGATGGGGAACATGGTAAAATACACAACTGTAAACACGCCGCTGTGGTGGAATCGGTAGACACAAGGGACTTAAAATCTTGTGGGCCTTTTGACACTGAGCCCTCAAAAATCCTTGATTTTTCCTGGTTTTTTTGAAAGGCAGCTTCCGCATTTTTCCCAATCGACCTCCAAAACGACCTCCATTTTCCGAGGTTCTGCAAGGTCGTGCGAGGTCGTTTTTGCCACCGCGCCAATCTCTGTTTTCTACGCCGCTATGTTGGAATAGGTAGACAAAGTGGACTTAAAATCCACCGGAGCAACATCCGTACCGGTTCGAGTCCGGTTAGCGGCACCAAAGCAATATAATCCGAACCAGTTTTTCCCAGTGGGAGACGGGTTCGGATTTATTGTTTTTATCGACAGATATGAGAAAACACACTTCCGAAACGGAGCTCCGATCCTCCCGACCAGCAAACCGCGCAAGCACTGGACACGGAAGAAGGATAATCCGAAAGATGAGAACGGAGGTGCGTCAGGACAATAAGAATATCGTATGGATCACGGGGGTATTGGGGGCACGCCCTCTGTTCAAGCTGAATCTGGGCACACAGATTCGTTGCTTGCTGAGACAGCGCCATCCTAAAGCCCCGGCACAATTCAAACCATCACGAAGACCATAGTCAGGCAAACGCAGGCGAGCAAAAACAAAATCAAAAAACAGAATCGGAGGTATTTGATTATGAATTACCGTATTATCAGATGTGAGTACAACATGGACAACTGCCGTGTCGAGGTCGAATACAGCAGCGGGACGATTGTTTCCATTGACACCCTCGCCGTTGAGGATGCGTTCGATGTGACGATGATCCAGCAAGCAGCGCTGGACTACCTGTTCTACAACAAGCCGATGGAGTATGTGGAGCTTGTGTTCAGCGGCGCGGTGGAGGAGTTCATCAAACACGCTTCCAAGAGAGACTATGGACTGCAAGATTAAAGGAATAACAACCTATTAGGAATGTTTTTTGCTTCTGTTGTTGCATAGTTGAGCTCTTGCCCTTCGCTTTGTTTTATAATATAATCAAGATAGAACATCAGGAAATCAGCAGGGAAAAATGCTAACTCCATAAATTCCAAAATTCAGTAATGCTGAGGAGGTCATTATGAGTATACATCGAGCGAAAAAGAAAACAGTGGCTAAAACAAACATTCAGCAACTCTTTGATGACAGAAACGGCGGGCAAATCGCCCTCCGTGGTTATTCGTATCAATTCTTGTATTCATGCTATCTCGTGCTCTCTCTTGCAGATGAAAACACATTTTTCTGCTTGGAAGGCATTGAAGATATAGATCAGATTGCAGTTCATTCACAGGAAAAAGCGATATCTCATATTCAAATAAAACAATCAAAAGATAGGCAAGATGCAAGCTTTTTGAAACCTGTTCTTAAGAATTTCCTGGAAGCATATCTAATCGATTCAAACAGAACGTTTAAAACTACCCTTGCTTTGCAAACAGCGTTCTTGCTAAAGGATGACTATACGCCATATCAGGTGTTATCATGTGATAATCAGAAAGACCTAGGAAATATTTCGCAGTTTTTTATAGCGCGAATTAAGGTTGGAGAAAAGCCGCTGATTATATTAGACAATTTAGACTCTCATCTGCGAGAATGGAACAGCCTTGTGCAGCTAATGGAAGCGGAAATACACCACCATTTTCGGGTATTAGTGACTTCTAGAGAGATGGACTGGTATAACTTTAGTGGCGATATCAGCAATATTCAATCGATACGTATTATCAAACCGGATCTTAGCAAGGATGATGCCAAAGAGATTTTTTGCAAACTGAAGATAGCTGGGCTTATTCATGGAACAATCCAAAGCTGGGAAAAGGCATGGAATCAAATTGCTGATAGAAAACTGCTGATTGAATTTATTTATTTACTAACGCATGGTGAGATGCTTTCTGATCGTATTTCTGCTCAAATGAGAGAAATAGGGTCGTCCTCTGATGGAAAGGCAAAATGTGAATTGCTCCGTAAAGTATGTTTTGCAGATGTCTGCGGCATCCGTCTTTCAGCCAAAGCGTTGGCCGTATCTCAATCAGAACCGTTTAGTTCTGATTTTGGGGAAATGCTAAGAAGCATGGAAAGTGAGTTCCTCATTCATATCAATCTGGAAGGCAGCTATATTGAAGGATTACACCCTGTGCGCTCGAAGCATGTCATTGAAAGACTTCACCAGTTTATGCCACCTGAGGAAACCGCTCTTGCCGTCCTTCAAATTGTGAACCCATCGGATACAGCTACATTCTTTTCCCATCTACCAGAATTCAAACTTGATAAAGAGTACTTCTACCGCAACGCAGTTGAACTATTGTGGAATAGAACGGATTTATCACCTGTATTATCATCAATGCGAGGACTGTTTTCCGGGGATATTCAAGAGTATTTCCGCCAAAATAAAACAATATTTGATGATGCAGACAGACATGGAGGATTGCAACTTATATCAGCGGAACTCAGTCCGTTCATGCGATTTCAAGAGCTTGGAGACGAGCCTCCAACATTAGACAAGATGCTTGAAATCTTTCCGGACAATCCCAACCTATTATATCTGCGTAATCTAAGAAAATCTGCGCCGCCATTCCAGCTAAACAAAACAGGTTTTTTCACTTTGAGCTGTCAAGTCTATTCAAAAATAATGGGTTGTGATTTTACGGAAATTGAAGATACTACTTCTCTTTCAACCATTGTGGAATTGCTCTATAGCATTGATCCTTCCCTAAACTATGCATCGAAAATTCCCTTAGAAAGAATATGGTCCAACCCACAAACATATAGCATTGAGTGCATGGCTTCTCTCATGCATGCATCCTACCTTGGAAATCGAGAAAACTATATGAATTATGTTGACGCTAACTTGAGCGACATCCTTATGCACATACTCGAGCGGACAAAATCTCTTCGCATTTATACGGATGACAGCAAAAATGCAATTCATGTAGAATACATATTACGGCTGAGGGATATTGGCAGAGGAAATGAAGAAAGCGTGTCTCGCTTATCATTGATTTGCAAAATGCTTCCGTTTTATTCCGTATACTGCTCAGATGGAATAAAACCAATAATTATTTTGCTTTCTGAATACTCCGTGCCTGATGACGCACATAAGGAAATGCCCGCCAAAAACCTGATCATTTCATTCCACAGAGACATGAATTCGCTCTGGGTAAAAGCAATCCTCAGCAATTATGAATTCGATACCGTGTCAGAGTGGCTAAAGCACTGGTTCGACATTCGAGAATTGATATGTAAGCTTATTACAATATGCTGTAATTGTCTATATTATCTTCTCGCAGGAAAAGGGCTGAAATCCTTATTGTCAGAGTTTGACAAATACCATAAGATGCTTTCGAATTTGATGGTTCGCGAAGCAAGATTTCCAAAAGAAAACCAACTCTTCGGACAGGAAGTAATACTACCAAAAGGATTAAATCAGGTACGGACAGAATACTTTCAAAGCGTTCAGAATGTCTTCAATCAATTTGTTCACTTCATACTGAAAGAGCCGAAAGATCAACGATTGTTTCTCATAAATCTACTTGCTGCAAGATCCGCGCTTCTTTCGATGCAATTGTTTTTCTCAAGCATACCAATGGAGAATGCGATGAGAGAGTTGTGCAATAATCTTGATGGTTCTGAGAAACCGTTGCTCGAAAAGCTTTACGCAAGTTGTTTGTTCTATCAAAACCATTCATCAAGTAAATCCTTTGATAAATACCAGATACCCTCGTGGTATAATGCTTATCAGAAAGAAAAACTTGACGATGCGAAGAAACAACTTGATTGGCTGAGCTCAAATTATACTGTTGTTTTCCCAGAAAAAATATACTATCAGAAAGCCCTAAGCTATTTCCCGGTTGTTGTCTACAATCTTGATAAAATCCAAAAGGATACCCAGGGAGGTTGGCTTATCAAGTTGATTCCATTCTGTGATGAGCCGTTTGACTACATCGTCATTCTAAACGGAGACGAAAAACACATTATTTCATACGCGATCTGTATACCAAAATCATTCCTGGACGAACTTAAGCATTCACATGAAGATTCGAGAGAAATTGTTGAGAGCATTTCAAAGCCTTATCCGGTCGACGTAACAAAAGAGATGACAGACTGCTTTACAGAAGATTTTAAGATTGCGCCAAAAGAGGCATCAAATCCAAAGGCTTCTTTGATCTTTGAAATAGCAGAAGATCTCTGGATTTATTCGAAATATGTTACAGTTCTTGGTAAGGAAGAAAACAACTACCTCATAGATATGCTCCCGATGATGCGCAAAGAAATTGGGCAAAAGCTAAACTCCTTAGTTGACAGAAAGGAAAGTGAAACACTCCGAGCTATGTGTAACACAGTTTTTTCAGGACAGCTCTTTGGAGACGATGAATTTAACGCCGTTGTAGAAAGTACTCTCAAGTAATTATTGTTATTTCCTAGAATGATACATCAAATCGTCAAATGTGCGTACAATGGATAACTGCCGCGTCGAGGTCGAATACAGCAGTGGAACGATTGTTTCGATTGATACTCTCGCCATTGAGGATGCGTTCGACGTGACGACGATCCAGCAGGCTGCGCTGGACTATCGATCTACAACAAACCAATGGAATATGTGGAGCTTGTGTTCGGCGGCGGGGTGGAGGACTTTATCAAGCACGCTTCCAAGAGAGACTATGGCCTGCAAGACTGAGCGGCGTCATCGATAGCCGAAATGAATATCGGTAGCCGCTACCGAAAATCAGAAACTCACTCGGTACGCATAAAAGAAAAGACCAGGCGGGCACATCGGTTCAAAATCCGATGCGCCCGCCTGGTCTCTGAGCATGTGGTTATCGCATCACTTGCCTCTCTGCTCCTTGTCCTTTGCCTGTGTTTCTTCCCGCTGCTTCTGCCATTCTGCGAATTCTCGCTGGCCTTCCTCGCTTTCGTAGTAGGTCTGGATGTCCGGCAGCAGACAGCGAGCGATGCGTTCAATCACATGCTGGGGAACGCCTGTCTTGTTGATCAACTTTTTTCTGCCCATGGTCGCCTTCCTTTGCTTATTCAATTTTCAAGTTACAGTGCAGGCGATGGCAGTGCTGTGGGGGGGCCTCCTTTCCTGTCGTATTCCGCTCCCTGTTATGGGAGAGGTTTTGCCATCGTCTTGCTTCACGATGCTAAGCGATAATGCTTAGTAGCACATTATACTAAACATTTCTGCTTTTGTCAAGCCCTTTTGAAAGAAAAATTAAACAAAATTACTTAATTTCCTGTTGACAAATCTAAACATATCAGCTATATTATGATCAAATAAGCAAGATGAACAGATGGCGCACACTTAAGTGACGGCCCAAATATGCAAGCTTGTGGCGCAGCATATTTGGCTGCCGGAACTTATACACAGGAGTGCGCCGCTACAGATGTATACCGAACGAACGTCAGAATGGAGGAAAACGATATGGCTATCGGAGAGAGAATCCACTTTTTCCGCACAATGCGGGGCTTGACGATGAAGAAGCTGGGCATGATGGTAGGCTTCCCGGAGAAGTCTGCCGATGTGCGGCTGGCACAATACGAAAACGGTTCCAGATCGCCCAAAGCCGATCTGACCGCAGATCTGGCGCATGCGCTCGATGTATCCCCGAAAGCGCTGGATGTACCGGATATTGACAGCTACATTGGCTTGATGCACACGCTTTTTGCGTTGGAGGACATCTACGGATTAAGAATCGATACGATGGATGACGAGCCCGTCCTGCGGCTGGACAAGAGCAAAGGGCAGACCTACCTTTCCATGTTCGATATGTTCTCCGCCTGGGCGGAGCAGGCCAGAAAGCTCAAATCCGGAGAGATCACTAATGATGAATATGACCGCTGGCGCTATCACTACCCGGAATTCGACACCGACGATTTTGTCAAGGTGCCATCTGAGGAGCTCAGCGAGGAGATTATGAGCAGTTTTCAAAGAGTAAAACGCGTATAGAAACAACCCCTGCAAATGGCGCATACACCATTCACAGGGGCAGAATAGATATCGTTAGTAATTTTCGGTAGCGGCTGCCAAAATACGGCTTGAATAATCTGCCCAAGTCAGTTATTATATTATCGGTAGCCGCTACCGATAATCATTCCGGTACAGGAGATTAGGAGATATGGGAGATCAAGAGAAGAGAAAGCGTGGGCGTCCGAGAGTGGACACAAGCCTGACAGAGGATGTTTACAGAGATAGTCGGCGACAGGCAGTAAACCAAAAATACGCTTATGATGGAGTCGGCGTTCTCATGGACGGCGGAGATCGAATCCCGGACAGCAATCTGATCTATACGCTGGGCGATAATGAGACCAGAACCATCATGCGCAACGGCATCCTGGAACAGCTTGGCCGCATGGCAAAGCAGGACCACGCCAGTCTTGACGATTGCGTCTTCGTTGCAGCCCTCTCTGCGGCGGCTGTAAAATCCGGCGCAAAAACACGGGAGATTGAGAAAGCGATCCGCGTAATCCGAATGGCCCGCAATCAACTGGCGTCAGACCCGGAATCTCTGGAACTATCTGCCGTGCTTGGACGGGCAGTCAAAGAACTGAGGAAACTGGGACATTGTTAAGAATACACGGAGGAATCATCATGGACGCAATTGATATTTTAGTCATGGCGCTAAAGGAAAAGCAAGTCATATCACCGCTTGAGCAGGACATCCTAGACACCTATCATACAATGACTAAGATTCCATTTGACAGAGCTTCCGCCATCCAACAGGCGTTCAGCAACAATAGTAATCATCCTGATATGCTGGCAAAAAACATACTTGTTCCTGATACAGCGACAAAATCTTTGTTCGTCGCTACAGATCAGGAATTAGCATATAACCTTTACCGGCAACTGGTTCTGCTTATTGAAAAGCGAGCCAGAACATGACAGTGCAATAATTTGGGCCACCTCCGATGATTGTTGGATCATCGGAGGTGGCCTTTACTGGGACTGAGTGATTACCCACCAATTCTGCGCTTAACAACAATTATAGCGAATCGATCATTTCCTTCAATGTTGGAAAGCCGTTCGCCCGAACAAGCTCCATCATCTGTTCTGAATAACAATCTTCATATCCGGTTTTTTCAACAGATAGGATGAATGCTTGCATGCCTTTCAAGTAAGCTATTTCAGCTTCATCATTTGTTTTTATGCATTCCATTGCTCTCCAAAACAGCTCATTTTTCGCCGACCTTCCCACAGTGAGTCGGCGTTTCGATGCACCATCCTTTGTAATGTTGATTCCAGTTACTCGAACATGATTAGAAACATTAAGATTATATGAGCGCGTCTTTTGACGATTGAGCTGCAAACCATACCTGGACAACAGTTTGGATGCCAACTGCGCAATATCATCCACAAACGATGGAGCTTCTGCAGCTTTCCATTGGAAGGATACAGTTAGATCATCTGCATATCTTGTATAGATAAGATTGCTCACTCCAAACTGCTTTAGTTGCCCATAAAACACACCGTCAAACTCTTTAAGATAAATGTTTGACAGCAGCGGCGAAGTAATGAAGCCAAGAGGCAACCCTCGAGAATTAATGCTGCAAAGCTCTACAATGTTTTTACATTCCAGCCTGCTGATTTGATTTGGCTTAACCAGATTAATCTCATAATAGATTTTCTCCGCCAGTTGTTTATGACAGATGTGCGGAAAAAAATCTTTTATATCCATCATAATGAAATAGTCATTGTATAAGTGAGCGTAAGCATTATGATAGATTGAACGGCCTTTTGTATAGCCCTTCGTAAATATAGACGGAATAAACCTTTCTGACAGAAACTGGTTGATTTTTTGATGCTGAACCCGCAGTACGCAATCATCTGTTCGATATGTCGCCAGTTTACGTGTTTTGTTTTTTGTTCGAATGTAACGGATTACAACGTCTGATGCCTGTGCGTTCATAAGCCTTGTCTCCCGAATTCCGTTGTATTTGTCCTTTCAATCATACTACCGACCATAGAACGGCGTTTATTGAAGTCTTTTTTGAATGACACTTTGCGGACAGATAAATTTCCATCGGTTTTTTGCTCTAAATTTATTTGCTGTGCGGCCTGTAGTAAATACAAACAATATCCAATCGCTTGGCGCAAAGTTGAAGTGGATTCTTTAAGCTCAACTTTGATCGCAAAGTCTTGTAGCTTCTGCCCAGCAATGTGAGAGATTGTGTCTTTCAATATTGAACAGTATTCGTTTTCCAGATAATTGACATGATCCTTAATCAGTTTTTCTTTCCGAATGGACGTAGATATATGCTTAACGAACAGAAGGGCCATCAGTTGGTATTTGAGTGCAAAAGGCGAAACAGAAACAAAAACTTCTTTGGATTCATTATCTATCTTGTATTCTATGTTTCTTTCGTTTTTTCCGCACTTCCCATATAGCATTGGCTGGAAGGATAAACAGAGGGACTTTGAATTTGAATCTAGGAATAGATTTAGTTGCTCAGAGAGGTGAGGGCCGATTTGATCCTCGTGAAAATAGCAGTAATAATCGCTTTTATTGCATGAGTTTCTATGTATTTCTGTATCAGGGTAATAACGAATCAGTGTTGGCGTCGGGAGTTTTCAGCCAATTTTTGTCGGGAGTAATTAACCAATTACTGTCGGAAAAGATTGAGCCAAACGGCTGCTGAGAAGCCAGCAGC
>OMZQ01000040.1 GCA_900315595.1 uncultured Eubacteriales bacterium | reverse complement strand
GGTCTTGGGGGTCGGGCAGCCGGCAGCACGCCACAGGAAGGTGACAGCCTGGCAGCGGTCAACGGTCTTGTCCGGGCTGAACTTGGTCTTGCTGGTGCCCTTCGTGATCTGCGGGTCATGCGTGTAGGCCCAGTCGATGGCAGCATGCTCGTCGGTGCCGTATTCGGGCATATCCTTGAACATGGCGCAGGGGCAGGGCAGAGCCTCGATCACAGCAGTCTTCTCATCGGTATACGCAGCGCCCTCGAAGGTGACCTTCGCGGTCAGCTTCTTCTCGCCCTCGACGTGGGGGGCTGCCTCCGTGGTGATTTCCTCGGTGATCTCGGCGGTCAGGGTCTGCTCGTCGCCGCAGGCGGTGCAGGTGAAGACGGCGGTCGCCTCGGTCAGCGCCTCGTTCCAGGTCCAGACGGGCTCGCCGTAGCTGTGACCAGTCGCGGGGGTCGTGACGGTCTTGCGCTCCAGCTCCGCGCCGCAGACGGAGCAGTAAACGACCTCGTCATAGCTGCCGTCCTCGGTGCAGGTGGGAGCGACTTCGTTCTCAACGACGACGGGACCGGCCGTGTGGCCGAGGGCGGGAACGTCCACGCGGGTGGTGGAGGCGGTGTAGGTCTTGCCGTCAAACTCGGCGGTGGCGGTGTAGGTGGTGACGCCGGGCTCGGTGCAGGTGGCCGGAGTGGTAACGGCGGCGGTCACGGTGCAGAGCCGGAACTCGACGTGGGAAGCGTCGCGGGCGCAGACGCGGCAGGCGACGGCGACCGTGCCGTCCTCGCTGAAGGTGAAGACGGGCTCGGCCCAGTCATGGCCAAGCGCGGGATCGCCGTCCACGTAGGCGGTACCCACGTAGGTCACGCCCTCGAACTCGACGGTGGCGACGTAGACGGTCACGCCGGGCTCGGTGCAGGTGGGCGCTTCCTCAGACTCAACCTGCACGGTGCAGTCGAGGGTCATGGTGTGGGTCTCGTCCTTGCGGCAGACGAAGACAGCGGTTGCGGAGGTGTAATCCTCGCTGAACGCAAAGGTCGGGAAATCCCAGTCGTGTCCGGTCGCGGGAACGTCCGCGCGGGTGGTGGTCTCGGTGTAGGTCACGCCGTCAAACTCAACGACGGCGGTATAGGTGGTCACGCCGTCCTCGGTGCAGGTGGGAGCGGTGGTGATCTCGGCGGTCACGGTGCAGTCCCTGGTCTCGACGTGGGCGGGATCGTTGGCGCAGACGCGGGTCGCGGTCGCGGCGGTGCCGTCCTCGCTGAACGCGATGACCGGCTCGCCCCAGGCGTGGCCCAGCGCGGGCGCGTACTCGCGGGCGGTGGTATCGGTGTAGGTCACGCCGTCAAACTCGACGGCGGCGGTGTAGGTGACGACGCCGGGCTCTTCGCAGGTAGGCTCCGTCGTGACCGCGGTCACGGTGCAGGTCTTGAACTCGACGTGGGCGGCGTTGCGGCTGCAGACGCGGCAGGCGACAGCGGTGGTCCCATCCTCCGCGAAGGTGATCATGGGCTCGCTCCAGTCGTGGCCCAGGGGCTCGACGTTCGTGCGGGTCGTCTCGGCGGTATAGGTCACGCCGTCAAACTCGACGGTGGCGGTATAGGTCGTCTCGCCGGGCTCGGTGCAGGTGGAGACAAGGCTGATCTCTGCGGTCACGGTGCAGTCCTTGGTCTCGGTGTGGGTGAGGTCTCTGGCGCAGACGCGGGTCGCGGTCGCGGCGGTGCCGTCCTCGCTGAAGGTGAAGGCCGGTTCGCTCCAGCCATGGCCCAGGGCCTCGATGGTCTCGGTATAGGTCCAGCCGCAGACGCAGGTATAGGTACGCAGGCCCTCCTCGGTGCAGGTGGGCTCCGTGGTGACTTCGTCGGTGAAGGTATGGGGCTCGGCGGCAAAGACGGCGGTGTAGACGACGTTCTCCTCCACGGGAGGCAGCTCGTCGTCCGGTCCGAAGACGGAGGAGCCGCTGATCCAGCCGGCGAAGACGTAGTGGCTGCCGGCGTCGGCGGCCTTGACCGGGGTCTCGCCGTCATAGACGGGAATCTCGCCCTTCCGGACGGTCTCGGTCTTGAGGACCTCGTCCTCGTTCATCCAGGTCACGTCGGCCAGATCCTCGGCGGAATCTTCCTCGACTTCCTTCCAGTGGGCGTAAACCGTCGTGTTCGCGGTGAAGACGGTGTCGGTGGTGATCTCCTCGCCGCCTTCCGGCTCGGTGAACCAGCCCAGGAAGGAGAAGCCCTCGCGCTCCGCCTCGGGCAGAACGGTCAGACGGCCCATTGCGGTCTCGGCGGACTCGATCTCGCAGACGCCGCCGTTGGCGTCGAAGGTGACGAAGATCGGCAGATCCTCGGCGGAGGCCTCGTTATCCTGCCAGTGGGCATAGACGGTGACGGATTCGGCAAAGACGGTGTCGAGGGTGATCTTCTCGCCGCCGTCCATCTCGGTGAACCAGCCGTAGAAGGTATAGCCTTCCCAGGTGGGCTCGGGCAGCTCGGTCAGCTTGCCTTCGGCGTTCGTCTCGGCGCTTGCAACGTCGCATTCGCCGCCGTTGGCGTCGAAGGTGATGATGATGGGCAGGTTCTCGTCAGAGTCGTCGCTGCCCTCGTCTCCGATCCACTGGGCGTAGACGGTGGCGGATTCGTTGAAGACGGTCTCCAGCGTGACTTCCTCGCCGCCCTCCGCTTCGGTGAACCAGCCCAGGAAATTGTGTCCGAGCCAGACGGGCTGGGGCAGCTCTTCCAGACAGCCCTCGGCATTGACCTCGGCCGTCTCAACGTCGCAGCTTCCGCCGTTGGGATCAAAGGTGACGATGATCGCCAGATCCTCGTCGGAAGCGTCGCGGAGGACGTCCTTCGGCGTGACGGTCTGCGCGAAGACGCTGACGGGGAACACGCTGACGATCATCAGCACCGCCAGCAGGCAGGCAGTCAGTTTTCTGAAATTCTTCATGTTGTAGCTCCCTTCCGTAAGGTAATGAATTGAACAGACGCTTTTCTTGATTTTTGCCTATCATGGATTATAGCATAAATCCCGCGGAATCACAAGAGCAATCCGCAAGGAAATCGGGATTTTTTTGCGTGGGAGCAACTGCTCCGGCCTGCGGGATGCAGGAGGACGGCGGATATGTCCCTACATCTCACGAAGCAACGGAGCCGACGCAAAACCGCGTCGGCTCCGGGGCTGCTTATTTGGCGTAATCGACGGCCTTGGTCTCGCGGATCAGGTTGATCTTGATCTGGCCGGGGTATTCCAGCTCGTTTTCGATCTTCCGCGCGATGTCGCGGGCCATCAGGGTCATATTGTCCTCGCTGACGTCCTCGGGCTTGACCATGATGCGAACCTCGCGTCCGGCCTGGATGGCGTAGGCCTTTTCGACACCGGGATAGGTTCCGGTGATCTCCTCCAGCTTTTCCAGACGGCGGACGTAGCTCTCCACGTTTTCGCGGCGGGCGCCGGGTCTGGCGGCGGAGATGGCGTCGGCCGCCTGCACCAGACAGGCGATGACCGTCTTGGCCTCCACGTCGCCGTGGTGGGCCTCAATGGCGTGGATGACGTCGGGGCTTTCCTTGTACTTGCGGGCGAGCTCCACGCCAAGCTGGACGTGGCTGCCCTCCATCTCATGGTCCACGCTCTTGCCCAGGTCGTGCAGAAGACCCGCGCGCTTGGCAAGGGCGACGTCCTCGCCCAGCTCGCTGGCGAGCAGGCCGGCGATGTGGGCGACCTCCATGGAGTGGTTGAGCACGTTCTGACCGTAGGAGGTGCGGTACTTCTGACGGCCGAGCAGCTTGATCAGCTCGGGATGCAGACCCTGCACGCCGGTTTCAAACGCGGCGCGTTCGCCCTCGCGCTTGATGATCTGCTCCACCTCGCGGCGGGCCTTTTCGACCATATCCTCGATGCGGGTCGGGTGGATGCGGCCGTCGGCAATCAGCTTCTCCAGGGCGACGCGGGCGATCTCGCGGCGGACCGGGTCGAAGGAGGAGACCGTGATCGCCTCCGGGGTGTCGTCGATGATCAGATCGACGCCGGTGATGGTCTCGAGGGTGCGGATGTTGCGGCCCTCGCGGCCGATGATGCGGCCCTTCATCTCGTCGTTGGGCAGGGCGACCACGGAGACGGTGGTCTCGGCGGCGTGGTCGGCGGCGCAGCGCTGGATGGCGGTGGAGATGACCTCGCGGGCCAGGGTGTCGGCGTTGTCCTTGAGCTCGGCCTCGATCTCACGGAGCTTGACCGCGGCGTCGTGCCGGGCCTCGGTCTCCATGTTCTTAATGATGTAGGCCTTGGCCTCCTCCTGGGTAAAGCCGGAGATCTTCTCCAGCATATCCAGTTGAGACTTCTTGATGAGGTTGACCTCGTCCTGGGTGGCGGCGATGGCCTGCTGCCGTTTGCGCAGCTCCTCGTCCTTGCGTTCGTAGTTGTCTAACTTCTTGTCGAGGGATTCTTCCTTCTGCTGCAGGCGGCGTTCCTGCTTGTTGAGCTCGGAGCGGCGCTCCTTGATCTCTTTGTCGTTTTCCGTGCGAGTTTTATGGATCTCCTCCTGAGCTTCGAGAAGCATTTCGCGCTGACGGCTCTCGCCGCTCTTGATGGCGTCGTTGATCAGGCGTCTGGCTTCCTCTTCCGCGCTGCCGATCTGCTGTTCAGCGACCTTCTTGCGGTGGGAAACGCCCAGGAAAAAGAATAAAATGGCTCCAATCATAAATCCTGCAAGGGGCAGGACAATATATAACCAGTTATCCATAACTCTGCACACCTCCTCTCATCAGAATTGGGTATGCCGAGAATCCAATACCGTTTGTCCGCCTCCCCGAAGGGCGGACAGGGTAAATAAATCCAAACGATATTGTAGCTTGAAAACGGCCTGTTGTCAAGGGAAAATTTGCGCCGGGGGGCAGGGACCAGGGAATAGGGATCAGGGATTAGGGAATAGGGAGCAGGAGCCGTAGGGGCGCGTATCCACGCGCCCGGTTCCGCGAAGCGGAACAAATCGACCGGAGGGCGATGTTGCCCGTGCGAATTACACAATCCCGTATCGTTGTTTACCTCCGGCAAATTGCATTCGTTCCGAATGCCGGACAAGCGATGCTTGTCGCTACGGCAGAAAATGACCGTTTTCGGTTTTTTTCGGCGGGGCTCTGTTGTCGATCCGTGCGGGCGCGTAGATACGCGCCCCTACGCGAGGCTGGCGGTCGTCGGCGGGCGCGTAGATACGCGCCCCTACGAGGCGCTGCGTTTCGGAACGTTGGCGCAGCCTATTTCAATCCTCCCGCAGGGAGACCGCAAATTCTCAATTCTCCATTCTCAATTCTCAATTCAGCCGCAGGACGGCGGCCAGAGTCTGGCCGCCCTACGCTGATCCCTGATCCCCGGTCCCTGACTGCAGCAAAAGCTCCCCCGGAGGGGAGCTTTTGCTGCAGCGGGCGGGTCAATCGTCGGCGTCGAGCTTGAGGTCGATCATCGGGATCTCGTCCTCGTCTCCGGACGCGCCCTTGGTATAGTATTTTTTCGAGCCGTAGCCGTAATAGCCGTAGCCGTAACCGCCGTAGCCGCCGTAGCCGTAGCCGCTGTGGCTGGTGGAGCGGTCGGCCAGGTTGATGACGGAGCCGATGAAGCGGACGTCGGATTCGCTCAGACGCTGAACGCTGTCGAGGATCGAGGCGTCGTTGAGGAAGTCCTGACGGACCACGTAGATCGCGCCGTCGGACCACTCCGAGAGGGTCGCCGCGTCGGAGAGCAGGCCAGAGGGCGGGGTATCGACGATGACGTAGTCGTAGTTCCGCCGAAGCTCGCTCATGATGGTATGCAGCTCGGGCGCGGAGAGGAAGTTCTGGGGATGGTCGGCGATCCGGTCGCCGCTGAGCAGCTTCAGGCGGCTGCCCTCGACGGAGAGAAGCGCCTTGTCCACGCTGCCGCCGTTTTTGATCAGATCCACGAGGCCGACGCTCGGCCCGGTCACGCCGAACAGGTCCTTGAGCGTCTGCTTGCGCAGGTCGCAGTCCACGAGGACGACGCGCGCGCCTTCGGACGAGAGCATCAGCGCAAGGTTGGCGGAGACCGTGGACTTGCCCTCGCTGGGGCTGGTACTGGTGACCATGACGACCTTGGCCGGCTGGGTCTCCAGCTCCTTCCGGAGCTGGAAGCAGACACCGCGCATGGCCTCGACGTAGCTCTCCTCCAGTTGGGCGTTCGTGAGCAGGATCTTCTTGTTCTGCTTGGTCCTGGCCTTGAAGCGGACCTTCGGCAGGACGCCGAGACTGGGCGTGGAGAGGAGCTCGTGGAGGTCCTCGGTATTGTGGACGGTCTTGCGGAAGTAGGCCAGCGCAAAGATCACGGCCATGCCGATGCCGAAGCCGAGAATGCCGTATTTCACCGAGGAGGAGCGGACGTTCGGCTCGTTATAGGCTGCGCGGGGGAGGGTCGGCTGCTCAAAGATCTCCAGACCGAAGGGCTGGACGATGCCGGCTGCCGCCTGCGGGAAGATCTCCACGGTGTATTGCAGGGCGTTGTAGGCGTCCTCCGGGGAGGCGGCGACAGACTGGAAGATCAGAAGCGTGGTCTCGGTGGTGCAGGTGACCGAGGCAGGCAGCCGCGGGCTGCCGGTCTTATCCCGGAGCAGGCTTTGCGCCTTGTCGGAGTTCATGACGTAGGGAAAGGAGGAGACCAGACTGTTGACGACGTTCGTCGTCTGATAGAAGCCGATGGGGCTGATGTCCATGCTCCCGCTCCGGGTGGCGGTGACGCGGTAGGTGCCGGAGCAGGTGTACATCGGCACGTAGCCCCGGGTCAGATCGCGGTAGCGCAGGAAGCCGAAGGCGGCCGCCAGCAGGATCGGGATCCAGAACATCCGCGCAAGGGTCCGCAGGAGATTATGCCAGAGGACGGAAAACTGAATGGTCTTGGTGCGCTTCTGTTCATCCATTTCAGGTCTCCTCCTTCCGTTCGGGCGCGGCGTCTATGCGCTCCTTGTCGCTGTTGTAGCCGTAGCCGTAGCCCTTCTTGCCGTAGCCGTAGCCCTTCTTGCCGTAGCCGTAGCCGTACCCGTAGCCGTAGCCGTATCCGTAGCCGTAGCCGCCCCTGCCGCCGAAGAGCCGGGTGATGAAGTGCAGGGAGCGAACGTCGTTGAACACGAAGCCCAGGAAGCGCGCCTTGCAGCGGCGCAGGGAGTCGATGGAGTCGTTGATGGCGACGTCCCTGGCCTTGTCCTGACGGACCACCAGGAAGGATGCGTCGCAGGCGTCGGCCAGAACGGTGGCGTCCGTGAAATAGCCCATCGGGGGCGTATCCACGATCACGTAGTCAAAATTGCTGCGCAGGATCTTGAGGATCTGGCGCATCCGGGGCGAGCCGAGGAGGCTCGCGGTGTTGTGCCGCATATTGGCCGAGAGCAGGCAGAAGAGATTGTCCGACTTGCGGTATTGCATGGCGTGGACGAGGGCGTTGGGGTCGAGCTCCTGCTGGAACAGGCCGTTCAGATTCCTGCCCTCGCCGTGGCCCATGCCGAAGATGGCGCTCTGCGAGGCCTTGCGCAGGTCGCAGTCCACCAGAAGGACCTTCTGGTAGCGGTGAGCCAGGCTCAGGGCGAGGTTCGCAGCGATGGTGGACTTGCCCTCGTTTTCCGTAACGCTGGAGATGACGAAGGTCTTGCAGCCGTGGCGCTTATTGGCGTGCTCGACCTTGGTCTGGAGCTGGTGGATCGTCTCCACGTAGGCGAAAGCCGTGGTGGGGTTGGAGATCAGCAGGGCGTTCTTCTTTTTCTTTTTGGTGAACAGGCTTTTCAGCCGGCGGCGCTTGTGCTCGTGCCGGATCGTGACCAGGAGCTTGCCGTCCACCTGATTGCGCGCGCCGACCGTGGTCTGGACCGTCTGCGAGAGGATGCAGAACAGCGCCAGAATGCCGACCATGATAAGCGCCCCGACGGGCACGGCGATCATCACGAGCCGGCGCTGCTGGGCCCGGAAGGCCCCGTCGTCCGGGATATTCGGGGCGTTGACCGATTCCAGCACGACGGAATTGAAGATCAGAGGCGTCCACTCCCCGTAGTGCCGCACGATGCCGGAGGCCATATAATAGGCGGCGCTCGGAGACGGGCCGGTGCAGGACAGACGGATGACGCTGGTGTCTTTCACGGCCTCGGCGGAGACGGAAACGCCGCTGACCGCCTCGCCGAATTCCTCTGACACCTGCTTGCGGAGCATGGTGCCCTGGAGCAGGGAGCAGAACTGCTCGGCGGTGCTTGCGGAGATCGTGCTGCTGGAGGAAGACGTGTTCTTCGGGGAGATGACGAAGGTAGCGCTGCTGGTATAGCTGGGCTTCATCAGCAGCGTTGCCGCGATATAGGCGGCAAGCGCAAAGGCGACAGCCGAGAGCACGACCATCCAGAGATTCTTCAGGATGATCCGCAGGACGCAGGCGGGCTCGACCTCCCGCCAGAGCGAGTTGCTGCGGTGTTTTTCTGCCATGACGCCCGCCTCCCTTACTGCACGATGACGGTCAGGATCGCCGTCGCGGTCTCGCCTGAGCCGCCGAGATAGAAGTAGTTGACCTCATAGACGCCGGGGGTGTTCACGTCCAGCGCCGAATCGTCGATCCTGGCCCGCCGGACGGGGACCGTCTCCTCTGCGAGCGGGTCTTCGATGGACTCCACGTAATTGCGCAGGGTCGGCTTTTCCCCGACCGCGAGATAGATGAGGTTTTCCTTCAGCGTTACCGTCGGCGTGGCGGGGGTCGGGTTCTGGATCAGAACCGTCAGCGGCAGGACAGCCGTATCGCCCATGCGGTTGGTCACGCTGACCTTGACGCGGTAGGTCCCCGGCGCGGTGCTGTTCACGGTGGACTCCGTGAGGATCATTTTGTCGGTGATGTTGCCGTCGATGCAGTCCACGGCGGAAACGCGGTCCATGAAGGTGACCGTCTCTCCGACGCCGAAGACCATCGGCTGGCTGAGCGAAAAGTGCGGCGGGGTATAGTCGGAATAGACGGCGGTCCGCTCGCAGGTGGCATAGTTTGAGGCGTCGTCAAAGACGATGCAGCGGACCGTGAAGGTCTTGTCCTCGTTGAACTGGGAGACGCTCTGTACCATGATGCGGTCGGTGATCTCACCGTCAACGTTGTCGAAGGCGCGCAGACCGCGGGTGAACGCCTCCCGCGGGTCCTTGACGGAGACCTCCAGCCGCTCCTCGTCCACGGTGAAGGCCGGGCGGGAAACGTCCTCGTGCGTGTAATTATAATAGTACAGTCCGCCCGCGCCCAGCAGCAGCAGGACGAACAGGACCACCAGCGTGATCCGAATCGGTCGAAGCATATCGCATCTCCTCGTATCAATCAGATTTAGGCTTCGGTTCGGGCGCAGCCCGTTTTCCCGAAAGCCCGTGCATTCCGGTCAGTCAAATTCAGGGCTCAGGCCGCGGAGGATCCGGCGCGGGTTTTCCTCCAGCAGCAGCGCCGGGTCCACGCCGGGGAAGCGGCGCTCGAGCGTCTCGTAGAGCGGGCGCATATCGGCGTTTCGGGCGTGCCAGTCGTGGGCGTCGCTGGCGATCGCAGCGGCGAGCCCCCGCCGCAGCAGCAGGGCGGCGGTCAGATAGGCGCCCTCGCCCAGCTCGCCCAGCAGGCTGCCCTTGTTGACCTGCAGCAGATACCCCCGCTCCGCCCAGCTGCCCGCAACGGCGGGATTCTCCTGGACGCAGAAGTAGCGCTCCGGATGGGCGATCACCGGGATCAGCCCGGCCTGCTCCACGCGGGAAAGGCGGCGGTCCATCGAGGCGGACGAGGCGTCGAAATAGAACTCCACCAGCAGATACTGCGTGTCGTTCAGGGTCAGCAGCTCCGCGCGGTCCGGGATATCCTCCGTCCGGCCGGAAAGCAGGACCTCCGAGCCCGGCAGCAGACGGATCGGGATGCTCCAGCGGTCGAGCTCGTCCTGCAGCCGGCGCAGCGCACGGCGGAAGCCCTCCGCCCGGCCCCGCTCCCGCGCCGGGTCCGAGCCGCGGTGGGGCGTGGCAACGATCCGGCTCACGCCGCTGCGGGCCGCCTGCGCAGCCATCCGGCAGGAGGTGTCCGGGCTGTCGGAGCCGTCGTCCACGCCGGGCAGAATATGACAGTGCAGATCGATCATTCCGGCTCAGACGCTCCTTTCGTTTCAGAAACCGCCCCATTTTATTTTTAAGATATATTAGCATACGGATGCATCAAATGCAAGCATTCCGCGTAAAAAAAGATGATTATCACAAAAAATCCCGTTCCGGAGAAATAATACTGGACAAGGCGGGAACAATCAGATATAATACGAACGTTGAAACCCGGAACACATTTTATTCTGCGCTCTGCGCAATCAAACGGAGGTATTTATCATGTCTGTGAAAGTTGCTATCAATGGCTTCGGCCGCATCGGCCGTCTGGCGTTCCGTCAGATGTTCGGCGACCCCGACTACGAAATCGTCGCGATCAACGACCTGACCTCTTCCAAGATGCTTGCCCACCTGCTCAAGTACGACTCCACCCAGGGCAACTACGCGCTGACCCACAAGGTCGAGTTCAACGAGGGCGAAGGCGAAGACAACTACATCGTTGTCGACGGCAAGAAGATCGTCATCTACAAGATGCCCAACGCGGCTGATCTGCCCTGGGGCAAGCTCGGCGTGGACGTCGTGCTGGAGTGCACCGGCTTCTACACCAAGAAGGAAAAGGCTCAGGCCCACATCGACGCCGGCGCCAAGAAGGTCGTCATCTCCGCGCCCGCCGGCAACGACCTGCCCACCATCGTCTACAACGTCAACCACGAGAAGCTGACCAAGGAGGACAACATCATCTCCGCCGCCTCCTGCACCACCAACTGCCTGGCCCCGATGGCGAAGGCGCTCAACGACTACGCCCCCATCCTCTCCGGCATCATGACCACCGTACACGCCTACACCGGCGACCAGATGCCCCTCGACGGCCCGCAGAGAAAGGGCGACCTGCGCCGCTCCCGCGCCGCTGCCGTGAACATCGTCCCCAACTCCACCGGCGCTGCCAAGGCCATCGGCCTGGTCATTCCTGAGCTGGCCGGCAAGCTGATCGGCTCCGCCCAGCGCGTGCCCACCCCCACCGGCTCCACCACCATCCTGATCGCCGTCGTCAAGGGCAAGGACGTCACCGTCGAGGGCATCAACGCCGCCATGAAGGCCGCTGCCAACGAGAGCTTCGGCTACAACGAGGATCAGATCGTCTCCTCCGACATCATCGGCAGCCGCTTCGGCTCCATCTTCGACGCCACCCAGACCATGGTCTCCAAGATCAGCGACGACTGCTACCAGGTCCAGGTCGTCTCCTGGTACGACAACGAGAACTCCTACACCAGCCAGATGGTCCGCACCATCAAGTACTTCTCCAACCTGCTGTAAGATTCTTGCACAATTCCGCAGGGGTCGGCGCTTGCCGACCCCTGTTCCTTTCCCATCCGATCCCGAAAGGAGGGCGCGCATGACTCTGACCTGTACGATGACGCGCAGCGCGAAGCTGCGCTCCGCCCTGCGGCGGGAGCTGCGGCTCTCGGACGGGCTGATCCGGCGGCTCAAGCCGCTGGACGCCTTCGCCGTCAACGGCGTCCGCGTCCACACGAATCACCCCCTGGTCCCCGGCGACGTCGTGACCGTGACGGTCGAGGAGACCGCCCCCGACTTCCCCGCCGAGGACGGACCGCTGGACGTGCTCTATGAGGATGAGGTCCTGATCGCCGTGGACAAGCCCGCCGGCATCCTGATCCACCCGACCTTCCACCGCCAGACCGGGACCCTGGCCAACTACCTGCTGGGCTACTATCAGCGGACGGGCCAGCCCGCCCGCGTCCACGTTCTGACCCGGCTCGACCGGGACACGATGGGCGTGGTGATCTTTGCCAAGAGCGCCTGGGCGCACTGGCTTCTGATGGAGGCTATGGACCGGGGCGAGGTGCGGAAGACCTACGAGGCGCTGACCTGCGGCGGGCCGGAATCGGACGAGGGGGTCATCGACCTGCCGATCGGACGCTGCCCGCCGCCGAGCCTCCTGCGCCGCGTGGACCCGGCGGGCAAGCCCGCCCGGACCAAATACCGGGTCCTGGAGCGGCTGACCGCTCCGGACGGGAGCGCCCTCTGCCGTCTGGAGCTCCGCCCGATCACGGGCCGGACCCATCAGCTCCGCGTCCACTGCGCCCATGAGGGCTTCCCCATTCTGGGCGACCCCCAGTACGGAACCGGCGACCCCCAGACCGGCGGCCAGCAGCTCGTGGCAAAGGAGCTCCGCATCCTCCATCCCGTCACCGGGGAAACGCTGGTGATCCGATCCCGGCAGGAACCAGGGATCAGGGATTAGGGGTTAGGGATTAGGGATCAGGCTTGTAGGGGCGCGTATCTACGCGCCCGCACGGATCGACAACAGAGCCCCGTCGAAAAAACCGAAAACGGTCATTCTCTGCCGTAGGGACAAGCATTGCTTGTCCGGCATTCGGAACGAATGCAATTTGCCGGAGGCAAATGACGATACGGGATCGCGTCATTCAAACGGGCAACATCGCCCTCCGGGCGATTCGTTCCGCTTCGCGGAACCGGGCGCGTAGATACGCGCCCCTACGGCTCCGTTGCATCGTGACGAATCCCCCGTTTCCTATTGCCTATTGCCCGATGCCTATTGCCTATAAACCCTAGTCCCTGATCCCTAATCCCTAAGCACACAAAGAGACCGCCACGGTTTGTGGCGGTCTCTTTTGGTTGGCTTCCGTTCGGAGCTGAAAAGCTTCGGCTCAAATCGCGTCGATCAGCCTGCGGACGGTCTCCTTGGCGTCGCCCAGGAGCATGATCGTATTGGGCTGGTCGTAGAGGGTGTTGGGAACGCCTGCGTAGCCGGGCTTGTCGTCATAGTTGCAGACGATGATGTGCTTCGCCGCGCCTGCATTCAGGACCGGCATGCCGTAGATCGGCGTGCCCTCGGCGGTATTGGCAGCAGGATTCACAACGTCGCTCGCGCCGATGATGACGACAGCGTCGCAGCCCTCGAAGCGGGGATTGATCTCCTCCATCTCGTGCAGCTCCTCATAGGGCACGTCGGCCTCGGCCAGCAGCACGTTCATGTGACCGGGCATACGGCCCGCGACCGGATGGATGGCGAACTCGACCTCCGCGCCGTTGGCCTTCAGCTTCTCGGAGAGCTGCTTGACCAGGTGCTGGGCCTGGGCCAGTGCCATGCCGTAGCCGGGGATCAGGATCACGTGCTTCGCCTCGCGCAGGATCGCGGCGGGGTCTTCGCCCTTGGCGGGCTCCGCTGCGGCGGGCTTGGCGTTCTTCGCAGCGGTGTAGGCCGCACAGAGCTCGTCCACGGTCTTCTTCGCGTCGCCGAGCATCAGGGTGACGCCCTCCTTGCGGGCGTAGATCGGGTTCTCAACGCCGGCGTAGCCGGGCTTGAGGTCATAGTTGCAGATGAAGATATGCTTCGCCTTCTCCACGTCCAGAACGGGCATGCCGTAGATCGGCGTACCCTCGGCGGTGTTGGCAGCCGGGTTCGTAACGTCGTTTGCGCCGATCACGATGGCGGCGTCACAGTCTGCGAAGCGGGGGTTGATCTCCTCCATCTCATGCAGCTTCTCATACGGCACGTCGGCCTCGGCCAGAAGCACGTTCATGTGACCGGGCATACGGCCCGCGACC
>OMZQ01000001.1 GCA_900315595.1 uncultured Eubacteriales bacterium | reverse complement strand
ACGGCGGCGCTGCGGTATCTGCCCTGGCAGGACGGAGACCGCTGGATCCTGAAGCCGGTGTGGTACGTATCCATTCTGAACCGGAACGCCGTCACCTACTACCGCAGCGAAACGGAATCCTACCTTGCCGATACCCGCACCTGGTATCTGTTCGACGCCTATACCGGCGAGCAAATCGCCTGAAGCCTTTCGCTTCAAACGGAAGTCGTGTCTGAGATCATTCAAAAAGGAGTGATGCGATTATGAAAACGCTGATGCGGGTGCTCCGCGTGGAACTCCGCCGTTCCCTGACCTCCGCCACGCTGTGGCTTCAGCTTGTGCTCCTGCTGGCGTGGATGTGTCTGAACATTCTGGCACAGCTTCTCAACCCCAATCTGCGGGGCTTTGAGCCGTGGCAGATGCTGGTCAGCAACGCGGTCACGGACATTATGAATTTTGCGCCGCTGCTGATGGCAATCGGGCCGGTCTGCTATGCATGGAGCTACTGCTCTGACCATATCTGCGGTTATGATCTGGAGGCGGTTCGGAGAACCGGCACGGCCGCCTACGGAGTCGCCAAGTTTCTTGCTGCGATGCTTTCCACATTTGCGGTGACGGTTCTCGCCGTCCTTGTCTTTGCTGGAATCATGGGGCTCCTGCAGCCCCCGATGAACACCGAGTTGCTCACCGCCGGCAACGGTGCATATCTGGAGCTTGTCGCGGAGGGGAGCACGGCGCTCTTTCTGGTCTGCCGCGCGGCGATCACAGGCTTGAGCGCAGCCTTTGCAGCGGCTCTTGCACTGGCTGTGTCCGCCTATGTGAAGAACTCGTTTGTGTCGATCCTGTCGCCTCTGCTGATCTATATGGTGCTGGACAACCTCAGCCTTTATCCGGACCCGCGGCTGTCGTGGCAGGAGATCATGTTTTTCGAAACGGGGAAATCAACAGCGGCCTCCGCGCTTTGGGCAATCTGGTATCTGCTGCTGATGATTGCCGGATGCGGGCTGCTGTTTGTCCGCAGGATCAGAAAGGAGCTCAGCGCATGAAGGCTTTGAAATGCTGCAAAATTAACTTTCTTCAGATCCGGACAAACTGGAAGTACTGGATCTGCCTGGCATTTGTCGTGCTTCAGATGTGGAGCATCACCGGCGACATGGGCGCTTACGCCCAGGCGCTGCACTATCCCCACGTCGCCCCGTGGCTGCTGCCGCATCTGCCCGCCTTTATCCAGAAATACACCGTTCTGCTTATCATTTTCCTGGTCCTGGTCAGCGACGCACCCTTCCGCACCGCGCAGCAGCAGCTTGTGATCCAGCGAGTCGGAAAGCGGAAATGGATCATCGGACAACTGCTGTTTCTGTTTGCAATGAGCGTCCTGTATTCGCTGCTGCTCTGGCTGCTCTCCTGGATCTTCTACGCACCGATGGTCGAGTGGACGCCAGAGTGGGGAAAGGTGATCTTCTCCTCCACAAACTATGACCTTACCAGCGGCATTACCGAGATGGTCTCGCCGGTGATCATTACCAAGGAGATCCTGATGAATACAACCGGTCTGGCTGCAACCGCCCATATGGTGCTGGTTCAGGCGCTGGTGTGCTTTTTCCTTGGCGGTCTGATCCTGATCTGTAACCTCTGGCTCCGAAGCGGCGTCGGCCCCTTCCTCTCCGGCGCGTTTGTCATGGAGGCCTTCTTCCTCCGGGCCAACGCCATGTGGAACGATCACCCGACCTGGCTGACCTGGGCATCTCCCGTCTCCTGGGTCGACCGATCCATGATGGACCACACCAACCAGGGGCTTCCGTCGTCCGCCTACGGGCTTTGGATGATCCTGGCGCTCTGTCTGGCGGAGGTGCTGGTCGTCGTCGGAACCATACATAAATGTGATATTGCTGCAAAGGAGTGAACGAAATGGCACATGAAGAAATTGCCGTCTCTGTGGAACGGGTCACAAAGCGCTTCGGGGAGCTGACCGCGGTGAACGGCGTATCCGTTGCGTTCGAGCGTGGAAAGATTCACGGCATTATTGGCCGGAACGGCTCCGGCAAGACCGTCCTGTTCAAGTGCATCTGCGGTCTATACCCCGTCACCGAGGGCTCGATCACGGTGCTCGGGCAAACCATCGGAAACGGAAAAATCGTCCCGAAGGGGGTCGGCGCAATCATTGAGACGCCGGGCTTTCTCCCGAACTGCACGGGCTACCAGAACCTCCGGTATCTGCGCGAGCTCACCGGAAAGGTGGACAAGCAGAAGATCCGGGAGGCCATCGCCACGGCGGGGCTGGACCCGAACCTCAAACGGCACGTGGGAAAGTATTCCCTGGGTATGCGCCAGCGGCTCGGCCTGGCACAGGTGCTCATGGACGACCCGGAGCTGTTGATTCTTGACGAGCCGATGAACGGTCTGGACAAGTACGGCGTGGCCCAGATGCGGGAGCTGTTTTTAGGGTTGAAGGACAAGGGAAAGACGATCCTCATCGCCTCCCACAACCCGGACGACACCCGGATCCTGTGCGATACCCTGCACGAAATGGACGCCGGCGTCCTCACGGAACGCAGGGCGTAATCATTCACGTGTCGATGTGCTGCGCCGTGCAGATTATGAACAGCATCGCAAGTGTCTGCTTCAGAGGTTCTCGTAAAAAAGAAGCGCAATCCCCTGGCTGTATCACAAACCGTGGTACAGCCTCTTTTTTTACCGGCATAGGCCGCCGCGGAGGATTACGATCATCAGGGCCAGCCTGCCAGGACTCCGACAGAGCCTTCCCCACTTGGGGGGAAGGTGCCGAGCGCAGCGAGGCGGATGAGGGGGCGTTCCGACAAGCAGTCCGTTGAATATATGAATCTGTAATCGATACTCCTCCCCTCATCCGTCATCCGGCTTCCGTGAGACGCCGGATGCCACCTTCCCCCCGAGGGGGGGAAGGCTTTTCGCTCGGCAAATCCAAATCCGTTGAGCTGCTGAACTGTTACGCCCGTGTTGCGGCCGCCGATGAAAATCGCCGTTTCCGCCCTTGCAAACGCCGGAGAAATCGGGTATAATGATTGCATTCTGAGGAACAGCGGAGACGACTATGCCGAACGTCATTGAAATCACGTCTTTTTCCGCGCCGGAGCTGGACGTTTACGCCAGACTGACCGAGAATCAACTGGTCAACCGGGCGGACCCCTCCAACGCGCTGTTTATCGCCGAAAGCCCGAACGTCATCGACCGCGCCCTGGACGCCGGCTGCGTGCCGGTTTCCATGCTGCTGGAACGGAAGCACATCGAAGGTCAGGCGAAAGGCATCATTGCCCGCTGCGGCGAGATCCCCATCTACACCTCCACCCTGGACGTTCTGACCCAGCTCACCGGCTTCCCGCTGACGCGCGGGGTCCTTTGCGCCATGCGCCGGCCCGCGCTTCCGAAGCCGGAGGCGATCTGCAAAAACGCCCGGCGGATCGCGGTGTTGGAAAACATCATGAACCCGACCAACCTCGGCGCGATCTTCCGCTCCGCGGCGGCCCTGAATATGGACGCCGTTCTGCTCACGCCCGCCTGCACCGACGCGCTCTATCGCCGGTGCGTCCGCGTCAGCATGGGAACGGTCTTCCAAATCCCGTGGACCTATCTGGATATGGAATGGCCGGAGCCGGGGCTTTCCTTCCTGCAAGGTCTGGGCTTTCAGACCGCCGCAATGGCTCTGCGGGACGATTCCGTCCGCGTGGACGATCCCGCGCTTTGCCGCGCCGAAAAGCTGGCGATCGTCCTCGGGACCGAGGGCGACGGCCTATGTAATACCACGATTGCCGACTGCGACTTCACCGTGAAGATCCCCATGTCACACGGCGTGGATTCTCTGAACGTCGCCGCTGCTTCTGCGGTGGCCTTCTGGCAGCTTGGCAGGATGCATCAATAGAAACGGAGGAACCTGAAATGAAGCTTGCAACCGCTCTTTCCGAACGCGCCGACCTGCAGCGCCGTCTGGCCGCCCTGCAGAACCGGCTGAACAACAACGCCAAGGTCCAGGAGGGCGAAGTCCCTGCCGAGGCCCCCAAGACCCTTCTGACCGAGCTGGACGGCATTCTCATCCGGCTGGAGGAGCTGATCACGAAGATCAACCTGACCAACAGTCTGACCGTTGCGGAAGGGGAGACCCTGACCGCCAAGCTGGCCCGCCGCGACTGCCTTTCCAAGCGCGTGAGCATGATGCGCAGCTTCCTGGACTGCGCCTCCGCCCGCGTGGACCGCTATTCCAAGACGGAGATCAAAATCTCCTCCACCGTGGACGTCGCCAAGCTGCAAAAGCAGGTAGACGAGCAGTCCAAGGCCCTGCGCGAGCTGGACGAGGAGATCCAGGCCCTGAACTGGACCACGGAGCTGAAGGAATAAAGAATCAAACAATCAGTCGGTAGTCCGAAAAGGCGAGCGGGATCTCCCGTGGTTGAGAAGGAACCACACGCTATGGTTGACCGTCGGGCGCGGTCGGGGTTCGAATCCTCTTTTACCGTTATGCCCAGCAGCGTTACACGCGCACGGTCACGGTGCATTGTTACTACCTTCAACGCTGGTTTTCGGATGAGGGTCGGGATCGGGGACGATTGATGATTCGGCGGGTCTCCCGCCTGAAAGGATGAACGAATTTGACAAGACTGGATTCCTATTTTGAAGCGCTGCGCGGCAAGCGCGTTTTGGTGCTGGGCGTCGGCGTCAGCAACCGCCCGCTGGTCCGTCTGCTGCTGCACTACGGCATCGACGTCACCTGCTGCGACAAGACGCCCCGGGATAAGCTGGACGACGAGGTACTGGAGCTGGAGAAAAACGGCGCGAAGCTCCACCTGGGGCCGGACTATCTGGACGGTCTGACGGGCGACGTCGTATTCCGCACGCCGGGTCTCCATCCGGACACCCCGCAGATCAAGGCCCTGCGCGAGGCCGGAGCCGTCGTCACCTCCGAGATGGAGGCCTTCTTCGCGGTCTGCCCCTGCCGGATCACAGCCGTCACCGGCTCCGACGGCAAGACGACGACATCCACGCTGATTTCGGAGTTCTACAAAAAAGAAGGTTATCGCGTCTGGCTGGGCGGCAACATCGGCACGCCCCTTCTGGACAAGGCGGACGAGATGGAGCCGACGGACAAGGTCGTGCTGGAGCTCTCGTCGTTCCAGCTCATGTACTTCCCCTACAGTCCGCACGTGGCGGTGATCACGAATCTGGCCCCGAACCATCTGGACATCCACAAGGATATGGCGGAATACGTGGCCGCAAAGGAGAACCTCTATCTGCACCAGACAGCGGACGATACGCTGATCCTCAACATGGACAACGAGATCACGCATTCCTTCGTTCCCAAGGCAAAGGGCAGGGTGTTGGAGTTCTCCCGGCAGGGCGAGCCGGAGCGCGGCGTTTTCTTCCGCGACGGGACGATCTGGCGAAAGGGCGAGACCACGGAGCGGTTGATGGATCAGTCCGACATCCTGCTTCCCGGCCTGCATAACGTGGAAAATTACATGGCTGCCATCCTGGCCGTCGGCAGCGAGGTCTCGGATGAGAGCATCCGTGCCGTTGCCCGCAGCTTCGGCGGGGTCGAGCACCGGATCGAGCTCGTCCGGGTCAAGGACGGCGTGCGCTATTATAACGATTCGATCGCTTCCTCTCCCTCCCGCACGATCGCGGGACTGCGCTCCTTCACGCAGAAGGTCATTCTGATTGCCGGCGGCTACGATAAGCACATTCCCTTTGAACCCCTCGGGCCGGAGGTTGTGGCCCGCGTCAAGACCCTGATCCTCTCCGGCGCAACGGCTCCCAAGATCTATGACGCCGTGATCCACGCCCCGGGCTATGCCGAGGGCAGCCCAAAGATCCTCTGGGAAGACGATTTCTACGAGGCGATCCGCCTGGCGTCGCGGGAAGCGGAGCCCGGCGACGTCGTGATCCTTTCTCCGGCCGGTCCCGCCTTTGACAAGTTCAAGAACTTCATGGTTCGCGGGAAGGAATTCAAAAAGACAGTAATGGAGCTGTGATACGATGGATATGAAACAAGCGCTCTTTGCGCTCTCCGCCTGTACGGGTCCCAGCGGGGCCGAGCAGGGCGTCTATGAGACGGCAAAAGAGATCCTCGAGCCATACGTCCATTCCGTGACCCGGGACGTCATGGGAAACCTGATCGGCATTCGAACCGCCAAAAAGCGTTCGCAGGAGTGTATCCTGCTTGACGCCCACCTCGATGAGGTCGGCATGCTTGTCACAGACCACGATAAGGGATATCTGAAATTTGCCGCCATCGGCATTGACCCGCGCATCCTGCCGGGCCTCGAGGTCAAGGTCTGCACCGAGCCGCCGATGTTCGGCGTCGTGACCTGTCTGCCGCCGCACGTGGTCCCTGCGGACGAGCGGGAAAAGGCCTTTGAGATGGACAATCTTCGCGTGGACTGCGGTCTGTCCGAGGAGGAAGCGGCAGCCCGCGTCCCCGTCGGCACCCGGATCGTCTACGGCACCAAGCCCTTCACAATGGGAAAAAGCCTTGTCTGCGGCAAGAGTCTGGATGATCGGGCGTGCTTTGTCATCCTTTGCCGGGTCATGGAGCTGCTGAAAGACGAGGAGCTTCCGTTGAACGTCTGTGTGCTCGGCTCTGTCCAGGAGGAATACACCGCCCTCGGCGCAGCGACCGGCGCGTATAACATGATGCCCACGGAGGCGATTGTCGCTGACGTCAGCTTTGCCGAGACGCCCGACACGCCCAAGGCCGAGAGCAAGCCCCTCGGAACCGGCCCCATGATCGGCGTCGGTCCCGTGGAAAACCGGCGGATGTCGCAGAAGCTGATCGCGCTGGCAAAGAAAAACGGCATTCCCTATACCCGCGAGGTCCTGCCCGGACGGACCGGAACGAACGCCGACGAGATCCAGATCAGCCGCGAGGGCGTGGCGGTCTGCAACGTCAGTCTGCCGCTGCGCTACATGCACACGCCCATCGAGGTCGTGGATCTGGAGGATATGGAGCACAGCGCCCAGCTCATTGCCGCCTATATCCGTTCGAGAAAGGAGGACGCCCCATGCTGATGGATACCGTCAGGGCCCTCTGCCCGCTCTTCGGGCCATCCGGGCTGGAGGACGAGGTCCGCGCGTACATCCGCCGGGAAGCAGAGCCCTATGCCGATGAGATGACTGTGACGCCCAACGGCACCCTGATCGTTTTCAAGAAGGGCAGGAAGACGCCGAAGCGCCGGGTCTTGCTGGCCGCGCATATGGATGAGGTCGGCGTCATCGTCACCTCGATCATGGAATCCGGCTTCCTGCGCTTTGCCTTCATCGGCGGAATGGACCGCCGCGTCGTCCTGGGCAAGAAGGTTTTCTTGGGCCCGGATCGGATTCCGGGAATCATCGGCATGAAGCCGATCCATCTGACCGACAAGGACGAGCGCAAGCGGATCCCCAAGGTCCGGGATCTCTACATTGATATCGGCGCAAAGGACCGTGCGGCAGCGGAGGCCCTCGTGGAAGAGGGGACCTTCGGCTGCTTCGATCCGGAGATCACCGAGCTGCAAAACGGATTCCTTCGGGCAAAGGCGCTCGATGATCGGGTGGGCTGCGCGATCCTGCTTGAGACGCTCAAGGAGGAGCTTCCCGTCGATACCTGGTTCGCCTTTACGGTCCAGGAGGAGATCGGGTCTAAGGGCGCCTTCGGCGCAGCCTTTCGCGTTGAGCCGGACGTTGCCCTGATCTTAGAGGGCACCAGCGCCGCAGACACGCCGGACCGCGATGGCGCGGATCGGGTCTGCGTCCCCCTGCATGGGCCGGTCCTGTCCATGATGGACAAGGGCAGCATCTACGATCCCGGCCTCTTCCGCCTGCTGCGGGATCTTGCAGAGGAACGGAATATCCCCTGGCAGATCAAGACCCGCCTGGCCGGAACCACCGACGCCCGAGCCATGCAGACCAATCTCAACGGCTGCAAGGTCGCCGGGATCTCCGCCCCTCTGCGCTACATCCACAGCCCGTCCTGCGTGGGCAACGTCAAGGATTTTGAAGCCATGAAGGTTCTGGTCGGGGCCTTCCTGGAGAAAATGGAGGATTATCATGGATAAACTGCTCAAAAAGCTCATCCCCCCGGTTTCCGCCTCCGGCCATGAAGCGGCGATCGCAAAGGTCATTGAGGAGCTGGGCAAGCCCTACGGCTCCGTGGCCCGTGACGCCCTCGGCAACCTGGTCATCCACAAGCCCGGCAACGGCCGCCGCGTGATGGTCGCCGCCCACATGGACACCGTCGGCCTCATTGTGACCTATCTGGAGGAAGGCGGCTTCGCCCGCTTTGTCAATCTGGGCGGTCTGCGTCCGATCTATATCGTTGGCCAGCGGGTCCGATTTGACAACGGTGTTTTTGGCGTCATCTGCCACGACAGCGGCGTGGAGCCGCAGGATCTGACGATTGATAAGCTTTACGTGGATACTGCCGGGGCAAAGGTCTCGGTCGGCGATACCGCCGTCTACTGCGGTGAGCCGGTCTTCCAGGACGGAAAGGTGATCTCCCCGTATCTGGACAACCGTCTCGGCTGCGCGGTCTGCCTGCGTGCGCTGGAGCTGATGAAGGAGACCGACAATGAGATCTTCTGCGTCTTTACGGTGCAGGAAGAGGTCGGCCTTCGCGGCGCCAAGCCGGCTGCATTTGCCATCACGCCCGATCTTGCGATCGCTGTGGATATCTGCGGGATCCCCGATACGCCGGGCAGTTTTAAGCCCAACGCGCTGACGCTCTCCGGCGGCCCGGTGATCAAGCTGATGGACGCAGCCGTCTTCAGCCATCCCACGGTCGTAGATCTGCTGAAGGGATCCGCAGAGGCGCTGAAGATCAAAACGCAGATCGAGGTGACCAAGCGCGGCGGCACCGACGCCGGCGGTATCTTCAACACCCGGGGCGGCGTGCCCAGCGGGGTGCTCTCCATCCCCATCCGCTATACCCACAACCCGAATGAAATTGCCGATCTCACAGTTGCCGAGGACTGTGCCAGACTTCTGGCAGAGGCCATCGCAAGATAGGAGGCTGAAATGGGCGTTTCCAAGGTACTTCACAAGATCTCATCCCGCGGCGCAAAATGCTCCGCCGTCGTCGTGGCGGCGGGGAAGGCCACACGCATGGAGGGCACCGACAAGATCATGGCGGAGCTCTGCGGCGAGCCCCTGATCGTCCATACCCTTCGCGCCTTCCAGAATGCGCAGGACGTCGTGGAGATCGTTCTCGTCACGCGGGAGGATCTGCTTGAGCCGCTCAGCCGGCTCGTCGTTGAAAAGAAGCTGAGCAAGGTCAAACGGCTCTGCAAGGGCGGCGAAAGCCGCGCAGAATCCGTCCAGCTCGGCCTTGACTATGTGGGGAAGGACTGCGATCTCGTCGCCATTCACGACGGCGCAAGACCCCTCGTCACCGAGCAGATCATCCACGACGCCATCCGCAAGGCGGAAAAGTTCGGCGCGGCTGCCCCTGCCGTCCCGGTCAAGGACACGATCAAGGAGGTCCACGGCGGGATCATCGAGGCCACCCCGGACCGCAGCGCCCTCTATGCGGTGCAGACCCCCCAGGTCTTCAAGACGGCAGTCTATCGCGCGGCGCTGGAAGCCGCCATCGGCGGGAAAAAGCCGCTGACCGACGACTGCTCCGCAGCGGAGGCCTACGGCGTGAACGTCATTATCACCCCGGGCAGCGACGAAAATTTCAAGGTCACGACGCCGACCGATCTGCTTCTGGCCGAGGCCGTTTTGAAGGCGAGGGCGGACAAATGAGGATCGGTCACGGATACGACGTTCACCGCCTCGTCGCGGGCAGAGACCTGAT
The DNA here is from genome assembly GCA_900315595.1 of uncultured Eubacteriales bacterium. Taxonomy (GTDB): domain Bacteria; phylum Bacillota; class Clostridia; order Oscillospirales; family Oscillospiraceae; genus JAFRPC01. Next base: position 186,225 of record OMZQ01000001.1, on the reverse strand, counting down.
CCTCGGCGGCGTGCAGATCCCTCACCGTATGGGGCTGGACGGTCACTCGGACGCTGACGTCCTGACCCATGCCGTCATGGACGCCCTGCTCGGCGCGGCGGCGCTGGGCGACATCGGGCAGCACTTCCCGGATACCGATCCGGCCTATCTGGGCATTTCCAGCCTCAAGCTGCTGACGCGCGTCTGGGCGCTGATCACCGAACGGGGCTACCGCCTCGGCAATCTGGACGTGACGGTCCTCGCGCAAAAGCCGAAGCTCGCGCCCTATCTGCCGCAGATGAAGGAAAAGCTCTGCGCCATCCTCGGCGCGGAGCCGGACCGCGTCAATATCAAGGCGACCACGGAGGAGCATCTGGGCTTTACCGGAAGGGAAGAGGGCATTGCCTGCCACGCGGTCTGTCTGCTGGAATAAGCCCTTGAACAGAACGGGCTGAACGAGAAACGCGGGCGGTCTGCTTCCGGCAGACCGCCCGCTTCCGATCGCACAATTATACGTCCTCGAGCGCCGGCTCGACGCGACCGCTGGAAAGATCGTAGATCGCCCCGGCGAAGCCGACGCGCCCTTCCGCCGCAACCTTCCGCAGGACCTCGCTCCGGCCCAGCTCAGCCAGAGACGCGCGCATATTTTTGAATTCAGCCTGACGGGGCGAGCTTGCGTGGACGATATTGTCCGCAACCTGGTCGATCAGATCGCCCAGCGCGCCAAGCTCCAGGTGATCCATCATTGCGGCAGCCACCGCGCCGCAGCCCCGGTGGCCCATCACCAGGACCAGCGGTACGTGCAGATGGGCAACGGCGTATTCCACGCTGCCCAGAGCAGCGGGGGTCATCAGGTTGCCGGCGTTGCGGATCACGAACAGGTCCCCGATCCCGGCTGTGAAAATATGCTCCGCCGGAACGCGGGAATCCGCGCAGCAGACCACGACGGCGTATGGGTGCTGGCCCTCGTGCGCGGTCTTGTGCCGGATCGCAGCGCTCAGACTGGCGAGATTCCGGCTGTGGGTCCGGAATTCTTCGTTGCCGCGGAGCATGCTCTGCAGCGTGGCCTCGGCGGCAGGGGAGACCGTCGTCTCCTCGCCCAATGCGACCCGGCTTCCAAACCGGAGCGCGGCATTACAGGTATCCATAACAGCAGCCTCCTTACGAATTTGTCTGAACGGAGTGATTTCTTGCTTCTGACCCATCCCATCCCGCCCGTCTGGGCGGCGGATTCCGGAATCCTGATTCTCGGCAGCTTCCCGTCGGTCAAATCCCGGGAGGCCGGATTCTTCTACGGCCACCCGAACAACCGCTTCTGGCGGGTCACGGCGGCAGTCTTCGGGGAAGCCTGTCCGCAGTCGATCCCGGCGCGCCGCGCCTTCCTCCTGCGGCACGGGATCGCCCTCTGGGACGTGATCGCCGCCTGTGAGATCGTCGGCTCCTCGGACGCAAGCATCCGAAACGCGAGGGTCAACGATCTGAGCGAGATCCTCAACGGTGCGCCGATCGAGCGGATCTTCGTCAACGGCAAAACGGCTCAGCGGCTCTACCGCCGATACGCCGAGCCTCTGACCGGGCGGCCGGCGATTTGTCTGCCCTCCACCAGTCCCGCGAACGCGGCCTGGAGTCTGGAGCGCCTGATCGAGGCCTGGCGCGTGATCGCCCCGAAGGGTTCAACCTGATTATACCGCTTTTTCCCCGGAATTACAAGAAAAACCTTGCAGACCGCTCCCCGTTCGGAGGCGGTCTGCAAGATTTTCGGCTGTCATTTGGACAAACCGCACCGGAATAGACTGCATGCAGGAGGTGAGAGGCTTGCTTTCTGCGGCAGTTCTCGTAATGTCCATGTTCTGCGCGCTTCGCCTGGATACGCCGGGCTCCTTTCCCAAGCCCCTGCCACGGAAGGAAGAACAGGAATATCTCGAGCGCGCGTCCAGGGGAGACATGGAGGCGCGGAATATCCTGATCGAGCGGAATCTGCGCCTCGTGGCGCATATCATGAAGAAGTATTACACACAGGCCTCCGACCAGGAGGACCTGATCTCCATCGGGACCATCGGCCTGATCAAGGGCATCGAGTCCTTTGACCCGTCCAAGGGCGCCAGACTTGCGACCTATGCGGCCCGGTGCGTGGAGAACGAGATCCTGATGCATTTCCGCAGTCAGCGGAAAACGGCGGGCGACGTCTCCCTGTCCGACTGCCTTGAGGCCGGGAAGGACGGGACGGCGCTTGCCATTCAGGACGTGGTCGCCTCCGACGAGGATCTGTTCGAGGACCTCGCCCGGAAGGAGGCGAACGCCGGTCTCTACCGTGCCCTTGCATCCGTGCTGACGCCGCGCGAGCGGACCGTGATCGTCCTGCGCTACGGTCTGGGCAATCACGCGCCGCACCGGCAGCAGGACGTGGCAGCCATCCTCGGCATCTCGCGCAGCTACGTCTCCCGGATCGAAAAACACGCCCTGGAGAAGCTGCGGGCTGCGCTGAGCTGAGAGCGCAGGCAAAAATCGCCCGGAAGCCTTGCTTCCGGGCGAGATCGTTGAAGGTTACAGCGCGGAATAGCCGAAGCTGTTGACCAGCGCGTCGATGCGGCGGCCCTGCTTGCAGTAGGGGCAGGAGCGGAAATCGTAGCTGGCGTAGTCGGGCAGGTCGTTCACGTCGTAGACCGAGTGGACCTTCATGCCGGCGGCCTCCTCCACGGCGGAGTAGAGGCTGCAAATACCGACCACGGTGCCGCCGTAATAGCCGATGGCCTCAACGGAGCGGTTGGCGGTGAAGCCGGTGGTGACGCTGGCCATGAGGATCAGAACGTGCTTGTTCCGGATCAGCGGCTGGGCGTTGTCGCGGAAGATGATCTGGCTGTTGGCGTTGTATTCGGGTTCCAGGACCGAGATCGCGCCGTTGGAATTGACGCTCCGGCGGGTGCTGATCAGGGCGTCTGCCAGACAGGTTCCGATGACGGCAGTGCCGTCCAGACAAAGGATCGTGTCAACGGGGACGGTATTGTAATAAGGCGCAAGCTCCTTTGCAACGTCCTTCGCCTCGCTCAGACGGGTCTTCTGATGAGAAATATCAATGTAGTAATTGATATGACTGTGGTTGGTGGCAAAGTGGCCGCGGGCCACGCGCAGACGAACGTTTCCTCTGCGAACCGGAAGCTCTTCAATCTCAAACATGTTAGCATTCCTCCCTGGATATAGTACGAAAAATTCCCCGCCTGAGAGCAGCCTTAGCTGAATCAGTTCCGGGGAATCGCTCTGTTACATTATAACGCGTTTTTATGCAGTTTGTCAAGTAGAATTTGGCGGCAGTTCCGGAAAGTCGGTCTTGCTTTTCCAAAAGCTCTGTGCTACAATACCGCTAAACGCGGAAGGAGGTTTGAAACAATGAGCATTCCGACTCAGCGGAAGCCGGATTATAAATCCGCGTGGATTTTCCCGATCCTCGGCATCATTGCAGCGTTCACCTATGCGCTGTTGGTCTTCCCGAACAGCTTCGCCCCGGCTGGCGTCGGCGGCATTTCCACCATGCTCCAGTATGCCCTGAAGGTTGACGCCGGTATCCTGAACCTGATCATCAACGTCCCCATTCTGATCACAGCCTGGTTTCTGGTCGACCGTGAATTCGTGGTAAAGAGCATGCTTTTCACGGCCTTCTTCTCCGGCGGCATGATCGCTCTCCGGGCCGTGGACCCTGCGATCCTTGCCAGGTATCAATACACCTCGACCAACGGCAACAGCACCATCCTGGCTCCGATCGCCGCCGCCGTCATCATCGGCAGTCTCTACGGCGTGACCCTTCGCAAGCATGGCTGCACCGGCGGCACCGACGTCATTTCCTTTTGCATCAAGCGCTATCACCCGGAGTACAACGTCGCCTGGATCAGCTTTACGCTGAACGCCGTGATCGCCGTCGTATCCTTCTTCGTCTACGGTCACCAGTTCGAGCCTGTCATCTGCTGCATCATCTACTGCTTCGTATGCAGCTACGTCGGCAATTCTGTGGTCAAGGGCGCACAGTCGGCCCTGAAATTTGAGATCGTCAGCGAGGAACCGGAAAAGCTCGCCGCCGATCTGATGGAGCATCTCAAGCACGGCGTCACGATGCTCCCCGCCGAGGGCGCCTACACGCACGAGCGTAAGAGCCTGGTCATCTGCATCGTCAATAAGCACCAGATCGCCGACATCCAGAGCATCATCGCCCGCTATCCCGGCTCCTTCACCTATATTACCTCGGTGTCCGAGACCCTGGGCAACTTCCTGAAGATCAAATAAGGCGCCAAACGCCCCGCTTCCGGCTTCGGGAGCGGGGCGTTTGACGCGATTCCCTGCGATCGCGTCAGACCGGGCGAGCGATCCGGATCAGTCCTCCGGCTCCTCGGGCAGGGTGAAATAGAGAATCGCTCCTTTGTCGTGCAGGATCAGATCCTTCCCGGCCTTCGTGAAAACCAGCGTGCCGTTTACGCCCTCCAGGGTCACGGCGTCGTCGGTTTCGGCCCAGGTGATCTCCAGATTCTCACCGTTCCAGCTTGCGGTTCCCAGACCGTTCTCATCGAGCGTCAGAACGACGTTCATCCCCAGACTGGAGGGCGTGACTTCCTTGCCGTCATAGGTCGCGCGGGTCAGGGTATAGGTCCCGCCCACGGCGTGCGAGCAGCCGACCAGGCAGATCAGCAGCAGGACGGCAAGCGAGACGGAAACAATGCGTTTCATTAGCGTTCAGCCCCTTTCGGATTGCTTGCGTCTATTATAACCGACCGCGCCCGATTTGTCACGACTTTTCTGATGGTTTTTTTGCGCGGTCTGTTACCCGGCGCGCGAAAATACTTCTTGACAAATCGGTGCGCTGCGGATATGATAAGTGCAATCAAACGCGCGGATGGAGAGGAGTATCCCCGAAACCGGTTTTCAGAGACAGGGCGGACGGTGCAAGCCCTGAACGGCAGGGGAGAAGGTCGCTTCGGAGCGGTCCGGTCGAACGCATGAGGCCGGGACGGGTTCTCCCGTTACAGAGACAGAGTGTCCGGGTTTGCCCGGAAATTCAGGTGGTACCACGGTATTTTTGCCGCCCTGAGCTTGCTCGGGGCGGTTTTCATATTTGACAGGAGATGATTATTTTGGCAAGAGAACTCCCCAAGACCTACGATCCGAAGCAGGTCGAGCATCGAATCTATTCGTTTTGGCAGGACAACGGCTTTTTCAAGACGAAACGCGACCCTGACAAGAAGCCCTTCACCATCGTCATGCCGCCCCCAAACGTCACCGGACAGCTCCACATGGGACACGCAATGGACGAGGCCCTGCAGGATATCCTGATCCGCTACAAGCGGATGCAGGGCTACGCCGCGCTCATGGTTCCGGGCGTCGATCACGCCGGAATCGCCACGCAGATCAAGGTGGAGGAGGAGCTCCGCAAGGAGGGTCTGACCCGCTACGACCTGGGGCGTGAAAAATTCCTGGAGAAGGTCTGGGACTGGAAGAACAAGTATGGCGACCGCATCGTGGAGCAGCAGAAGCGTCTGGGCACCTCCTGCGACTGGGACCGCGCCCGCTTCACGATGGACGAGGGCTGCTCCAAAGCCGTCCGCGAGGTCTTCGTCTCCCTCTACGAAAAGGGTCTGATCTATAAGGGCAGCCGCATCATCAACTGGTGCCCGCACTGCCGCACGGCCCTGTCTGACGCCGAGGTCGAATACGTGGATAAGCCGGGCCATCTCTGGCACATGCGCTACCCGCTGACCGACGGCTCCGGCTGGCTGGTCGTGGCCACCACCCGCCCGGAGACCATGATGGGCGATACCGGCGTGGCCGTGAACCCGAACGACGAACGCTACGCGCATCTGGTGGGAAAGACCTGCATCCTTCCGCTCATGGACCGCGAGATCCCCATCGTGGCCGACGACTACGTGGAGATGGATTTCGGCACCGGCTGCGTCAAGATGACGCCCGCCCACGACCCCAACGACTTTGAGGTCGGTCTGCGCCACAATCTGGACAGCATCAAGGTCATTGCCGACGACGGCACGATCAACGAAAACGGCGGGCGTTACTTCGGCATGGACCGTTACGAGGCGCGGAAGGCCGTCGTGGCGGATCTGGAGGCCCTTGGCCTGCTCGAAAAGACCGAGCCCTATTCCCACAACGTCGGCACCTGCTACCGCTGCCACAACGACGTGGAGCCCATCATCTCCGCCCAGTGGTTCGTCAAGATGGAGCCCCTTGCTAAGGAGGCTCTGCGCGTGGTCCGCGAGGGCGAGACGAAGTTCGTCCCCGACCGCTTTACCAAGATCTATACCAACTGGATGGAGAACGTGCGCGACTGGTGCATCTCCCGCCAGCTCTGGTGGGGCCATCAGATCCCTGCCTGGTACTGCGCCGACTGCGGTCACGTGACGGTCAGCCGCGAGGACGCCCAATGCTGCGAGAAATGCGGCTCGAAGCACATCGAGCGCGACCCCGACGTGCTGGATACCTGGTTCTCTTCGGCTCTCTGGCCCTTTGAGATCCTGGGCTGGCCCGATCAGACCCCCGATCTCGATTACTTCTATCCCACCTCCGTCCTGGTCACCGGCTACGACATCATTTTCTTCTGGGTCGCACGCATGATCTTCTCGGCCTGCGAGCATACCGGCAAGCCGCCCTTCCACACCGTTCTGATCCACGGTCTGGTCCGCGATGACAAGGGCCGCAAAATGTCCAAGAGCCTGGGCAACGGCATCGACCCGCTGGAGATGATCGACCGCTACGGCTCCGACGCCCTGCGCATGAACATGATCACCGGCAACAGCCCCGGCAACGATATGCGCTTCTACGTGGAGCACTGCGAGGCCATGCGCAACTTTGCCAACAAGCTCTGGAACGCCAGCCGTTTCGTGCTGATGAACCTCAGCGTGGAAAAGAACGAGCTGCCCGCAGCGGAAAAGCTGGAGATCGCAGACCGCTGGATCCTCTCCAAGCTCAACCGCGTCACCCGCGAGGTCACAGAGAATCTGGATAAGTTTGAGCTCGGCGTGGCGATCCAGAAGATCTATGACTTCATCTGGGACGACTACTGCGACTGGTATATCGAGCTGACGAAGGCCCGTCTCTACGGCGAAAACGAGGGCAGCAAGCGCACTGCCGAGCAGGTCCTGCTCTTCGTGCTTGACCGGATGCTCCGGCTGGTGCATCCCTTCATGCCCTTTGTCACCGAGGAGATCTGGCAGGCCATCCCCCATGAGGGCGAGGCCCTGATCGTGGCAAAGTGGCCCGAATTCACCGAAGCGCTCGACTTCCCGACCGAGGAACAGCACATGGAGGCCGTCATGACCGCCATCCGCACGATCCGCAACCGCCGCGCCGAGATGAACGTCCCGCCGTCGAAAAAGGCGGACCTCTACGTGGTGACGGAAAAGACCGAGGTCTTCACCGAGGGCATCCCCTTCATCACCCGACTGGCCTACGCGGAAAACGTCTTCGTCTCCGCTGCGGAGCCCGAAGGACACGAGGATATGGCGCAGTGCGTCACAGCCGACGCAAAGCTCTATCTGCCGATGGCGCAGCTCGTGGACGTCGAAAAGGAGCTGGCCCGCGTGAAGAAGGAGAAGGAGAACGCGCAGAAGGAGATCGCCCGCGCCGTGGCCCAGCTCTCCAACGAGAAGTTCACCGCCCGCGCGCCAGCCAACGTGATCCAGGCGCAGCGCGATAAGCTGGAACAGAACCGCAGGCTGCTCGTCCAATTGGAGCAGAGCGAGGCAAGACTTGCCCGTCTGAAGGGATGAGCGGGAGAGCCTCAGATACTGCCGGCGAAAAATAACACTTGTATATTTCCAACGAATGCGCTATAATAATATGAAATCAAAACCACCCGGCTGCAAGGAGGTATTGTAATGGTAAAGGTTCAAACCGAAAAAGGCGAGATCTCTGTCAACAGCAGCGTTTATACCAACATTGCCGGCGCTGCCGCGTCCAACTGCTTCGGCGTCAAGGGCATGGCAGTTCGCTCCGTGACCGACGGACTGGTTCATCTGCTTCGCCGCGAGGCGATGGGCAAGGGCGTTCTTGTGAACTTCCTCGACGACGGAACCATCTCCATTGATCTGCACATCATCGTGGATCACGGCGTCAATTTACAGGCCGTGGCGAGCTCCATCATTTCCGAGGTTCGTTACGTCATGCAAAAGACGACTGAAACCGAGGTCAAGGACGTAAACGTCTATATTGACTCCATGATCGTCGGCTGAAAACGGAGGAAGAGTAGCTTTGAGACAGACAATTGACGGAGCGGCCTTCCGGCGCATGATCATCAGCGCCGCAGCCGCCATCGAGATCAACAAACAGAAAATCAACGAGCTGAACGTGTTCCCGGTCCCGGACGGCGACACGGGCACCAATATGAGCATGACGATCAACAACGCGGTCGCCGATCTCAAGCGGGCTGACAGCCCCACGCTCACCAAGGCCGCCGATATTACCGCCTCCGCGCTTCTGCGCGGGGCCCGCGGCAACTCCGGCGTGATCCTGTCCCTGCTGTTCCGCGGCATCTCCAAGTCTCTCAAGGGCGTGGAGGAGACCACCGGCGTCGGCTTTGCCGAAGCCCTTCAGGTCGGCGTGGACAGCGCCTATAAGGCGGTCATGAAGCCCGCCGAGGGCACGATCCTGACCGTCGCCCGCCTGGCGGCGGCAGCGGCCGAGGAAGCGGCGAAGGAGCAGGACTACGTGGAATACGTGCTTGACCGCGCCATCGTTCGCGGCAAGGTCGCTCTGGAGGACACCGTCAATCAGAACCCCGTGCTCAAAAAGGCGGGCGTTGTGGACGCAGGCGGCGTGGGCTGGATCACGGTTCTTTCCGCCATGCTTTCCGCCCTGCGCGGCGAGGACGTGATCGCCCCTGAGGCCGGGAGCGAGACTGCACCGAAGGAGCAGGCCAGCTTCTCCGATTTTGAAACCGAGGACATCACCTTCGCCTACTGCACCGAGTTCATCGTCTCCCGTGACAACGAGCTTGACCCGGAGGCGCTGCGCGAATACCTCAACGGCATGGGCGACAGCCTGGTCTTGGTGGACGACGACGAGATCATTAAGGTCCACGTTCACACGAACCACCCCGGCGAGGTCATTGAGAAGGCCCTGACCTACGGCGGCCTTATCACCGTCAAGATCGAGAACATGCGCCTCCAGCACACCGAAAAGGTGCTCTCCGAGGCCGAGAAGAACAATCAGGTCGCCAAGCCCGAAAAGCCCTACGGCATGGTCGCAGTCTGCGCAGGCGAGGGACTGACCTCTGTTTTCAAGGATCTCGGCGCCGACGGCGTGATCTCCGGCGGACAGACCATGAACCCCTCGACCCAGGACATTCTGCTTGCCATCAACAAGACGCCCGCCGAGACGGTTTTCGTCTTCCCGAACAACAAGAATATCATCATGGCGGCGGAGCAGACCATCGGCCTGACCGAGAAAAACGTCGTGGTCATCCACACCAAGAGCGTCCCGCAGGGCATTTCTGCGATGCTGGCCTTCGATCCCGACCAGGACGCGGAGACCAACACCAACGCAATGGAGGAGGCCCGTCACGGCGTCTCCACCATGCAGATCACCTATGCGGCCCGCAACTCCGATTATGACGGCTACGCCATCCATGAGGGCGACTACATCGCGCTCTACGGCTCCGCCCTGTTCGGCACCAGCCGCGATATCAACAACCTGCTCAAGGGTCTCGCGGAAAAGATCGCCAGCGAGGAAAAGGACGTGATCACGATCTTCTACGGCGAGGACATCGACGAGAAGACGGCGGAAAAGGCCCTTCGCATCTTTGAAAAGGTTTGCCCCGATGCTGAGATCAGCCTCATCAACGGCGGTCAGCCCGTCTATTACTACATGATCTCCGCCGAATGATCCCGTCCAATCAGCACGAAAAACACGCAGCCCTGCTATGAGGGCTGCGCGTTTTTCGTTGATCGGCGTTTATTTCAGAGAGACCTGCGTTCCGATCTGCGTCTGCATGCGCTCCGTCGTCTGCTTCAAAAGCTCGTACATCGGCGCGGAGACCGCGTCGTAATACCGTTCTTCATAGAAGGCCATTGCCTGTCTGATGTCCAGGATCTCCCACTTTTCGCATTCCAGATCTTCGCTCGGCTGCGTGGAATACGTCGGCGTGCAGGAGACGTCGGTCATGCGGACCTGTCCGTTCTCCCGCAGGAAGCGGACGTTCAGAATGCAGCCTGCACGGGCGTTGGTGGCGTCCGCCGCAGAGAGAAAATCGCCCAGGCTGTAGGCGACCACGGCGCTGCCGGTGAATACCCCGTAGCCGTTCGTCCTCTTGACCGGTCCGACGTAGTGGGAGTGGCTTCCGACCACGAGGCTGACGCCGTTTTCCAGCAGCAGCTCCGCGATCTTCGTCTGGGAATCCGAAAGCTCCTCGTCATATTCGCTGCCCCAGTGGACCAGTGCAACGATGACGTCCGGGTTCTCGGCCCGCGCCCGTTTGACTGCGTTCACGATGGCGTCGCGAGCGATCTCCTTGTAAAGCTCGTCGGAATACAGAAGGCTGACGCTCCAAAGCGCCTCCTCCGGGACGCGAAGATTGTTCTCCATGCCCTTGGTAAAGGCAAGAAAGGCAAATCGGATCCCGTTCACGTCCTGAACCAGAACGCCGCCGGTCTGATCGGCTTCCTCCTTCGTGGCGCTGGTTCCGACGGAACGCAGACCGGCGGACGAAATCGCGGCCTTGGTCCGGGCCAGACCGGAGACGCCGTTGACGACGCTGAACGAGTTTGCGGTCTGCAGAACGTCAAAGCCTGCGTCATACAGGGCGGTCAGGAGGGCGGGGGGATAATTATAGTCGGAGATCTCATCCGAGATATTGCCCTCCAAATTGCCGACGGCAAGGTCGGCTGCCCGAAGCTCAGCCGTGACCCAGCGAAAGCAGGGGGAGAAGTCATACCCGGCAGGGGTCCGAAACGCCTCCTGGGCCGCCTTCGTCATGGCAATGTCTCCGACGAAGGCAATCGTCACAGGGCTGTTCGCAGGGGCCACGGTTTCGGCGGTCCGGGGCGTTTTGGGATTCTGATTCGAGATCAGAAGGTACAGGCCGACGCCGATCAAAACTGCGAGCAGAGCCAGCAGGATCATCCAGGGCAGGCGCTTTCTGCGCCGCCGCGCTGCCTCGCGCCGCTGATCCTGCCGGAGCTGCTCCTCCAGACTGCCGGTTTCACGAATGTCAGACATAGTCTTCCTCCAAGATAATGATTCGTGTGCTCCGTCATTCTACAACAATTTCCGGGAAAAGGCAATTACTTTTTGCATTTCTCAACAAAGTGTGATATAATTAAAAATCATGTACAAAAAGGAGGGCGCGTATGAAACCGATCCGCCGGAGCTGCCTTGTTCTGCTGGTTTGCGCGCTGCTGTTTACCGGCTGCTCGATCTTCCGCCGGTCTCGCAGCGGCGCAGCGCCGTCCGGGTCGCTGATCCCGCTCAACACTGCGGAAATGGCGGCCTTTACGAAAGATGAAAACGGCGTCGTCTCTTATCCCGGCGCCATACAGGGCATCGACGTTTCCTCTCACCAGCGCGAGATCGACTGGGAGGCCGTCTATCAGGACGGGATCCGCTTTGCGATCCTCCAGATCGGCTTCCGCGGCTATCATGAAAGCGGCAGTCTGAACGTGGACAGCCGCTTTGAGGAAAACTATGAAAATGCCCGCGCCGCGGGGATCGCGGTCGGCGTCTACTTCTATTCCCAGGCCACCAGCCGGGAGGAGGCCAAGGCGGAGGCCGATTTCGTCCTGGATACGCTGGGCGGGCGAAAGCTGGAGCTGCCTGTCTTCTTCGACTGGGAGGAGGTCTCCCGCGGGCGGACCGCCGGTTACGCCAATACCCTGGTCTCCGACTACGCGCAGATCTTCTGCGACACGGTTGCAGAAGGCGGCTACGCGCCGGGCGTCTATTTCAGCCAGTCCTACGGCTATATGCTTCTGAATCTGGAAGCCCTGCGAAGAAGCGCGTTCTGGCTGGCAGAGTACGGCAGCTATCAATCCTTCGGCTATGGGGTCCATTTCTGGCAGTACACCGGGAAGGGACACGTTGCCGGCATCGAGGTGCAGGTGGACCGGGATCTGATGTACGTCGAACCCGAAGCAGAAACAGTTACGGAGGTTGCGGAATGAAACGAATCTGGAATCAGTTCTTTGACAAGACCTTCTGGCTCTACGTCACCCTGGGCATCCTCAACTACGGCGTGTGCAATCTCATCATGCTGATTCTGCACAACGTCTTTCACGTGGCGAAAACGCCCAGCCTCATCATCGAATTCGCGCTCCAGACCGGGATTTCCTTCCTGCTCAACCGTTACGTGACCTTCCGCGGCCTGGAGATCTCCCGGTACTGGCCGGTGAAGTTCGTCGTCTCCGTGGGCTTGAGCTATCTGTTTGCGAAGGTCCTCCTGCTCAAGGTCTTTGAATCCCTCATCCAGGTCCGGCCCTTCTGCGCGATCTCCGATTGGGTGCAGAATCTCGTCGCCCGCAGCGCCGAGACCCCGGTCTTCCGCGAGAATCTGGTCATGCTGGCCTGTACGATGACCTATTGCATCATCAACTACGTCGGCCAGCGCTACTACGTGTTCAGGCCTCGGAAGTCGGAATAAGAATGTCTGCTGCCACGGGCCGGTAGAACAGGCGGCGGATCTCGTCCGGGTCGCGGGTCTGACCGAGGATCCACATCAGTTTTCCGACCACGGCCTCCGTCGTCATGTCATAGGCCTCCAGAACGCCCAGCCGGGTTTTCAGACTGTTGCCCACGCTGTAGACGGCCAGGTCGCTGCCCTCGTTCTCCACCTGGGTCGTCATCACGATGGTCTTGCCCTGCTTCATGGCTGCTGCCATCAGATCGTGGAACTCCGTTCCGCGGTAGGACGGCATCCCGCCCACGCCGAAGCTCTCGATGATCAGCGCGTCGTTGTGCTCCAGCATCCAGGCCAGCAGTGCGCTGTCCGTGCCAGGGATCATTTTCAGCAGGGCGACCTTGTCGTCCACCCGGTCGTAGAAGGTGGGCCGCTCCCGGCTCTCCGGCACGATGAAGGGCAAAACCCGTCCGTCGCGGATATAGGCCAGCTCCGGATAGTTGATGCTGGAAAAGGCGCGGAAGCTCTTGGTGTGCGTCTTTCTGGCGCGGGTACCCAGCATGACCTTCCCGTTGAAGACCAGCAGGACCCCGCAAAGATTCGAGCAGGCGCAGCGAAAGGCGTCCTCCAGGTTCATCTTGGAGTCCGTGCTGTCTGAGCCGATGGGCTTCTGTGCGCCGGTCAGAACGATCGGCTTGGGGCTGCCCTGGATCAGATAGGAGAGGGCGGCTGCTGTATAGGCCATCGTATCGGTTCCGTGGATGATCACGAAGCCGTCGTAATTGTCATAATCGTCCCGGATCGCCCGCGCCATCTGGACCCAGCGGGAGGGGGACATATTCGTGCTGTCGATGGAGCAGAGCTGATTGCAGACAACGTCGCAGAACTCCCGGATCGCCGGGACCTGAGACAGAAGCTGATCGGTATTGAGCTCCGGCTGGAGGCCGTCCGGCGCGAGCTGGGAGGCGATGGTTCCGCCGGTGCCGATGGCAAGAATTCGTTTCATGCAAAGAATCTCCCTTCAAGATCATCTTTCTATATCTTACACCATTTTTCACGGGTTTTCAACCTGGAAACCGGAGGTTTTTATGAAAAAGCAGAAAACGGCGATCATCTGGGATCTGGACGGCACGCTTTGGGATTCCTGCGATACCGTCGCCGCCGCCTGGAACGACTGGTGCCGGGCCAACGGCGTGGATCAGGTCTTCACCCCGGACGACTGCCGCCGCTGCTGCGGAAAGACCCTGCCGCAGATCGCGGAGGCCATATTTCCTGGCAAGGACCGCGCCTGGGCGGAAGCAGTGGTCAATTCCTGCTGTGATGCGGAATGCATCCCGCTTGCCGCGCACGGCGGCCTGCTCTATCCCGGAGAGGAGGAGCTTCTGCCGCGCCTGCACGAGCGGTATTTCATGGCTGTCGTGAGCAACTGCGGCCTGGGCTATATCGAGGCATTCTTTTCCGGCAATCAAACCGGCGGGTACTTCGACGATTACGAAAACGCCGTCCGCACCGCAAAGACCAAGGGCGAAAACATCCGTCTGGTCATGGAGCGGAACGGAATCGAACGCGCGATCTACGTCGGAGATACGATGGGAGACTGCGAGGCGGCCCGCGCCGCCGGGATCCCGTTCCTCCACGCTGCCTACGGCTTCGGATCGGTTCCGGACGCGCCGGCTGTGCATGCTTTTTCCGAAATACCGGCTGCAATCGAGAAAATGCTCCCCTGACCGGGAGCATTTTCGCTTTTTCGGAGCAGGCTTGCTTTCCGCCGATTTTCCTTGACATTTTTACGGATTCCGGCTATACTGTACAGGATATAGTGGGTGTGTATGCACGAACACATCAATACGTTGCGGTTTTACCGCTGAGAGGATACTATGAGCAAAAAACAACCGGATTACGGCAATGAGAGTATTGAATTACTGAAAGGGGAGGACCGGGTCCGCAAACGCCCCGCCGTTATCTTCGGCTCGGACGGCCTGGACGGCTGCGAGCACGCGGTTTTTGAGATCGTTTCCAACGCCATCGACGAGGCCCGCGAGAAGCACGGCGATCTGATCATCGTCACCCGGTATGCCGATCACTCCGTCGAGGTGGAGGACTTTGGCCGCGGCTGTCCCGTGGACTGGAACGAAAAAGAGGGGCGCTACAACTGGGAGCTTGTCTTCTGCGAGATGTACGCGGGCGGCAAGTACAAAAACAATCAGGGCGGCGGAAACTATGAATACAGCCTGGGTCTGAACGGCCTCGGCACCTGCGCCACCCAGTACGCCTCGGAATACTTTGACGCCGAGATCTACCGCGACGGCTTCCGGTACAATCTGCACTTTGAAAAGGGCCGCATCGTCGGCAAGCTCGAAAAGGAGCCCACGACCCGCAAGCAGACCGGCTCGCGCTTCCACTGGAAGCCGGACCTCAAGGTCTTTACCGACATCGACATCCCCTCGGATTACTACACCGATATGCTCAAGCGGCAGGCTGTGGTCAACGCAGGCGTGACCTTCCGCTTCCGCAATCAGATCGGCGGGAAATTCGAGACCACGGAATTCCGCTACGAAAACGGTATCGTGGACTATCTCAATGAGCTTGCCGAGACCGGGAACATGAGTCCCATCACCATGCCCCAATACTGGGAGGCTGACCGCGTCGGACGCGACCGTCCCGATATGGAGGACTACAAGGTCCGCCTGACCGCAGCCGTCTGCTTTGCCCGTCAGGGCGGTCATCTGGAATACTACCACAACTCTTCCTGGCTGGAATACGGCGGCGCGCCGGAAAAGGCTGCCAAAAACGCCTTCGTCTACGCCATCGACGCCTATCTCAAGCAGGAGAACAAATACGTCAAGAATGAAAGCAAGATCACCTGGCAGGACGTCTGCGACTGTCTGGTTCTTGTGACCAACTGCTTTTCCACCCAGACCTCCTACGAGAACCAGACCAAGAAGGCCATCACCAACAAGTTCATCCAGGATGCGATGGTGGAATTCTTCCGCTCCCGCCTGCAGGTCTATTTCATCGAAAACAAGCAGGAGGCCGAGCAGATCGCCGCCCAGGTCCTGGTCAACAAGCGCTCCCGGGAGACGGCGGAGAAGGCCAGACTGACGATCAAGAAAAAACTCTCCGGCTCTCTGGATATCGCCAACCGCGTTCAGAAGTTCGTGGACTGCCGGAGCAAGGACCCGAACGTGCGCGAGCTCTATATCGTGGAGGGCGATTCCGCTTTGGGCTCGGTCAAGACGGGAAGAGACGCCGAATTTCAGGGCATTATGCCGGTGCGCGGCAAGATTCTGAACTGTCTCAAGGCGGATTACGCGAAAATTTTCAAATCCGAGATCATCACGGACCTGCTCAAGGTCCTCGGCTGCGGCATCGAGGTCCGCGACAAGCACGTCAAGGATCTGGCGGAGTTTGACCTGTCCAACCTCCGCTGGAATAAAATCGTCATCTGCACCGACGCCGACGAGGACGGATACCATATCCGCACGCTGATCCTGACCATGCTCTACCGGCTGGTTCCGACGCTGATCCGCGAGGGCTTCGTCTATATTGCCGAATCTCCGCTCTTTGAGATCACCTGCAGGGATCAGACCTGGTTTGCCTACAACGAGACCGAGAAGGCCGAGATCCTCAAAAAGCTGGAAGGGAAGAAGGTCAATATCCAGCGCTCCAAGGGCCTCGGCGAGAACGAGCCGGAAATGATGTGGATGACCACCATGAATCCCGAGACCCGCCGGCTCATCAAGGTCATGCCGGAGGACGCCGCCCGGACCGCCGTCTATTTTGATATGCTGCTCGGGGACAATCTGCAGGCCCGAAAGGACTATATCTCCGACAACGGCTACAAGTATCTCGATCTGGCCGATATTTCCTGAAGCGCTGAAAGGAGACTGATCCGCATGCGATCCGCATCGAAACCGAACGCAGCGCCCCTGTCCGCGCGGGCGGAACGCAACCTGGGCGTGGACGCCCTCCGCATCCTTGCAATCGCCCTGATCGTCATGCTGCACACCCTGAATCAGACCGGCCTGATCCACTGTTATCGGGCCGACGGTCCCGTAATGCAGCAGTTGGGAGAGAATCTTGTCCGGATCGGCGGAATGGGCGTGACGATCTTTGCGCTGATTTCCGGCTACGTGCTCTATCCGGGCCGCTGGAGACCGGAGCGTTTTCTGGCCCTCTGGCTTCAGGTGGTGCTGCTGAGCCTGTCTCTGTGCGTGATCGGGGAGCTGAT
Organism: uncultured Eubacteriales bacterium; assembly: GCA_900315595.1. Taxonomy (GTDB): domain Bacteria; phylum Bacillota; class Clostridia; order Oscillospirales; family Oscillospiraceae; genus JAFRPC01. Next base: position 169,420 of record OMZQ01000001.1, on the reverse strand, counting down.
CCAGCCCGGCTCCGTCGAACCGGAATTCTGGATCCGTTCCGCGTTTCCCGTCACCCAGCGCTGCTTCTGGTATTTTTCCTGCTATTCCTTCGTCTTTCTGCTGAGCCCGATCGTCAACCGCGGCGTGGCTGCTCTGGACCGGAAGCAGACGCTCGGCCTGTTCTGGGGCGTACTTGGTCTTTCCTCCGGAGGCTCCTTCCTCGGCTACGTCTATTACGGCGATACCTTCGCCCTTGCCGGCGGTTTTTCGGCCATGTGGCTCGTCTGCATGTACGTCGTCGGGGCCTGCGTCCGCAAGGAGCGGATCTTCTTCCGCGCCGCCCGATGGAAGCTGCGTCTGTGCGCCGTGGGTTTGATCGTTCTGAACGGACTGATCGCCTGGCGCGTTCAGCTTGCAGGGATGAGCGTCGCGCCGTTTTCCAAGTATTCCACGCCCTTCCTTGTCCTGCCGTCGGTCGCGCTGCTGGTTCTGGCTGCGCGGCTTGAGATCCGTGGCCGGGCAGCAAGGGCTCTGGTCCGCGGGATCGCGCCCCTCTGCTTCGGCGTCTACGTGATCCACGTGCATCACACGGTCTGGTCCCGGCTGGAGCTCTGCCTGATTTCCTTCAAGCATGCGCCAACGTGGCAGCTTCTGGTCCTGATCCCCGGCTTCATGCTGCTGATCTTCTTGCCCTCCGCCCTTTACGACTGGCTCCGGCTCAGGCTGTTCCGCCTGCTCCGGCTCGACCGCTTCTGCGCCCGGATCGTTCGCGGTCTGCGCAGGCTTTGGGACCGGCTCTGCCGCACCTTTGCCGATTAACCTGAATAGAAGAGGTATCATCCGATATGCCCAAAAAGAAATCTGAACCAAAACCAACCAAACACGCGGTTGACGATTCCGTGGTCGGTCTGCGCGGCGAGCTCACTGAGCAGGGCATCTGCGACACGCTGGAATGGAACTTTATGCCCTATGCAATGAGCGTCATCGTTTCGCGTGCCATCCCGGAGATCGACGGCTTCAAGCCCTCCCACCGCAAGCTCCTGTATATGATGTATACGATGGGCCTGCTGAAGGGCAACCGCTCGAAGTCCGCCAATATCGTCGGCGCAACGATGAAGCTCAATCCCCACGGCGACGCCGCGATCTATGAGACGATGGTGCGCCTTTCGCGCGGCAACGGCGCGATGCTCCACCCCTTCGTGGACTCGAAGGGCAACTTCGGCAAGGTCTACTCCCGCGATATGGCCTATGCCGCCCCGCGTTACACCGAGGCGCGGCTGGAGCCGATCTGCGCCGAGCTTTTCCGTGACATCGACCTGGACACCGTGGACATGGCCGACAACTACGACGGCACGATGAAGGAGCCGACCCTTCTGCCCACGACCTTCCCAAACGTCCTCGTCTCCAACAACAACGGCATAGCCGTCGGCATGGCCTCGAATATCTGCGGCTTCAATCTCCGGGAGGTCTGTGAGACCACGATCGCCTATCTCCGCGACCCGCGCTGCGACCTGCTGGAAACCATGCCAGCCCCGGATTTCCCGACGGGCGGCGAGATCATCTATGACCGCGCCGAGATGAACGCCATCTATGAAACCGGGCGCGGCTCCTTCCGCGTCCGCGCCAGATGGCGCTACGTGAAGGAGGGCAATCTGATCGAGGTCTACGAGCTGCCCTACACCACCACCGCCGAGGCGGTGATCGAAAAGGTGGTCGATCTGTCTAAGACGGGCAAGATCCGCGAGCTCAACGACATCCGGGACGAGACGGACCTCTCCGGCCTCAAGATCACGATGGACCTCAAGCGCGGCGTGGACCCGGAGAAGCTGATGCAGAAGCTCTTCCGCTACACCACCCTGCAGGACAGCTTCACCTGCAACTTCAACGTGCTGATCGCCGGCATGCCCCGCGTGATGGGCGTCCGCGAGATCCTGGAGGAGTGGGTCGCCTGGCGGACCGAGTGCATCCGCCGCCGGACCTATTACCAGCTCCAGAAGAAGCAGGAAAAGCTCCACCTGCTGCTTGGCCTGGGCAAGATCCTGCTCGATATCGACAAGGCCATCGCCATCATCCGCGGCACCGAATCCGAGGCCGAGGTCATCCCGAACCTGATGATCGGCTTTGGCATCGACGAGATCCAGGCCAACTACGTTGCAGAGATCAAGCTGCGAAACATCAACAAGGAGTACATCCTCAAGCGCACGGCGGAGACCGAGGAGCTGGAAAAGGCCATTGAGGACCTTGAAAAGATCCTCAAGAGCAGCGCCCGCGTCCGAACGATCATCGTCAAGGAGCTGGAGACCGTTTCAAAGACCTACGGCATGGACCGCCGGACCGGCTTGCTCTATGAGCACGAGGAATTCACCGAGGAGGCCCCGGAGCCCGCGCCCGATTATCCGGTGACCATCTTCCTCTCCCGGGAGGGTTATTTCAAGAAGATCACGCCGCAGAGCCTTCGCATGTCCGGCGAGCAGAAGTTCAAGGAGGGCGACGCCCTGTCCATGACCGCCGAGACCACGAATCAGGCTGAGCTTCTGGTCTTCACCGACCGCTGCCAGGTCTACAAGACCCGGTGCGACGCCTTCCCGGACGGCAAGGCTTCCGTTTTGGGCGACTATCTGCCCCAGAAGCTGGGCATGGAGGACGGGGAAAACGTGCTCGCCGTCTTCCTGCCGGGGGACTATACCGGCTTCCTGGTTTTCGTCTATGCCGACGGCAAGGTTTCCAAGATCGACCTTGCCGCTTATGAGACGAAATCCAACCGCAGGAAGCTGACCGGAGCCTACTGCGACAAGAGCCCGCTCAAGGCGCTGTTCCAGATGAAGGAGGACGAGAAGCTCGCCCTGTTTACCACGGAAAACCGTGCGCTGGTGTTTTCCACGGCGCAGCTTGCCCTCAAGTCCGGGCGCGCCATCCAGGGCGTCAGCGTTCTCACGCTCAAGCGCAAGGCGGAGCTTGTCCGCGCCTGCCGTCTGGCGCAGAGCGGGATCCGGAACGAGACCCGCTACCGCACCCGGACTCTGCCCGCCATCGGCGCTCTGCTCAAGGACGAGGATCGGGTGGAGCAGCAGCTTTCTTTGGAATTGTAAGCGCGTGTCCCATCTGTTTCCGCTTGCCTGAATGGAGGTGACTTCCGTGATGCGCCGTCTTTTGCCGCTGGCGCTGGCGCTGCTTATGCTCAGCGGCTGCATGCTTCAGTATGAGGGGGAGTCCGTCTCTCTTGCCGAGCATAAGGATCCCTACGCTTTCCGCGAGACCACCCAGCCTCCCACGGAGGCCACGGAGCCGGACCCGATCCGTACGGCCTCGGATTACTACAGCCTGCGCGAAGCCCTGTACCAGTTCATCTTCGCCGGCGTGGAGCACGGGGAAGTTGAGATCAAGGACTATTCCGGCTCCATCGAAACCGACATTGACAAGGTTAAGGACTACTTTATGAATCAGGACGCGATCAGCGCCTACGCCGTCGATTATCTGGAGCTGGATCGGGTCTATTCCGGCGGCGCCTGGCGGGTCCGGATGGACGCCATCTATCGGCGCTCCGCAGGGGAGATCGCCGCGATCGAATCCGTTCTCGGCATTGACGCCGCCCTCAAGCGCATGACCTCCGCACTCGTCGAGCAGGAGAACTCCTTCACGCTCCGCGTCTCCGGCTATGCGGAGGAGGACTTTGCCGCCGCCCTCCGGCAATACGTCTTTGAGCATCCCGACCAGATCGCGGAAGCGCCGGATATCACCGCCGACGTCTATCCCAATCGCGGCTACGTCCGTGTCGTCGAGGTTCACTACGTCTACCGGAGCAACCACGACGCCCTGCGCCGAATGCGCACCGAGGCGAACGCCGTCCTGGATTCCGCCTGCGCCTATTTCCGGTACTCCACGGAGCCGGATCAGACCGTCCGGCTGATGTACTATTATCTGAATTCGCGCTTTCACTACGTACAAAAGGATGACGCCTCCGTCTATACCCTTCTCTGCGAAGGGGAGAGCAACAGCTTCACAATGTCCTCCGTCCTTTCCTATCTCTGCAATCAGGCGGAGATCCCCTGCTATCCGGTGGAAGGTCTCAAGGACGGAGAGCCGTGGTACTGGAACGTCATTGAGTTTGAGGACGGCTTCCGCCACGTTGATTTCCAGACGCAGGCCCTCTCAGAGGGCTCCGTCCGCTTCCTGACCGACGACGAGATGGAGGGCTATGAGTGGGACCGCGACAGCGTCCCTGCCTGCACTCTGGCGGCGGAGGATGAGACGGAGGGCTGACGAACCGATGAATGAACACAAGCTTTTTCGGCGGCGAATTGTCGAGAACCCATGAATTTTTGGAAAAATATCCGATTTTGAAAGATCCTTGTGGACATATCCGTCCCTGCGTGCTATAATCGGACTGTTTGATTATAATTGATAGAGTATCGGTGCAAAAGGTTTATTGCAGCATCCGAATACAGATAGGGGAATGCTATGTTATCCTGGCAGTTTTATCTGATCGTGGTCGTCCTGATCGGGATCGCGGTCGGCCTGTTGTTGCTTGAAAAACGCAGAAACGAACGCAATCTGAAAAAGCTGAAGATTCGCGTCAACGTCAACGGTATTCGCGGTAAATCCACCATCACCCGTCTGATCACCCGCATCCTTCAGGAAGCGGGCTATCACGTGGTCGGCAAGACCACCGGCACGGCAGCCCGCATGATCTACTGGGACCGCGAGGAGGAGGAAGAGATCGTCCGCAAGCCCCGCGGCGTGTCGATCAGCGAACAGATCCGCGTCATCAACAAGGCCGCAAAGGCCGGCGCAGACGCCCTGGTCTGCGAGTGTATGGCTGTCCGCCCCGACTATCAGAAGGTGTTTCAGCACGACATTCTCAAGGGCGGGATCGTGGTCATCGTCAACGTTCTGGAGGACCATCTGGACGAGATGGGCCCCACGCTGGATCAGCTCGCCTGGGCCTTTGGCGATACGATCCCCTATCACGGGATTGCCGTCGTGCCCGACTGCGAATACACGGAGTATTTCCGTGCGATCGCCGAGGACCGCGGCTCAAAGCTGGTCGTTGCGAAGCCCGGTATTCTTCCGGAGGGCTATCTGGAGAAGTTCGACTATAAGATCTTCGAAAACAACTGCGTGATGGCGCTGAACGTGGCCCGCGCCCTGGGGATCCCCGACGACGTTTCGTTCCGCGGCATGCTTCGCGCCCATCCCGACCCCGGCGCTCTGCGCATCGAGGAGGTCCGGAATAAGAACCTGCACTCCTGGCTGATCAACGCCTTCGCCGCGAACGAGCCTGCTTCCACGCTTGAGATCTGGGAATACCTGAAGGACATGGATCTGCCGAAGGAGGACCCGATCGTCGTGATGAACTGCCGCCCGGACCGCGTTGACCGCTCCATTCAGTTCGCCAGGGACTGCCTGTCCCTGATGGGTCCGATCCGTCTGTTCGTGATCGGTGAGAAGGCCGAGCCGATCGACCACGCCTATCAGCGCGGCAAGCTGCCGAACGTGACGGAATACCGGAATCTCAGCAACCGCACCGTGCGCCAGATCATGAACGAGCTTACCCCGCTGCTGGATGAGCATATTCTGTTCTGCATCGGTAATATCCACGGAATCGGTGAGGAGTTCCTGGAGGCCGTCCGTGCGCTGAATCCGAGAAGCCTGCTCGGCACCAGCGATAACCGCAGCGATCTCACCAAGCTGGGCCAGAGCGCAAATTCCGGCGCCGTCGAGGACGCCGCCAGCGTTCGCAATTCCTAAATCCCTTTCGGAGGATACAGAGATATGAGTGAATTTTATATTGCCCTGATCGTGGGCCTGCTGTTGAGCCTTGCCGTTGAAGAATTCTTTGGCATTTCCTCGGGCGGTGTGATCGTTGCCGGATATCTGGCTATGATTTGCGACGATCTTCTTTCCGTCGGCATCGTGCTTCTGATCGCGCTTCTGACCTATCTGGTCGTCGAATTCGTCCTGCCGCGCTTTATCCTGCTGTTCGGCAAGCGCAAATTCGTTGCCTGCATCCTGGTTGGTCTGGTGTTCAAGCTGCTCGCAGACTTTTTCGTTCCGACCCTCCCGTTTGCAACGCTTGCTTTCCGTGGGATCGGCGTCATTACCCCGGCTCTGATCGCACATACGACGATCAAGCAGGGCGTCCACATCACGATTCCCGCTGTTTTGGCGGTCTCCTATCTGACCTTTGGGATCGTGCAGCTTCTGATGCGGGTGATCTGACATGCAGAATATCAGTAAAATCAATTCTCTGATGCGTGCGCGCGCCAGTCACGTCGAGCTTGCAAAGAAGGTCGATCCTGCCACCCACCATCTTTCTTTCGCCCAGAAGATGCAGATCGTGTCACGTCGGGATCGCATGGGCAGGACAAAGCCCGGCGCACTTCGTGTGCTGGCTGCGTCTCTCGTACTGCTCGTTCTGGTGATCGTCGGCGGCGCAGTCCGCAGTCATGCGCTCAATACGATGCAGCAGAAGCCTCTGGTTCCCGTCGGCGAGAACGAGGTTCAGTTCTCCTTTGCCGGAGACCTTATGGTCGGGCGTTACGTCCAGACCTACGGGGAAAAGAAAGGCTACGACGAAATCTTCTCCTGCGTCAAGCCGCTTTGGGAGAATTCCAGCCTCGTTTTCGCGAATCTGGAATGCGCGATCCTGAACGGCGATAAGGACGACTATCCGGAAGCGGATAAGCTGGTCATTCACGGCACGCGGGACGGTCTGAAGGCCGCGGTAGACGCAGGAATCAACGTCTTCTCCGTCGCAAATAACCATGCGGTTGACTACGGCCGGACTGCGCTCCGGGAGACGCTGGAGAGCATTACCGAGTTCGGCGCCGAATACGCCGGCGCGGGCGCCAACTGGGAGGAAGCGCCTTCGTATCGCGTTCTGGACGCAGACGGCATGAAGGTCGGCTATGTTGCCTGCACCAATTTCGTTCCGCCGCATTTTGCCGCGACCGTCGATGATTACGGCGTTTGCTCCACGAACAACAGCCGTACCTACCGCAATCTGCTGAAGGCCTCTCTGGAGTCCGACGTCACGATCGCATACGTTCACTTCGGCAAGGAAAACGTTCCCACCGTGACGGACTCCGAGCGGAAGATCGCCCATCAGCTCATTGAATCCGGCGCGGACGTTGTCATCGGCTGCCATCCGCACGTTCTGCAGCCCGTTGAATTCTATAAAAACGGCATTATTTTCTACAGCCTCGGCAACTTCGTTTTTGATCAGGGTCAGCGCCCCGCGCGGAATACCACCCTGCTCCAGATGAACGTCAATCGGGAAACCGGAGCCGTGGTCTTCACACTGATCCCGATGCACATCGATGAATTCCGCCCCCACGTAACCGACAACTCCCTGTATCTTTCGCAGATCCAGGACGTTTTGACGGAATCCCTGCCGGAAGGCTCCTATACGATCACCGAATCGGGATTGATCCAGATCCCGTTCCAGGTCGATTTGCACGAATAAATGCATTCGGCCTCAGAAGGAGGTTCTATGATCCGTAATCAAATGAAGATCCGGCGATGGATCGCCGGCCTGCTGCTGATTTGTCTGCTCTGTTCCATGACGGCCTGTTCCGGCAACGGAAACAGCGCCGCCACCTCGGATTCCGCCGCGGGTCACGCCACCGGTGAGTCCGGTATCGTTGATCCCGAGGATCTGACCGCAGAGGATGAGGAGCAGACCACGGAGGAGACCGTATCTCCGGCTCCTGTCGTGGAAACGATGGGCGGCTTTGCCGTTTCCAGCTCCACGGAGGAGTCCACGCGCGTCGGTATGCAGATTCTTTCCTCCGGCGGAAATGCCGTGGACGCCGCCGCCGCGATCTCCTTTATGCTTTCTGTCAGCGAGCCCTACTCCTCCGGCATCGGCGGAGGCGGCATTATGCTCGTTTATGACAGCAAGACCGGAAAAGCGACAACGCTGGACTATTACGGCTGCGCGGGCTCGTCTCCCGTCATGACAGACCAGGTTGCGGTTCCCGGCGTCGTTGCCGGCATGGAAAAAGCGCTTGAGCTCTGGGGCACGATGTCTCTGGCGGACGTCATTCAGCCCAGCATTGACTATGCCGAGGAGGGCTTCACCGCCTCCGATATGTTCATCTACCGCCTGAGCTTCTCCGATAATCTTCGCCGCTACAATCCGGCGTTCACCAATCTGCGCGAGGGCGACGTTCTCAAGCAGAAGGAGCTTGCGGAAACCTTCCGTGCCATCCAGGCCGGCGGCTCCGATGCGTTCTACCGCGGTGAGATCGCGGAGAAGATCGCCGAAAAATGCTCGCTGACCACGGAAGACCTTGCCAACTATGAGGCAAAGGTCCGCAAGGTGGTTCGCTCTGAGTTCAACGGCTGGAAGATGCTCGGCAGCTATGCGCCGTCCTCGAGCCTGACCGTTCTTCAAATGCTGAAGGTTGCGGAAATGCTCGACATTCCCGATCCCGCCGTTGATCCCGACGGCTATCTCGACGTCCTCCAGACGGCGACCACCGTCGCCTATAAGAGCCGCTCCGCTCGTCTGGTTGACCCGGATTTCTATAAATTCCGGCCCAAGTCCTCTCTTTCGGAGGAATACCTTCAGAAGCGGATCGCCTCGTTGAGCAATTACAACTGGATGGACGACCCGGAACGGGAGTGCACGACGCAGTTTGCGGTCATTGACAACAACGGCCTGATCGTCTGCGTGACGAATTCTCTCTCCAATACCTGGGGCTCCTATATCTGCGTCGGCGGCTTCTATCTGAACGATGCGCTGACGAACTTCGGCGGCGAAGGCAAAAATGCCTATGAGCCGGGAAAACGGCCCAGAACGCATTTCTCTCCGATCATCTGCGTCGGCCCGCAGGGTGAGCTGCTTGCGATCGGTACGCCCGGCGGCGTCGAGATCCCGAAGCTGATCGCTCCCGTTCTGATCGACATCATCCGCAGGGGCACTGACGTTCAGACAGCGGTTGACCGCGGAAGGGCCTTCTATGATTCTGACGGACTGCTTTGCATCGAATCGCAGGATCAGCATGCGAACATTGTGGACGTAAACAAAATTGACAAGCTCTACTATTACTCCAATTCCCATCTGATCTTCGGCTGTACGTCCATTGTCGGTTACGATCCGACCGACGGCCTCTACGCTGTGTGTGATCTCCGCAGAGACACCTCCAGCGCGATGGTCTACAACTACGAGCACTGATTCCGAAAGGACCGGCCGCATGCCGGTCCTTTTTCGGATCGAAAGGAATAGAAGCAAATGTTCAACGTGCATGACTACGAGAGAAACGCCTACATGCTCCACGGCGCGGAGCGCTATTGCGGCTACGATTGGTGGTGGCATTCGTTTACCGCGCAGGACGCGGAGACCGGAGCCGACCAACCTTTCTTCATTGAGTTTTTCGTTTGTAATCCCGCCCTCGGCGGACCGAAACCGGTCTTCGGTCAGCTGCCGGAAAACCGTGCGGCAGGCAAGCGGCCCTCATACCTGATGGTCAAGGTCGGCGCCTGGGGAAAGAACCCCTGCCAGCTCCACCGATTCTTCGGCTGGGATGAGGTCCGGATCCATGACGGCGCGCCCTATTGGGTCCAGGCCGGCGACTGCCACGCCTCGGAATTCCGTCTGTCCGGCTCCGTTGCGGTCTCCCGGGCCGATGCCGCTGCCCACCCGGAATGGATGTGTGACGCCGGTTCCATGCGCTTCGATCTGCATATGGATAAGCAGATCGCCTTCAACGTCGGCTACGGGACCTCCGCGCCCTTCCGCGAGTTGGAGACCTTTGCAATGTTCTGGCATGTCGAGGGCATGAAGACGGCCTTCTCCGGCACCGTCGAATTCAACGGCCGCCGCTACGTCGTCACCCCGGAAAAGAGCTTTGGTTACGCCGATAAAAACTGGGGCCGCGACTTCACGACTCCCTGGCTTTGGCTGGCCTCCTCGGACCTGGTCAGCCGAAAGACCGGCAAACGCCTGGAGCATTCCGCCTTTGACATCGGAGGCGGAAGACCGAAGGTCTATTTCGTCCCCATCGAGCGCCGTCTGCTCGGCGTCTTCTGCTATGAGGGAAAAGAGTATGATTTCAATTTCTCACACCTCTGGCTGAACGTCAAAACCGAGTTTTCCTTCACCGAGGGCGACGAGCTCATGACCTGGCACGTGCGGCAGGAAAATATCCACGCGGTCATGGAGACGGAGATCTTCTGCCGCCGCTCGGAGATGCTCTGGATCCATTACGAGGCCCCGAACGGAGAGCGGCGGCACAACCGCCTCTGGAACGGCGGCAACGGCTGGGGAACGGTAAAGCTGTATGAGAAGGAACACGGGAAACCGGTGCTGATCGACACCGTAGACGTCGGTCACGTCGGCTGTGAGTACGGAGAATATACGGAGAAGGATACGAATGAACAAGCTGTCTGAAACCGCAAAGGCGAGCCTTGCCGACGTCTTTTGTCATGGATGCTGGGGCGTCAGCTTCCTCGCCTCCCGGATCTGTCTGAATCAGACGGACGTTTTTACGCTATTGAGCCACCGGTTTTTGATCGCCTTCCTGTTGATGCACCTTCGTCCCCGCGAGCTTCGCTCCATGCGTCTCAGCCGCAGACAGGTCCTGCTCCTGCTGGCGCTCGGCCTTGCCCAACCGGTCTTCTACTTTTTCGGAGAGCAGTACGGCATTCTGCATTCCACAACCAGCTTTTCCGGGCTGATGATCGGCATGATCCCGATTTTTTCCACCCTCGCCGCCTGGCCGTTTCTGCGTGAAAAGCCTACCCCGGGGCAGTTGATTTTCGGCGTCCTTTCCGTCGTCGGCGTGATCGGGATCGGTCTGCTCAGCCGATCCTCGGGCCGTCTGGACTGGATCGGCGTCGCCGCGCTGATCCTTGCCGTCTGCTCCGCCACGGCCTATACGCTGCTCGGCCGCAGCCTTTCCCGGACGACCTCGGCCTATGCCCGCACCTATGCCATGATGGGCATCGGCGCCGTGGTATTCACGATGATCGCGCTGATTCGCGGCAGGGGAGACCTCGCCGCCTACGTCCGTCCCATCGGAGACTGGCATTATACGCTCCCGATGCTCTTTCTCTCGGTGTTCTGCTCCGTGCTGTGCTTCTTCTGCTCCAGCTACGCGCTGACCCGTCTTCCGGTCGCCAGAGAGACGGCCTTTGCCAATCTGACGACTGCGGTTTCCGTCTTCGCCGGCGTCGTCTTCCTGCGTGAGCCCTTCTCCTGGGCGGCGCTGGGCTTCACTGCGCTGATTCTGCTGGGCATCTGGGGCGTGCAGCGTAGCTCAAAGAACGCATAGTACCGCCGCGTGATACCGCGAAACGAGCGGATCTGTCTGCGTGCCGACGCTTGCTTTTCCAAGCGTCGGCACGTTCCTGCTGTTTTGAACAGCTTCATCAGGATTCCTCTGATCGTTTCAAACTATGATGTCATTGCTTTTTGTCGTTTTCAGTTGACAAAGCTGCAATTGATTGCTATAATGAAATCAAACAGAAAAGCCCTTTTTCGGCCCGAAGTTTGAACAGGGCCGATTTATGTGTTCTGTTTCTGTGAATTGCAATCTATTTTGTTCACTTTATTTTCTTCTTTTGCTTCGTTTTGAACAACCAGAAAGGAGTATTGAATGGAATTAACCCGTAGGCAATTTGATATTATGAACGTCCTCGCGTCCAGCAAGCGCCCGTTGACCCAAAGAGACATTGAAAAGATGACCGGCCATTCTCTTGGCGCGATCAACCGGTGTGTGCGTGAGCTGAATGAGCTTGGTTTTGTGCAGAACGGCGCGATCACTGAAAACGGACTGATTGCGCTCGAGCCCTATCGCGTCAAGCGAGCCATCTTTCTCGCGGCCGGGTTTGGATCTCGATTGGTCCCCATCACCCTGAACACCCCCAAGCCCCTCGTCCGGATTCGCGGCGTTCGGATTATTGACCGTCTGATCGACGCCTGTCTTGCGGCGGGAATCAACGAAATCTGTATCATCCGCGGTTATCTGGCAGAGCAGTTTGATCAGCTTCTTTATAAGTATCCTATGATCCGCTTCCTGGAAAACCCCGTTTATAACGAAGCGAACAACATTTCCAGCGCTCTGGTTGCGCGGTATCTGCTTTCCGGCGCCTACGTGTTTGAAGCGGACCTTCTGCTTTCGAATCCGTCCATTATCAAGAAATACCACTATTCCTCCAATTTCCTTGCCATCCACAAGGAGCGCACCGACGACTGGTGCTTTGAGGTCAAAAACGGCGTGATCGTGGAGGAAAAGGTCGGCGGCGAGAACTGCTGGCAGATGGTCGGCATCTCGTACTGGAACGAGGCGGACGGACATAAGCTGTCTCAGGATATTGAGGATATCTATCATTCGCCCGGCGGCAAGGAACGGTACTGGGAGCAGGTTCCGCTGGTCTATCGCCGCGACCGCTACAACGTGGAGATTCGCGAGTGCTTCGATGCTGACATTGTTGAGATCGATACCTTCCGCGAGCTCAAAGCCGTAGACAACACCTACGACGTATAAATTAGAGAGGATTGAAAGGATATGAGCAAGAAATCGGCGTCTGAATCCAATACCGGCCTCAAGCGCCAGCTCAACCCGATGCACGTTTGGGCAATTGCATTTGGCTGCGTGATCGGGTGGGGCTCGTTCATTAACCCCGGCAAGAAGTTCCTGTCCAATTCCGGTGTGGCCGGAACCGCGATCGCGATGATCCTCGGCGCTGCCGTCATGATCATCATAGCATTCTCCTACGCTTACATGGTTCCCAAGTATCCGAAGGCCGGCGGCGAATTTACGTTCACCAGAATGTGCTTCGGAAAGCGCATGGCCTTTCTCTGCGGCTGGTTCCTCGTCTCCGCGTATCTGACCAATGTTCCGATGAACAGCACGGCGATCGCGCTGATCATCGACGGCCTGACCGATCATAAGGGTATTCTGAACTTCGGCTTCCACTATACGATTGCCGGAAACGAGATTTACCTCGGGCAGATGCTGCCGGCGATGGCGATCCTGCTTCTGTTCGGTTGGCTGAATATCATCGGCGTCCGCAAGGCGGGCATCGTGCAGACGGTTCTCTCCGTTCTGCTCGTAATCTGCGTCTTTACGCTCTTCTTCTCCGCTCTGATCAGCGCCAAGGCAAAGAGCGTCAACTTCACGCCGATCTGGGGCTTCGACTATGATAAGGAGCTGGCGAAGGCAGCCGTCAATGCCGGGATCAAGGCGGATCAGATCGGGCAGGGCATCGCCAAAACCGCCCACGCAGGCACCTCCGGCGTCCTTTCCGCCATCCTGGCGACGTTCGCCATTGCGCCCTGGGCCTACGTTGGCTTTGACGCCATTCCCCAGGCTGCCGAGGAGTTTAACTTCTCCTTCAAAAAAGTCTCCTTCATCATGATCATCGCCATTGTGTTCGGCTGCTTCGTTTACGTTTCCAATAATACCGTTGCCGCCGCAGCCCTGGCAAACTGGCCGGACCGCGTGATGGCAGGGGAGTGGGTCGTTCTGGTAGCAGCCGAGGAGCTGCTTGGCAGCTTCGGTAAGGTGCTGATCGGTCTCGGCGTTTCCTGCGCGGTCCTCTCCGGCATCATGGGCTTCTATCTGGCCTCCTCCCGTTTGATGTACTCCATGAGCCGAGACGGGTATCTGCCCGCCTGGTTCGGGAAGGTCAACCGCAAGTATTCCACGCCCCGCAACGCGATCGTCTTCTGCATTGCCGTCAGCCTCTCCGGGCCGATCCTCGGCAGAGAAGCGCTCGGCTGGTTTGTGGATATGAGTGCCATCGGCGCATCCATCGGCTATTTCTTCACCTGTGCCAGTACCCTGATCACGGCCCGCCGCGACGGCGACGCCTCCCGTTTCCTGAAGATCATGGCTGTCGTCGGCGTGGTTTTCTCCCTGGCCTTTATGGTGCTCCAGCTCATCCCGATCCCCGGTCTGGAGGGCGTCCACTTCGGCAAGGAGAGCTACATCATGCTCGCCGTCTGGACGGCGATGGGCGTCGCCTTCTACGCAAAGCAGTACAAGCATTTCCGGAAAAACTGAGACCGAGCGAATTTCAGAAAAGGATCAACGGCTTTTCAGAAAATAATACTTGACTTTTCATGCGCATCCCGCTATAATAATCATCGCTCCGGGGTGTGGCGAAGTTTGGTATCGCGCTTGGTTCGGGTCCAAGAGGCCGTGGGTTCGAATCCCGCCACTCCGACCAAAGAGAAAGAGGACGCGTCTTGGCGTCCTCTTTCTCTTTGGTATCGTATTTGAGCGGCGGGATTCGAACAGGGCGGCGGCAGGATGCCGCAAAAACGTGCCGGTGGCACGTTTTTAGCCCGCGGGAGAATCCCGCCTGTCCCGAACATCGCCGTGTTCCGTGGCTGAACCGACGTGTGCTTACCCATGCGAAATCAACTCCGAAAAACCGTCTGACCACATTCCTGACTACTTAGCGGAAACGCCGACACGGAAACAACGGAGAAAAGACCGGCAAAGAGGATGCGGATTTCGCTTTCCGAGGCTAATTTTACAGCGTTTTTTGTGCGCCTTACCGCCTTCCCCCAGGCGAATTCCTTCTCTTTGATTACTGTATTCCAATATTTGACAGATACAAAAAATCTCTTGTAATAACTTGTTTTCTTTGCAGAAACATGGTATTATTGCTCTGACAAATCGATGTTTTTGGAGGGATTGCCATGGTTCATCTGGAAGAACTAAACAAATATAACGTATGGGATATCATGGAACTGAGCGTAAAGGAGGAACAGGAGCGCTTTCTCGCGAGCAACGTATGGAGTCTCGTTCATGCTTACGTCGGAAACAAGACCAATGGGGCCGTATATCCGTTCGGAATCTATGACGACGACACGCCGGTCGGCTTTCTGATGCTCGCCTATGACTATGGAGAGGTTTGCGACGACGAAAATGCACCTGAGATATCAAAAGACAATTACTTCTTTTGGCGCCTGATGATTGATGAGGAGTTTCAGGGAAAAGGTTATGGACGTGAGGCTGTCAGACTCGCGCTGGATTATATCAGGACTTTTCCGCACGGAAAAGCAGACTACTGCTGGATCTGTTATGACCGAGAGAATACAGTGGCGAGAAAGTTATACCTTTCCTTCGGCTTTGAGGAGATAGGAGAAGACAAAGACGGCGACATCGATGCCGTTCTGAAGCTGTGAGGAGAATATAATTATGGATAAAAAGACAGCCATGGAAAACCTTGCCCGCGAGGCGCACGAAAAGGGCGTATTCAACGGCACCTGGCTCTACGCAGAGAACGGGCAAATCATCAGCAAAGGCGCATTCGGTTTTCGTGATGCGGAAGACAAACTCCCCATGCAGGAGGACAGCATCTTTGAGATGGCCTCAATCACCAAGCAGTTTACGGCAGCAGCGGTCATGCTCCTTGTCAGAGAAGGCAAACTCCGCCTTGACGACGAGTATACGAAGTTCTTTCCTGAATATCCGTATCAAGGCGTGACGATCCGCCATCTTCTGACCCATACAAGCGGTATGCCCGATGATTTCTACACCTCAGATTGGGTCGTCCCGGTTCTGGAAAAGGAAAACAGGATCCCGGCGTGCAGCGAGATCCTGCGCTTCATCTGCGAAAGCAGTAAGCCGGCTGCCTGTGCTCCAGGTGAAAAGTTCCGGTACACGGACGTCGGATACTGCTTGATCGCCAATGCGGTGGAAAAAGTCTCCGGCATCAGGTTTGAAGACTTCCTCAAAAAGAATCTCTTCGAGCCCGCCGGTATGAAGGATACCGCGATCCTCCACACCCGCCGGGACGGGAGGCCATCCGACCGCTTCACCCGCAATATGGTCCTGGAGAACGGCAGATATGTTCCTTCGGATATCTCGGAAGAAGACAGAGGATACGTGGTCGGATCTGACGGTCTGAACGGCTGCGATTATGCGTACACAACCGTCTTCGACATGCTTGCCTGGGACAGAGCGCTGCGGGAAGAAACGGTCCTTACGAAAGAAGAACAGGCAATCATGTACGCTCCTGCCAGGCTATCGAACGGAGAACCGGCAGTTGACGATGAAATTATCGGAAAGACAAACTATGGACTAGGCTGGGGAATACAGACTGACCCAAAGGATGGATTGATTGTCTGCCACAGCGGCGGCATGCCGGGGCTTAGAACCTGGTTTGAACGCTTTGTCGATGCGGACAAAATGCTCGTGATTCTAAACTGCCGCGATTCCATGGATGCCAGAGCATATAGGGGATTCAGAGAAGGCATGGAAGCGATCGTCAGGGGCAAAGAGCCCGAGCCGCTAAAAACGGTCGAAGAGATGGCACTCCAAAACCCCGACAGGAGTAACTGGAGCAGTTTCTGCGGCAGTTACGAATGGGAAGACTACAAGATCGATATACAATTGAAGGACAACGGTCTGTTCGCGATTTTCAGCCTGAAGGATAAAGAAGAGCCTGAAGTAAAGCTTTTTCCTCTCGGGGAAAAGACCTTTGCTCTCAAGACCGACACCAGCGATATGGTTTTCATCGACGGCGGTCTTACTCTTTATGGCATCGAAGGAAAGAAAACAGAATAGGATTCTTAGAGGGGAGGGTAAACTCCTCTCCACGACATGATTGCAAGGAAATATCTGTATATCGTAAATGGAATCATTTCCTGAACGAATAATACCCCTCGCCGCGGGTTGAATTGCCTGCGGCGAGGGGTTCATTTCCGTTTTTATTTCTTTTTCTGCTTTTGTACCGCTTTGCGCATGGCTTCGTTGGCTTCTTCATCCCAGACGATCCGCTCCGGGCCGAGGGTGCCGTACATGGTGTTTTCAAAGGAATAGGCGCGTTTGCCAGTACGGATCAGTCTCTCATTTTCACAGTCGTCCCGAAAGCTGCCCAGCCGGTCGTAGAGTTCCCGGCTTATTTCATAGTCGTATGCCTCCCGCCCCTCGCGACTTAGGTCTCCTCTTGCCCGGATTCTTTCACGGCTTGAGATCAAATTGCTTGGGCTCTGCTGAATAGCTCCCCGGATCGTTGAGGATAAAGTCCGGGTCGTCGTAATAGTACAGCGTTTGCGTCTCATGGTCGATCCGATACCATTTTGCGGATTCAAGCGGCTCGAACCGGAGATCGCTGATCGGAAACGCCTCGCTGTCGAGCACGCCGTAATTGCCGAAGTCGTTGTATTCCAGCAGGACGCCGTGGTAGTACCGCTCCTCGTCCGTGCCGCCGAAGAAGGTCAGAGCGTAAGGCTCGTTGAGCTGCCAGGTCACGTCTGCATGGTACCAGACGCCGTCGAGCAGGATCACCGTCCACTCGTGCGGGCCGATGTCCTGGACCATCTGCGAGCCGCAGGTCGAGGCCTCCACGCCGACCTGCTGGAGCAGATAGGCATAGGCGCGTGCAAATTCCTGACAAATGCCCTTGTCCTCCATGATCACGTGGTAGGCGTTGGATTTGTAGCCCCGGATCGTGAAGTCTTCTTCGGTCTTGTAGTCATAGACGCAGCGCAGACTTTCGGAGGTATAGAGCTTCAGCGCGCGTTCGAGATCGGTATCTCCCTCGCGCAGATCGGCTGCGTCGATCAAAACGGCGACCTGGGTCTGAAATTCCGCCGTGATCTGCGAAAACTCCGCTTTGGGGACCGTGTAGCGGATCGGATACTGCCCGTCGGTCAAGAGCGATTCATCGAAGCTCTCGCCCAGATCGACGAAGATGCTGATCGGCAGAGCCTCCGCCTTTGCCGCGTTGACCCGTGCCCAGTTGTCCGCCCCGGAGCAGGGGAAGAAGTCCGCTCCGGCCAGCACAGCGTCGCAATAGGCGTTGAGCTCGGCTTCGACCTCGTCGCCCAGGCAGAGCTTACAGATGGCGGAGCAGACGCAGGGATTGAATTCAAAGGGAAAAGCCGGCCGCTCGTCAACCGGGCCGGGAACGCGGACGATCGTCTTTCCGGCCTCGTTCGTCTCCAGCTCGATGCCTGAGGCGGGAACCGTTGCTTCGACCGGCATCGTTTGGGTCGGCGCGGCGGCGGGCGTCGTCAGGACAGGCACGGTCGCGGTCGGTTCGATCTGCCCGACGGTCGTACAGCCCGCAAGCAGACCGGCGCACAAAAGCAGGCACAGCAGGATTTGTCGGAAGGTCTTTCTCATGACTGTTTACTCCTTTCGATCCCGAATCAAAAGCAGGCGGCCTTCCCGAACTTTGATGATCGCGGTCTTCCCGCGCAGCGGCTCATTGCTGACGGCGTAGGGATCGTCACATGGTATTTCCGCGCCGCAAAGCTCGTATTTTGCGTTCTGAATCTCGACCCCTTTTGCGAGCCCGGAAAGATTCAGCAGGGAAAAGTACAGGAAAGAATCCGAAACCTCTGCCGGGCGAGTCGAAACGACCTCCAGCTCCGAGTAGTCGTCCACTGCAAGCGCGTGCTTGCCCAGCCCGTCCAGCAGATACAGGAGCTGAACGTTCCCAAGCGTGTGATCCAGCCGGTTGCCGATCACCCCGATCAGCAGGAAGTCGGAAAAATCGCGGCGAACGGCCTCCTTGACCGCAAAGGCTGTGTCGGTGTCGTCCTTGACCGTCGGAAGGACGATGGTCTCCTCGCCGGAATGGGGATTCTCATGGGAGTCAAAGTCTCCGATGATCAGATCGGGCCGGACGCCAAGCGCGTCGCGGTGCCGCAGGCCGCTGTCGCAGAAGATAAAGAAATCCGTATCGCGCAGATAGGCGCGTATGACGTCATAGCGTTCGATTGTTGCGCCGCCGACGATCACACAGCGGCGAGCCTGGTTATTTTCCATCGTTTTCCTCTCAAAGCTCTTTTTCATAGATGATTTTCTGATATACGCTGCCGTCCCGTTCGTCAGTCTTGGTCTGCGCGTCGGACTGCAAAAATCCAAACGATTCGATCAGTCTGCGGGAGGCCGCGTTTTGTTCCCGTGCGGAGCAGCGGAATCGCTTCGCGCCGTAGATGAGCCGCGCCCGATCAAGCAGAGCCTGCAAGATCTCGGTTCCATAGCCCTTTCCAACGAAGCGCGGGCCGAGGGCGATCCCACCCTCCTCGCAGGTCTGCGCATCGACCTGATCCAGATTTGCAAAGCCGATGGCCTGACCGCTCTGCTTTTCATAGACGCACCAGCCGTCGTGCGCCGCCTGGAAGCCGATCGTTCGCTGCATCCGCGCCGGCGCATCGGCGGGATCCTCCGTCACCGACCAGTACATATACCGTGCGGTTTCCGGATGCGACCAGACGTTTTCGTACAGATCCCTCCAGTCGCCGGGACGGCCCTTTGCCAGCAGAAGCCGCGGAGTGTTGATCGGTTTGTTCCGGTTCAGCCAGGGCTTCAGGTCCTCCGGGCGGAGCTCGTAATCCACGGCGGACTGCAGCCGTCCGAGCTGATCGGTCCAGGAATCGACGCGGATGCCGAGGCGGCGGAAGCCGAGCGTTTCGTAAACGTGCATGGCGCGAAGGTTGTTCGGATTCGTGTCCAGGCGGATTGTCCGGAAGCCCAGTTCAAACAGATGCTCCAGCAGCAGGGCCAGCAGGCGCTTTCCCAGACCCCGGTTTTGCATCGAGGAAACGCAGAGCTTGATCCCGATCTCCGCAAAAGCCTTTGATTCGGAACGGTAATTCATTTCCCCGATCGGAACGCCGTCGCAAAGAACGGTCAGCAGCTCGCTTACGTCGGGCTCGTTCCGCCGGATCTGTGCGCGCACCCGTTCCGCCGTCGTGCCGAGGCCGTTTGGAAAGCCCGCGTGCGCCATCACAGCGCCGTCGTTCCACCATGCAGTCAGGATTTCCGCGTCGTCCGGTACGGCGCTTCGGATTGTCAGCTCGCGTTCTTGCAGGATCATCTGGGTTCCTCCGTTCTCTTTGGGAATGCGGGATCGGTCGATCGAAAGCCGGTATGCGGACCGACTTCGATCTCATCGACCTGATTATAACATATTTCGTCGATTGCGTAAAGCAAAATGATTTTTCTGCAACGGAATTGAAAATGAAACAAAAGTATGCTATAATCAGGTGCAAAGAGAGGGGAGTGGAAATGCGCTTCATAAGCCGTTATGAATCGCCGCTTGGCAGGCTGACGCTTGCCTCCGACGGCGACGCGCTGACCGGGCTTTGGTTTGCCGGTCAAAAATATGACGCGGAAGGGCTGTCCGAGGACGCGCAGGAAGCGGAGCTTCCGGTCTTTACAGAGACCAAAGCCTGGCTGGACGCCTATTTTGACGGAAGGAAGCCGCAGCAGCTTCCGCAGATCCGCTGGTACGGCAGCGAGTTTCAGATCGCGGTGTGGAACCTGCTCTTGGAGATCCCATACGGTCAGACCGTGACCTACGCCGAGCTTGCGTCCCGCCTGATCGCGCAGGGTCGGTCCGCATGCGCGCAGGCGGTTGGCGGCGCGGTCGGCAGAAATCCCATTTCCATTCTCGTTCCCTGTCACCGCGTGCTCGGCGCAGGGAAGAAGCTGACCGGCTATGCGGGCGGACTGGAGCGCAAGCAATGGCTTCTGACCCACGAGGGCATTTTGCAGTCGGAACCTTCGCAGCCATGGTTCGTCTATTTGTTGGAATGTGCAGACGGAACGCTTTATACCGGCTGCACCCCGGATCTTGACCGCCGCATTCAGGCGCACAACGCAGGACGCGGCGCAAAATACACCCGCGCGCGTCTTCCGGTTCGGCTGGTTTATCACGAGACGCTGCCGAGCCGCTCCGCGGCGCTTCGCCGGGAGGCAGAGCTCAAATCGTACACCCGGGCTGAAAAGCTCCGGATCATCCAATTTGACGGGAGGTGAATACCATGATTTCGATTCTGATTGACATTGCATTCGGCGCTCTGGCTGGTTTCTGTGCCGGAAAGCTGATGGGCACGAAGGCCACTCTGCTCCAGAATATCATTCTCGGCATCGTCGGCGGCTTCGTCGGCGGTCTGATCATGCATCTGATCGGCTTCCGGGCCACGAGAGTCTGGGCGCAGTTCATCGTCGCAGTCGGCGGCTCCTGCCTCGTCCTCTGGGCCTACAACAAATATTTTAAGAAATAAGCCGAAAGGATATCGACCATGCGAACCATCGACCTTGCATCCTGGCCGCGGCGGGAGCTCTATGAGAAGTTCTTCAACATCTCCTGTCCGTTTTTCAGCGTGACCTTTCCCGTGGACGTGACCGCCGTCCATGCCTGGGCCAAGCAGAATCGCGTTTCCTTTTATCATCTGCTGACCTGGCTGTCCACAGGTGCGATGAATGCCGTCCCGGAATTTCGCCTTCGTGTGATCGACGGTCAGCTTGTGGAGATCGACCGCGGAGACCCCAGCTTTACTTCTCTGCGAAAAGGGGAGCGGCAGTTTCGGATCATCACCGTCCCCTTTGAGGACGATCCGCTGACCTTCTGCCGCCATGCGAAGGAAGCGGACGATGCGCAAACGGCTTTTATCCGGATGGAAAAGGAGTCCGCAAGCCTGATCTTCGTCTCCTGCCTTCCCTGGTTCGATGTGACCGGTCTGAGGGAGGAACACAGGGGCGATCCGGACGATCTGATCCCGCATCTCACCTGGGGCAAGTTCTACCCGGTCCAAAACGACCGGCTGGAGCTGCACATGACGGTCACGGCCAACCACCGGGTCGCAGACGGCTTCCACGTCGGGGAATTCAAAGCGGAGCTTGACCGCCGGATCGCGGCGCTCTGCTGCGCAAAGGAGGGCTGAATGATGAATCTTCCTTTTTTTGACGGTCTTTTGCAGGAAACGTTCCGCACCGCCGGAACGGATAATCTGCTGATCTCTCCCTACTCTGTTTATTCGCTTGCCGCCCTGCTGCTGGAAGGCGCGGACGGCAAAAGCCGGGCGGAGCTGGAGGCTGCGCTGAACGAAACGGACTGTGCCGCCGCTCTTTCCGAGCTGCGCGCCAGCCTGCGGGACGGCGGCGAGGCCGAATTCCATGACGCGAACGCGCTGATCGCCCGAGCTGACCGGTCTTGCTTCGTCCTCGATTCCTACCGCTCCCGCATTGCGGAAGGGTACGAGGCCGAGGTCTTCTCCGCAGGCGACGTCGTCGGGGCGGTCAACGACTGGACCAGGGAAAAGACCCTCGGGATGATCCCGCGTCTGCTGGATAACGGACCTGCGCCGGACCTTTGTCTGCTCAACGCCATTGCATTTGTGGGCAAGTGGAGCCGTGCGTATCAGCCCGACGACGTGAACGAGGACGGCGTCTTCACAGACGTTGAAGGTCAGCAGCGATCCGTCACGATGCTTCACAGCACCGAGCGGGCGTGGCTCCATGGCGCTGGTCTGATCGGCTTTGCCAAGCCCTACCGCGGGGAAAAATACGACTTCGTCGCCGTTCTGCCCGAGGATGAGGCGGCTCCGCTTTCTTCCGTTTTTCCTTCGCTCACGGTATGGAAGGAGCTTTATCAGACGGCGGAGAACGTCAAGACCGAGGTCATTCAGCCGGAGTTCTCCTTTGACTTTGCGCTCGAAATGAACGCCGTATTCCAGGCGCTCGGGATCCGGTCGGTTTTCTCCCCGGCGGAGGCCGATTTGAGCCGTATGACGCCCGTACCCGGCTCCTATGTGGAGCGCATTCTGCATAAGACCCACATTGAAAACGACCGCGTCGGCACGAAGGCTGCTGCGGTCACTGCGGCGATGGTTCGGCTTGGCTGTATCCCGCATTTTGAGGAGACCAGATTTGTCACCCTCGACCGCCCCTTTGCCTTTGCGATCTTCCATCGCGAGACCGCGACCCCGCTTTTTGTCGGCGTCGTGAATCGGATCCAATAAGCGCGCTTTCCCGGGTCCCCGTACATAGATGAAAACGCAGGGCCGTACCGGCTTCGGTACGGCCCTGCGAGCTTTATTGGATCAGATCCCGGATCACCTTCGAGGCTATGATCAGCCCGGCGGCCGGCGGAACGAAGGAGTTGCTTCCGGGGATCGCCCTGCGGCCCGGCGTCGGCTCGGGCAGAGGGAAATCGGAGCGGCTATAGATATCGATCGGCTCCTCTTTCGAGTAGAGCACCGTCAGATGATCGACGCCCCGCTTTCGAAGCTCCTTCCGCATGATCCGCGCCAGCGGGCAGGTCGAGGTCTTGGAAATGTCCGCCAGCTCCAGCCGGGTCGGGTCGAGCTTGTTTCCGGTTCCCATGGAGCTGATGACAGGAACGCCTGCTGCCCGGGCGGCGAGTATGATCGCCAGCTTTCCGGTCACGGTGTCGATTGCGTCCACCACGTAGTCGTATTGGGAAAAATCGAATTCCGAGATCGTTTCGTTCGTGACAAAGGTCTTCCAGGTCGTCAGCCGGATCTCCGGACGGATATCCAGAATGCGAGAGCGGGCGGCGTCCACCTTGTACTGACCGATGGTGCTTCTTGTGGCGTAGATCTGGCGGTTCAGATTGCTTTCGCTGATACAGTCGTTGTCGATCAGGTCAAGGGCGCCCAGGCCGGAGCGAACCAAAGCCTCCGCCGTATAGCTGCCGACGCCTCCGATGCCGAAGACCGCCACGCGGGCGGCGTTCAGCTTTTCCATGCCCGCTTTTCCCAGCAGCAGGGCAGTCCGAATCAACGCTTCCTCCATAAGAATCCCTCCCGGTCGAATCTGACTGCATTATAAACGATTCACAGGCGGCTGTCAATCTGAAAATCGAAGCCGCAGCCTTGCTGAATCTTGACAAAGGCAGGCTCCGTCAGTAAAATAGAACCGACGAATTTGAACGATCACAACCGGATTGGAGGAGATCATATGGACGTTTCCGCCTTTTCTGCCTTCGGGAAACGGATGACGGAAAACTGCCGGAAGGTCATCGTGGGAAAGGACGACATCGTGGAGCAGGTCGTGATCTGCCTGATCGCAGGCGGCCACGTGTTGCTGGAGGACGTACCCGGTACCGGAAAGACCATGCTTCTGCGCGCCTTTTCCCGTTCCATCGGCGGGGACTTTCGCCGGATCCAGTTTACCCCGGACCTTCTGCCGTCTGACCTGACCGGCATCAACTTTTATAATCAAAAGCACGGCGAGTTCGAGTTCCGCCGCGGACCCCTGTTTACAAATTTCGTCCTGGCCGACGAGATCAACCGCGCCACACCCCGTACCCAGAGCGCCTTGCTTGAAGTCATGGAAGAAAAGCAGATCTCCGTGGACGGCGTGACCAATTCGCTCTCGGCGCCCTATATGGTCATGGCAACGCAGAATCCCGTGGAATCCTACGGGACCTTCCCGCTGCCGGAGGCCCAGATGGACCGATTCTTCATGCGCCTGAGGCTGGGCTACATGGACCGCGACGAGGAGCTGTCCGTACTGCGCCGGGCGGATTCCAAGGCGATCCTGTCTGATCTCAAGCCTGTCGTGACCGTGGATGAGCTTCTCGCCCTGCAAGCCGCCTATCCGCAGGTCAGGGTCAGCGACGACGTGGCGGGGTATTTGATGGACCTGATCGCCTATACCCGCAGCAGCGAGATCGTGAATCTCGGCGTCTCCACCCGCGGCGCGCTTGCGCTCTACCGGGCCGCCCAGATCCACGCGGCGCTGCATGACCGCGACTACGTGATCCCGGAGGACGTCAAACAGGAGGCGCTCTGCGTTCTTCCGCACCGGATCTTCCTTGCCGGAAACAGCCACCTCAATGCGGAAGCCTTCCTTCAGCGGGCGATGGATGAGCTGACCGTCCCGCTGGAAGACCTGTGATCGCCGTATTTCTCGCGGGTCTGCTGATTTCCGCCCTCGTTCTGGAGCTGTTCAGTCTGCGCGCTGTCGGCAGGATCCAGATCCGGACGGAGGCGGACCTGGCGCTCTGCGTGCCGGACGAGGAAATCACGCTGCGTTATTCCATTCTGAATCCCTCCCGGTTCCCGATCCTATACGTCGGCTACACCTTTGTCTTTTCCGATCACGTGACAGTTCTGCCGCCTGAACGCGGTCAGAGCTGGACGGTGAATCAGGACTACGGCGGCGTCAGCGTGGAGGGCGTCTGCTGGCTCCCTGCGCACAGCCGGATCAACGGCAGGATTCGCCTTCGTCTGCATCAGCGCGGGGTCTATCGCGTCGGAAAGGCGTATTTCGAGGTCGGAGATCTGCTTGGCCTGAAAAGCAGGGCAGATTTCTCCTTTGACGAGCGGCGGATCGTCTGCACCGCAGACGCGGCGGAGGACGTGGCCGAACACATCCCGTTGGGCGGCTTGCTCGGCTCGGTTTCCGTGCGCCGCTTCCTGCATGACGATCCCTGTCTGATTACCGGCTACCGGGAATATACGGGCAGAGAACCGATGAAGCAGATTTCCTGGAATCAGACGGCAAAGACCGGCATGCTGATGGTCAAGCAGCCCGATCATACGGCGGACGCCGACGTCGTCCTGCTCATCGACGAGCATCCCGAGCATCCTGCGCAGATGGAGTCCTGTCTGTGCCAGCTTCGAAGCCTCTGCGAGTTCCTGGAGGCGCGAAAAATCCCCTATGAGCTGTTCGCAAACGGCGATTTGGGAAATACGGCGCGCGGTCTGGGCAGGGGACATCTCTTTCCCATTCTCCGCGCGATCGGTCTTTCCCAGTTCACGCACTATTATGACTTTTCCAACGTCGTAGAGCGCGTGATCCGTTCCGGCAGACCGGACCGGACCTGTATCGTCATTTCGCCGGAGCCGGAACCGTCTCTCCTGGACCGGCTCCAGGCGCACAGCAATCACCGTTTGATGGTCCTTGACGGCCGGGCGGCGGACGGATGAATCGGGGCTGGCCCCAATTATGTGCTGCGCGGAAGTCATTTACTAAGACCTGCGAGAAAGGAGGCATTCCATGAAAAAAGCCGTTCCCACCGGGATCTGCGGCCTGCTTTGCGTATGCTTCTCCCAGATCGCCCTCTTTGCCTCCGAACGGACGGTCGGATGGCTCTTTGCGGCCTTTGCCGCCGCATGCCTGCTGTTCTCCGCGCTGAGCGTTCGGGCAGGCTCTTTCGCCGCCCGGCTTGCATGGCTGCTTCCGCCTGCTTTGCTGCTGATCCCGGCCTTCGGGCGACCTGCGTTTTGGATTCTGCTTGCAGCCTGGGTCGTTTTCCTCTTCCTTTGCTGCTCAAATCAGGCCTTTCAGACCTACCGGGCGGTGCGCCGGTATTTTCCGATCCCGGCCGGCTTCTCGATCTTTGCCGTTTTTATGATGTCGTTGCGGTCGCTCGGGATCTCCTTCCATGAGTTCGTGCATTGCGATTCCCTTACCGTCTGCGGCTTTGCGGTCGCCGGGCTCGTCCTGCTCAGCGTTACGCTCCTGTCCCTGCGGGCAGGCTGTCCCGAGCTTCTGCGCTGGAAGGCGCAATCCCTTGCCGGCACGATGCTTCCGGTCCTTTCCGGCGGGCTTCTCGTTCTGCTCATTCCGGTCCTCGGTGTGCTGGGCAAACTTCTGATGATGCCCTTCGTCCTGCTGTTCCGCCTGATCTCTTTGATCATGAGTCAGTTTTCGCGTCCCGCCACGATGGAGGCTTCCAATTATGCGCCTGAAGAAACCCAGGCCGCTGTGGAAAACGCCCACGCGCCCAACGCCGGACCGTTGCCGGACCTCTCCGGCATTCAGACGAAGAACGCGAACTTGCAGCTTCCGTGGGCTGAGATCGGAACGGTCGTCGGGATCGTTCTGGTCGTTGTGATCGTGACGATCCTGCTGATCCGCTTTCTCCGCCGTCCGCGCGAATCTGCCGGGACGCAGCCCGTGCTTGCTTTCGCGCCGGAAAAAATGGACGTTCCGAAGCGCGCCAGACGGTCACGGAAGCGTTCGTTCGTGCCGGACAACGCCCAGAGGATCCGCGAGATCTTCCGCGTCTATCTCCGGCTCCGCGTGAAGGCCGGACAGGAGATCCTGCCCTCGCAGACCTCGCTGGAAATCCTGAACGACCCCGCCCGAGGCGCCGCGGCGGATGCAGAGATCTCCCTGCGCAGGCTCTATCTTCGCGCGCGGTACGCCGGACCGGATTCTCTGAACGACGCGGACGTCACCGCTGCGGAATCATTCCTGCGTGAATTGTCGTCCGAAGAAGCATCCCATTCAAACTGAACCCAGCCCCGGAGGCGGTTATGCGAAAGCTCTTTGTTTATCTGAAGGAATACCGGAAGGAATGCGTCCTTGGTCCGCTTTTCAAGCTCCTGGAGGCTTCTCTGGAGCTTTTCGTTCCGATGGTCGTTGCGGCTGTGATCGACCGCGGCATCGCATTTGCCGATCACGGATATATCGTGCGGATGTCTCTGCTGCTTGTCGGATTCGGACTGGCAGGCCTGGCGTTTTCCGTGACCGCGCAGTATTTCTCCGCCAAAGCCGCCATTGGCTTTGTGACGCGCCTGCGTCACGCCCTGTACGCCCACGTTCAGACCTTCTCGCACCGGACCCTGGATACGATCGGCATCTCCACGCTGATCACCCGCATGACCTCCGATATGAACCAGGTCCAGACCGGCCTGAATCTGACCCTGCGCCTGCTTTTGCGCTCTCCCTTCGTCGTCTTCGGCGCGATGCTGATGGCGTTCACGATCGACGCGAAGGCGGCGCTCTGGTTCCTTGCCGTGATCCCGGCCCTTTCGCTCGTGGTGTTCGGCATCATGCTGGTCAGCATCCCGCTTTACCGCCGGGTACAGGAGAAGCTGGATGCGGTCCTCGGTTCGGCGCGGGAGAATCTGAACGGCGTCCGCGTTCTGCGCGCCTTCCGGCGCGAAGCGGCGGAGCAGGCGAGCTTCGGGGAAAAGAATACGGCGCTGACCCGAAATCAGCGCCGCGTCGGTCGGGTTTCCGCCTTGATGAACCCGATTACCCTTGTCATCATTGATCTTGCTGTTTTGGGCCTGCTTCGAACCGGCTCTCTGCGCGTCAATGCAGGCCTTCTGACCCAAGGCGCCGTCGTCGCCCTCTATCATTACATGGGTCAGATTCTGGTCGAGCTGATCAAGCTCGCAAATCTCATCATCAACGTCACGAAGGCGGTCGCCTGCGGGAAACGGATTCAGGCCGTTCTGGACGTTGAAGAGCCGCAGACCGTGGAACCGGAGCTGCCGAAGGGTGACCCGTCTCTGCGCGTGGAGCTCCGGGATGCAGGGATCCGTTATCACGGCTCCGCCGCCGACGCCCTGAGCGGGATCGATCTGCGCGTGAAGCCGGGCCAGACGGTCGGACTGATCGGCGGAACGGGCAGCGGCAAATCCACGCTGGTTTCGCTGATCCCGCGGTTTTACACAGCCACGAGCGGGGCGGTTTTCGTAGACGGGACCGACGTTCGCGCCTGGGATCCTTCAGCCCTGCGCCAGAAGATCGGCTTCGTGCCGCAGAAGGCCGTCCTGTTCCACGGGACGATCCGCGAAAACCTGCTCTGGGGAAACGAAGCGGCCTCGGATGACGAGATTCTGACCGCCGCAAGCCTTGCCCAGGCCTCGGACGTGCTTGCCGCCAAAGGCGGTCTGGATGGAGTTGTGGAGCAGTTCGGGCGAAACCTCTCCGGCGGACAGCGCCAGCGGCTCACGATCGCCCGCGCTCTGGTTCGCCGCCCCGAGATCCTGATTCTGGACGACAGCGCCTCTGCTCTGGACTTTGCCACGGACGCAGCTCTGCGGAAGGCGCTGCGCAGTCTGGACTATGATCCGACCGTTTTCCTGGTCTCCCAGCGGACCTCCACGGTGCGGAGCGCCGATCAGATCCTTGTTCTGGACGACGGCAAAGCAGTCGGGCTCGGAACGCATGACGAGCTTCTGCGGTCCTGTCCGGTGTACCGGGAGATCTACGATTCCCAGTTCCGAAAGGAGGGACAGGATGAAACGGCAAGATAACAAGAAAGCGCCGAAGGGTACGCTTCGTAAGATACTGGCCCTGCTTCGGCCTTATCGCATATGGATCGTCCTCTCCGTTCTGTTTTCCGCCGTCTCGGTTGCAGGATCGCTCTACGTCCCGATCTGCGTGGGCCGGATCATCGACTGCATCCTTGGGCCGGGGCAGGTGTACTTCCGGCGGATCGCCGACTGGATGCTGCGGATCGCCGCCGTCGTCGGCGTGACCGCCCTCTGCCAGTGGGCATACGGGGCGATGAACAACCGGGTGACTTATCAGGTGGTACATGACGTTCGCGCCCAAGCCTTTGCCAAGCTCCAGATCCTGCCCTTCCGTTATCTGGACAATCACCCGGTCGGAGAGATCGTCAGCCGGTTGATCGCTGACGTCGATCAGTTTGCAGACGGGCTTCTGCTTGGCTTTACCCAGCTCTTTACCGGAGTCGTCACGATCCTCGGCACCCTTGCGTTTATGATCTCGATCCGGCCGCTGATCGCTCTGGCCGTGGTCGTGCTGACCCCCTTGAGCTTTGTTGCGGCAAGGTTTATTGCCTCGCACACCCATCGCTTCTTCCTGGTGCAGAGTGAGGCCCGCGCCGATCAGACCGCCTTCCTCGACGAGATGCTCGGCAGTCAGAAGCTCGTCAAGGCCTTCGGACGAGAGGCGCGGAGCGTAGAGGACTTTGACCGTCTGAACGAAACCCTGCAAACGGTTTCCCGCAAGGCCGTGTTCTTTTCTTCGCTGACGAACCCGGTGACCCGCTTTGTCAACAGCGTCGTCTATGCCGTCGTGGTGCTGACCGGCGCTCTGCTCTGCGTTTCCACAGCAGGAACGGGCTCGGTCTTTACCGTCGGCGCGCTTTCGGCGCTGCTCTCCTATGCCAATCAATACACCAAGCCCTTCAACGAGATCAGCGGCGTCATTACGGAATTTCAGAACGCGCTTGCCTGTGCAGGCCGCATTTTTGCCCTGCTGGAAGAAACGTCCGAGCAGCCTGACAGCCCGGATGCGAAGGTTTTGACGGACTGCAAGGGCTGCGTTTCCCTGCGGGACGTGCGGTTCTCCTACGATCCCGCCCAATCCCTGATCGAGGACCTGGATCTCACGGTTCAGTCCGGTCAGCGAATCGCCATCGTGGGACCGACCGGCTGCGGCAAGACGACGCTGATCAACCTTCTGATGCGGTTTTACGACGCGGACGGCGGTTCAATCTCGGTGGACGGAACCGACGTGCGCGATCTGACGCGGGAAAGTCTTCGCGCCAGCTACGGAATGGTGCTGCAGGAAACCTGGCTCCGGTCCGGCACGATCCGTGAGAATCTGATTCTCGGAAAACCGGACGCAAGCGACGATGAGATCATTGCCGCCTGCAAGCAGGCGCACGCATGGAGCTTTATCCGCCGCCTGCCGCAGGGGCTTGACACCGTCATCGGGGAAGACGGCGGTTCCCTTTCCCAGGGGCAGAAGCAGCTTCTGTGCATTGCCCGCGTGATGCTCTGTCTGCCGCCCATGCTGATTCTGGATGAGGCGACCTCCTCCATTGATACGAGAACCGAAATCAACATCCAGAAGGCCTTTTCGACCATGATGCAGGGCAGGACCAGCTTCATCGTGGCCCACCGTCTGAGCACGATCCGGGACGCGGATCGGATCCTCGTCATGAACCGGGGCAGGGTCATCGAGATCGGGACGCACGAGACCCTGCTTGCGCAGGACGGCTTCTACGCGAAGCTATACAACAGCCAGTTCGCCCAATGACCCTACCGATTCAGCATCCATACCCCGTAGTTCAGATACCCCGCAAAGGTCACCCACAGGGCGTAGGGAAGCTGGAGCCAGGCCGCAGCCCGAGCCACCTTTGCAAAATAGGCGATCATCCACACGATCAGCGCAAGCAGAACGCCAAGCCAGACGAAAGCCAGACCGAAGTTCTGCGCGTTGAAAAAGATCAGGCTCCAACCAAAGTTAAAGCCCAACTGCGCCAGATAGAAGCCAAGCGCTTTCTGTCTGGCGCTGCTTTTCGGCCTCAGCCAGATCCTGGCCGCGCCGACGCCCATCAACGCGTAGAGCACGGACCAGACGATCGGAAATACGATGGCCGGAGGGGAGAGCGGCGGCTTTTGGATCGTGGTCTTGTAGAGCTCCGTACCCTCGCGGGTCAGAAAGCCGGCAAGCGCTCCGACGGCCTCCGTTCCGAGGATCCATCCGGCGTAGGCCTTCCATGCAGTTTTCTTCATTTTCATCACCCGATTTCAGAATATGCGATTTTGTCCGTATTATACCTTTTCGTAAGAGAAGGGCTTGCAAACGCCGCGCCGCCGTGCTAAAATGAATCAAGAGAATACCGGACCGAATTTCAAGCCCGGGTCTGAAACCAAGGAGGATAAACCTATGACACAGACAAATGAATCCATTCACGGCCTGATGGAATTCCTGAAAAAGAGTCCCTCTGCCTTCCACGCCGTCGCAAATCTCAAGCAGATGCTTCTCGACGAAGGCTTTGAGGAGCTGGCCGAGACGAACCGTTGGACCGTCCGTCCCGGCGGCCGCTATTTCACCACGCGCAACGGCTCCAGCATCATCGCCTTCCGCGTCGGTACCGATCTGTCCGACGCCGGCTTCATGGTTACGGCCTCGCACAGCGACTCTCCCTGCTTCAAAATCAAGGAAAACGCCGAGCTTCGCGTTCGCGATCACTATATGCAGCTCAACACCGAGGGCTACGGCGGTATGCTCTGCTCCACCTGGCTGGACCGTCCGCTTTCCATTGCAGGCCGCGTTCTCGTCCGCAAGCAGGAAGGGGAGCGGGAAACCTTCGAATCCCGGCTGATCAACTTTGACCGCGATCTGGTCCTGATCCCGAACGTCGCCATCCACATGAACCGTCAAGCCAACGACGGACTCTCCTACAACAAGCAGGTGGACATGCTGCCCCTGATCGGCTCCGGCGAGATGAAGCCCGGCGATTTCAAGAAGCTGGTCGCTGCGGAAGCCGGCTGCGCGGTCGAGGATCTGCTCGGCACGGACCTCTATCTTTACAGCCGCACCGAGCCCACCGTCTGGGGCATGAACCGGGAGTTCGTCTCCGCCGGTCGTCTGGACGATCTGGAATGCGCTTACGGAAATCTGCGCGGCTTCCTGCGCGGCAGCAATGAGAAGTCCATCCAGGTCTACGCCTGCTTTGACAATGAGGAGGTCGGCTCCGGCACCAAGCAAGGCGCGGATTCCACCTTCCTGTCCGACGTGCTCTATCGAATCGTCCGCGGCCTTGGCATGGACGACGAGGATTACCGGTGCATGACGGCCCGGAGCTTCATGCTCTCCTGCGACAACGCCCACGCCGTTCATCCCAACCACCCCGAAAAGACCGACGCCATCAACTGCACCTACATGAACGAGGGCATCGTGGTCAAGGCCCACGCAGGTCAAAAGTATACCAGCGACGCCGTCTCCGTGGCTCTGTTCAAGGGGATCTGCGAGAAGGCGGGCGTGCCTCTGCAGTACTTTGCCAACCGCTCCGACGCCGCAGGCGGCAGCACGCTCGGCAATATTGCGATGGCCCACGTCTCCATGAACACCGTTGATCTCGGTCTTGCCCAGCTTGCCATGCACAGCGCGTTTGAGACCGCAGGCGTCCGCGACCTCGAGTATCTGGAGCGGGCCGGAGAAGCCTTCTACAGCACCCATCTGGTCACCGGTCCCGTCGGCACCCTGATCGCGGAATAATCCGCCGGGGGCGCGAATATGCTGAAGCTGACCTCGCCCGATTTCGTGACCACCACCTGGTCGGGCGGCAAAACCACTCAACTTGCCATCGCGCCGGACGGCGCGTCCTACGCCGAGCGGGAGTTTCTATGGAGAATCAGCTCCGCCACTGTGGAGCTTGAAGCCTCGGATTTTACCCTGCTTCCGGATTACGATCGTCTGATCACCACCCTGCAGGGAGAGATCGACCTTTCCCATGACGATGCCGCATGGCTTCATCTGCGTCCTTACGAGGTACACCGCTTTGACGGCGGCGCTGCGACCCGCAGCCGCGGACGCTGCACGGACTTCAATCTGATGCTCCGAAAGCAAGCCGTGGACGGAAGCATGGACGCTTCGATCCTGCACAGCGGCTCAAAACTGATCGCCTCCGGCAGACGGACGCCTGAGGGCAGGTCGTACGCTGCAATTCTCGTCTTC
Source organism: uncultured Eubacteriales bacterium (assembly GCA_900315595.1). Classification (GTDB taxonomy): domain Bacteria; phylum Bacillota; class Clostridia; order Oscillospirales; family Oscillospiraceae; genus JAFRPC01. Next base: position 136,525 of record OMZQ01000001.1, on the reverse strand, counting down.
TGCGCATCCGGTTCGATCCTGGTACAAAACGGTTCCGAAGAGATCGCGCTGCGCGGCGGGGAAGCCGTCCTTGAACGGGAGCCGGAAGCCATGCATCTGCACGCTGCAGGGGAAACCGGAACGGCGATCGTCTGTAAAATCTGGTATCTGTAAGTTGATTTGAACGGAAAGGACAGTTTGACTATGCAGGAAATCCGCATCAATCCCTTTGAACGCTTCAACTCTGACTGGGCTCTGGTCACCGCCGGCACGCCCGAGCATTATAACAGCATGACGATCTCCTGGGGCTCGATGGGTACGATCTGGAATAAACCGGTCGTCTCCGTCTACGTGCGCCCGGACCGCTATACCTGGCGTTTTCTGAAGGAGAACGATACCTTCACGGTATCCTTCTTTCCCGCGCACTGCCGCGAAGCCCTGAGTAAGATGGGAACGCTCTCCGGCCGCGACTGCGATAAGATCGCGGAAGCCGGACTGACGCCGAAGCCTGTGCAGGGCGGCATGACCTTTGCCGAAGCAGAGCAGACCTTCATCCTGAAAAAGCTCTATATGCACGAGCTGGACTACGACTCCGTTCCCGAGGCCGCCAAGCGGATCTACCAGAACGGGATCGAGCCGCATTCTCTCATCATGGGAGAGGTCACAGAGATTCTCTGATTCGGGCAAAGAGCGTATAAGTTACCGCGGCATATTCGTGCAGTCTGACGGAAAAATTTCGTTTTTCTGCACGAATATGCCGATTATTTTACGAAAACCGGGAAAACTGGAAAAAACGAACAGCTTGACAATTCGAAATTTTACACTATAATATGCAGCAATCCCCATTACAGAACGATTGGATCTTTCGAAAGGAGATTCCCGATTATGCCGAATCAGAAAACAAAAAAAGAAAAAACGACGGATGATAAGCCCCTGAACGAGCGTTCCGTCCTTACCGATAAGACCGAGGCAGAAAAGCCTGCAAAGAGAACGGCGCGCAGAACGACCGCGAAAAAGACCGCAGAGCCGAAGAAAAAGACCGCTGAAAACGCCCCCGCCGAGCCGAAGAAGACGCCTGCCGCAAAGCAGCCGTCCCGCAAGGCTGCCGCGAAGAAGGCGCCCGCCGCCGAACCCGTACCCGTCGCAGAGGAGCAGGCTCCCGAGCTGCCCCAGCCCCGCAGAAGCGTCGCCTTCATCGGCTCCGAGTGTTACCCCTTCGTCAAGACAGGCGGACTTGGCGACGTGATGTATGCCCTGCCCAAAGCGCTTTCTCGACTCAACTGCGACGTCAAGGTGATTCTCCCCAAGTATCGCTGCATTCCGCAGCAGTTCCACGAGAAGATGGTCTGGCGCGGGACCTTCCGCATGGACCTCTGCGCAGACGGACGGTCCTTCCACGTCGGTATCATGGAATACGTGTGGGACGGCGTCGTCTATGACTTCATTGAAAACGACGAGTTCTTCTCCACGGGCAACCCGTATACGAACCTGATCGACGATATTCCCCGGTTCTGCTTTTTCTCCAAGGCCGCTCTGGCTGCGCTGAACTATATGAACTGGATCCCCGACGTGATCCACGTTCACGACTGGCAGGCGTCGCTGGTTCCGGTCTATCTGCGCACCCTCTTTGCCGATACGCCGGTTGCCTCCGCCAGAACGATCCTGACGATCCATAATCTTCGCTTCCAGGGCGTCTACAACGTCCCGACGATCCAATACTGGACCGGCCTGCCCGATTCCGTCTTTGAGATGGGCGCGCTCAAGCAGGGCGACCAGGACGCCAATCTGCTCAAGGGCGGAATCGCCTACGCGGACCGCGTCACCACGGTCAGCCAGACCTATGCCTGGGAGATCCAGGATCCGTTCTACGGAGACGGACTTGACGCGCATCTCCGCTATCACAGCGGGAAGCTCAGCGGCATCGTCAACGGCATCGAGACGACGCTCTGGGACCCCGCGTCCGACGCCCTGATCCCTGCAAACTATTCCTGCTCCAATGCCGTTGCGCAGAAGCGGGCAAACAAGCGTGCGCTGCAGGAGGAGCTCGGTTTGGAGGTCAACGAGGGAAAGATGATGATCGGTCTGATCTCCCGGCTGACCGATCAGAAGGGTCTGGATCTCGTCAATTCGATTCTTCCGCAGATGCTCGACGGCAACACGCAGTTCGTCGTCCTCGGCACCGGCGATCAGCGCTATGAGGATTCCTTCCGCTGGTTTGAAAACAACTATCGCGGCAGCGTCTGCTCCAACATCATGTATGATGAAACCCGCGCGCACCGGATCTATGCAGCCGCTGACGCGCTTCTGGTCCCGTCCCTGTTTGAGCCCTGCGGTCTGACCCAGCTGATCGCCATGCGCTACGGCACCGTCCCCGTCGTCCGTGAGACCGGCGGCCTCAAGGATACCGTTCAGCCCTTTAACACCTATACCGGCGAAGGGAACGGCTTCACCTTTGACCGCTATGAATCCGGCCTTCTGCTCGACGCGATCAACCGCGCAAAAACGCTGTTCTTTACCGAACGCGCCCGCTGGGATGAAATGGTCGTCCGCGATATGGAAAAGGACGTCTCCTGGGAACGCAGCGCAATGCTTTACCGCAGCCTGTATCTGGAGATCAAACCGTGATTTCCGGTTATCCGATCTGGGTCGTGCTGATCATCGGGGTCGGTGTTTTTGCGGCGGGCTTTGTGGACTCCATCGGCGGCGGGGGAGGGATCATCTCGGTTCCGATCTACCTGCTCTCCGGCTTGCCCACGCACTTTGCCCTCGGCACGAACAAGATGTCCTCCTGTATTGGCACAGCGGTCTCTACAACCCGATATCTGAAGAAAGGCTACGTCAACTGGGGGCTGGCCATTCCCTCGGCTCTGCTTGCAATGGCCGGCGCATTCTTCGGAACGAAGATCCAGCTTGCCGTGGACGAACGGATCCTGAAATACGTCCTGGTCGTCGTCCTTCCTTTGTCCGCTCTGATCCTGCTGCGCCAGAAATCTCTGCCGGAGACGGAAGGGGAGATGGCAGTGGGGAAGCGCCGCGCCATCGTTTGGATCAGTACGTTTCTGATCGGCGTCTATGACGGCTTCTACGGCCCAGGCACCGGGACCTTCCTGCTGCTGGCCTATTGTACCCTTGCAAAGTTGGACGTTCGCACAGCCTCCGGAAACGTGAAGGTTGCCAACTTCTCATCGAATCTTGCCGCTCTGACGACCTCGCTTCTGGCGGGAAAGGTTCTGATCTGGATCGGCCTGATCGCAGCCTGCTTCTCGATCGCCGGGCATTACGTCGGCTCGGGATTAGCGATCAAAAACGGTTCTAAAATCGTCCGTCCCGTCATTCTGGTCGTCCTGTCTCTGCTTCTGATCCGCGTGATCCTGGAGCTGTTCGGCGTACTGTAGCCGAAGGAAGGAGCTTTTGATGCGCGTTTCTCTTTTTGATCAAGGCGTTCATCTGGACTGTGTTCTGGAGCGGCCTGCCGAAGCGCCGGAGAAACAACCGCTCGCCGTGATCCTCCACGGCTTCACCGGGAATAAGGAGGAGCGGCATATCCTTGCGGTCTGCCGGTCTCTGCGTGATTGCGGCTTTGCCACGCTTCGCCTCGATCTTTACGGTCACGGGCAAAGCGGCGGCTCGTTCCGGGACCACACGATCCCCAAATGGGTCTCCAACGCAGTGACCGCGATCGACTACGCCGCCGGTCTGGACTTTGTTTCGGAGTTGTGGCTTGGCGGACATTCACAGGGCGGTCTGACCGCAATGCTGGCAGGCTCTTGCAGGCGTGACCGTGTGGACGGCCTGATCCTGCTCTCTCCGGCCTATATGATCCCGGATGGGGCGCGAATGGGTTCGATCCTCGGCGGCGTCTTTGACCCGGCCAACGTCCCGGATGAGATCCACCTCGGTCCGCAGCGGATCCTGGACGGCAATTATATCCGCTCCGCCCAGACGATCGACGCCGATGCGGCGGCACGGAGCTTCAACGGTCCGGTGCTTCTGATCCACGGCACAGCCGACGCCACGGTCCCGTTCCGTTGGGGCGAGCAGACAGCCGCGCTTTACCGGAACTGCACCCTCGTACCCATCGAGGGCGATACCCACTGCTATGACAGACACCTCGATCAGGTGACAGAAGCGATTCGATCCTTCTTTTCATAAAAACCGTACCGGGTGCGAAAACGCTTGTTTTCGCACCCGGTACGGTTTATGATTCGGCTCCGCCGTTTCGCCTTGCGTTCAGTCTGCCGCGTAAGAGGATGATCCCCGCGCCGAGCAGGACGACCGCGATTCCCACGATCTTCCAGAGCGTGAGCCGCTCGTGCAGAAAGACCGCGCCGATCAGAGAGCTGACGATCGGCATGCCAAGCAGCCAGAGCTTGACCACCCAGACCTCGTTTCGTTTCAGATTCCGGTAATAGAAGAAATAGATACCGGCCTGGGCGAAACCGCCCAGCAGTACCAGCGGCCAGAAGCCGGAGCCGACTCTGGCGTTCAGGCCGTTCAGGTCTCCCCGGACCAGGGTGAACAGACCAAAGAGGATCAGAACGACAAGGTTGTTGTAATAGGAGATCTCGTCTGTGGTCTTGCCGTACTTGTCCTGCGCGGCCTTGATCAGAAAGGCGTTGGCAGTCACGCAGGCGGCGCTGGCGAGGAAAAACAGATCGGTCAGATGCAGAGAGAAGCCGGAAAAGTCGATCCCAAGCACCAGCAATACGCCGACCAGCATCACCGCCGTACCGAGCCAGTCCGTTTCGTAGAGCTTTTTGCGATAGACGAGCACCGTGATCAGATTCACCATCAGAACGTCCGTCTTGAGCAGGGCCGTACCGGTGCTGAGCGAGCCGCCCGCGTAGCCGAGATTGGCAAACAGATCCAGCAGAAAACCGAAAACGCCGATCAAAACCAGAATCCATGCGGCCTTTCCGGGATGGAACAACAGCTTGAAGTTTCCGTCAGCGAGGAGCTGGACCGTCAGAAAGATCAAGGCCGCGACGCGCAGCAGAAAACCGGCGGCAAAGACGGAGCCGGTGGCGTCCACCGTGACCTTCGATACCGTATAGAAGACCGACCAGGCAACCACCATTGCCAGCATCATAGCGGCGTTTTTCGACTGCTTCATGCCAGCGCTTCAAACATCCGACGCAGTGCGGCCTCGTCCATCCGGACGGGGTTGTTTTGCATCAGGGGATGGACTGCGGCGTCGTGCGCCAGCTTGTCCAGATCGACTTCGCCGAGGTCGGAGAGCCGCGTCCGCAGCCCGCCCAGCCGCTTGAGCGCGGCGATCCGTTCGGCAAGCTCATCGGTCCCGGACAGACCCGCGCTTCGGCAGAGAGCCTCCAGACGCGCGTCAGCGTTGATCCGGACGAAGCTGTCCAGGGTGAAGGCGCAGGCCTCACCGTGGGGCAGACCGTAATCCTCGGACAGGGGATAGGAGCAGGCGTGGGAGCCGGCCGTCTTGGGCAGCGCAAAGGCCAAACCGCCGAACAGGGCGGCAAGCGAAAGATTCGTCCGTGCCTCCGGATCGCCGCCGTCCCGCCAGGCCTGTTCCAGATTGTTCAGAACGAGGCGCACGGCCTCCTTTGCCATCTGGTCGGAGATCGGCTGGTGGTTGACGCTCCAATAGCCCTCCAGCGCATGCGCAAGCGCGTCCAGGCCGGTGTTCATCGTCGTTCGCTTCGGCACGGAAAGGGTCAGCAGGGGATCGACGACAGCCGCCTTCGGCATGAAGGCGGGGTTGTTAATCGTCTTTTTCTCCCTGCCGTGGCTGATCACGGAGACCTGCGTGACCTCGCTCCCGGTTCCGGCTGTCGTGGGAACGGTCAGAACCGGGATATGGACGGCAGGGAAGGGGCAGGCGCCGCGGAAGCAGTCGATGGCTTCCCCATCGGCACTTGCAGCGGCTGCGGCGAATTTGGCGGTGTCCATCGTGCTGCCGCCGCCGACGCCGATCACGCCGTCCGCTCCGGTCTCCCGGATCAGACGGATCACGGCCTCAACCCCGGAAAGCTGGGGATTTTCCTCCACGCCGGAGAAGACGGCGCAGATCGCCTTGTTTTGTGTGGACAGAGCTTCCAGCTTGATCTTCAAAAACGGGTCGCAGACGGCCACGCAGTGCTTGAGCCCAAGCTCATTTAGGATCTCACCGAGCCGGTCAAACTGCCCGGCCCCGAACCAGATGCGGACCGGCTGACTGTAGAAGAACTCAAGCCCCATAGACGCCGTCCTCAATTTCCTGGACCTTCGCGGCAAATTTGTGCATGTTATCGGCCCGCCAGGGCTCCAGATCCTGGCACCAGTCGGTGGCCAGGAAGGCCTTGACCAGCTCAACGGCCATTTCCGGTCCGACGATCCAGCCGCCCAGACAAAGGACGTTCGCGTTGTTGATGGCGCGCGCCATCTTGGCGGCGTAGAGGCTCTCGCAGGCGACGGCATAGACGCCCTTGAATTTATTGGCGACGACGCTCATCCCCGCGCCGGTGCCGCAGATCAGGATGGCCCGGTCATAGGTTCCGTCCTGAACGCGCGGCGCGACCTCGCTTGCCACCTGGTAATAGGGATGGACAGCCTCCAGATCGACGGTGCCGAGATCGTCCACTTCGTGTTCGGTACCGGACAGATAGGCCTTGACGGCCTCCTTGACGGCAAAGCCGGATTTATCGCTTCCGATTGCAAGCTTCATTGTAAATACTCCTTTATTTCGTTCGTACCGCTTCCTTCGCGGCCTCGATCACGTGTTCCTTCGTCAGCCCCATCGCCTCGCGCAGATAGGGGAGCTTTCCAACCTCGCCAAAGCGGTCCTCTACGCCGACGGCGCGGACCGGAATTCGTTCCAGCGCAAGCGCTTCCAGCACGGCGGAGCGCAGACCGCCGATCACGTTGTGGTTTTCCACCGTCAGCACGGAGCCGGTCTTTCGGGCGGAGGCGATAACGGTCTCACGGTCGATCGGCTTGATCGTGTGGACGTTTACGACCTCGCAGGAGATCCCGCTTTCGGCCAGCTCTGCCGCCGCGTCCAGACAGTCGCGGGTCTGGATGCCGCTGACGAAGATTGACAGGTCAGAACCCTCACGCAGAACGTCGGCCCGGAAGAGATCGAATTGATAATCCTCCGGGAAGATCGCGGGCTGTTCGCCTCTTGCAAGGCGCAGATAGACCGGACCCTCGTATGCGTCCAGCACGGGCATGGCTGCGCGGAGCTGGACTGCGTCCACAGGCTCGAAAATCACGATGCCGGGAATCGAGCGCAGAACGCCGATATCCTCCATGCTCATGTGGGTGCCGCCGTTGAGCTCGGCGGTGATGCCGGGGTCGGAGCCCATGATCTTCACGTTCATTCCCGCATAGCAGATTGAGATCGCGATCTGGTCGCAAATCCGCCGGGAGGCAAAGGGGGTAAAGCTCTCGATCCAGGGCTTGAAGCCGTAGCTGGCCAGACCGGCTGCGATTGAGGCCATATTCTGTTCCGCTACGCCGCAGTCAAAGATCCGATCGGGGAAACGCTTGCGCAGACCGAGGGTCCCGCTGGCCTTGCCCAGGTCGGCATCCAATAAGACCACGCGCGCATCGCGTTCCATCAGCTCGCCCAAGGCTTCGGCATATCCTTCACGCATCTGCATTACAGGGCCTCCTCTCTCAGGGCGCGGATTGCCGCCTCTGCGACCTCCGCCGGCACCTTGACGTTGTGGTTGGCCGGACCCAAGTCCTCAGCCCATTTCATCCCGCAGCCCTTCTTCGTGTGCAGAATGACCATCGTCGGTTTTCCGCTGCCCCGGTTTGCTTTCGCCCGGCGAACCGCGTCGGAGACCTGGGCAATGTCGTTGCCGTCTGCAGCTTCCAATACGTTCCAGCCGAAAGCGGCCCATTTCTCGTTGAGCGGAGCGACGTCGTTGACCTCGGCAACGGTTCCGTCGATCTGGAGCTTGTTGTAGTCGGTGAATCCGATCAGGTTATCCAGATGCTTGGCGGAAGCGAACATCGCCGCCTCCCAGATCTGGCCTTCCTGGCTTTCGCCGTCGCCGATCAGGGTATAGACAGTGGCCCCGTCCTTTGCCAGCTTTGAGCCCAGAGCCGCGCCGACGGCGCAGGAAAAGCCCTGTCCGAGGGAGCCGGTCGTCATATCCACGCCGGGGGTTCGGTTCATATCGCAGTGGCTGGGCAGGTTCGTGCCGCCCTGGTTCAGGGTCAGCAGCATTGACTTGTCAAAAAAGCCCCGGTTCGCCAGCGCCGCATAGACGGCGGGACCCGCGTGGCCCTTGGAGCAGATGAAGCGGTCCCGTCCCTCGAGCTTGGGGTTCTTCGGATCGATCCGCATGGCCTCAAAGTAAAGGACGGTCAGCAGCTCGACCACAGAAAGACAGCCGCCGATGTGACCGACGCCCAGGTGCCCGATCGCCTGAATGACGTCACAGCGAATATCCCGGGCAATCAGTTTTAGATTTTGATCCAATTCGATTTCCTCCATCGTTATGTCTATGAACCAGTTTAGCCAATTCCGGAGTGAAAGTCAATAGAAAATCCAGTACTCCGAGCTCCATCATGACCTGATTGCGCGGAAAAACGATTGACAAGCAGACTTGCGCGGGTTATGATTACCCAAGAAACAAAAGGAGGATCAATATGAAACCCTTTACGCCTGTTTACGTTCCGGTCGGCGTGCCGACTTTTCATATGCCCAGCGCCGAGGATGCGTTTGCCCAATCGAAGGAGCTTCTGCACACGCTCGAGCCGGGCTTTGTCTTCCCGGAGGAGATGCTTCTGTCCGTGGACAAGCTCCGCGCCTATCTCGAGCCCCTGCACCCCGATCTGATCGTTTACCAGAATCTGACCTTTGCCAACGCGGCCTATATGTCCGAGGTCCTGCGCCGCTTCGATTGCCCGATCATCCTCTGGACCCTGCGCGAGCCCGTCATCGACGGCGGCCGTCTGCGGCTGAACTCGCTGACCGGAGCCTATTCTGCCGCCAACGCACTTCGTGCCTTTGACGACAGGCCCTTCGTCTACGTCTACGGTGCGCCGAACGAGCCGACTGCAGTAAATACCCTCCAGTGTGCAATTGAGGCCGCCCGCGTCAAGACCGCCATGAAGGGACTTCGGATGGCCGCCGTGGGTCATACGCCCCAGGGCTTCGGCTTTGGCCGCGCTCTTGACGCTGAGCTGATGAGCGTCTTCGGCGTCGAGCTTGCCGCCATCGAGGCCAGGGAGCTGATCGAACGTGCAAAGACCTATTCCGAGGAGGACTGCGCTGAGGCCCTGCAAAAGACCGCCTGCGCCACCTGCGGCTTTTCGCACACGCCGGAGGTCAACCGCCTCGGCCATGCACGGCTCTACCGCGCCTATTCGGAATACGTGCGGGAGCAGGGCATCGGCGCGCTGGCCTCCCGCTGCTGGCCGGATTTCTTCACGGCCTACGGCACGCCTGTCTGCACCGTTCTTTCCATGCTCAATGACGACGGCGTTGCCGCCGCCTGCGAGGCAGACGTCTACGGCGCTCTGTCCATGTGGATCGGCATGCAGCTCTCCGGTCAGCCGACCTTCTTCGGCGACCCGGTTTCCCTGAATGAGGACGAAAACACCCTGACCTTCTGGCATTGCGGCGCGGCGGCCTGCTCGCTGGCTCGGAAGGACACCGGGGCGACCGTCGGCGTTCACCCGAACCGAAAGATCGGTCCGGCGATGGACTTCGGCTGCGAGGCCTTCCCGACGGCCACGATCTTCCGCATCGGCCGCGAGCCGGACGGAAGCTTTCGCTTCTTCCTGGCCGAGGGCGAGATCCTGGATAAGCCGAAACAGTTCACGGGAACCTCTGTCGTAGTCAAAACCGACAACCCGGTCCGCGCCATTGTTGAGGATAGCGTCAAGTCCGGCTTCGAGCCACACTTCGCCGTCCTCCGCGGCCGCCACGCCAAAACCCTCGAAGCCCTGGCCGAGTTCTTCCGCTTCCCGGTGGAGCGGTATTGACGATAGCGTCACGAAACACACGATGCAGGGGATGATGCAGCCCGAACGGGCCATCGTCCCCTGTAATCTTCTATGGGCAGGCACGATTTGCTTTTGCGAAAATATTTTGTCTGCTCGAAATAAAAATGCCGTTCTTGTGCGTCTAATGGATGAAAGGGGAGATGAGGCTTGACCAATGAAGAATATGCCCTGCGTGTGGAAGGCCTGCGAACCAGGCTTTACAAGACTGCGATCCTGCTCATGGGAAGTCACTCGCAGGCGATGGACGTCCTGGATGAGGCGGTTTATAAGGGATTATGCTCCCATCGAAAGCTGCGTGATCCGTCCCTGTTCGACACGTGGATGACGCGGATCGTCATGAACGAATGCTATAACGAGCTTCGCAGGCAGAAGCGCCTGGTTCCGATCGAGGAGGCGCCGGAGGCTTCGGCGGAGGAATTTGACAGTCTCCCGCTCCGTGATGCCTTGCAGAAGCTTCCACGCGATTTGAAGGACGTCATTACGCTTCGATTCTTTTCAGAGCTGACCTTAGCGCAAACTGCGGAGGTCCTGCATCTGCCGCAGGGAACTGTCGCTTCCCAGCAGAGAAGAGCGTTGAAGCTCCTTCGTCTGGAGCTTGGAGAGGAGGAAAACCAATGAATCGAAACGATGAATTCAAGGCTTTGACCCGCGCGCTGGAGGAGGAAGCCCCCAGCCTGAACGCTTCTCTTCGGAAGGCGGAACGCCGACGCGCCAGAAAACGTTACATGATTCGTCCGCTGATCGGACTTGCCGCCGTCTTTGCCGTCTTCGTAGCCCTTGTTAATCTGTCCACGCCGGTGGCCTCTGCACTGAGCCGCATTCCGGTCCTGACCGATCTTGTCCGCGCTGTGCGCTTTTCCCCCTCGCTGGAAGCTGCCGTGCAGAATGACTACGTTCAGCTCGACGGGCAGAGCCAGACAAAAAACGGTGTGACCGTCACGGTGGAATATCTGATCGTGGATGACCAGCAGCTCCACGTATTCTATCGGCTGGAGACAGAGGAGCCGCACAGGATCTCGACGATCCCGTCGGTTATTCTGGAACCCGACGTCTCTTTTTACGGTGTTTCCAATTTGTCGCAGGAGTCCGAGGGTGATCTCATGCACGCGTTCGTCTTTCTGGCGCAGACCCCGGAGTACCTGACCTTCCGCCTTCAGGTTATGGATCGCGACGATCCGGATCTGGAGTTGGCCCGCTTTGACTTCCCGCTCCGCGTGGACACGACAATGATCGCCCCGGCGAAAACTCGGGTGCTCGATCAACCGGTGGAGCTTTCCGGTCAGAGGTTCACGCTGAAGCAGTTGGAGATTTATCCGACGCATATCACCCTGCATCTGGAGGAGGACGCAGACAACACCGCCTGGCTGGATCAATTACAGTTCTGTTTTGAGACGGAAGACGGCAAGCAGTTCTCTGCCGGAAGCTCCGGCCTCATCAGCCTGGGGGAAGATAATACTGACTCCGCTTTAACCTACTATGCCGAAAGCCCGTATTTCTACGAGGCAGATTCAATCAAGCTGGTTGTATTCGGTGCAAAGCTGCGGGACAAGAGCGTATGGATCCCGTTGGATCTGGAAACAGGAGAGAGTGAAACGACATTTCCCGGTTACAGCTTTGCAGGCCGGAAGATCGAAGGAAATCAGTCTGCTGTTTCCTTCCTGGTGGAGACGGATTCCATCTTTGGCGATCATGCATGGCCCATCTCATTTTACGACAAGGCAGGCCGCAGTCTCAATACGAACTTAGATTCCATGTATCACGAGGATCAGACGCACGTCGAGACCTATTATCTTGACACCACAGACCGCATCGTCTATATGAAGCCGATCTTTACGGATCGTTGGCAGCCGGAAACCCCGCTGGTATATACGATCCACTGATCCTTGTAACGAGCGCCCGCTCCGTTGCCGCATTTGCGGACGGGGCGGGTTTTTCTTGCTTTCGAACAAGATTTCGGTGATAAATGCACGGTTTCTTTGCCAGAGCATCTTGACAAACGAGCAATGCGGTGTTAGAATGCAAATACAGTTAGAACAAACTAACTGCAAGGCTTCCGAGGAGGCCATTTGTTTAATCGATCAGTTAGCAGAAGCTAAGTTTATGAGCGGAAAGGAACCGCGAAATGGATGATTTGATTGTTATATTGACCGTAATGGCGGTCGTGCTGCTCGCCGCCTGCGTGATCGTCTGGAAGAAATAAAACGGGAGGAAACCCAATGGAACGTGATACGAATTTTCTTGAAATCAGTGAATTGAAAAAGAGCTTCGGCTCCGGCGAGACGCGGCAGGAGGTCCTGCGCGGCGTCAATTTTTCCGTCCGAAAAGGGGAGTTCTGCGTTTTGCTCGGCCCGTCCGGCTCGGGCAAATCGACCCTGCTGAATATCATCGGCGGCATCGACGTCCAGGATTCCGGGACGATTACGATCAACGGCGAGCGCCTGCGGGAGATGGACGAGAAGTCCCTGACGGCCTACCGTCGCCTCCATCTCGGCTACGTGTTCCAGACCTATAACCTGATTCCCAACCTGAACGCGAAAGAGAATATCGAGGTCGGGGCTTATCTGTCCAAGAGCGCGGTCAACCTCGACGAGCTGATTTCCGTCCTCGGACTGACCGAGCATCAGTATAAGTATCCCAATCAGCTCTCCGGCGGTCAGCAGCAGCGGGTCTCCATCGGGCGGGCCATCGTCAAGAACCCGGATCTTCTGCTCTGCGACGAGCCGACCGGCGCGCTGGACTACAAAACCTCAAAGGAGATATTGCAGCTCATCGAAAACTGCAACAAAAAGTACGGCAACACCGTCATCATGGTCACGCACAATGAGGCGATCCGCAGCATGGCGGACCACGTGATCAAGCTCCGGGACGGCCTGGTCCGTTCCGACGAGCGGAACGAACACAAGATCACGGCCTCGGAGCTGGAATGGTGAGGTGATCGCGTGAAAAACCCGCTGAATAAACGGATCCCGCGTGAGCTTGTGCGGGATCTGGGCAAGTATCTTGTGATCCTTCTGTTCATGGTCATTATGATCGGCGTGGTCTCCGGCGTTTACGTCGGTCACGACAGCATGATGGCTTCGCTGAAAAACGGAAACGTCGAATTCAATCTGGAGGACGGCAATTTTGAGCTGAACAAGCAGGCTTCGAACGAGCTGCTTGCAGATCTATCCTCCGGCAAACGGGCCGATCTGCGGCAGCATTTTCTGGACGAAGCATACCGCGAGGCTGACGAGGCGGCGGAATCGGCCGCCCGGGATGCGCTGGAGAAGTCGGTTCAGGCCGCAATCGAAGAAACAGTACGCGAGCAGTGCAAGGCTTACGGCGTGACGGACGAGGACGCAGTCTCCGCGCAGATCGAGGCCGCGATACAGGATCAGTATGCGGACGCCTTGAAAGCCGCTTCCGAATCAGAAGACTATCAAACCGCTCTGCATGATGCCAGACTGGCCGCCCGCAAGGAGGCCGAACAAGCTGCAGACGAAACGTGGGAGGCGCTGGCGGAGGAATACAGTCTGAACGAGGAATGCGAGGACTGCCCCGTCACCGTTTATGCGCATTTTTACAAAAACGAGGACGAAGATCTAAGCGGAGACGGTACCGCAGATGCAACGATCCGGGTTTTTCGCAGTGATTCTCCCGTTGACCGGGCCAGCTTCCTTTCCGGCAGAGCGCCTGAAGCGGAAGGAGAAATCGCAATCGACCGGATGCACGCCGACAACGTGGGCTTGCGCATTGGCGACAGCCTGAAAGTCGGCAGGAAAACCTTCCGGATCGTCGGCCTGCTCTCCTACGTCAACTATATCACGCTCCATGAGAATAACAACGCTCTGATGTTCGACGCCTTCGGCTTTGACGTCGGCATGGTGACGCCTGCGGACTTCGAGGCTCTCGGCGCACGGACGCATTATTCCTACGCCTATTTCTACGAAACGAAACCGGCGAATGATTACGAGAAGGCCGACCGGGCGAACGACTTCCTCAAGATCCTGCTGACGCAGACGGTAAAGGCGGACGCTCAAATCGAGGATTACGTTCCCGTTTATCTCAACCAGGCAGTCAATTTCGCCCCGGACGACATCGAAAGCGACACCGCAGGAACGGAGATTCTGGTCTATATTCTGATCGCTGTCATTGCGTTTATCTTTGCCGTCACGATCGACAGTACGATCGAACAGGAAGCGCCTGTCATCGGGACTCTCCGTGCCTCCGGCTTTACGAAGGGCGAGCTGATCCGCCATTACATGACGGTTCCCGTTATCATCACGCTTCTCGGCGCAGCGCTCGGAAACCTGCTCGGCTATACGGTCTTTAAGGACGTAGCCGTGGACCTTTACTACAACAGCTACAGCATGCCGAAGTATCAGACGGTTTGGAGCCCCGCCGCTCTTGTGAAAACGACGATCATCCCGCTGGTTCTGATGTTCTGCATCAATCTTACGGTCATCGTTTCCAGACTGCGTTTGAGCCCGCTGCGCTTTCTGCGCCGAGATCTGAAACGGACGAAGCGCGCCAAGGCCCGCCGTCTTCCGCGCTGGAGCTTTCTGCGCCGCTTCCGCATCCGGATCCTTCTGCAGAATATTCCGAACTATCTGATCCTTACCTTCGGCGTCGTGTTCATCGAAATCATGCTTTGCTTTGCCTTCGGCTTCCCCGATTCGCTGGATCACTACGCTCAAAACGCGCCGGATATGCTGTTTGCAAAGTACCAGTACCTCCTGACGGACACCGAGAATGAGGACGGAACGGAGATCACCGTCGATTCGCCGGAGGCTGAACGCTTCAGCGCTGCGTCCCTGCTTTTGAAAAACGGGACGCACGACGAGTCGGTGACGGTTTACGGCTATGAATCGGGCAGCCGTTACGTGAGCATCCGCGAGAGTCTGACCGGCAGCGAGGTATGCGTTTCCAGGGCTATGTCCCAGAAATACGGCTTGCAGGCAGGGGACACGGTCCGTCTGTCCGAAAAGTACAAGCATAAGGACTATGAATTCCGGGTCATGGGCATATTTGACTATGACGGCGGCGTAGCGCTTTTCCTCCCGAATGAAAACTTCAATCAACTGTTCGATCGGGACGCCGGGAGCTTCAACGGCTATTTTTCGAATACGGAGCTCGCGGATCTGCCGGAATCCAAAATCGCCAGTGTGATGACCGCCAGAGATATTACGAAGATCACCGATCAGCTCGATCATTCCATCGGCGGCTTCATGGGAATTTTCCAATATGCGCTGCTCGCGCTGTCCGTGATTCTGCTCTATCTGCTCAGCAAGATCATCATAGAGAAGAACGAGCATGCAATCTCGATGGTCAAGATCCTCGGCTTCCGAACCAGTGAGATCGCCTCGCTCTATATTTTGACCACGGCCATTATGGTGTTGTTCTCCGCTCTGATCGGATTTGCAGCAGGCTATACGGTCATTCAGGTGATTTTCCGGATCTTTATGATGCGCATGGACGGCTGGTTCTCCTTCTATCTCAGCCCGTCCGGCGGCGTGCTTGCGATCCTGTTCGTCATCCTCGGCTACGCCCTGGTTACGGCGATCGATTTCCACCGGATCAAGCGGATTCCGCTGGATGAAGCGCTGAAAAACGTTGAATAACGACCTGTAAAGCAATACGGTGCAGCCCGAACGGACTGCACCGTAAGTTTATTGAGGCGGGATTATTCTTTGCCGAACAGCCGCTCCTTCTGTACCTGGAGCTCGGTTACGCGCTTTTTGCTCAGCGGATAAACGAAGCGGAGCAGGACCCAGACCAGGAGGAACAGGACGGCGGGGATCATGACGGAGTCGTTGTACATGGTCTTGAGCGCCGAATCGCTCAGCGCCTCGGTCTTGAGCTGGCTGCCGTTGTAGCCGATTCGGAGCAGAGGCACGTTGATCAGGATCGTCGCAACGGTCTGGCCGAGCTTCCGCATGAAGGTGTAGAAGGCGTAGCTCGTGGCTTCGTCATTGAGGCCGTAATTGACCTTATTGTAGTCGATCGCGTCGGTCGCCAGCACCCAGACCAGGAGGAAGAGGAAGGCCGTTCCGATACCGGCCATCAGGTTTGCAAGCAGATAAAGCCAGACGTTCACGACGCCGAACAGCGCCAGGACGAACAGGATCAGATAAAATGCGGCTGCGATCAGGACGCCAAGGGAGCAGACCTCGCGGCGTCCGAACTTGTTGCCGAGTTTCGTGGCGAAGAACATCACAACAGCGACGGGGAGATACTGAAAGACGGTGGGGAGCATCGTCAGACCGGGCTTGTGGAAGAAGTGGTCAAACAGATAGGTGTTATACCCCTGTCCAAACATTTGAGCCGCCAGGAAGAGCATGGAGGCCAGAGAGACGGCAAGGAACGGACGACTCTTGAGAAGGGTCTTGACGACCTTCCCGGATTGTCCCTTCTGCTTCGGCGCGGGATCGGAGATCACGCGCTCCTTCGTCCAGCGGTAGCAGAGCAGATAGAACACCACGGCAAGCACCGCGATCACGCATGCGCCGATGAAGACGCGGGTGTAGTCCATCCGCTTCGCGCCGTCCACCGTCACGTAGCAGATGGAAGCGAGGACCATTGCAGGCATCGCGCCGAAGGTGGAGCCGATGGAACGGAAGACCGAAAGAGAAGAGCGCTCCTTGTCGTCCGAGGTGATGACCTGTGCCATGGAGCCGTAGGGGATATTGATGCAGGTATAGAGCATGCCGAACAGGATATAGGTCGCGTAGATCCAGACCAGCTTGCCGGTGCTTGCAAAGCCGCGAACGTCAAGGAACATCAGGACGGCGGCCAAAGCCACGGGCAGGGAAAAGTACTTGATCCAGCGGCGGTAGCGTCCGTCGGCCTTGCGTCCGGCGCGGTCGATGATCCGTCCCCAGATCGGGTCGTTGATCGCATCCCAGATCCGTGCGATGACCGTCATGATCAGCACGTGCAGAACGCTGATCTCCAGAACGTCTGTGTAGTACTTGTTCAGGACGCTCTGCGTCAGACCGAAGACCAGACAGGAGGCCAGGTCGCCGAAGGCATAGCCGAGCTTATCCTTGATCCCGATCCCGCTGGTCCGGGAGATGTAGGAACCTTTTGTACTCATAATCACTCACGCTTCTTTCTGTTTACTTGCCGCATAGCGGAATACGTCTGCATAGGAGCTGTTTTTGCGATAAAAGACCGGGAGCCTTCCGAGCGGGGCGGGAACGTCATAATTCCGACCGCCGGCGTACTCGCGCTCAGACCAGAAGTAGACCCAATCGCCCTTTGGCAGAAAGACCTTCCGCCGCTGAGCCTTACGCTCGATGACCGGACAGACGAACAGGTCGTCGCCCAGGAAGTAGCTGTAGGGATCCCGGCTTGCGGAGAAGTCTGTTTCCGCCCAGAAATCGGGACGCAGAGCGGGCGTTCCGTCCTTTGCCTGGTCCAGCAGATGCAGAAGATAAGGCTTGAGCCGCGTGTGGACCGTGGTCAGGCGAACCGTGTGAGGCTTGACGGCAGGCGCGTCAAACTGGCTGTTTGCCCAGGGGCGCAGGGATTCGTGACTGCGCATGAGCAGGGAAAAGGCGCACATCTCCATCCAGCGGATGAACAGCTCGTCGTTTCGCTTTAGTTTGCCGAAGGAAAAGAAACCGCCTACGTCGCTGTGGA
Organism: uncultured Eubacteriales bacterium; assembly: GCA_900315595.1. Classification (GTDB taxonomy): domain Bacteria; phylum Bacillota; class Clostridia; order Oscillospirales; family Oscillospiraceae; genus JAFRPC01. The sequence goes on along the minus strand of OMZQ01000001.1, from coordinate 118,951 downwards.
TCAGCGGGACCCCAGAGAAGCCGAGCGAGAAGCTGGCCGGCATCACGCAGGGCATTCCGTAATCCTTCGTGAAGTCGGTGTGCTGGTCGCCGTTCCAGAGGATCGGGGCGTAGGTCTGGATCCCCAGATAGCCTGAGCGCATGAAGAAGAATGCGTCGGAGGCCCCCGCTTCCTCGATGGCCTCGCGGTTGAGCTTTGCCCACAGGACCGGCCAGCGGTTGTGAAGCAGTGCGGGATCGCCGTCGTGCAGGACGCAGTCCACGGGCAGATACTCGCCGAAGTCCGCCATCCAACCGGAGATTCCGAGGTCGAGCATGTTCTTTTTGATCAGCTCATCCTTGATGAAGGTCACGACCTCCGGATTCGTCAGATCGAGCATGCCCGCGTCAAAGGTCGTGGACTTGATGTGATAGACGGTCCCGTCCTTGCGTGTGATCAGCCAGCCGCGATCTCTGCACAGTTCGTACAGGCGGCAGTCCTTGACCAGATAGGGATTGATATAGGCCAGGAATCTGATCCCGCGTTCGTTCAGCCGCCGGATCGCCTCACGGAGATCCGGATACAGGCCCTCATGAACCTCCCAGTTCCACCAGACCTGTTTGCCCATCACGGTCCGGTTCTCGCCGGACCAGTCCTGGCACCAGACGGCGGAGATCTTCGCGCCGGCGTCCTGCATGGCAAAGGCCTTGTCCAGAACCGTCTGCGTCCCGCCCTGCACGCCCAGGATCATGCCGTCCATGCACCAGTCGGGCAGATACTGGCGGTTCGGCGCTTCCTTCGTCAGCGCGGCGGTCAGGGGCTCGAAGCGGTCGGCCTTCAACAGCAAAAGCTCGCGCGGGCAGCGGTCGAAGGTAAAGACGTAGGCGTCGCGCCCGAAAAAGGTGATGCCGTCGCTGTCTGCATCAAAGCGGATCAGCCGCCCCCGATCTGTTACAAAGACAGGCAACGGCGCATAAGAGCCGATTTTTCCATGGGGCTTTTCCCGGTACAGCGCACGCGGCAAAAGGGCTTTTTGAAGAACGGTGGTCGCCTGAATGTGTTCGGAGACCAGGTTCACGACCTGCTCGCCGCGCAGATTGACCTGCCGGTACTGTTCGCCCCCGCCGAAAACGGCCTCTCCGTTCCGGGCAGGCAGGCGGAATTCATAGCCCCAGCCGGCCTCTCCGGTCAGACAAAGACGAAAGCCGAGGTCCTCCGTCCGGAGCACGACGCGCAGACTGTGACCGCCGCCGGAGAGCACGACGGAACCCTGCTCCGCGGATACCTCGGTCAGCGGAATACGCTCGACCTCGCGGACGGTCTCCTTCACGGTGCCGCGGTTTACGGAATAGGACTTTTCCCGGCGCAGGGCAGTGGCAAACGGAAAATCGGAATTGTGCAGCAGAAGCATTTCCCGGTCGGCGGACAGGGTCCATTCGCCGGTTTGAACTTGAGATTGGGGCATAGAAAACCTCCTTCCGATTCTGTTAATTGTATCTTAACATAGAATCCGCCGGATGGCAAGATGATTCTGGCGGATTCGGTTTTTTGCAGAATAACGGTTGCATTTTCTGTATATCTGAATTATAATAGAAAAAAACGGGGAAGGGGGTCGCAAGATGGAAAAGGCTGCTTCGGAGAAGAAGCCCTCGTCGGAAAAAAAGCCGGCAGTCAAACGGAACGCCAGAACGCCGGGCGTGAAAAAAAGCATGCTCAATAAGCTGCCCGGCGGCAGCATCGAGCCGTGGCTGATCTCATCCGTTGTTTTTGCGGCGTGCGCGATCCCGGGCCTGTCCGCCTTCTTTTCCGGGGATGCTGCGGATCACCCCTTTGCAACGTTTCTGGTCCTGCCCGCGCTTCTTCTTTCTGTTCTTCTGGTCGTACGCGGTATCCGTAACCGAAAAAAGCGTCTGCGCTTCATCCAGTACCTCCATATCAGCCACGATACCGTTCGTGACAGTATCCCGCTGACGGAGTTCTGCTCCGTAACCGGGATCGACCACGACCAGGTCGAGAAGGACCTGACGGAGCTGATCTCCCTCGGCGTCTATTCCAAGGGCTGGGTCGATCATCGAACGGATATGCTGATGCTGACCGATTACGATCCGAAGCTGGAGAGAAAACCGCAGATCCCGCCCAGGCCGGAAGAAGCGAAAAGCGAGCCGAAGACGGTCTCCCGCAGCGAGCAGCTTCTGCGTGAGATCCGGGACGCAAATGATCGAATTGCCGACCGGGAAATCTCTGAAAAAATCGACCGGCTGGAGGAGCAGACGCGGCGCATGTTCAGCATTCTGGAGCAGGCGCCGGAAAAAGAAGAGAAGATCGATCGGTTTCTGAATTACTATCTGCCCACTGCGCTCAAAACCCTGGGTAGCTATGCCCGGATCGAGGACCGTCGGTTTGATCCCGCCTACGCGGCGAAAACCCGCGCCGGAATCTGCAGCGTATTGGACGATCTGATCGCCGGCAGCGAGCGTCAGATCGAGAAGCTGTTTGAATCCGACCTGGTCGATATCTCCGCCGACGTTGCCGTTATGCGGCAGATGCTCGCCCGCGACGGTCTGGTGGAGGATGAAATCACGGAAATCGGCGCCGGCGAGTGATTTTTTGGATTGACAAATCTCCGGTCATGCGTTACAATAGCAAAAATTATTCATCTTTGACGTTGTCTGCTTGAAAAACAAACGAGAAGTGAGGCGCAGAGTATGAATCGACTTGCCTGTATCGGTGATAGCTGTGTGGACTACTACGACAGCCAGGATCTGAAATTTGTCGGGGGAAACCCGGTCAATTTTGCCGTCTATGCACGCCGACTGGGCAGCGAGGCCTCCTTTATCGGCGGCGTCGGAAACGACGAGGACGGCACCCTTGTCCGCACGGAGCTGGAATCGCGCGGCGTGGACGTGAGCCACGTTCAGATTCTGGACGGCCCCACGCCCAATACCCACGTCCGAATGGAAAACGGCAACCGCGTCTTTGTTTCCTATGACGCCGGTGCTATGACGGACTTCTCCCTGCGGGAGGAGGATTTTGCGTTCATCGCAGAGCATGATTTTGCGGTCTCCGCCGTCTGGGGCACCTGCGAAAAGGAACTTGGGCGTATTCAGGCAATGGGCGTTCCCGTCGCCTTTGACTGTGCCGATCTTCCCTTTGCCCCCGTCTGTCAGACGGCTCTGCCGAACGTTGACATCGCCTTTTTCTCCGACGACTCCGCCGATGAATCCCAGCTCCGGGAGATCATGCGCGGCATTGCCGCGAAGGGACCCTCTGTGGTCGTTGCGATGCGCGGTCCCAAGGGCAGCATGGCCTGGGATGGCGAGACCTTCTATCACCAGGACGCCATCGACTGTGTGGTCGTCGATACCCTCGGCGCAGGCGACAGCTATATCGCAGGCTTCCTCCTTGCCCGTCTTGCCGGGAAATCCATGCCCGAATGCATGCGGGCCGGTTCTGAAAATTCCGCCGTTACCATTGGCTATTTGGGCGCCTGGTAGGCAAAAACGAACGCACCCGTCCGGAGCGGATTCGCTCTGGACGAGTGCGGTGCTATAATCAGGGATTGCAGTTGCTGCAAGGTGTGTAGCCGTACTCTTCGGCCTGCTCTCTGGAGTCAAACGTGATCCTGTTTTTCTCCGCTGGAAGGTTCTTGCAGTCTGAGCGGTGGAAAATGTGGCTGTTCAGATTGCCGATGTAGGTGATCTCCTCACCCGTTTCCTCTGCGGGCCGGGTCTCCTCGACCGTCTCGGGCGCTGCCTGCTCCGTCTCCGGTTCCGTCGGTGCGGAAGCGCGCACGGCGTCTTCGGATTCCTTTTTCCCGGCGGCAAAACCGGCGGCGTATGCGGACTGATAGACAGCCTCGGGATCCGCCGTTTGGTCGGCCCTGACCGGCTCCGTCTCCGTCTGTGCGGCGGTAAAGCCCTTCTGATACGCGGTCCGCTCCAGACGCGGCAAGAAGATCGCTGCGAAGATCAGCAGTGCCGCAGCCAGCCCGATCAGACCGATCCTTGTCTCCCGCCTGGCCCGAACGGCCTTGTCCCGTTCGGCGCGGAACGCGTCGCTGCGTTTGTCTGCCTCGGCCTGCAGCATCCGGGCTTCCTCGGCTGCCTGTGTCGCTTCTTTTTCGCGGCGCTCAAGCTGGCGATCCGCTTTCCTTCCGTTTTCCGCCTGCCGTTCAGCCCGTTCCAAAAGGGAGGCGTAGGCGCATTCCCGCAGAAAACCGCGATAATCCGTCTCGGAAGCGATCTCCCGCCCCGTGTATGGGTTTTCGCTCCCGATCAGTTCCGCCCGGAACGGATGGTTCCGCAGGAGCTTCTCATATTCTTGCTCAAATGCTTCCGGCGGCGCGTGCTTTGCAAGCTTTTGCAGCGCTTCCGCAGAACGTGTTCCGTCTGACATCGGACCTCACTCCTTTTCCGGATGATCCGTATCTATCATAGCACATTGTTCGCCCATTGTCCAATATAATCCAACATATTTTATAAAAAGGAGAAAAAAGCATGGCAACGTTTATCTCGGAACCGTCCCGTACCTTCAATGAGTATCTGCTCATTCCCGGGTATTCCTCGGCTGACTGCATCCCGGCCAACGTGAATCTTCAAACCCCGCTGGTCAAATACCGCAGGGGAGAGGAGCCCGCGATCCATCTGAACATTCCGCTGGTTTCCGCAATCATGCAGGCCGTTTCGGACGACCGGATGGCGGTTGCCCTTGCCACCCAGGGCGGCGTCTCGTTCATCTACGGCTCTCAGTCCATCGACGACGAAGCTGCGATGGTCAAGCGCGCCAAGGATTATAAAGCTGGCTTTGTTCGCAGCGATTCCAACGTCAGCCCCGAGGATACGCTTGCCGACGTGATCGAGCTGACCCGGCGCACGGGCCATTCCACGATCGCCGTCACGGCGGACGGTACGATGGACGGCAAGCTCGTCGGCATCGTCACCAGCCGCGACTATCGCGTCAGCCGCATGGGGCCGGAGACGAAGGTCGAGACCTTCATGACGCCGTTATCCAAGCTCATCAGCGCGCCCGAGGGCACGACGCTCAAGGAAGCAAACGATATTATCTGGGATCACAAGCTCAACTCCCTGCCCATCGTAGACAAGGACGGGCGGCTTTGCTACTTTGTCTTCCGCAAGGACTACGACTCTCACAAGCAGAACACCAACGAGCTTCTGGACTCCCATAAGCGCTACGTGGTCGGCGCCGGTATCAACACCCGCGACTATACCGAGCGCGTGCCCGCCCTGATCGAGGCCGGCGCTGACGTGCTCTGCATCGACTCCTCCGAGGGCTTCTCCGAATGGCAGAAACGAACGCTTGCCTGGATCCGCGAGCGCTATGGCGACGCCGTCAAGGTCGGCGCAGGCAACGTCGTGGACGCCGACGGTTTCCGCTTCCTCGCTGATTGCGGTGCGGACTTTGTCAAGGTCGGCATCGGCGGCGGCTCGATCTGCATCACCCGTGAGACCAAGGGCATCGGCAGAGGACAGGCAACCGCTCTGATCGAGGTATGCAAGGCCAGAGACGAGTATTACCGCGAAACCGGCGTCTACGTTCCCGTCTGCTCTGACGGCGGCATCGTTTACGACCACCATATCACCCTTGCTCTGGCGATGGGCGCGGACTTCATCATGCTGGGCCGTTACTTTGCCCGCTTTGATGAAAGCCCCTCCAACAAAGTCAGCATTCAGGGTACTTACTACAAAGAGTATTGGGGCGAGGGCTCTGCCCGCGCCAGAAACTGGCAGCGCTACGACCTGGGCGGCGATAAGAAGCTCTCCTTCGTTGAGGGCGTGGATTCTTACGTGCCCTATGCCGGCTCCCTCAAGGACAACGTTGCCGTGACGCTCAGCAAGGTCAAATCCACGATGTGCAACTGCGGCGCTCTGACCATTCCCGAATTCCAGGACAAGGCCAAGCTGACCCTGGTTTCCGCCACGAGCATCGTCGAGGGCGGCGCGCATGACGTGATTCAGAAGGATACCAGCACCACCATCAAATAGTCGTAAGGCCTGCGCTCCCGGCTGACTGCCCGGAGCGCAGGCCCGATCCTGTTTTCACCGTTTCTTACGCTCCGCACTTTTCGGGCGAATTGTCGCTTTTTCTGCGATTGGTATCGATTGCAAACAGCGAATTCTACAAAGATTTCCGCCGCGGCTTCTTGCCGCTTGACAATTCCCACCTGTTCCGTTTACAATAGGATCGACGTGAGCCGCCGACCGCGAATGGAGGACATAGCATGATCGACCTCAGAACACAAATCGAACTTGCCCGTGCGGCCTGCGACGTTTCCGCTCTCAAGAAAAAGGGGGCTCTGCCTGCTTTTCATAACTATAGCGTTTTTCCCGGCTTTTGCGATTTGCACGTGCATTTTCGCGAGCCGGGCTTTTCTTATAAAGAGACCATCGTCACCGGAACCAGAGCTGCGGCCCGCGGCGGCTATACCGCCGTCTGCACCATGCCGAATCTGGATCCCGTGCCGGATTGCATTGCTCATCTGTCCGCGCAGGAGGCTCTGATCGCCAGAGACGCCGTGATCCACGTCTATCCGTACGGCGCGATCACCGTCGGCGAAAAAGGGGAGAAGCTGGCGGATTTCGCCGCCCTGGCCCCGCGCGTCTGCGCCTTCTCCGACGACGGTCACGGCGTTCAGCAGGACGACCGGATGGAGGCCGCAATGCGTCTGGCAAAGCAGCTCGGAAAGCTGATCGTGGCCCACTGTGAGGTCAACGAGCTGCTCCGCGGCGGCTATATCCATGACGGCGCTTATGCAAGGGCGCACGGTCACGCGGGCATTTGCTCCGAGAGCGAATGGCGTCAGATCGAGCGAGATCTCAACCTTGCCGCGAAAACCGGCTGCGGCTATCACGTCTGCCATATTTCCTGCAAGGAAAGCGTGGATCTGATCCGGCAAGCAAAGCGCACGGGCGTGGACGTGAGCTGTGAGACCGCGCCGCACTATCTGACGCTGGACGAACGCGATCTTCAAGAGGACGGGCGCTTCAAAATGAACCCGCCGCTGCGCGCGCCGGAGGACCGGGAAGCCCTCATCGAGGGCGTTCTGGACGGCACGATCGAGGTCATCGCCACCGATCACGCGCCGCACAGTCCGGAAGAAAAAGCTCGCGGTCTCAAGGGCAGCCCCTTTGGGATCGTCGGCCTGGAAACCGCCTTTCCGATCCTCTACACCCGCCTCGTCCGGCCCGGCGTTCTGCCGCTGGAAACCCTTCTGCGCTGTCTGATCTCGAATCCGCGAAACCGCTTCGGACTTCCGATCGGAGCAGACTATTCCGTCTGGGATCTGAACGAGCGCTATGAAATCGACCCGAACCGCTTTGCCTCCAAGGGCCGTGCGACGCCCTTTGCCGGGGAAGCTGTTTTCGGCAAGTGTTATCTCACCGTCTGCGACGGAAAGATCGTCTATCAGGAGAATACGAATGAATGACATAAGCATGAAGGTTCTGCAAAACCGTCCGCTGACTGCGGACGTGCGGGAGCTGGTCTTACAGGGCGATACGGCCGCGATCATACGGCCTGGCCAGTTTGTCAATCTGAAGCTCGACGGCTGTTATCTGCGTCGGCCGATCTCCGTCTGCGATCTGAACGCAGACCGTTTGACGCTGATTTACAAGGTAGTCGGCCGAGGCACCGGCCTCCTGGCCGAAATGCCGGCAGGGGAGACCCTTTCCGTTCTGACCGGCCTCGGAAACGGCTACGACCTCTCGCTCGCCGGGGATGCTCCGCTCCTGCTGGGCGGCGGCGTCGGCGTTCCGCCCCTGTATCTGCTGGCAAAGCGCCTGATCGGGCAGGGAAAGGCCGTACAGGTCGTTCTCGGCTTCAACCGGAAAAGTGAAGTCTTTTATGAGGAAGAATTCAAAGCCCTCGGCGCGCAAGTGTGCGTCACCACTGCCGACGGCAGTTACGGAACGAAGGGCTTTGTGACCGACGCCCTGCCGGAAGCATATTCTCACGTATATACCTGCGGTCCGGAGCCGATGCTTCGCGCCGTCTACCGCAAGATCGTCACCTCCGGCTCGTTCAGCTTTGAATCCCGGATGGGCTGCGGCTTCGGCGCCTGCATGGGCTGCTCCTGCAAGACGATCACGGGCTACAAACGCATCTGCAAGGACGGCCCGGTTTTGGAAAAGGAGGAGATCCGATGGGAAGATTGAGCGTGGACCTCTGCGGGATCGAGCTGGATAACCCGATCATTCCCGCCTCCGGCACCTTCGGCTTCGGCTATGAGTTTGCCGAGCTATATGATATCAACTGCCTTGGCACCTTTTCCTTTAAGGGAACGACCCTCCAGCCCCGCTTCGGCAACCCAACGCCGCGCATCGCTGAATGCCCTGCCGGGATGCTGAACGCCGTCGGTCTGCAAAATCCCGGCGTGGAGCAGGTGATCGTGCACGAGCTGCCCCGCCTGAAGAAATGCTTTCATAAGCCTGTGATGGCGAACGTCAGCGGCTTTTCGATTTCCGATTACGTTCGGACCTGCGCGGCACTCGACCGCGAGCCCCAGATCGGCTGGCTGGAGGTCAACGTGAGCTGCCCGAACGTACACGGCGGCGGCATGAGCTTCGGCACCGATCCGAAATCCGCTGCGGACGTCACGCAGGCAGTCAAATCCGTCACGACGAAGCCGGTCATCCTGAAGCTCTCGCCTAACGTGACCGATATCGTCACGATCGCCCGTGCCTGCGCGGATGCAGGCGCAGACGGGATCAGCCTGATCAACACCCTGCTCGGTATGCGGATCGACCTGAAAACCCGCAAGCCGATCCTCGCCAACACCACCGGCGGCTATTCCGGACCCGGGATCTTCCCGGTTGCCCTGCGCATGGTCTATCAGGTCGCGCATGCGGTCTCCGTCCCCGTGATTGGGATGGGCGGCGTCAGCAGCGCCGAGGACGTTCTGGAGATGATGATGGCCGGAGCCAGGGCCGTCGAAATCGGCGCGGCCAATCTGGTTGACCCTTGGGCCTGCCCCAAGATCATCGAGGCGCTTCCGTCCGTCATGGACCGCTATGGCATTCAAAGCCTGACGGAGCTGAGATGAACGGGCCGGAAGGCCTGCGCGCAGCAGAACAAAAAGAGAATTGCGCAGCGTCGAACCCGGCGCTCTTTGCATGCACCGAATAAAAGGAGGTAACTGAAATGGGAAAAGACGTCATTATTGCCTGTGACTTTCCGAGCGCAGAACAAACGCTTGCTTTTCTGGACCGCTTCACCGGACGCAAGCCCTTCGTGAAGATCGGGATGGAGCTGTTCTATGCCGCCGGTCCGGACATCGTCCGCCAGATCAAGGCAAGAGGGCATAAGATTTTTCTGGACCTCAAGCTCCACGACATTCCGAACACGGTTCGCCGTGCGATGGCCGTCCTCTCCAATCTGGACGTCGACCTGGTCAACCTGCATGCTGCCGGAACGGCGGAAATGATGAAGGCCGCTCTGGAGGGACTGACCCGCCCCGACGGGACCAGACCCCTGCTGATTGCCGTGACCCAGCTCACCTCCACCAATCAGGAAGCGTTGGAGCAGGAGCTGCTGATCGAGAAGCCGATCGACGAGGTCGTCATGTCCTATGCAGAAAACGCGAAAAAGGCCGGTCTGGACGGTGTGGTCTGCTCCCCGCTGGAGGCAGAAAAGGTCCACGCTCGCTGCGGCGAGAGCTTCCTGACCGTGACCCCGGGCGTCCGCTTTGCAGACGGCGACAGGGGAGACCAGAAACGCGTTATGACCCCCGAGCAGGCAAAGGAGATCGGCTCGGATTATATCGTGGTGGGCAGACCCATCACGCAGGCGCAGGACCCGGTAGCGGCCTATGAGCGCTGCTGCCGTGAATTTATCGGATAAAGGAGAAACACATGGAACGAAGCGAACGAATCGCAAGAGACCTGCTTTCCATCCGCGCGGTCTTTCTTCGGCCCGAGGAACCCTTCACCTGGGCCAGCGGGATCAAGAGCCCCATCTACTGCGACAACCGCCTGACGTTGACCGCTCCGGCGGTACGAACGGACGTTGAGACCGGCCTGATGGAGCTGATCCGGGAGAACTATCCCGAGGTTCAGGTTCTGATGGGAACCTCCACTGCCGGGATCGCCCATGCCGCCATCGTCGGACATATGATGGGTCTGCCGATGGGTTACGTCCGGTCCGGCGCAAAGGACCACGGAAGACAGAACCAGATCGAGGGTCGGCTTGAGCCCGGTCAGAAGGTCGTGGTCGTGGAGGATCTGATCTCCACCGGCGGAAGCGTGATCGACGTGGTCAACGTCCTGCGCGAGGCCGGGGCCGAGGTTCTGGGCATCGTCTCCATCTTCACCTACGGCATGCGAAAGAGCGTGGAACGCCTGGCTGCCGCCGAGGTGAAGAACGTGTCTCTCACCAATTTTGACAGCATTGTGAAGGCCGCCGCCGAGGAAGGCTACATCCGGTCCGCCGACGTGAACCGCCTGCTCGCTTTCCGCGACAACCCTTCTGATGAAAGCTGGATAGGAGGAAAACAATGAAAAAAAGAAGCGTGATTGACGTCCTCGACCTGAGCGTGGAGGAACTCGACCAACTCGTCGCCACGGCAAACGACATCATCGCCCACCCCGACGACTATGCCCACGCCTGCGACCGCAAGAAGCTCGCAACCCTGTTCTATGAGCCCTCGACCCGGACCCGCATGAGCTTTGAGGCAGCCATGTATGAGCTTGGCGGTCACGTCATCTCGATGGCTGGGGCCAACTCATCCTCTGCTGCGAAGGGCGAAAGCGTTGCCGACACCGCGAAAACCGTCTCCTGCTACACCGACATCATCGCCATCCGTCACCCAAAAGAAGGCGCAGCCCTGGTCGCGGCAAACAATGCCTCGATCCCGGTCATCAACGCCGGCGACGGCGGCCACTGCCACCCCACGCAGACCCTGGCCGACCTTCTGACCATCTACCGCGAGAAGAACACCTTCAGCGGTCTGACGATCGGTGTCTGCGGCGACCTGAAATTCGGCCGCACGGTCCACTCTCTGCTCAACGCCATGTCCCGCTATCCCGACAACAAGTTCGTTCTGATCTCTCCGGAGGAGCTCAAGGTTCCCAGCTACGTCAAGCAGGACGCGCTCAAGTCCAAGGGCCTGCCCTATGAGCAGACCACAGATCTCGAGGAAGCCATGCCGAAGCTGGATATTCTCTATATGACCCGCGTTCAGCGCGAACGCTTCTTTAACGAGGAGGACTACCTCCGTCTGAAGGACAGCTACATCCTGACCCCGGAAAAACTCCACAATGCAAAAGCCGATCTCTCCATCCTGCATCCGCTGCCCAGAGTCAACGAGATCAGCGTCGCCATCGACGACGATCCCCGCGCCTGCTACTTCAAGCAGGTTCTCAACGGTAAGTTTATGCGGATGTCCCTGATTCTCAAGCTCTTAAAGGAGGCTGGAACACTATGAATATCGACCCCATTCAGAACGGCGTCGTCATTGACCATATCACCGCAGGAAAAGGAATGCGCCTGCTCCAGCTTCTGAAGCTGGATGAAACGGACCTGTCCGTCGCCCTCATCAAGAACGCCGTAAGCTCCAAGCGCGGCAAGAAGGACATCATCAAGATCGACGCGGACATCCCGGTCAATCTGGATCTGGTCGCCTACGTAGACCCCGACGCGACCGTGAACATCATTCGCGGCGGCAAGCTGGTAGAAAAGCGCCAGATGGAGATGCCGGAGATGCTTGTGGACGTCATCGCCTGCAAGAACCCCCGCTGCATCACCTCCACCGAACAGGAGCTCAAGCAGATTTTCCGCCTGTCCGACCGGAAGAACAAGGTCTATCGCTGCCTCTACTGCGAGACCAAGGCCGAGAAGTAAAAGGCGGACTTCGCCCATTCTATTCTTAGGGAGGTACTATGAAAAAAGTTGGCGTGATCCTGGGCAGTGACAGCGATCTGCCCGTCGTTGAGAAGGGCCTTCGTACGCTCCAGGAGCTGGAGATCCCCTTTGAGGTCCACATCTATTCCGCGCACCGCACGCCGGACGAGGCCGCTTCCTTTGCCTCCGCCGCCCGGGATCAGGGCTTCGGCGTTCTGATCGCCGCTGCGGGTATGGCTGCCCATCTGGCCGGCGCGATCGCCGCCCGGACGACCCTTCCGGTGATCGGGATCCCCTGCAAGGGGCCGGTTCTGGACGGGTTGGACGCCCTGCTTTCCACGGTACAGATGCCCAGCGGCATCCCCGTCGCAACCGTAGCAATCAACGGCGCGGCAAATGCCGCCCTGCTCGCCGCACAGATCCTGTCCCTGAACGAGCCGGAGCTTGCCGCAAAGCTCCAGGCCAAGCGCGATTCCGCCGCAGCCGTCGTTCTGCAGAAGGACGAAGCGCTCAACGCGCAGTATCGCTGATTGATTCAAATACAATTTTGAACATAGAAGGAGATCAAACAAATGGAAAACAAGCTTGTCTACACCGGAAAAACCAAGAACGTTTACGCGCTCGAAAACGGAAACTATCTGCTCAAGTTCAAGGACGACTGCACCGGCAAGGACGGCGTCTTTGATCCGGGTGAGAACAGCGTCGGCCTGACCATCGACGGCGTTGGCGACGTCAACCTTCGCATGTCCATCTATTTCTTCGAGAAGATCAATGCTGCCGGAATCCGCACCCACTTCGTCAGCGCGAATCTGAACGATACCACGATGGAGGTCCTGCCCGCCAAGGTGTTCGGCAAGGGTCTTGAGGTGATTTGCCGCTATAAGGCGGTCGGCAGCTTCCTGCGCCGCTATCGCGACTACGTGGAGGAGGGCGCTGATCTTCCCGCTTACGTGGAAACGACCTTCAAGAACGACGAGCTCGGCGATCCCCTGGTCACGAAGGACGGACTGATCGTCCTCGGCGTTATGACCGACGAGCAATACGACGATATCAAGCGCATGACCCAGCAGATCACCAAGATCGTTGCCGACGAGATGAAGGTCCGCGGTCTCGACCTCTATGACATCAAGTTTGAGTTCGGCTACGACGCCGAGGGGAAGGTCATGCTGATCGACGAGATCGCCTCCGGCAATATGCGCGTCTACAAGGACGGCAAGTATATCGACCCGATGACCCTTTCCAAGCTGTTCTTTGCATAATCCAGACGCATAATCACGACGCAGTTCAGGAGGTTCCCCCATGGGAGGCTTTTTCGGAATTACATCTAACCGCGACTGCATGGCCGACGTATTCTTCGGAACCGACTACCACTCCCACCTCGGCACACGCCGGGGTGGGCTTGCGGCCTATGATCCGGAGCTCGGCCTGCAGCGTGAAATCCACAACATAGAGAACGCGCCCTTCCGAACCAAGTTTGAAAAGATCCTGGATGAGATGAAGGGCACCGCAGCGATCGGCTGTATCAGCGACAATGAGCCGCAGCCCCTGCTGATCCGTTCCAATCTCGGCACCTACGCGATCAGCATGGTTGGCATCATCAACAATTACGAGGAGCTGATCGACCAATTCCTGTCTTTCTCCGGCGGCCATTTTGACGCAAAGACCGGCGGGAAGGTCAACGAGGTGGAGCTGGTCGCCGCGCTGATCGACCAGAAAAGCAGCTTTGTCGAAGGAATCCGCTTTGCGCAGAAAACCATCGTCGGCTCCGCTTCTATTCTGATCCTGCAGCAGGACGGCACCCTGATCGCCGCCCGCGACCGACTGGGCCGTCTGCCCGTTAGCATCGGGCGGCGGGAGGACGGTTATGCAGTATCCCTTGAATCCTTTGCCTACGAAAAGCTCGGATTCGAGCTGGAAAAGGAGCTTGGCCCCGGCGAGATCGTTTCCCTTCGCCCGGACGGCATGAGCCAGCTCTGCCCGCCGGGGGAGAAGATGCGCATCTGCTCCTTCCTCTGGAGCTATTACGGCTTCCCTGCATCCACCTACGAGGGCGTGAACGTAGAGGCCATGCGCTACCGCAACGGCGCGATCCTCGGCCGCAACGACGCAAAGCAGAACCCGGACGCACAGATCGACTACGTGGGCGGCGTGCCGGATTCCGGAACCCCGCACGCCATCGGCTATGCCAACGAGCGCCACAGCCATTTTGCCCGCGCCTTCATCAAATACACCCCCACCTGGGCGCGCAGCTTCATGCCGCCCTCTCAGGTTGACCGTGACCGGATCGCCAAAATGAAACAGATCCCGGTCAAGGAGCTCATCGAGGACAAGAATCTGCTGTTTGTGGACGACTCGATCGTCCGCGGCACCCAGCTTCGCGAGACCGTTGAGTTCCTCTATGAGCATGGCGCGAAATCGGTTCATATGCGCTCTGCCTGCCCGCCCATTATGTTCGTCTGCAAGTATCTGAATTTCTCCCGCGGCAGATCGGAGCTTGATCTGATCGCCCGCCGCGTCATTCTGGAGCTGGAAGGCGAAGCCGGCTTTGAACACATTGATGAATATTCAGACGGCTCCACGGAACGCGGCAAACAGCTTCGCGCCGCCATCTGCGAAAAATTCCATTTTGCCTCTCTGGAGTTCCAGACGCTCGATGGCGTGATTGAAGCCATCGGTCTGCCGGAGTGCAAGCTCTGCACCTACTGCTGGAACGGAAAGGAATAGACCATGAACACTTTTTCCAAATCTGACGCCTATGCTGCCGCCGGTGTGGATATCACCGCCGGTTACAAGGCCGTGGAGCTGATGAAGCGCCACATTGCCACGACCGTTACCCCCGGCGTCTGCTCCGACGTGGGCGGCTTCGGCGGTCTTTTTGCTCTGGATCTGACCGGGATCTCTCAACCGATTCTGGTCTCCGGTACGGACGGCGTCGGCACCAAGCTGAAGCTCGCCTTTTTGATGGATAAGCACGATACGGTCGGCATCGACTGCGTTGCGATGTGCGTCAACGACATTATTTGCGTCGGTGCAAAGCCTCTGTTTTTCCTGGACTACATTGCCTGCGGCAAGAACGTCCCGGAGCGGATCGAGCAGATCGTCAAGGGCGTTTGCGACGGCTGCGTGCAGTCCGGCGCGGCGCTGATCGGCGGCGAGACCGCTGAAATGCCCGGCTTCTATCCCGAAGACGAGTATGACCTTGCCGGCTATTCGACCGGCGTTGTGGACAAGACCCGCATTCTTCGCAAGGAGGATATGCGTCCCGGCGACGTCGTGCTTGCCCTTCCGTCCAGCGGCGTCCATTCCAACGGCTTCTCCCTGGTCCGCAAGGTTTTCGACGTCGAGCATACCGATCTTCACGCCCCTGTGGCGGAGCTCGGCGGCGCATCGCTTGGCGAGACGCTTCTGACGCCTACCCGCATCTACGTGAAGCCAGTGCTTGCCCTGCTCGATCGCGTTCGCGTCAAGGGCATTTCCCACATCACCGGCGGCGGCTTCTATGAGAATATTCCCAGAAGCATCCCGGATGGCTTGCAGGCCAGAATTGAAAAGAAGGCCGTCCGCGTGCTTCCAATCTTTGATCTGATCGCAAAGACGGGCAATATTTCCGAGCGCGATATGTTCAACACCTTCAACATGGGCGTCGGCATGAGTATCGTCGTCTCTCCGGAGGACGAGACCCTTGCCCTTGAAGTACTGCACGACAACGGCGTGGACGCCTATCGCATCGGCGTCATTGAGACCGGTGAAGAACGGATCGTATTATGCTGAACCGGAACAACGAAGTCTTGACGGAACCGAAAATCCGCGTCGCTGTTCTTGTTTCCGGCGGCGGTACAAATCTCCAGGCCATTCTGGACGCTGCACACAGCGGGATGATCCACAGCGCCGAGGTCGTTCTGGTCGTTTCCAGTCAGCCCGGCGTCTATGCGCTGGAGCGTGCGAAGCGAGCAGGCGTACCCTCCGCCGTCCTTCGGAAACAGGAGCTTGGCGGGCAGGCTGGCTTTGAGACCGCTCTGCTGGAGCTGCTTCGTGCGTATCGGGTGGACTTGATCGTTTTGGCCGGCTTCCTCAGCATTCTGAGCAACGACTTTACAAGTCGGTACGATCACAGGATCCTCAACGTCCATCCGTCCCTGATCCCTTCCTTCTGCGGCAAAGGCTTCTATGGTCTCAAGGTTCACGAGGCCGCGCTTTCCCGCGGCGTCAAGGTCACGGGCGCGACGGTTCACTTTGTCAACGAGATTCCCGATGGGGGAGAGATCCTTGCGCAGAAAGCCGTAGAGATCCTTCCCGACGATACCCCGGAGACGCTCCAGCGCCGCGTGATGGAGCAGGCGGAGTGGAAGCTGCTGCCTGCCGCCGTAGAATCCGTCTCCGCCCAAATGCTTGAGAACAGAAAGGACCGCTGACTATGACGCCCTATGAAACCCTTCCCATCGAACGCCTGCTTTCCGGCAACCCATACCCGGGACGCGGTGTATTTGCCGGCATGACGCCGGACGGAACCGTCCGCATCGCCTACTTTATCATGGGCCGGAGCGCCAATTCCCGCAATCGCGTATTCACGCGCAAGGACGGCGAGGTCTTCACGGAGCCCTTTGATCCTTCCAAGGTTGAGGACCCCAGTTTGATCATCTACGCCGCCATTCGTCAGTACGGCAATCAGTTGATCGTTACGAACGGCGACCAGACCGACACGATCTACGACGGCCTCGCCGCAGGGAAGACCTTCTCCGAAGCCCTGGAAGCACGCTGCTTTGAACCGGACTGCCCGAACTTCACGCCCCGCATCAGCGCCGCCGTCCGTCTCGATCCGACCTGCCCGACCTATCAGATCAGCATTCTCAAGAGCATTGACGAAGCCGGCTCTGACTGTGCCCGATTCACCTTCGCCTACCCGATGAAGGCGGGACTCGGCCACCTGATCCACACCTACGTGACGGACGGCAAGCCCCTTCCCACCTTCTGCGGCGAGCCTGAGCGCGTTGCCGTCGAGGGCGACCTGGACCGCTTCACGCAAACGCTTTGGAACGCGCTGGACGCTGAAAACCGCATTTCCCTTTACGTGCGGGACATCGAGCTTTCCTCCGGCAACTACCAAGAACGACTGATCAACCGGAACGAATAAGGAACCGATATGAAAGAATTTGAACTGAAATACGGCTGTAACCCCAACCAGAAGCCTGCCCGGATCTATATGCACGACGGCTCCGACCTGCCCGTGGAGATCCTCAACGGCAGACCCGGTTATATCAACTTTCTCGATGCATTCAATTCCTGGCAGCTCGTCCGCGAGCTCAAGCAGGCCCTCGGACTGCCTGCTGCGACATCATTTAAGCACGTCAGTCCGACCTCTGCGGCAGTCGGCCTGCCGCTTTCCGACCGCTTGAAGCGAGCCTGCTTCGTTGACGACGTGCCGGAGCTGGATGCATCTGCCCTTGCCTGCGCCTACGCCCGCGCCCGCGGCACGGACCGCATGTGCTCCTTCGGCGACTGGGTCGCCCTTTCGGACGTCTGCGACGTCACCACGGCCAAGCTGATCAAGCGCGAGGTTTCCGACGGCGTGATCGCTCCGGGCTATGAGCCCGAGGCCCTTGAGATCCTGAAATCCAAACGGAACGGGAAATACAACGTCGTTAAAATTGATCCCGATTACGTCCCCGCTGAAACGGAGCGCAAGCAGGTCTTCGGCGTCACCTTCGAGCAGGGCCGCAACAATTTCCGCATCGACCGCGCCCTACTGACCAACGTGATTACGAAGAACAAGGACTTGCCGGAATCCGCTGTCCGCGATCTCATTATTTCGTTGATCACCCTGAAATACACCCAGTCGAATTCCGTCTGCTATGCCGCGGACGGGCAGGCCATCGGCGTCGGCGCCGGTCAGCAGTCCCGCATCCATTGCACGCGGCTGGCTGGCGGCAAGGCAGACACCTGGTTCCTGCGCCAGTCTGACCGCGTTCTGAACCTGCCCTTCAAGCCGGAGCTTGGGCGTCCGGACCGCGATAACGTGATCGACGGCTATATCAACCAGAACGAGGAGGACGTCTGCGCCGATGGAAACTGGCAGAAGTATTTTACCTCGCGTCCCGAGCCCTTCACGCGTGAACAGCAGCGCGCCTATCTCGACACGATCTCCGGCGTAAGCCTGGGCTCCGACGCCTTCTTCCCGTTCTCGGACAATATTGAGCGCGCACACCGCAGCGGCGTTCAGTTCGTCGCCCAGCCGGGCGGCTCGATCCGAGACGACGCCGTGATCGACGTCTGCGATCAATACGGCATGGTGATGGCTTTCACCGGAATGAGACTGTTCCATCATTGATTGAGTCGCCCGTTTTCATTTGAATCCCGGACTGCTCAATCACGCCCTGAGGAGAGACGATATGAAACTAATGGTTATCGGCGGCGGCGGACGCGAGCACGCCATCGTCAAAAAATTAAAGGAAAACCCAGAGGTTACAGAGATCTTCGTGCTGCCCGGCAACGCCGGAATGTCGGCCGATGCGGTCTGCGTTCCGATCAAGGCGCTTGATCTGCCCGGTATCGTCCGGTTCGCCGCGGAGCAGAAGATCGACTACGCCGTCGTCACGCCGGACGACCCGCTGGCCGCCGGTGCCGTGGACGCACTGGAAGCAGCCGGGATCGCCTGCTTCGGACCGAATCAGCGCGCTGCCGTGATCGAAAGCAGCAAGATCTTTGCAAAGGATCTGATGAAGCGTTACGGCATCCCTACGGCAAAGTACGAGACCTTTGACCGCCTTGCGGACGCGCTGACCTATCTGGAGACCGCACCGATCCCCACGGTCATCAAGGCGGACGGCCTTGCCCTCGGCAAGGGCGTCGTGATCGCAAACACCCGCGAGGAAGCGAAAACTGCCGTCACGGAAATGATGGCAAACGGACGCTTCGGCAGGAGCGGCGAGCGCGTGGTCATCGAAGAATTCCTTACCGGCCCAGAAATCTCCGTGCTCAGCTTTACCGACGGCCATACCGTTATTCCGATGGTCTCCTCCATGGATCACAAGCGGGCAGGGGAGGGCGATACCGGACTGAATACCGGCGGCATGGGAACGCTTGCACCGAACCCCTGCTATACCCCCGCCGTTGCCGAGGTTTGCATGAACTCCATTTTCCTGCCCACCATCCGCGCCATGCGGGAGGAAGGCCGGCCCTTCAAGGGCTGCCTCTACTTCGGCCTGATGCTGACCGCCGACGGCCCGAAGGTGATCGAATACAACTGTCGGTTCGGCGATCCGGAAACCCAGGTCGTACTGCCTCTGCTCAAGACCGACCTGTTGACCGTCATGCGCGCCGTGACCGAAGAACGCCTCTCCGAAATCAAGGTCGAGTTTTCCAACCAAAACGCAGCCTGTATCGTGATCGCCTCCAAGGGTTATCCGAGCGCCTATCAAAAGGGCTTCCCGATCACGGTTCCCCAGAGCGTTCTGCCCCACGTCTACTTTGCCGGAGCGGCAGAAAAGGACGGTCAGCTCGTGACCTCCGGCGGCCGTGTGCTCGGCGTCACCGCCGTTGCCGATACGCTGGAAGCCGCCCTGCACGACGCCTACGAGATGGCAGGCAGGATTTCCTTTGAAGGAGTCTGGTATCGCCGCGACATTGGAGCCAGAGCCTTGGCCTGGAAGGAGAATTGACGATGGTTTATCGCGTTTACGTTGAAAAGAAAGCCGAATACGCTCAGGAGGCAGCTTCTCTTCTGCGGGAGGCAGTTTCCTTCCTCGGTCTCAAGCATTTGGAAAACGTTCGCGTCATCAATCGCTATGACGCCGAAAACATCTCCGAGGACCTCTTTGCACAGTCGATCCGCACCGTCTTCTCCGAACCACAGGTAGACGACGCGACCCGGAGCCTCGACGCGGAAGGCGGTCTGGTTTTTGCCGTGGAATACCTCCCCGGCCAGTACGATCAGCGGGCCGATTCCGCCGCGCAGTGTATCCAGATCATCTCCCAGACGGAGCGTCCGCTGATCCGTTCGGCGAAGGTTTACGTACTCTACGGCGCATTGACGCCCGAGGAAATCGCAGCCTTCAAAAAGCACGTGATCAATCCCGTCGAGGCGCGCGAGGCGGAGCTTGCCCTGCCCGAGACGCTGAAAGCCTCCTACGCATTGCCGGAAACCGTTGCGACCCTGTCCGGCTTCCGCAGCATGGACGCGGAAGGTCGGGCCGCCATGCTCCGCGATTACGGTCTGGCGATGGACGAGGCCGATCTGAAATTCTGTCAGGATTATTTCTCCCGCGAGGACCGGGATCCGACGATCACGGAGCTTCGCATGATCGATACCTATTGGTCCGACCACTGCCGTCACACGACCTTCGGCACCGTGATTGACCGCGTCAGCTTTGCCGATCCGCTTTTGGAGCAGACCTGGCAGGACTATCTCTCCGTCCGTTCCGAGCTTGGACGAACGAAGCCTGTCTGCTTGATGGATCTTGCCACGATCGCAGCCAAGCACCTGCGCAAGATCGGAAAGCTGGATAAGCTGGATGAATCCGAGGAGATCAACGCCTGCACCGTCAAGCTGGACGTCACCGTGGACGGCAAGACGGAGCCGTGGCTTCTCCTGTTCAAAAACGAGACCCACAACCATCCGACTGAGATCGAGCCCTTCGGCGGGGCTGCGACCTGCATCGGCGGCGCGATCCGCGACCCGCTTTCCGGCCGTTCCTACGTCTACGGCGCGATGCGCGTTACCGGCGCTGCCGATCCGACCCGTCCGGTCAGCGAAACCATCCCCGGCAAGCTGCCCCAGCGTAAGATCGTTACCACTGCCGCTGCCGGCTACTCCTCCTACGGCAACCAGATCGGTCTTGCGACCGGCGTCGTGGACGAGGTCTATCATCCCGGCTATGCAGCCAAGCGAATGGAGATCGGCGCTGTGATCGCCGCCGCGCCGCAGGCGAACGTTCGCCGCGAGCGTCCGAACCCCGGCGACGTCGTGATCCTCCTGGGCGGCAGTACGGGCCGTGACGGCATCGGCGGCGCAACGGGCGCGTCGAAGGCCCACAACGTCCACTCCGTTGAGACCTGCGGCGCTGAGGTTCAGAAGGGCAACGCACTGGAGGAGCGCAAGCTGCAGCGACTCTTCCGCCGTCATGACGCTTCCAGCATGATCAAGCGCTGCAACGATTTCGGCGCGGGCGGCGTCTCCGTCGCCATCGGTGAGCTGGCTGACGGTCTGGAAATCGATCTCAACCGCGTTCCCCGGAAATACGAGGGTCTGGACGGCACGGAGCTTGCGATTTCCGAATCCCAGGAGCGTATGGCTGTCGTCGTCGAGGCCGATTGCGTGGATCATTTCCTCCGTATTGCAGAAGAAGAGAATCTTCAGGCCTGTCAGGTCGCCGTCGTGACTGAAAGCCCCCGCCTGGTGATGCACTGGAACGGTCATACCATTGTCGATATCAGCCGTGATTTCCTGAACTCCAACGGCGCGGAGAAGCACATTGAGATTGAGACCCGGAAGCCTGAGCAGGAGCTGGCCCAAACGCCCGCCTCCTTTGCAGAAGCCTTCCGCACGCTTGCCTCCGACCTCAACGTCTGCTCCAAGCGCGGTCTTGCCGAGCGCTTTGATTCCACGATCGGCGCCGGTACCGTTCTGATGCCCTTCGGCGGCAAATTGCAGCTCACGCCTGCGCAGGCGATGGTTCAGAAGGTCAGCGTTGAGCGCGGTCATACAGACACCTGCTCTTTGATGGCCTACGGATACGACCCCTGCCTGTCCTCCAGCAGCCCCTATCACGGCGCTTATCTTGCCGTGATCCATTCTGTTGCCAAGCTGATTGCCTCCGGCGCATCGTTTGAGGACGTGTACCTGACCTTCCAGGAGTATTTTGCCAAGCCGGGCCACGATCCCAAGCGGTGGGGCGACCCTCTGTCCGCTCTGCTCGGCGCGTTCCGCGCCCAGATGGACCTTGGCGTCGCAGCGATCGGCGGCAAGGACTCCATGAGCGGAACCTTTGAAAAGCTCGACGTTCCGCCCACCCTGGTCAGCTTCGCCGTCACCGCAGACGACGCAAAGAACGTCCGCTCTCCGGAGTTTAAGCGACCCGGGAACCCCGTCTGTCTGATCACGCCGCGTCTCGGTGCGGACGGACTGCCCGAACGCGCGTCCCTGCTTGCCTGCTTCCAGAGCGTGAGCAGTCTGCTTCGCAGCGGAAAGGCAGTCTCCGCCTGGGCTGTCGGCTTTGGCGGTGTGGCCGAGGCCGTAATGAAGATGGCCTTTGGCAACGGCTTTGGCTTCCGCTTTGCGGACGGTCTTTCGTTGGAACGCCTCTTTGCCAAGGGTTACGGCTCGTTTGTCGTGGAATGCGTTGAAATCCCGGAAGACGGCGAGCTGATCGGCTTCGTCACGGAAGACGCTTCTTTCGTCCGTGAAAGCGAGACCATCCCTGCCGCCGACCTGCTTCGTCTCTATGAAGAACGGCTGGAGAACGTCTATCCCTGCAATCTGACCCAGAACAGCACCGCCATTCCGGAGCTTGCAGCCGATCGGACCGCAGTTCCCGTCTGTCGCTTCCCGTCCGCCCGTCCCAAGGTCCTGATCCCGGTCTTCCCCGGCACCAACTGCGAATACGACAGCGCGAAGCTCGCCGCTGACGCAGGAGCCGAGCCGGAGATCTTCGTGGTTCACAATCTGAGCGCCGCGCAGATCCAGCGCTCCGTGGATGACTTTGTGGCACGCTTGAGAACCGCGCAGGTCGTATTCATCCCCGGCGGCTTCTCCGGCGGCGACGAGCCGGACGGCTCCGGCAAGTTTATCACAGCCTTCTTCCGCAACGCTGCGATCCGTGAGGGCGTGACTGACCTGCTGGAACGCCGCGACGGCTTGATGCTCGGCATCTGCAACGGCTTCCAGGCTTTGATCAAGCTCGGTCTGATCCAGCATGGACGGATCACGGACGTGGATGAGAACGCTCCGACTCTGACCTATAATACGATCGGACGCCACCAGTCCCGCATCGTCCGCACCAGGATCGTCAATAACCGATCTCCCTGGCTCTCCGGCATGAAGATCGGCGACGTCGTCAACGTGGCGATCTCCCACGGCGAGGGCCGTTTGATCGCGCCTGAGACCGTCCTTGGCGAGCTTGCCG
This sequence comes from uncultured Eubacteriales bacterium, assembly GCA_900315595.1. Classification (GTDB taxonomy): domain Bacteria; phylum Bacillota; class Clostridia; order Oscillospirales; family Oscillospiraceae; genus JAFRPC01. The sequence continues at coordinate 96,002 of OMZQ01000001.1, read as the reverse complement.
CCCGGGGCCAGATCGCGACGCAGTACGTTGATCTGGAAGGAAAGCCGACGGCGGATATCCATTTCAACCCGAACAACTCCCTCTGGGCCATCGAGGGTCTGACCTCTCCCGACGGTCGCGTCCTCGGCAAGATGGGCCACAGTGAGCGCATCGGAACCTTCCTGTACAAGAACGTGCCCGGCGAGTACGACGTTCATCTGTTTGAGTCCGCAGTCCGCTATTTCAAGGGCTGAATAAAGTAATCAGCACGCGCGGCTGTATCCGTTTGGATACAGCCGCGCGTGCTGTCGTGCATCTGACTTCAAAGATCGGATATTACCGCTTCGGCGCACATCAGGCCGTCCACGGCGGCGGACAGAATCCCGCCGGCATAGCCCGCGCCCTCGCCGCAGGGGTAGAGGCCGCGCAGGGCAGGGGATTGACGGTCTTCGCCCCGCAGGATGCGAACGGGGGAGGAGGAGCGCGTCTCCGGTGCTGTCATTACGGCGTCGGGATCGTCGTAGCCACGGAGCTTTTTCGCCAAAGCAGGGATCGCTTGCTCCAGAACGCCTGTGATTTGCTCCGGCAACACGCTATGCAAATCGCAGAGCGTCACGCCCGGCTGATAAGTTGGATTGACTGCTCCAAGCGCAGTGCTGGGTCGCTTGGCAAGGAAGTCACCGACGCGCTGGGCCGGAGCGCGGTAATTGCTCCCGCCCGCCCGGAATGCCGTTTCTTCCATCTCCCGCTGCCAGCGCATACCGCCCAGCGTGGAGTGATCCGGGAAATCCTCCGGATTCAGGGTCACAAGGAGGGCTGCGTTCGCGTTCTCTCCGCCGCGGTCAAAGTTGCTCATTCCGTTTGTCACAACCCGCCCCGCCTCGCTTGCAGCCGCAACCACGGAGCCGCCGGGGCACATACAGAAGGTATATGCGGAGCCGCCGTCCGGCAGATGGACCGACAGCTTGTAATCAGCAGGGGGGAGGTCCAGCCGCTCCCAACCGGGACCGTACTGCGCCTCATTCACCGCTCGCTGCAAATGCTCCACGCGGACGCCCATCGAGAAGGGCTTCGGCTCCATGGGAATCCCGCTTCTCTCCAGCAGCTCAAAGGTATCGCGCGCGCTGTGACCGAGGGCCATGATCGCCTGCTCGCATTCCAGGATCGAAGAACCGTCCTTCGTCGTGACCTCGATCCCGGTCAGCCTTCCGTCCGTCTGCTGAAGACCTGTCAGCTTCGTGCCGAAGTGAACCTCGCCGCCAAGCGCAAGGATTTTGGCGCGGATATTCTGCACCACGCGGATCAGAACGTCCGTTCCAACGTGCGGCTTGGCGTCGTAGGTGACGCTCTCGTCCGCACCGGCCTCCGCAAATTGACGCAGGATCCAGCCCTGTCTCTCGTTTTTCGTACCGGTATTCAGCTTCCCGTCGGAGAAGGTTCCGGCGCCGCCTTCGCCAAACTGGACGTTGCTCTCGGGATCCAGAACTCCGGTCTGCCAAAACCGTTCCACCGCCGCGCGCCGGGTCTCTGCGTCCTGACCGCGTTCGATCACGATCGGTTTGCAGCCGGCCATTGCCAGAGCCAAAGCGGCAAACATCCCGCCGGGGCCGAAGCCGATCACGACGGGCCGCTTTTCCGGCAGCGTTTTCGGCTTCGGGATCCGGTAATAGAACGGCTTTGCAGGGCTCACGCGGGGATTCCGGCACTTTCGGAGCACCTGATTTTCGCTGTGCCGGGTCGCGACGTCCACCGTGTAGAGCCAGCGGATGTCCTCCTTTTTCCGTGCGTCCAGGGACCGGCGCCTGATTTCCAGACGCGCGATCTCCGAGGCCGGGATTCTGAGCGCGTTCGCGGCAAGTACGATCAGACTGTTCGGATCGTGCCGCGCCGGAACGGATATATCTCGTATCGTCAGCATTTCGTTCGCAATTCTCCCGCCAATTGTCCGGATGACCAAGCCCATTGCAGATTATATCCGCCGCAGTCTCCGTCAACGTCCAAAACCTCACCGGCCGCATAGAGACCGGGCACGATCCGGCTTTCGAGGGTTTCCGGGTAAAACTCCTGCGTGCAGATCCCGCCCGCAGTCACCTGAGCGCCGTCAAAGCCCATCGTTCCGAGAACCTGCAGGGGAAAGTCCCGGCTGAGCTCCACCACGGCGCTGAGCTGTTTCCAGTTGAGCGCCGTGATCGGCGTGTTCAAGGGAACGCCGACGGCCCGCAGAAGGACGCGGCCAAGCCGGTTGTGCAGAATCCCTGTCAAAAGATCCTCACAGTTCAGATGCGGGAACCGGGAGATCCGGATGCAAAGCGCGGACAGCAGATCTTCCGCGCTACGGTCCGGCAAAAGATTCATATGAAGCTCGCTCCCCGGTGCGGTGGATGCCGCACGGGACAGATCAAAAACCGCCGGGCCGGATACGCCGTATTCGGTGAACTGGACCTCGCCCCTGGCTGAAGCAAGCAGATTGTCGTTCAGAAGCAGACGCAGAGAAGCGTTTGCGCGCACGCCCTTGAGCGATCGTACCAGTTCGTCGTTCGTCTTGAGCTGAACCAGGGCAGGATAGAGCTTGGTGCAGTGATGGCCAAGGCTCCGCAAAAGCTGATAGCCTGACAGGCCGCCGCCCAGCTTCGTGCCGGCCGCGCCGCCGCATGCCACGATCAGCCGATCCGCGCGGAACACTTCTCCGCCGGAGCGGATCGCAAACTGCCCGCCTTGCTTTTTGACGCCGGTGATCTCGGTTCCGGCATAAAGCGTCAGGTTTTTCCGGTCCAGCGCAAAACGGAGAACGTCCACCACGCTGTTCGCCTGATCGGAATACGGATAAACCCGACCGCCGGGCTCCGTCACCGTATACAGACCGAGAGAATGGAAAAAATCCAGCGTCTGCGAAACGGGGAAGGCCTGCAGGGCAGGCTCTGCAAAGGACGGGTCCGACCCGTGATAGTGACTCACGTCCGCGTTGCGATTGCTGAGATTGCATCTTCCGTTTCCGGTGGCAAGCAGCTTTTTCCCGACTCTTGCCTGCCGCTCAAAGAGCAGGACTTCATGTTCTCCCGAAGCGCTTGCGGTAATCGCGGCAGCCATTCCGGCTGCTCCGGCTCCGATGACGGCGACTTTCATGGCTGGCTCCTTTCTGATCAAATCACGCTTTTCGTATTATAAACGATTTTCTCCGAACTGACAAGAGCGTTTCGGAAATAATTGAAATTTGTCTTTTTTCGGGACGATTCCTGTGCTATAATGGAACGCAAAGGAGGCGGTTCTGTGCTATACCTGAAATACAGCCGCGATTGGAAGCGGAATGCGGACGTCGCCGTGGCGGAAGTCTGTGACGGTGCTTCCCCCGATGGGCCGCGTCGGATTCTGATCGTTCCCGAGCAGAATTCCTTTGACGCTGAGTGGCGGCTCTGTGCAGCCGGCGGAGACGGTATCAGTCGCTGCGCGGAGGTGCTCAGCTTTACGCGCCTTGCAACGCGCATATTTTCCGAGGTCGGCGGAGCCGCCGCCGCAGTATTGGACCAGAGTGGAAGAATGATCGCTTTGGCCGGCGCCTTGGAGCAGCTTCGCGCGAAGCTGAAGCTCTATGGCGCGCAGATCTCCAAGCCGGAGTTTCTCAAGCAGCTTTTACAGGTCGTGGATGAGTTCCACGGCTGGGGGCTGCATGCGAAGGACGTTCGGGCTGCCCGGGAGAAGCTGGACGGATCGCTTTCGGATAAGTTAGAGGAGCTGTGTCTGATCCTCGAAACCTACGAGGCCGTCTGTGAACACGCTGCGCAGGATCCTTCCACCCGCCTGGATCGTCTCCGCGACGCGATCTATGACAGCGAATACGCGCGCCATACGAAGATTGTGGTGGAGGGCTTCTCCGATTTCACCGCGCAGGAGATGGAGGTTCTGAACGCCCTGCTTCAGCAGGCGGATCAGATGACGGTATATCTGACCTGTGACAGTCTCGGACTTGGACAAAGCGTCTTTTCCGTCCCGCGCAAAACGGCGCACCGGTTACAGGACCTTGCCAAACGAAACGGGATCTACTGCCGGACTGCTGGATTGCTGGAGCCGGTAGAGGAAACGCCTCTGAACCTTCTTCGTGACCAGCTCTTCGCGCCGCGTATTCAGCCCTGGAGGGAGCAGACGGATCGCGTCACCCTGGTTTCCGCTCGCTCCCCGGCGGAGGAAAGCGCTGCAATGGTCGGCACGATCCAGCAGTGGATCTTCTCCGGTTCCAGATACCGCGAAATCGCCGTCGCATATACGGACGAGAACCTGTACGGACCGATGGTCGAAAACCTGTTGGAGCGCTATGAGATTCCCGCTTATTTCGCCGGTGATCGGGAGCTGCTTCGTCAGCCGATGATCCGCGGCGTCCTGTTTGCTTTGGAGGCCGCTGCCTGCGGCATGGAGGCGGAAAGCGTTTCCGAATACTTAAAATCCGGCTATGCCCCGATCACTGCCGACGCCGCGGATCGGCTGGAAAACTACGGCTTCGTCTGGCACCTGCGCGGCTCCGCCTGGGAAAAGCCCTTTGACCGCGATCCCGACGGCTTGCAGAAGGACGATTTCGTTGACGAGGCTTTATTGGCGCGGCGGCTTTCCGCGCTGAACGAAGCCCGCGCCCTGGCAATCGGACCGGTAACGGAGCTTCGCCGCGATCTGCGGGAGGCAAAGAACACCGGCGAGCAGGTCCGTGCCCTTGCGCAATTCCTGAATGCGATCGCAGTCGGCAGCGTTTTGGATGAAAAGACGGCTTCGCTGGCAGGGGAGGGGCGTTTCCAGGAGGCGCAGACCCTCTCCCAGCTCTATGAGCTTCTGCTCTCCACAATGGAGCAGATTTACGGCGTGCTTGGCAGGACCGTCCGAGAGCCGGACGACTTCTATCGCTTCTTCCGCGCGGCTCTGACGCAAAACGCAGTCGGGACGGTTCCCGCGACGGTGGACTGCGTCCGGGTGGGGAATCTCTCCTCCGTCCGCAACCTTCGCGTTCAGAATCTCCTGATCCTCGGCGCGTCCGACGGCCTGCTTCCTGCCTTTTCCGGCTCTTCCGGCCTGCTCTCAGACGGCGAGCGCCGCAAAATGAAAGAGGCCGGGCTGTCCGTGGCCCCGGACGACAATGAACGCATGGACCGCGAACTGCTGACCGCCTTCGCAGCCCTGACTGCGCCGACGGAGTGGCTTTTCGTCTCAGCCGCTGCAGACAGCCCCAGCTATCTTTTTACGCGGCTTCAGCGGACGTTTCCGGCCTGCCGGACCGATGCCTCCGCACCGCTTCCGGTTCGTTTCGATCAGGCGGTCGCCTATGCCGCAGCCCGGCCGCGAGAGCAGCGGGAGGCCCTGCTTCGTGCGTTTCCTGCCCTTGCCGCGCAGACCGGCGAGATCGTAGACCGTGCCGCCTATACGCCGGGCCGTCTTTCCGACGATGCGGTCAGCGCCATCTACGGTCCCCGGCTTTCCCTGACCTCTTCCCGCGTGGACAAATTTGCCTCATGCAAGTACGCCTATTTCCTCCGCTATGGCTTGAACGTGCGGGAACAGAAGCCTGCCGAGGTGGACGCCTCGCTCTACGGCGTATTCGTTCATTACGTATTGGAACACACCGTTGAGGCAGTCCAGGACGAGGGCGGCTTTCATAAGGTCAGTCTGGAACGGACGCTCTCACTGGCGGAGTGCTTTTGCGAGCGCTTCGTTACGGAACGGCTTGGCGGTCTGGAAGAATACTCCCAGCGCGGGGCTTATCTGTTCCGAAGGAATTTCCGGGAGGTTCTGGCTGTCGTGCGCGGACTTTATGCGGAGCTCTCGCAGTCCGAGTTTGTCCCGACCTCCTTCGAGTTAGCTTTTGAAAACGAGACCGCCATCCCCATCACGGGCGATCTGGCCGTGGGAAGTCTGCGCGGCGTCGTGGACCGGGTGGATCTCTATACCACTGCAGCGGGAAGGACTTACCTGCGCGTCATCGACTACAAGACCGGACGCAAGGATTTTGACTATACGGATCTCCTGGAGGGCGTCGGTCTGCAAATGCTGCTCTATCTCTTTGCCCTGACGCGTGAAGCCGAGCACTTCTACCACAGACCGCTTCTGCCTGCCGGAGTCCTCTATTTCCCGGCGCGCTATGACGTGGAGACCACCAAGGGCCGTCCCACGCCCGAGGAGGCGGAGAAGGAGCATCGGAAAGCACAGCGGAGAAAGGGCCTGCTCCTGGACGACGAGGAGATCCTTCACGCGATGGAGCCGGGCGACGACCCGATCTATCTGCCCTATAAATTCGTCCGGAAGGACGAATCACGCATCGGCGATCTGGCCGATTCCGATCAAATGCGGACACTGGAGCGTTTCGTTTTCCAAAGGCTCGGAAAGCTGGCTGACGGCATCGCCTGCGGGGAGATCGAGGCCGATCCTTACTGGCGCGGCGATGAACACAACGCCTGCCGCTGGTGTGAATACAAGGAGATTTGTCATACTGAGAGCGGTGAGATTCCGCTGCGAAGAAGAAGGGCCGTATCAACGGAACAGTTCTGGCAAACCGTGGAACAGGAGGTGCAGGAGCATGGCTGAAACCTTAACGCAAGCGCAGACACTTGCCGTGGAGCGGCGCGGCGGACCGATCCTGGTCTCTGCGGCAGCCGGCTCCGGCAAGACGAAGGTGCTGGTGGAGCGGCTCATGCGCCGCGTGCTCAGCACGACGGAAGAATGCAATATCAATGATTTTCTGATCATTACCTTTACGAAAAAGGCAGCGGCCGAGCTTCGGGCGCGGATCGCAAAGGAGCTTGCGCTTCGTCTGGCGGAGGACCCCGAAAACATCCATCTGCAAAAGCAGCAAAGCCGGATCTATCTGACCCAGATCTCAACGGTTCATGCATTTTGCTCCGAATTGATCCGTGAATATGCCTATGAATTGGACGTTCCGGCGGATTTTCGGATGCTGGATGAAACCGAGGCGCGGGCCATACGACAGACGATCGCCGAAGATCTGCTCGAAGAATGCTACACTAAGCTGGACGAGCTGGATGAGTTTCGTGCCCTTGTGGACGGCCTCGGCGCCGGACGGGACGATCACGCGATTCCTCAGCTTCTGTTAAGCGTCTATTCGACCGCCCAATGCCGTCTCTACCCGGAACAGTGGATGGAGGACTGCCTTTCCGCTTCCGCGCTTACGGGCGTGACCGCCGCTGAGGATACGGTCTGGGGCGCATCTCTGATCGAACAGCTTCGCAGTACGCTCAAAGAGCAGATCGAGGCCTTCCGGGACGCCCTGACCGCCGTAGAGGGGAGCGAGGCGCTGGTAAAATACGCTCCGATGTTCCGGGTGAACTATGAGCAGCTCATGGATCTGCTTGACAAAACCACCTGGGATGAGCTCTTTACCGCGGCGGATAACGGGATCAGTCTCGGCCGACTTCCGCCGATCAAGGACTGCTCAGATCCCGACCTGCAAGCGCGGGTCCGGGCCGTTCGCTCCGACACAGTGGATCGGCTTCGCCGCTGTTTTGCGGAATTTTACGGCCCTTCCGAGCTCGTTCTTTCCGACCTTCGCCAGACCGGCGCAACCATTCGCGCCCTGTTTTCTCTGGCTCAATCATTCACGGTACGCTATTCCCGGGAAAAGGTACGGCTTCATGCCCTCGACTTCAACGATCTGGAACATCTGGCGGTTCGTCTGCTTCTGCAGGAAGACGGAAAAACGCCGACAGATCTTGCGCTCCGCGTCTCCGAGCGCTACAAGGAGATCATGGTGGACGAATACCAGGACACCAATGAGGTTCAGGACAGTCTGTTCCGCGCCATATCCAGGCAGGGTCGAAACCGTTTTATGGTCGGCGACGTCAAGCAGTCCATCTATCGCTTCCGTCTGGCAGATCCGACGATCTTCCTGCGTAAATACAGAGACTATCCGGACGCTGCTCTGGTCGGGCCGGAGGACAGACAGAGAATCCTGCTCTCCCACAATTTCCGCTCCGGAGAACCGGTTCTGGCTGCAGTCAACGCCGTTTTCTCACGGTGCATGTCTCCCCGCGTGGGCGGCTTGACCTATGGCGCGGACGAAGCGCTTCGGCCCGGTATGCCCCGCATTGAGCTGCCGCAGCCCCAGGTGGAGCTGCACTGTATCTCCACCAAATCGCCTGACGCCGATGCAGAGACCCCGGAGGTCCGACGCGCAGAGGCGGAATTTACCGCAGCGCGAATCGCCAGACTGCTCAAGGATCAGACTCCCATCCGAACGAAAACGGGCACACGACCGGCAGAGCCGGGAGATATCGTGATCCTGCTCCGCTCGCCGAAGAACGCCGCAGCCAGCTATCTGGACGCGCTCCAGCGCAGAGGGATCCCCGCTGCCAGCGACAGCGGGGAAAGCATTCTGGATACCCGCGAGGTCGAGACGCTGATCTGCCTGCTGAAGGTGATCGACAACGTACATCGAGACGTTCCCCTTGCAGGCGCTCTGCTCAGCCCTCTGTTCGGCATCAGCGGCTCCGAGCTTGCCCTGGCAAAGACGAAGGACAAAAGCCTGGATCTTTTTGATGCGCTGCAAAACACGACCGGCGCCTCGGAGCGACTGAAAAGCGCCCTGGAACAGATCGTACATCTGCGGGATCTTTCCCGGGAGCTTCCCCTGCATCGACTGCTGGAACGGATTCGGGAATGCACGGGCATGGAGGCCGTTTACGGGGCGATGGAGAACGGCCCGGTTCGTCTGGAAAACCTCCGTGCCTTTACCGTACTTGCCTCCGGGTTTGCAGAAAACGGGAAAAAGAGCCTGCATCAGTTTCTATCCTATCTCGAGCTTTTGAAGGAGGAAGGAGGCATTGCCCGGGAGGCCTCGCACACAAATGCGGTCACGGTGATGTCCATACACAAATCAAAGGGGCTGGAATTCCCGATCGTCTTCCTCTGCGGCCTGTCCAAGCGGTTCAATACCGACGATATGAAGCAGATGGTACAGTTCCACACGGAGCTGGGCGTCGGCTGCAGCGTCTACGACGAATCAACCCATACGCGTTTCCCGTCCATTGCGCGAGCGGCGATCAGCGCCAGAACGAAAGCGGAAAATCTGTCCGAGGAGCTTCGCGTGCTCTACGTGGCGATGACCCGGGCACAGGATATGCTGATCATGACCTTCTGTTCCGGCAGCCTTCGATCTCATCTTACCAATCTGGTCTGCCGCCTCAGCCCGAAGACCGTACCCCTTCTCTCGGCGCAGGCCGGATGCATGGGAGACTGGGTGCTGCTTACCGCTTTACTGCGCGCCGAGGCTTCGGCTATGCATGCGGTCGCCGGAACGCCGGAGGGCGTCACAGCCTCGGATTTCCCCTGGATCGTAACCTATCAGGACTACGCTGCCGACGCTTCCGCTGCCGCAGCGCCGATTGAGACGGAATACGAGCCGCAAGCCCCTGACGCAGAGCTGCTTCAAAACGCCATTCAATTCGACTATCCCGCAAAGGCGGCGACGAGCATTCCCGCGAAGCTGACCGCGACCCAACTCAAGGGCAGGCGGCTTGACGAGGAAGCAGAGAGCGGCAGCCGCGTCGTCTGGCGCAGAAGCCCCTCACGCAGACCGAAACTGATCGACGGTGATCGGGCTCTGACCCCTGCAGAGCGCGGCGTTGCCATGCATCAGGCGATGCAGTTTTTGGATTTCTCCCGCGTCAGCAGTCTTGAAGAGATCCGTTCACAGCTCAACGACATGGTTGCCGATGAGTTCCTGACGAAACAGCAGGCGGATTCCGTGGACCCGGAAAAGCTCCTGCGCGTGTTCCTCGGACCGCTGGGCGAAGAATTGCGCAGCGCAGAGCGCGTGATCCGGGAGTTCAAGTTCTCCATCCTGATCGACGCCAAGCAGTACGACCCCCGCGCGAATGACGAACAGATCATGCTCCAGGGCGTGACCGACTGCTGCCTGATTCGCAACGGCGAGCTCACGGTCATTGATTTCAAGACCGATCGCGTTCAGCCCGGAGGGGAGAAGCTGGCAGGGGAGACCTATCGCCCGCAGCTTTCCGCCTACAGTCTGGCGCTCTCCCGAATCTTCGGAATGCCAGTCACGCGGCGTCTGCTCTATTTCTTCCAGACCGACGCCGTTGTTGAGATTTAATCTCCGCCTGAAAATAGTCAGAGGCTGTATCCGGCTCACGGATACAGCCTCTTGAATCTATTATAGGTCAGGAAGCAGAGGTGTTGCCTCGGAAGGTCAGGTTGGTGTTGGCCTTTTCCTTGATCGTCTCAACGTCCATCACAAGCTTCAGCTCGTTCTGGGTGGAAATCTCAGTATAAAGCTTCTGCAGCAGAGAATTCTTGACCAGCTCGTTGCGGTAGGTCATCTCCTGCACAGAGGAGAAGCGAACCAGGTAGTAGGTGTCCTCGGTCTCAAAGGTCTCGGTATCGCCGGCCTTGCGGGCAGGATCGAACAGCCACTCGTTGATCTCGTCAATGCTGCTGTACTTATCCATCGTACGAACGTTCGCGGAGTACTTGAGATCCTTTACGTAGGTCTCGAATTCCTCATCCGTCATGCCGTCCTTGAGGCCTTCCTTCAGGGTAGCCAGCTTCTCGTCGGGCGTGGGTTCAGCTTCCTTCTCGTCATCCTTTTCGGTTTCTTCGGAGCCTTCTCTGGTGGCCTCAGAGCTTTCCTCGGCCTTGGTTGCCTCGGAGCCTTCCTCGGCATCGGCTGCTTCGACCTTGCGGTCAATGGTCAGAATATAACCGTTCACGCGGTTATAGTCGTTCGTCTCGCGATTGTCAAAGCGAACCGTGACGTAAGTGGTGCCTTCCTCGTCCTGCGCGATCACGGTAGTGTCGCCTTCCTTGCGCGCGCTGTCAAACAGCCACTCCGCCAGTTCTTTGTTGGCGACCTGACTCTTTTGCACGTGGGTGCTGATGGCATCCTCGGGCATATTCTTCTGCTTCTTCTCAGCCTCGGCCTTGGCCGCAGCCTTCGCCTCGTCGGTGTAGGTGGGGGCGGCATCCTGGGCCGGCTCAGACGTGTTTGCCGTATTCAGGTCGCTCGACTTGTTTTCGTCGTCTTCCGTGTTCTCGGTGCTTTCCGTCTTTTCCGCTTCGGCCTTCGTCGTGCTGTAGGTGTAGAACACGAAGTCGAAATCCTCGGGGCTGGCGTCATAGGCAGTGCTCAGATCGCTTTCGCTGGGCGCGAAGGTGTCCTGCAGATGCTGAGTGTACTCCGAAGCAGTGGTCGTAATGGTCAGGTAGTTTTCGTAGTCGCTCAGCTTGTAGCCGCGGCCGAAGTTGGCGCGCAGATAGTCGTTCACGGAGGGATAGCCGGCGTTGGTCGCGGAGGTTTCCATGCTCTTGATCGAGTTGGAAATGTACTGCTTCGCATCGTCGCTCAGCGAGAAGTTCTTGTCCGCCATCGCCTTGATATAGAGGTTGTAGTTCTGGCGGATGGAATCGTTGGTGGATTGGATCAAATAATCCTCCATCGTTCCCTCGCCGGTGATGGTGTTCGGCTGATCGCGCAGAGCAACGTTGGGCTTGAAGATGTTGTAGTAGGACATGTTGTTCGCGTTGGTCATGTAGAAGGTGTTATAGATCGGAAGAATGATCTCCTCGTCACCGACGGTCGCGACCGTTTTCCGATAACGGGAATTAATCAGCCAGATCACGCCGTAAACAACGACCAGCACGGCCAGCACGGCACAGACGGCAATCAGAACATTCTTTCTTGTCTTCTTTTTCTTTTCCGCCTGCTTCTGCTCGGCAAGCTCGCGGAAGGAAAGACCCTGCGGGTCAAGCTGCTTGCGCTTCTTTTTGGATGCAGATGCGCTCATGATATATCAATCCTCTCGTTTATTGGGTTCGGCGCGGCTGAACGCGCCCAGTTAAAATGTATTATAGCGCTTTTCCTCCCGACTTGCAAGCAAAAAGTAATTATTGTTGCAAAAAATTCAAAAAAAGCGGGAATCGGTCGCAGAAAAACGATCGATTCCCGAAAAAACCCCGCTATGGCCGTGTGACCCCATTTATAACCTGCACGAAACGAGCAGGTGGGTTGCCTCTCCAGGAGTTCTCTGTTCCCAGCGTCCATCTACGGTCAAAGCCAAGACGGGAGGTCTACAATCCGTCCTGAAAGTATCAGGCATCCCGAATGAATGATGTGGGTCTAAAAGGGGTCATCACGCACCCAGCAGGGCATTGATAACGGATTTGATCCGTCAGGCTTCCGGTTCCTCGTCGGAATCCTCCTCGAACAGGATCAGCTCATATACGGCGTTTAACTCATCCTCGTCCTCTACGGCCTCCAGAAGCTCCTCGCCGTCCTCGTCGGTGGATACGCGGAGAATGCTGACCTCCAGCTCCTCGCTGTCTTCGGAGCCCGCGGGGCAGACGCCAAGATAGTTTACGCCGTTGTATTCGACCGTGCAGAGGACCTCCAGCTCGTATTCCTTGCCGTCCTCATCGCTGATGGTGATGAAGTCGTCACCGTAAGCGTCGCTCATAGACGTTTCCTCCATGTTTTGTTTGACTCTATTTTACTCGTTCTGCTTTGGAAAATCAAGAGGGAAGCTGTCAAATGACAAATGGCAGATTTCGCAAAATTCAAACCTTGCTTTTGTGCAATGCTACAAATCGTCGGCGGAAATAATTGAAATTGGGGCTTGGCATTTGCAACGACTTCGTATATAATATAAAATGCAGGTATGCGGGGCCACCCAATCTCGCCTGCGTACAGGAGATATTGCAATGACTGAAACGAATTCCGAAAAGCAAAAGAAGCCAAATCCTTTTGAGCCGAAGGGCTTTGCAGGGACGGTATACGTTCTGCTGCACGACGTGATTTGCCTGCTTGCTCTGATTACATTCTTCTTCATCTTCTTTGCCCGTCTGGTCGGCGTCAGCGGAAGCTCCATGTATCCGACGCTTGTCGGCGGTGAGCACACCACCGGCTCAACCGGAGATTATCTGGTGCTGGAAAGCAATTTCATCCACCCCAGCTATACCTACGGGGATATCGTCGTTGCCTGTCTTCCCACGTTTGAAAACGGCAAGCCGATCGTCAAGCGCGTCATCGGGACAGAGGGTCAGACCGTGTCCTTCCAGGCCGACGAGACAGGCGCGATCCGCGTCTACGTGGACGGCGTCATGCTTGACGAGCCCTATATCAATCAACTGAACGGGCCAATGCGTGAAAGTCCCATCGGTCTCAACGGTTATACCGTCCACATTCCGGCGGGCAAGTATTTTCTGATGGGCGACAACCGCAACAACTCCCGCGACAGCCGTTCTCCTGAGATCGGTTTGGTGGATGAGCGCTACATCGTCGGCAAGGCGAGGTGGATCGTCTTCCCCGGCCCCGACAGCGAGGCGGGCAATCGGAGAGACTGGAGCAGGATCGGAAGTGTCTATGGAAACTGAACAGCTTCAAATTCAATGGTATCCCGGTCACATGACCAAAACCCGTCGCATGATGGAATCGGATCTCCGCCTGGTGGACGCGGTCTGCGAGATCGTGGACGCCCGGATCCCGGTCTCATCCCGCAACCCGGATCTTGATTCGATCTGCGGCGACAAGCCCCGTATGATCATCCTCAACCGGATCGACATGGCCGACCCCGCCCGCACGAAGCAGTGGGCGGCGTGGTTCAAGGCAAGAGAAATGGCCGTGATTCAGACCGACTGCAAGTCGAGGAAGGGAATTGCGGACTTTGCGCCTGCGCTTCGCAGGCTGCTTGCAGACAAGCTCCGCCGCTACGCTGAAAAGGGCATGATTGGCAAGCCCCTCAAGGTCATGGTCGTCGGCATTCCGAACGTCGGTAAATCCACTTTTATCAATCAGGTTGCCGGGCGCAAGGGCGCAAAGGCGGAAAACCGTCCGGGCGTGACCCGCGGAAAGCAGTGGGTCACCGTGGACCAGGGCCTTCTGCTGCTCGATACCCCCGGCATCCTGTGGCCCAAGTTTGAAGACCCGGAGGTCGGCGTGCGTCTGGCCTTTACCGGCGCCGTCAAGGACGACATTCTGGATCTCGAATCGCTCGCGGCGCGTCTGGCCGGCGTCCTCTGGCGGAACTATCCGGAGGCAATGCAGGCCCGTTATAAGCTGGATCCCGCTCCTGACGCCTCCGATCCCGATCTCCTGCTTGAGATCGGAAAACGCCGCGGCTATCTGATTTCCGGCGGTGAGATCGATCTGGAACGAACCTCCCGCGTGTTATTGGAGGAATACCGCGCTGCAAAGATCGGACGCTTTACGCTTGAGCTTCCGCCTGCGGAGGAAATGTGATGGGGCTCTGGGAAATCGAAGACAGCCTCTATGCAAAGGGCTGCGCCGCCGTTTGCGGCATTGACGAGGCGGGCAGGGGACCGCTTGCCGGACCCGTCTGCGCCGCCGCCTGTATTCTCCCGCAGGATCTGCAGATCGAAGGTCTCAACGACTCCAAAAAGCTGTCCGCAAAAAAACGCGAAGCGTTATACGATATCATCACGGAGCAGGCGATCGCCTGGGCTGTCTGCCTGATCGACGAAGCGCGAATCGACGAGATCAACATTCTGCAGGCCACCTTCGAGGCCATGCGCGGCGCAGTCGGGAAGCTCTCCGTCCTTCCGGATTACTGCCTGGTGGACGGCAACCGCGACCCCGGTCTCGGGCTCCCGACGCTGACCGTGGTCAAGGGCGATGCAAAATGCGCCACCGTTGCCGCTGCATCCATCCTTGCGAAGGTCACCCGTGACCGGCTGATGGTCGAATACGACGGGCTGTATCCCGGCTACGGCTTCGCGGTCCACAAGGGCTACGGCACGATGGCCCATTACGCTGCCATTGACAAGCTCGGCCTATGCCCGATCCACCGCCGCACCTTCCTGAAAAGCTATGGGAACCGATAAGCTGACCGGACGCTGGGGCGAAGCGCTTGCGGCGGACTACCTGCGCAGGAAACGCTACACGCTCGTTGCAGCAGGCTTTTCCTGCCGAATGGGTGAGATCGACCTGATCGTTCAGAATCGGAAGTATATCGTGTTTGTCGAAGTCAAGCTCCGCAAATCGGACGCATTTGCCCGGGCCGCCGACTTCGTAGACCTGCGCAAGCAGGCGCGGATCAAAACCACGGCTGCATTTTGGCTCAGCCGGAATGAGACAGACCGCCAGCCCCGGTTCGACGTAATCGAAATCTACGCGCCGGAGGGCATGGCGACCCAAAAACCAAAAATCAACTGGATCGAGGACGCATTTCAATGAGAAACACCTTTCCCGTATTTGACCTGCACTGCGACACCGCAGTCGCCCTTTCCGACACCAATCAGGTTTGGGCTGAAAACGACCTGCATATCGACCTGAATAAGGAATCCAAGCTGTTCAGTCATACCCAGGTCTACAGCTTCTGCTGCGTCTATGACGAACACGGCGACGCGCTGACCGGGCCCGAAGCGGAGGCCAAATTCATCCGCTGTATTTCGAATTTCTACTCTGAGCTTGCAAAGCACAGCGACACCCATAAGCTCTGCCGCACGGCGGACGACCTTCTGGAAGCCGCCAAGGAGGGCAAGCACGGCGTATTTCTCTCTCTGGAAGGGCCGGAGGTGATCGGCTGCGATCCCGGACGGCTCGACGAGCTCAAGGATCTCGGGATCGTGATGACCACGCTGACCTGGAACCACGCAAACCTGCTTGCCGGCTCGCATAAGACAGGGGAGGGCCTCACCCCCCAGGGCAAGGCCTTCGTCCGTCGGGCGCAGGAGCTTGGCATCATCATCGACGTCAGCCATCTTTCCGAGCAGGCCTTTTGGGACATCTGTGATATCTCCATGTCTCCCATCGTTGCCAGCCACTCCAACAGCCGCGCGATCTGCGATCACAGCCGCAACCTGACCGATCGGCAGTTCAAAACGATCTGCAACTTTGACGGGCTGGTCGGCCTGAACCTCTATCGTCCCTTCCTGACGACGGCCGCCACAGCGACCTATGACGACGTGCGCCGCCATGCGGAACATTTCATCGGGCTCGGCGGCAAGCATCATCTCTCGCTTGGCTTCGATCTGGACGGCTGCGACGAGCTTCCGGAGGGCTTCCGTGATCTTTCCGACTGCAACGGCCTCGGCAAGGCCCTGATCGAGGGCGGCCTGGACGAACAACTGGTTCTGAATCTGATGAACAACAACGCCGCCCGCTTCTTCCTGCAGTATCTGCAAAGGCGAAACGTCGGCGAATTCCTGCAGATGGATGAGCTGACCCGCCAACTGAACGAAATCAACGTCAACACCTGAACGGAGGTTTTATGCTCTACGCCATCGGTGATCTCCACCTTTCCTTCGAGGCAAATAAGCCCATGGACGTCTTCGGCAAGCGCTGGGTCGGCTACGTGGAGAAGCTTCGCCGCGGTCTGTCGGTGATCGGCCCGGAGGACACCACCGTCCTATTGGGCGATCTGAGCTGGTCGATGGATCTGGAGCACGCCGTTGCCGACTTCGGCTTTATCTCCGCGATTCCCGGACGGAAGATCATCCTCAAGGGAAACCACGACTTCTGGTGGACGACGGCAGCCAAGTTCTATCGCTTCTGCCAGGAGCACGATTATAAGGATATGTGGGTCCTGAACAACAACTGCTATTCTTATGACGGAATTGCAATCTGCGGGACACGCGGCTGGTTCTATGAGGAGGATCGGCAGGGAACGCACGACGAAAAGGTATTTCGTCGCGAGCTGATCCGGCTGGAAACCTCCCTGCAGGCTGCCGGCGAGGCGGAGAAGCTCTGCTTCCTGCACTATCCGCCCGTCTATCGCGGCTACCTCTGCCGCCCCATTCTGGATCTGCTTCATCAATACGGGGTCAAACGGTGTTTTTACGGGCATCTGCATTCCGAGAGCCACGCGCTTGCCGTGACCGGAGACTTTGAAGGGATCGATTTCCGGCTCGTCTCCGCCGATTATACGGACTTTTATCCGGTTCCGGTCAAAACTTCCGAAAATGGCTGAAAATTCACAAAATAGTACTTGCTTTTTTCCCGGATTCTGATAAAATAAACGGGATTCGTGCGAAACGAATCAAATCCCACGCTTTTGCCGCTTCGGTCCCGGGAGAAGCCCCCGGCCGCAGAAGCGGTGTGCGCCGGGACATTCCACGTTAAAACACGGCTAAGCGCCGTCCACATACAGGAGGAAACTAACTATGAACGTTCAAAACGTCAAGCAGGAAAAGAACCGTCTTTCGTTCGACATGGTCATTGACGCAGAAGCCTATGAGGCCGGTCTTCAGAAGGCTTATCTCAAGACCCGCGGCCGCTACAACATCCCCGGCTTCCGCAAGGGCAAGGCTTCCCGCAAGATGATCGAGATGTACTACGGCCAGGACGTTTTCCTGTCCGACGCGATTGATGAGATTTTTGCCGAAAACTATGAAAAGGCGATTGAGGAGAACGGCTGGAAGATCGTCAGCCAGCCTGCTCTGACCAACGTTGACGTCAGCGAGACCAAGGAGCTGACTCTCTCCCTTGCTGCCGACGTTTATCCCGAAGTCACCCTGGGCCAGTATAAGGGCATCGCGGCCCCGAAGGTCGCCGCCGAGGTCTCTGACGAAGAAGTCGAGCAGGAGCTCGACCGCAAGGCCAAGGAAGTCGCCCGCATCGAAACCGTTGACCGCCCCGCAAAGGAAGGCGATACGGTCGTGATCGACTACGAAGGCTCCGTGAACGGCGTTCCCTTTGACGGCGGCAAGGCCGAGGGCTACGAGCTGACCCTGGGCAGCCACAGCTTCATTCCCGGCTTTGAAGAAGCGCTGATCGGCGTCACGGCCAACCAGGAGCTTCCCATCAACGTGACCTTCCCCGCCGATTATCACGCCGATCTGGCCGGCAAGGACGCCGTGTTCCAGATCAAGGTCCACGAGGTTAAGGAAACCCAGATCCCCGAGAAGGACGACGAGCTTGCAAAGGACGTCTCCGAGTTCGACACCCTCGAGGAGCTCCGCAGCGATATTCGCGCCAACATTCTGAAGCAGAAGTCCGAGGGCATTGAGCGCGCTTACGAAAACGCCATCCTGGAAAAGCTGTCTCAGAACATTGAGGTCGATATCCCCGCCGCCATGATCGACGACGAGGTCAAGGCTCAGCTCAACGATTTTGATATGCAGCTCCGCAGCCAGGGCATGAGCCTGGAGCAGTACGGCAAGATGATCGGCGGCCTTTCCGCGCTGGAGACCAGCACCCGTCCGATGGCCGAGCGTACCGTCCGCATTCGTCTGGCCCTTGCCAAGATCGCTGAGACCGAGAATCTCGAGGTCAGCGAGGACGAGATCAACGCCGAGTTTGAGAACCTTGCCAAGCAGTACGGCATGGACGTCGAGAAGATCCGCGCCGCCGTTCCGCAGGACGAGGTCGTCAGCGATCTGCGCAACCGCAAGGCCCGCGATCTCGTGGTCGGCTCCGCCGTCGCCACCGAGCCCGCCAAGGCCGAGGAAGCCGAGAACAAGGAATAAATTCCCTGCAACCGGGTTACAATGGGTTTTGAGCCGGAGTGAACCGCTCCGGCTCTGCTATCCCGGGCCGGTCTTTCCGGCTCGAAGAAAGGAGCAAGAACATGAGTTTGGTTCCCTACGTCGTCGAACAGACCAGCCGCGGCGAACGGTCTTATGATATCTATTCCCGCCTGCTGAATGATCGTATCATCATCCTTTCCGAGGAGGTCAACGACACGACGGCCTCCCTGATCATCGCCCAGATGCTCTATCTGGAGGCGCAGGACCCCGATAAGGATATTCAGTTCTATATCAACAGCCCCGGCGGCGTTATCACGTCCGGTCTTGCCATCTACGACACGATGCAGTACATCAAGTGCGACGTTTCTACGATCTGCATTGGTATGGCTGCCTCCATGGGCGCTTTCCTGCTTTCCGCAGGCGCGAAGGGCAAGCGTCTTGCTCTGCCCAACGCAGAGATCATGATCCACCAGCCCTCCGGCGGTGCGCAGGGTCAGGCCACGGATATCCAGATCATGGCCCGCCGCATTCAGGACATGAAGCAAAAGCTCAACGCGATCCTGGCTGAGAACACCGGAAAGCCGCTGGAGCAGATCGCCGCCGATACCGAGCGCGATCACTTCATGACCGCCGAGGAGGCCCAGGCCTACGGTATCATCGATAAGGTGATCTATAAGCGCTGATTCATCGAAAGGAGGGACCACTTTGGCAAATGACAAATCGATTCGCTGCTCCTTCTGCGGCAAACGGCAGGAGCAGGTCAAGCGAATGATGTCCGGTCCCAATGACGTCTATATCTGTAATGAATGCGTCGAGCTCTGCAACAGTCTCATCCGCGAGGATATGTACGATTCCGGCGCACCCGAATACCATGACCCCGAGAAGCTCCCGACTCCGCGCGAGATCAAGGAGTACATGGACAATTATATCATCGGCCAGGAGGACGCGAAAATTGCCCTCTCCGTCGCTGTATACAACCATTATAAGCGCATCTATTTCGGCGAAGACTCTGACGTGGAGATCCAGAAGAGCAACATTCTTCTGATCGGCCCCACCGGCTCCGGCAAGACCCTGTTTGCACAGACCCTCGCCAAGATCCTCGACGTCCCCTTTGCCATTGCCGACGCCACCACGCTGACCGAGGCGGGCTACGTAGGCGAGGACGTTGAGAATATCCTTCTTCGCCTGATTCAGGCTGCCGACTATGACGTGGAGCAGGCAGAGCGGGGTATCATCTACGTGGATGAAATCGACAAGATCGCCCGCAAGAGTGAGAACGCCTCCATTACCCGCGACGTTTCCGGCGAAGGCGTTCAGCAAGCTCTGCTCAAGATCGTTGAGGGCACGATCGCCAACGTACCCCCCCAGGGCGGGCGCAAGCATCCCCAGCAGGAGTTCATTCAGATCGACACCTCCCGTATCCTCTTTATCTGCGGCGGCGCCTTCGACGGTCTGGATAAGATCATTGAACGGCGCGTGGACCGCAGCTCCGTCGGGTTCGGCTCCCAGCTTTCCAGCAAGTCCACCCGGGACGTCGGCAAGCTGTTCCGGCAGGTTCAGCCGCACGACCTGCTGAAGTTCGGCATTATTCCCGAGCTTGTCGGCAGACTGCCGGTGATCACAAGCCTGAATGAGCTGAATTCCGAGGATATGATTCGGATCCTGACCGAGCCGAAGAACGCGCTCTGCAAGCAGTACAAAAAGATCTTTTCCTTTGACGGCGTTGAACTGGAATTCACGCCCGAAGCCCTGCAGGCTGTGGCAAAGCTTGCCGTGGAACGGAAGATCGGCGCCCGCGGCCTTCGCGCCGTGATGGAGGGCTTCCTGACCAAGATCATGTTTGAGATTCCCTCCGACCGCAGTATCCGCCGGGTCGTGATCACCGAACAGACCGTTCTGGATTCTGCAGAACCGCAAATTATCCGAGGAGAAGAAAAGAGTCTGACCGCGCCCTGATTAGCGGCCATAGACGGCGCAAAAGGGGAGCGTATCTCCCTTTTTGCGCCTTTCTTCTCCATAATCGTATGATGGAGATTCACATGGAAGAAGTATACGAATATGAAGTTCTGCCCGTGATCGCTCTGCGCGGTCTCGTGGCATTTCCCGGCGTCAATATGCACTTTGACGTCGGACGGGACAAATCCCTTCGCGCCATTGAAAAAGCAATGAAGGGGAATCAGAAGGTTCTGCTCCTGCCTCAGCTCTCGCTGGAGGACGCGGACCCCACCTTCGATCAGCTAAATTCGATCGGCGTCGTCGCCCGGATCAAGCAGGTCGTCCGCGTCCCGGGCGAAAGCGGCAGGCTCCTGGTTGAAAACCAGGTCCGCGCCAGGGTCACGATGGTCATTCGCACCGAGCCCTATCTGACCGCAAAGGTCTGCACGCTCCCGGATGAAAAGACCAACTCCACGCCCCGGATCGAGGCGATGATCCGCACGGCTTATCACCAGTTCGAGGAATTCATGGAGCTCAGCCAGCGAAATCTCAGCGACGAGATGCTCCACATGCTCACCAGCCGCGAACCCGGCGTGGTCAGCGACCTGATTTCCCAGGTCGCCTCCTTCCGGTATGAAGAAAAGCTGACCCTGCTCAACCAGCGCAATCCGATCCGCCGCCTCTCCGAATGCAACCGCATGATGAACCGGGAGCTCAACGTCCTCAGTCTTGAGGAGGAGATGCAGGATAAGGCACAGGAGAGCATGAACAAGGAGCAGCGCGATTATTTCCTGCGCGAACAGATGAAATCCATCCGCCAGGAGCTTGGGGAGGAGGACTCTGACGAGGACGACTATGCCGCCCGGATCAAAGCGCTCAACCTGCCCGAGGAGGTCGCCAAGCAGCTCAATAAGGAGCTCTCCCGTCTGCGCAAGCAGCCCTTCGGCTCTGCCGAAGCGACCGTCATCCGGAACTATCTGGACGTCGCCTTGGAGCTGCCCTGGAACGTCTCTACGAAGGAACGCCTGAACGTGGAGCTTGCGCGCAAGATGCTGGATGCAGACCATTACGGCCTGCAAACCGTCAAGGAGCGCATTCTGGAGTTCCTGGCCGTCCGTCAGTTGGCCCCAAACAATCAAGGTCAGATCCTCTGTCTGGTCGGCCCTCCGGGCGTCGGCAAAACCTCGATCGCAATGTCCATTGCCCGCTGCCTTAACCGGAAGCTCGCCCGTATCTCGCTCGGCGGCGTCCATGACGAGGCGGAGATCCGCGGCCACCGCAAGACCTATATCGGCGCCATGCCGGGCCGCATTCTGAACGCTCTGACCCAGGCAGGCAGCAACAACCCGCTCATTCTCTTTGACGAGATCGACAAGATCGGCTCCGACTACCGCGGCGACCCTGCCGCCGCCCTGCTGGAGGTTCTGGATCCCGAGCAGAATTCCGCCTTCCGCGATAATTTCCTGGAGATCCCCTTTGATCTCAGTAAGTGCATGTTTATCACCACGGCCAACACCGAGGATACGATCCCGCGTCCGCTTCTGGACCGCATGGAGGTCATCTATCTCGATTCCTATACGGACGAGGAAAAGGTCATGATCGCCAAGAACCACCTTCTGCCCAAGCAGAAGCAGCGTCACGGTCTGAAAAAGACGCAGCTCCGTATTCCGGACAGCACGCTGCGCGAGATCATCACCTGCTATACCCGCGAATCCGGCGTGCGTAAGCTCGAACAGCAGCTTGCAAAGCTCTGCCGCCGCGCCGCGATGGAGCTGGTCGAGCATCCGGACACGCTCCGCGTAACCGTCAACTCCGCGAACCTGGAAGCCTATCTCGGCGTGCGCAAGTTCCTCCCGGACCGTCTGCCCGAGGAAGACCCGGTCGGCCTGGTCAACGGCCTTGCCTGGACCTCTGTCGGCGGCGAGGTGCTGGAGGTCGAATGCAACGTGGTGGAGGGCAGCGGCAAGCTCGAGCTCACCGGCAATCTCGGTCAGGTCATGCAGGAATCCGTCCGCGCTGCATTGAGCTATATCCGCTCCCGGGCCAAGAACCTGGGCATAGATCCCGACTTCTATAAAAACCGCGACATCCACGTCCACTTCCCGGAGGGCGCCGTTCCAAAGGACGGTCCGAGCGCCGGCGTCACCGTCTGCACGGCCATCGTTTCCGCTCTGACCGGGCATCCGGTCCGCCGGGAGATCGCCATGACCGGCGAAATCTCCATCCGCGGCCGCGTGCTTCCGATCGGCGGCTTGAAAGAGAAAACGATGGCGGCCCTGCGCCACGGCGTAAAGACCGTTATCATCCCCCAGGATAATGAAAAGGATCTGGAGGAGATTGATCAAACCGTCCGAAAGGCTCTGAACTTTATCACCGTCAAGAGCGCCGACACTGTCCTGGAGGCTGCACTTTGCATTCCAAAGGATATGCCCGCCGTCTCCGTTGGGCTGAATCCCAATCCGCTGCCGATGACAGCGCCGATCCTGCCCACCCTGCACAAGCCGGATATCCGGCAATAGGAGAAGATTATGAACCTGCAAAAAGCAGAATTTCTCACCTCTCTGACCGATCTCTCCAAGCTGCCGAAGGACGGCTTGCCGCAGATCGCATTCTCCGGAAAGTCGAACGTGGGCAAATCCTCCGTCATAAACCGTGTGCTCCAGCGGAAAAACTTCGCCCGGGTGGGCGAAACGCCGGGCAAAACCATCCACATCAATTTCTTCCGCATCGACAACCGCGCTTATTTTGTCGATCTGCCCGGCTACGGCTACGCAAAGGTCGCCAAGAGCGAGAAGGAACGCTGGGGCAGGCTGATGGAGGCCTATTTCTCCGATCCGACCCGGATCTCCCTCGGCATTCTGATCGTGGACGCCCGGCACAAGCCGACGGAAAACGACGTCACGATGGCAAAATACTTCCAGGGCTCCGAGCGGCCCTGGGTGGTCGTTGCAAATAAGCTGGACAAGCTGAAAAAATCCGAGGTCGAGCCGAATCTTGCGCTGATCCGCGAAGCCCTCGCGCTCGACCCCCAGACCCCTCTGATCCCCTTCTCGGCAGAGAAGGGGACCGGTCGGGAGGACCTTCTGCGCGAGATCCTGCGCGTCTGCGGCGAGCTTGACTGACACCCTTCGTTTGTTTGAATCGTAAGAAAGGCGGCGATCCTATGGACCGGAACCAGCGCATTTTACGTTGTAAAAGCTGCGGAAAGGAGATTTCCGTGCCCTCGGAGTTGGATTCGTTCAACTGCGTCTACTGCGGGGCAAAGCTATCCATGCAAGATTATTTCCCCGTCAGCGGGCAGAGTGCGGATCCCGCCGATCTCGAATTCGCTCGATCACATATCTTTGACTGCATCCGCGATTATCCCGACTATTGGAAGAACTTTGAGCGTCAGCACTATGCAGAGCGCTTTCGCGCCTATCGCGACTGGATCGCCGAGCCCTACCAGGCGCTGGATCGATATCTCTGCGCCGCACCGGATGAGCGGCAGGACGTTTTGAACGAGCTTGCAAAGCTGTTTCTGGCCGAATGGGAGAGATATCACCGCGAAGACGGGAAGCGTCAGACAAAAGGTGCCTTGGAAAAGCGAATGTTTGAAACCAAGCTGACCCTGTGCTTCTTTGCCGTTCCTGCGATCCGTGATCTGGGGCTTTCCATCGGGGAAGACTTTACCGCCGTCCTTCGAAACGCATTCGTCGCGGCTTATCCGAAAAACGCGTTTGAGACCATGACGTTTGATGAGCTCTCCGCCGGATTCCGCAAACGCAAGCTCTGTTTCATCACGACGGCCGTCTGCGAGGCGGAGGGCAAGCCGGACGACTGTGCAGAGCTGACCGCATTTCGCGCGTTCCGTGACGGCTGGCTCTCCCAGACGCCGGAGGGACGCGCCCTGGTGAACGACTACTACGAGGTCGCGCCATCCATCGTTCAGATCATGAAGCACTGTGACGACGCGCAGAAGGTCTGCCGCCGTCTGCGGAGACAATACTTAGAGCCCTGTTATCAAGACCTGCAAGCCGGAAGATATTCGGCGTGCCGCGACCGCTACGTATCTATGGTCAACGAGCTCCGAAACCGATACAGCCTGAATTGAGGTGTATGATTATGACGGATTATAACCTGCTCTGTGAACAGCTTCGCGCCCTTTCCGAAGACAATCCCCATCGAATCGCCAAGCTCGCCAACGCATCCGCTTTGATCTATCAGGGTCTCGACCGCCTGAATTGGGCCGGATTCTATTTCCTTGAGGGCCGGAAGCTCGTCCTCGGGCCGTTCCAGGGAAGACCCGCCTGTATTGAGATCCCGATGGGCCGGGGCGTCTGCGGCACGGCGGCGAAGCTGGATCAGACCCAGCTTGTGGAAGACGTACACGCATTTCCCGGCCACATCGCGTGTGATTCCGCCTCCCGTTCCGAGATCGTCGTTCCTCTGCACGAAAACGGGATCGTGACAGGCGTTCTGGACATCGACAGTCCCGTGGAAAACCGCTTCGACGAAGCCGACCGCGCCGGCGTGGAGGCATTTGCCCGCGTTCTGGAACAATTTCTGTAAGCGGACGGCTTATCCTGCATACATGAAAAAAACCCGGAGCCGCGTCCTTGGATACGGCTCCGGGTCATTTATCTGTGATTAGCGCTTTGCCAGCTCGGCGGTGTCCTGTGCGATCATAAGCTCCTCATCCGTGGGGATAACCCAGACCTGCACCTTGGAGTCGGCAGCAGAGATCACGCGCTCCTTGCCGCGGAGCTTGTTCTTCTCCGGGTCGAGCTTGATGCCCAGCCATTCCATGCCCTCGCAGATGGAGGCACGGGTGGCGGCGTCGTTCTCGCCGATGCCGGCAGTGAAGACCAGAACGTCCAGTCCGCCCAGCGCAGCAGCGTAGGAACCGATGTACTTCTTGACCTCGTAGGCAAATTTGTCAAGGGCCAGACGGCACTTTTCATTGCCCTCGTTGGCGCCGGCTTCCAGATCGCGGAAGTCGGAGCTGACGCCGCCGGAGAGGGCGTAGACGCCGGACTTCTTGTTGAGAATGGTCAGGACCTCGTCGATGGTCTTGCCGTAGTTGTCGGCAATGAACTGCGCGACGGTGGTGTCAACGTCGCCCACGCGGGTGCCCATGGGAACGCCGCAGAGGGGAGCCAGACCCATGGAGGTATCCACGCTCTGCCCGTTCTGGATCGCGCAGAGAGAGGAGCCGTTGCCCAAGTGGCAATTGACGACCTTGAGATCCTTGCGGCCGGTCAGGGCCTCCACACGCTTGGCAATGTAGCGGTGGGAGGTGCCGTGGAAGCCGTAGCGGCGGAGATGATCCTTTTCGTAATACTCCTCGGGGATCGCGTAGCGATAGGCCTTCGGGGGCATCGTCATATGGAAGGCAGTGTCGAACACGGCAACCTGGGGCTTGTTCGGCATGATCTTCTCGCAGGCCTCAATGCCCATCAGGTTAGCGGGATTGTGCAGAGGGCCGAGCGGGATGCAGTCGCGGATTGCCTGCTTGCAGGCCTCGTCGATCAGGCAGGAGGCAGCAAACTTCACACCGCCGTGCACCACGCGATGACCGACGGCGTCGATCTCGTCCACGGAACGAACCACGCCGACTTCCGCATCCTGAAGAACCTCCAGAACGGCGGCAATCGCCTCGGAATGGGTGGGCATCGGGATCTCACGCTCGACCTTCAGGTCGCGCTGCGGAACCTTGTGCGTCAAACGGCCGTCGATGCCGATGCGCTCGCAAAGACCCTTGGCAAAAACGAAGCCGGTTTCGGGGTCCATGAGCTGATACTTGAGGGAGGAGCTGCCAGCGTTAATAACCAGAATTTCCATGTTCAAATCTCCTAAAAAAATCTTTGATTTTCGCGGGGATATGCTATAATAACCCTACAAGCCATATTCTACCGCAAAAGAACGAATAAGGCAAGCAGAATTTCAATTATTTTATGCGGAGGCAAGCTGCATGAACCTCGTCGGTGTGATCTGCGAATACAATCCCTTCCATAACGGGCATATGCGCCAGCTTCGCGCGATCCGCGAACAGCTTGGGCAAGGTACCGCCGTCGTCTGTCTGATGAGCGGCGATTGGGTTCAGCGCGGCGCGCCTGCGATTTTCCCAACCCATCTTCGCGCAGAGGCCGCCGTCCGCTGCGGTGCGGACCTGGTTCTGGAGCTCCCGATCCCGTACGTCCTGTCCTCCGCCGAGGGCTTTGCCGCCGGCGGCGTTCGGATCCTGACCGAGCTCGGCTGTGACCGATTGAGCTTCGGCAGCGAGCAGGGGAGGGCTGAACCGCTGATGTCGGCAGCAAGGCTCCAGCTTGATCCGGACTTCGATGCTCGTTTGCGGGAAGCCCTTGCCTCGGGCGTCTCCTACGCTTCTGCGCGGGCGGAGGCTTTGCGCGCACTCGGCGCGCCCGACGTTGTCAGCAAGCCCAACGATATTCTCGGCGTGGAATACTGCAAAGCGATCCTGCGGCAGGGATGCAGCATGCAGCCGCTTGTGATCCCCCGCGCAGGAGCATACCACGCGGAAGCCCTGGACCCGGCCGAGCCGAGCGCCTCCGCCCTGCGACGCGTTATGGTCGATGGCGGTCAGTGGCAGGAAGCCGTTCCGGATCGTCTCCGGAGCCTCTATGAGGAAGCAGAGCGCCATTTTTCATCGAACGGAGAACGCGCCGTTCTTGCCCGTCTCCGAACTTTGTCAGACGATGCATTCGAAGCGCTGCCCTTCGGCAGCGAGGGCCTGTGGAGCAGGCTGATGCGCTTTGCCCGGACAGAGGCGACCGTGGACGCCGTGATCGACGGCACGAAAACCAAGCGCTACGCCCGCGCCCGTATTCAGCGCATGGTGCTCTGCGCCTTCCTCGGCCTGACGGAATCGATGATGCAGACTGATCCGCCCTACGTACGAATTTTAGCCTTTAACGATTGCGGACGCTCCCTCCTGCGGCAAGCGCGGATGCGTTTACCGCTTCTGGATTCGGGAGAACGGGCGGCAGACGGCTCATATGCAGCGTTTGAGGCACACTCCGCCGACCTGTACGCCCTGTTTTCAGACGGTCCGGTTGCCCCGGGCGGCGCGCTCCTGCGGCGTCGCAACGTATATATTCACGCATGAGGCACAATATCTTGAGGTTTTTCAAAAAAATTTTTCTATTTTTTTGAAAAAGGGCTTGCATTTTGAAAACAGGTGTGGTAATATATGCGGGCTGATTGAAAACGGGGGCGTAAAATGCCCTTTACCATAACAGAAAGAGGTGAACTGAAATGAAGGAAGGTATCCATCCCAAGTACGAACAGACGACAATCAGATGCGCATGCGGCGAGATCATTGAGACCGGTTCTACGAAGAAGGACATCAAGGTTGAAATCTGCTCCAAGTGCCACCCTTTCTACACCGGCAAGCAGAAGCTGGTTGACACCGGTGGACGTGTTGATCGTTTCAACAAGAAGTACGGCCTGAAGTAAGATCGTCAAAGCCCGCACCTGACTTTGGTGCGGGCTTTTTTCTTTTCTCCCGCAGAAAGGAGGAAATATGGAAGAACACAAAATCGAACGCGCAGTTCTTGCGGGCCTTGCCGCAAACTGCTTTACAAAGGAACAGCAGGCTACGGAGAATTCTCTGGACGAATTAGAGGCGCTTTTACAGACTGCCGGAGGGACTTGCGTTGCCAAGGTCCTGCAAACACGCCCTGCACCGGACCCGCACAGCTTCGTGGGTCAGGGGAAGGCCGAGGAGATTCGCGACCTGGCCCATAATCTTGAGGCGGACATGGTCGTATTTGATAACGAGCTTTCGCCCAGCCAGATCCGCGCCCTGGAGGACGTCACGGGCTGTACGGTCCTGGATCGCAGCGCCCTGATCCTGGATATCTTTGCCCAGCGGGCACAGACTGCCGAGGGTCGTCTGCAGGTCGAGCTTGCACAGTATCGGTATCTCCTTCCCAAGCTCTCCGGCATGGGCAAATCCATGTCCCGGCTCGGCGGCGGTATCGGCACGAGGGGGCCCGGCGAGACCAAGCTGGAAACGGATCGCCGCCACATTCGCACGCGAATCGACCGCCTGCAGGCCGAGCTTGCCCAGGTTCGGAAGCTCCGCGCTGTGGAGCGAAAGCGCCGCGTGAAAAATGAAATCCCCGTGGTCGCCATCGTTGGCTATACGAACGCCGGAAAATCGACGCTTCTGAATCTCCTCACGCAGGCGGACATCCCGGCGAACGATCGCCTGTTTGACACGCTTGACACGACCACCCGTCAATGGGAAGTGACGGAGCATCTGTCCGTCCTGCTTTCAGATACCGTCGGCTTTATTGCGAAGCTGCCCCATCATCTTGTGGAGGCCTTCAAGGCAACGCTGGAGGAGCTGGAATACGCCGATCTCCTGCTCCACGTGATCGACGCCGTCGACCCGGACCGTGACGACGAGATCGCCGTCGTGGACAAGCTGATCGGGGAGCTGGCCAGACCGGAAACGCCGGTCCTCCGCGTCTATAACAAGTGCGACCTTGCAGACGTATCGGACCTGCCGCACGGAGAACGGACCGTCGCAATCTCCGCGAAAACCGGCGCAGGTATCGCAGAGCTTCGCGCTGCGATCGAGAAGGAGCTTTCCCGCCGCATCCGGCACGCAGTCTTTTGTCTGCCATACTCGATGGGCGGGCAGGTGGAGCGTCTGCACGATCAGGCGGACGTCCAGCGCGTGGACTACACTGCCGAGGGGATTGAGATCGAAGTGAACTGCGACGAGGCAATTTACGGAAGCCTGCAGCGCTATGAGGTAACATGATGGAGAGCTACCGCGTACCGACACGGGATTCCGAGACGGAATTCATCGAAAAAAAATCCCGCTTTATCGGCCGGATCTGGGTCGTTGAGACCGAGGAGGAGGCCCTGGCCCGCCTGAAGGAAATGCGCGCCCGTCATTGGGACGCCACGCATAACGTCTTTGCCTATATCATTCACGGCGGACCGATGCGTTACTCCGACGACGGCGAGCCGCAGGGCACGGCGGGTATGCCGGTTCTGGACGTCCTGCGCGGGCAGAACCTGGAAAACGTCTGCTGTATCGTGACCCGCTACTTCGGCGGAACTCTGCTTGGCACGGGCGGACTGGTTCGCGCCTACGGAAAGGCTGCGCGGGACGCGGTAACGGAGGCGGGCATCTCTGTCAAGCGCCTGTGGCAAAAGCTCGATCTGATCCTGCCCTACACCTATTACGAACGCCTGCGGCAGCAGACCGAGCGCTCCGGCGGCCAGATCCTGGACACCGAATACGGAGCCGACGTCTGCCTGCACGTGATCCTCCCTGCGGACGCGGCTGAGGATTATTTGGCCCGCGTGACTGATCTGACTGCCGGTACGGTGCAGGGCATTGACGCCGGGACAGAATTCCGCGCTTTTCCGGTCAGCGATTAAAGGATTTTCCATTTTTTTATCGTATCATATCTATGGTGATAACAATGAGCATTCGGGAAGAACTCGAACGCCGTGAGGCTGAATATCTTGCCCCCTGGGCTGCGCTTGCTTCGCAGACCAGGGGTCGCGGCCGTCCGGAGCCGGAGGCCGAGGACCGAACCTGCTATCAGCGCGACGCAGACCGCATTCTCCACAGCCGATCCTTCCGCCGCCTGATGCACAAAACGCAGGTTTTTCTGCAGCCGGAGGGCGACCATTACCGCACCCGTATGACCCACACCCTTGAGGTCTCGCGGATTGCCAGAACGATCGCCCGCTGTCTGCGTCTGAATGAGGATCTGACGGAGGCCGCTGCAATGGGTCACGACCTCGGCCACACGCCGTTCGGACACGCCGGTGAAGCGGCCCTCTCCGAGGTGATGGGAATTCCGTTCCACCACAACGAACAATCCTTGCGCGTGGTGGACAAGCTCGAAAAGGACGGGGAGGGGCTGAATCTGACCTATGAGGTCCGGCGTGGGATCCTTTGCCACAGCGGCCCCGAGATCTCCGAGAGCCTGGAGGGTCAGATCGTCCGCTACGCCGATCGGATCGCCTATATCAACCACGACATTGACGACGCAATGCGGGCCGGTATTCTGAAAAACGAAGACATCCCCGCCGAGATCTCCGACGTGCTCGGCTGCAAGCACTCCCAGCGGATCAACACCCTGGTCTCCGACCTTGTGAAAAGCTCCGCCGGAAAAGCGGAGATCAGCATGACGCCGGAGGTCCTGCAAACCATGCTCAAGCTCCGGGAATTCATGTTTGAACGCGTCTACCGCAATCCAAAGGCAAAGGGCGAGGAGTCGAAGGCCCGTCTGATCATCCAGGAGCTCTACCGCTATTACAACAGTCATCCCGAAAAGCTGCCGCCCGATTTTCGGACGCAGCTTGATCTGGAGGGCATGCCCCGCGTCGTATGCGACTACGTGGCCGGCATGACCGACAAATACGCCGTTTTCAAATTTGAAGAGATCTTCGTACCGACCGCTTGGTCGATCCGTTGATCGTATTTTTGCTCTCCCAAAGGAGGTGAACCCCGTGGCCTTTCCCCAAGCGTTTCTGGACGAGCTGATCGCCCGCAATCCGATTGAGGACGTGGTCGGCCAATACGTCCAGTTGAAGCGCAGCGGCGCGAATTACTTCGGCCTCTGCCCCTTCCACGGGGAGAAAACGGCCTCCTTCTCCGTCGCGCCGAATAAACAGATGTACTACTGCTTCGGCTGTCACAAGGGCGGCGGCGTCATCAACTTCATCATGGAGATCGAAAGTCTGAGCTATCCCGACGCCGTTCGCTTTCTGGCCCAGCGCGTCAATTTGGAGGTTCCGGACGACCGCGAATACGAGAGCCGCTATCGCGAGCAAGAGCGTCTCTGGGCGCTCTGCAAGGACGCAGCAAGGTTTTTCCACGATCAGCTCAAAAGCGGCGACGGTCAACCCGCTCGGGCCTATCTGCTCCGCCGGGGTCTGGACTGGAACACGGTCAGCCGCTTCGGCATCGGCTTCGCTCCCGACGGATGGAGAAGTCTGGCGGACGCGATGGAACAGAAGGGCTATACCCGTGCCGAGCTGCTCGCCGCCGATCTCGCCGTCTCCAAGGAGAAAAACGGGAGAACCAATTTCTACGATAAGTTCCGCAACCGCGTGATATTTCCGCTGATCGACATACGCGGCAACGTGGTCGGCTTCGCCGGGCGCACGCTCGACCCGGACGGCAAGCCGAAGTACATCAATTCCGGGGAGACGCTGATCTTCCAGAAGCGCAAATTCCTCTACGCGATGAACATCGTCAAAAAGTCCAAGCAGGGGAGAATCATCCTCTGCGAGGGCCCGCTGGACGTGATCGCCTGCCACCAGTTCGGCTTTGACTGCGCCGTGGCCTCCCAGGGCACGGCTCTGACCGAGGAACAGGTGAATATCATCAGCAAATACGTGGATCAGGTTGTAATGACCTACGACAGCGATCAGGCTGGGCAGAACGCGACCCAGCGCGCCATCGACATGTTCACCAAGGCGGGGGTCAAGGTCAAGATTCTGCGTCTGCACGACGCCAAGGATCCCGACGAATTTTTGCACAAATTCGGCGCAGACCCCTTTGCCGTTCTCCTGCAGGGCTCCGAGAACCAGGCGGACTACCGCCTTCTGTCCATTCAAGGTCAGTATAACCTCACTGTGGACGAACAACGCGTCGAATTCTCACACAAGGCTGCGGAGCTGATCTCCACCTTCTCCAATTCCGTCGAACGCGAGATCTACGCAGACCGTGCGGCGAAGGCCGCAGGAATCTCGAAGGACGCCATGCTCCTTGAGGTTGGGAAGGCGTATAAAAAGCGGCAATATCGGGAAAAGCGGCAGAAGGAGAAGCGCGATCTCTCACCGGCGGCTGCCATCCAGCCGAAATTCCGCGAGATTCGCTATGACAATCTTCGCTCGGCCCGCGCCGAGGAGAACGTCCTGGCGCAAGTCCTGGTGGAGCCCGCCCAGTTTGATCTGGCCCCGAGCCTGACCGGCGAATCGTTTTCCGTTCCGGTCCTGGGCCGCGCCTACGACGCGCTTCGGCAGCGGCACAAGGACGGTCGGACCGTCTCCCTGGCCGTCTTAGAGGGCTTCACCGCCGACGAAATGGCCCATCTGTCCGCCGTGACCGGCAAAATGGACCGCGTAGCCGGAGACGATGCATTTCGTGATTGTGTGAGCATCATTCAAGAGGAACACGATAAAAAGAACCAGTCCGATTCAGAAACCGATCTTCTGGCCCTGCAAAGCAGGTTAAAATCCAAAAAAGGATACGGAGGGAAGTAACTTGGAACAGAACCATAACGCAGAAACCATGGAACAGATGCAGCAGCGGATTCGCGCGCTCGTAGAGCTTGGAAAGAAAAACGGCAAGGTCACCTCCAAACAGCTTTTTCAGACGCTCGACGCCATCGACGCCGATGAAAAACAAACCGAAAAGATCTATGACGCCCTTGAACACGCAGGGATCGAGATCGACGTATCCGACGTGGCTGAGATCGTTGCTTCTGCAAGCGATCTTCTGCCCACTGACTCCGAGATTCTGCAGTTAGAGAGAAGCGGGGAAACCGTTTCGGAAAGCGACAATCTTGCGGACCTGGAAAGCGACGAGGCAAATCTGACCGATCCGGTCCGGATGTACCTCAAGGAAATCGGCAAGATCGACCTTCTCTCTGCGGAGGAGGAGATCGATCTTGCCCGCCGGATCGCCGAGGGCGACGAGGCCGCCAAGAAGCGTATGGTCGAGGCCAATCTGCGCCTGGTCGTATCCGTAGCCAAGCATTATCTCGGCCGCGGCATGCAGCTTCTGGATCTGATCCAGGAGGGGAACATGGGCCTTTTGAAGGCAGTGGAGAAGTTTGACTACACCAAGGGCTACAAGTTCTCCACCTACGCGACCTGGTGGATCCGTCAGTCCATTACCCGAGCCGTCGCTGACCAGGCCCGCACGATTCGCATTCCGGTCCACATGGTCGAGACGATCAACCGCGTCTCCCGCGCCTCGCGGTCCTTGGTGCAGGAGCTTGGGCATGAGCCGACTTTGACGGAGATCAGCGAGCAGCTTGGTATCCCGGAGGATAAAATCGCCGAGGTCATGAAGATCGCCCAGGACCCGGTCTCCCTGGAGACGCCGGTGGGTGAGGAGGACGACAGCCATCTGGGCGACTTCATTCCCGACAGCGAGCTGGCTGAGCCTGCGGAATCCGCGTCCTACAATATGCTCCGTTCTCAGTTGAGCGACGTCATGAAGACGCTCTCTACCCGCGAATGTAAGGTGCTCCGTCTGCGCTTCGGTCTGGAGGACGGACGCGCCCATACGCTTGAGGAGGTTGGCCGCGAATTCAACGTGACCCGCGAACGGGTTCGCCAGATCGAAGCGAAGGCTCTGCGCAAGCTGCGGCATCCGTCTCGCTCCAAGCTGCTCAAGGATTTTCTGAGCTGATTTTTCCGGTTCACAAAAATTTTGCTTGACAATACAGAAAAAATCCGTATGATACATTATAGTAAAAAGGCCCCTTGCAGGGCCGGTTGAAATTCGGATTTTACAGGAGGCAAAACGAATGCTGGAAAAGCTCATTTCTTATCTGTCCCGGGAGCTTGATCTTTCTGCTGAAAACCTGAATCGCGATACGACCTTTGAAAGCCTGCATCTCGATTCTCTGGATACCGTTGAAATGCTGATGGACCTCGAAGAGGAGCTTGGCGTCGATCTGGAGCTGGACGAGAAGGTCACCACGCTCGGCGAGCTGGCTGACTTTATTGAATCCAAGCTGGATTAATGCTTGCAAATTTGTTGCATTTTGTGTAAAATAGAATAAGACTTGTCATAAGCGTACCGGCTTGTGACAAGGTCGCACTAGCCGGGGAGATAGCGGTGCCCTGTAACCTGCAATCCGCTACAGCAGGAGTGAATCCCTACACCCGGGTTTGCGTTGTCTCGCTGTCCGTATAAGCGGTGTTGAGGAGACGGTCTCACGCAACGGCGCCCCGTGAACCATGTCAGGCGGGGAACCGAGCAGCATTAAGCGGAAAGCGCCGTGTGCCGTGAGGATGCCGTTTCTGAGCTGGCTGTTCGGGAAACGGGGATAACGCTGATTCAAATGTAGGTGTGCGATCTTGTCATGAGCCGGTACGTCTAAAGGGGAGGGGAAGACTTGTATCAGGCACTATACCGTAAATACCGTCCACAAACCTTTGACGACGTCGTGGGGCAGGAAAGCGTGACACAGGTCCTCAAATCGCAGCTCATCTCCGGTAAGCTGAGCCATGCCTATCTGTTCACCGGCTCGCGCGGCACCGGCAAGACCACCTGCTCCAAAATCTTAGCCAAGGCGGTCAACTGCCTGCATCCGGTGGACGGCAATCCGTGCAACTGCTGCACCGCCTGCAAAAGCATCGACGACGGAAGCTGCACCGACGTTCTGGAAATCGACGCAGCCTCGAATAACGGCGTGGATAACGTGCGCGGCCTGCGTGAAGACGCGATCTACGCCCCGGCGGAGGTCAAAAAGCGCGTCTATATCATCGACGAAGTCCACATGCTCTCGATGTCGGCCTTTAACGCCCTGCTCAAGATCATCGAGGAGCCTCCGGCGCATCTGATGTTCATTCTGGCCACGACGGAGCTGCACAAGGTCCCGGCTACGATCCTCTCCCGCTGCCAGCGCTTTTCCTTCCGGCGCATCTCACCCGACGAGATCGCCTCCCGGATTCACTACGTCGCCTATGAAGAAGGCATTCAGATCGACGACGCGGCGTCCAATCTGCTTGCCAGACTGGCTGACGGCGCCCTCCGCGACGGACTGAGCCTGCTCGATCAGTGTGCTTCTTCCTCCAACGGACCGCTGACGGCGGAAACCGTCTACAACTGTCTCGGCATTGCCGGAGCGCGGAAGGCTGCGGAGCTTCTGACGGCTGCTGCGGAAAAGGACGTCAAAACCGCCCTGACCCTGCTCGGCGAGCAGTATGCCGAAGGAAAGGATCTGTCCGCCCTTGTGGACGAGCTGATCTCTCTGAGCCGCGATCTTCTGATCCTGAAAACGGCTCCGGCCTTTGGCAGATCCATGCTGACCGGCGTCTGCACGGATGAGGAGCTTCGCGCTCTGCTGCCACGGTTCACCTCGGGGGAGCTCCTGCGCATTACGACCCTCCTCCAGCAGACTGCCGCCGGCTTCCAGCGCAGCGCAAACCGGCGGATCGACGTGGAGCTTTGCCTGGTTCAGATGTGCGACGCTTCGCTGAATCTGGACCCCGTTTCGTTGAATGCCCGTCTGACGCGGCTTGAGGAGAGCCTGGTCTCCGGCCAATTCGTCTCCGCCCCTCAACCGTCGCCAGCCGTTCCCGCTCCGCCGGAGGAAACGCTCCCGCCCCCGCAGGCGGAAGAAGCCGTCTCCGTTCCGCCGGAAGCTGCGTCCGAGCCCCCGTGCGAGGAGCTTCCCGTCGGCTTTTGGGCAGATCTGGTGACGCGCTCGAAATCGGATCTCGAGCCCTCTGTCCGCGGATATTTTCCGCTCTCTGCGCAGAGGAATCTTGAACCCCGGCTGAATGAAAACGTTCTGGAGTTCGTCTGCGTCTCGGATTTTGTCAAGGGCATCGTAGATACGGAAAAGACCAGACAGGTTCTCTCACAGAAGGCTTCGGCCATTCTGATGCGGCCCATTCAGGTCCGCTTTGTACAGAAGAAGAGTGTCATCGGCGGCGCAGACGATCCGATGAATCAGCTCCTGCAGCTTGGACGCAAGCGTCCCGACGTCATTCATATTCGGGAGAGTCGGAAATAAGTCTTCCGGTCAGGAGCTGCACGCGCCAGAAGCGCGGCTGATACAACAACAGATTGAACTTTAAGGAGGATATTACAATGGCAAAAGGCGGTTATCGCGGCAACCCGATGGGCGGCATGAATATGAACATGATTAAGCAGGCCCAGAAGATGCAGCAGGACATGATCAAAATGCAGGAGGAGCTCGAAAACAAGACCTATGAGGCGACCTCCGGCGGCGGTATGGTGAAGGCGGTCGTCAACGGCAAGCACACCGTCGTTTCCATCGAGATCCAGCCCGAGGCTGTGGACCCCGACGACGTTGAAATGCTTCAGGATATGGTCGTCGCCGCTGTGAACGAGGCCATGCGCAGCGCTGAAGCCGACGCGCAGAGCAATATGAACAAGCTGACCGGAAGCCTGAATCTCGGCGGCCTGGGTGGTCTGTTCTGATGCAGCGGTATTTTCCGAACGCACTGGAACGGCTGACGGAGGAATTCGCCCGTCTGCCCGGAATCGGAGGAAAGACCGCCCAGCGTCTGGCCTTTCACCTGTTGAGCCTTTCCGACGAAGAAGCGCAGGGCTTTGCCGACGCGATCATTGCAGCCAAGCGGACGGTTCACACCTGTCCGATCTGTCAGAATCTGACGGACGCAGAGCAGTGTCCGATCTGCGCCGACGAAGCCAGAGACCACAGTGTGATCTGCGTCGTGGCCGAGCCCAGGGACGTGATCGCCATGGAACGCGCCCGTGAGTTCAACGGCGTCTATCACGTGCTGCACGGCGTGATCTCACCCTTGAATCACGTCGGCCCGGACGACGTCCGCATTCGAGAGCTGCTTACCCGCGTCGCCAAAGGCGGTGTGCGCGAGATCATTATGGCAACGAACCCGGATACCGAGGGCGAGGCCACCGCAATGTACATCTCCCGTCTGCTCCGCCCGATGGAGGTCAAGGTTACGCGCCTGGCCTACGGCATTCCCGTCGGCAGTCAGTTGGAATACGCCGACGAGGTAACCCTGCTTCGCGCCCTGGAGGGCAGAAGGGAAATGGAATGACCGCGCTTGGACTGAAGCTTCTTGCCAGCGTGTTCATGCTGATCGACCACATCGGATATTGCTTTTACGGGCCGATGATTCTCCGGATCATCGGCCGGTTGGCGTTTCCGATCTATGTGTTTCAGATGACGGAGGGCTACAGGCATACCTCAAACCGCCTGCGCTACGCCCTGCGTCTGGCCATCTTCGCCCTGGTTTCACAGGTTCCGTTCGGCCTGATGATTGAGGGCGTCCCGTTCCAGCGGGACCTGAATGTCCTGTTCACCCTCCTCATCGGTTATCTGAGCATCTGGCTCCTGGAGACTTTCAAGCACCGGGGCGGCATACTGGTACTGGGACTTGGAATCATACTCGGCGTCCAGTTTCTGTTTACCAGGGATCTGCTCCACGCAGACTACGGTCAGACCGGCATCCCGCTCGCACTCGCCTTTTACTATCTCTGTCCCGCCCCCGGAAAGGCAGGGGACCCTCTTTCTGTACAGTCGGATCGCCGCAGGCAGAGTCTGATTCTGCTGGCCGCGTGCTTCCTAGCGGTCTTTTCTCCAAGCCTGATCCACTATCTGGGCCAGCTTGCCCGCGCTATGATCGGTCGCCCTTGGTCCATCAGCGCTCCGAATCCTTGGTCTCTTGCCCAGCTTTACTCCCTTCTGGCGGTTCCCCTCTGCCTGCTCTATGACGGCAGTCGCGGATGGACCCCAAAGGCGAAGACTGGCAGAAAAGCCTTTCAGCTCGCCTTTTACGCCTATTACCCCGTCCACATTCTGATTCTTGTCTGGCTGAAAGACATTCTGTAGCGTTCAAAACGACCGGCTCAATTCGTTTGAGCCGGTCGTTGCCATTTTAAAGGTTTTCATTCTTCAGTGCGTCGATGGGGTTGCCTTTTTTCAGCTTGTTCGTCGCATAAAGCATCGTTGCAAAGACCACCAGGAATACGCTGACCACGGCGATTGCCACGCTGTACCAGGGGAGGAAGAAGCTTCTGCGGTAGCCGATGTCCATGATCCGGAAAATCGCCCAGGTCAGTAAAACCGACGCCGGGAGTCCCCAGAGCAGGGCCTTGAGGCCATAGAGCAGACATTCATAGTTCATCATCCTCCGGAAGCTCCGACGGCCCATGCCGACGCTCATGAGCATTGCGAACTCGCGTCGTCTCAGCAGGACGGAGGTGGATATGGTATTGAACACGTTTGCCATCGCCACCAGGGAGATCAGAAGAATAAAGCTGTAGGCGAAGACGTTGACGGCGGTCACGATGGTCCGCGCGGTTCTGCCATGCTCTGCCTCGTCCGCGAGTCGGTCAGTGGACAGGCCGCGGGCTTGGAGAAGGTCAGAAATCTCCTCCATTGCAGCGGCATGGTCCTCTGCCTGAATGCTATAGCTGAAGAATCGCGGGATCGATACCTCGGAGCCAAAGACGGAAACGGCCTGACTGATCGGGAAGCAGATCTCCAGTTCCTGTGACTGCTTCCACGCATTCGTCCGGAGCTCTTCTCCCAGCATGATCGGGGTCCTTTCCAATGCCTCCTCGCCTGTCAGCTCAATCGCATTCTTCCGGTCAAGACCGTATTCTCCATTCTGCTCAATGTATTCCTTCGTGTAATAATAGTAGTGATTGACGCCGTTCTCGTCCTCCTCTTCCTCATACAGCTGATATCCGGGAATCTCGCGGTTGTGGATCGCCGACAGTTTTTCTGGCGCGTCGTCAAAGGCGTCGATCACGTCATAGTAATACTGATCGCCCTCCCGGATCATGGCGTAAATTTGATTCTGATAGACAGCCCGCGGCGCGGACAGGTCAAAGTAGTCCTCCGGGTCCAGTCCGTTCGCCTTACACAGGCGGCGGAAAGCCTCGTCGTCCAAAAAGAGGATGCCGCCGATTGTGGTTTCTTCACTCTGAGGATTCCCGGGGAAACGATCGTAGTGCTCCGACTGCAAAAAGTCAGTCGTCAAGCTTCGATTCGGAGCCTTCACCCCAAAGCTCGTTTCCCGGAAATAGCTGACTTGCTGCACGGAATCCAGGGCGGAAAGATCTGCCAGAAGCTTGTTTTCATCCACGGAACCCTCGTAGTCGTCGAGCGTATAGGAAATGTCGTTCCCCAGACGTCCCGAGGCCGTCGCGATCCCGGTCGTCGCATCCGTCAGATAGGCGCAGAACGAGGATGCGCCGATAAACAGCGTCACCGAGAGAAAGAGCGATACAACCGCTGCCCGGTAGCGTTTCCGGTCCCGGTGAAAGTTTTTAGCCGCAAGCTGACCGGGAAAGCCGAACAGGAGCTTGCTGAGCTTGCCCGAGCGGACGTCCTTCTTGCCCAGCTTGACGTCACTGCTCTGGCGAATCGCATTGATCGGCTGAATTCTCAGGGCCCTTCGGGCAGGGATCCAGGCGGCGATCAGGGTCGTCAGAAGGCCGACTGCCGCTGCAATCGCCAGAATGACCGGGTTCAGGACCAGCTTGAGCTGCGCTCCGTTCCGGATCAGGCTGCGGAAGCTGTCGCGGAAGAACCAGAGCACCACACCGATGCCGGCGCAGCCCAAAAGCAGACCGGCCGGTATGCTGACGCCACATAGCAGGGCGGCCTCATAGAGGACGGTTCCGCGGAGCTGCTTTCCGGTCGCGCCAACGGATTTCAGAATGCCAAACTGCCTCGTCCGCTCACTGACAGAGATCGAGAAGGAGTTGTAGATTAACGTAACAGATCCGACTGCGATCAGCGCAATCAGGACACCCGCGAAGCCGTAGAGCATCTCCATAAAGTTGCTGTTGCGAAGGCTCCCGCTGAATTCCAGAAGGTCCCGGTGGTCGACATAGTTGTTGCTGACCGGGTTTTGGGGCATGTAGGTATAATAGTGCATGGGGTTTCGCAGGGTGAATAGGACCAGGTTTTGATCGGATACAGGCGCGCCCTTGGTCAAAGCCAGAAAACCGGGGCTTGAATAGGGATCAATGTTGTAATCCAGGCGCTCGTAGAATCCAACCACAGTATAGCTGTGCATACGCATTTCAATCAGCTCTTCTGTGATTTCATCCTCTGCGGGTTCGGTTGCCTCGGAGGGCTCCTGCGCCTCGGTCCCATCCAATGTACTGCCGCCTCGAAGCAGGGGCACCTCCAGGCCGAGGTCCACGCCATCCGAGACTCGGCGGCCAACCTCCAATTCAAGCGTATCGCCGAGCGCATAGCTGCGCGTGCCGAAGTCAATCAGATTACCGGGCAGGAGAAGCTCTGAATCGTTTTCGGGTATCCGCCCGCTGATCAGATGGACAGACGCCAGGTCGGTCAAATTGTCATTCGCCGAGTAGATCACCAGGTAGGGCATGTATTCGACGCTGGTTTCGATCCCGGCCCAACCCACCAGGTCCAGCTCCGTACTGGACGCAAATTCCCGGGTGCTTGAAAGCGTTTGCTTCTGCGCCGCATCCAGATCGCTGAAGATGCCGTGATACGCGCCGCTGTTGGCTGCTTCGCTACGAATCAGAAACTGCTGTCCCGACCAGGCACCCTCCAAAACCGCAGTCACCAGGGCCATCGAAAGGACGATGCCGATGATCGTCACAAGGGTCCGGGTGCGGTTTTTGCCAAGGGAGGCACGGGTATATTGTCGCAGCACGTTCATCGCCGGTCACCTCGCTGCAGGTCGTCGCGCACGATCTTGCCATCCTCGATCGCAATCACGCGGTCGGCCTGCAGGGCAATGTTCTCGTCGTGCGTGATCACGATCAAGGTCTGGCCGTACTTTCGGTTGGACTGTTTGAGCAGGCTAACGATCTCCTGGGAGTTTTTGGAGTCCAGGTTTCCGGTCGGTTCATCTGCCAGAACCACAGCCGGAGCTGTCATCAACGCCCGGCCGATGGAGACGCGCTGCTGCTGTCCGCCGGAGAGCTGGTTTGGCAGATAGCCGCGCCGGTCCGTCAAACCAAGCGTCTGCAACAGATCTTCCAGCCGCTCCCGGTTGATTTCCCTCCCGTCCAGGAGGACCGGGAGTGTGATGTTCTCCTCCACAGTCAGGACGGGGATCAGGTTGTAAAACTGGTAGATCAGACCGACCTGCCGCCGGCGAAAGATGGTCAAGGCGTCCTCCGACTGGGCGTAAACGTCCTGACCACCGAGAAAGACCTTGCCGCTCGTGGGCCGGTCTACGCCACCCAGAATATGGAGCAACGTCGATTTCCCGGATCCCGACGGCCCGATGATCGCCAGAAACTCTCCCTTCTCCACGGAGAAGGAGACGTCGTCCACTGCCCGGACCGCATTCTCGCCGGTTCCGTAGACCTTGGTCAGATGATCCATCCGTATAATTTCCATAGAGATATACTCCTTTCGGTTTTCTACTCCCAGTTTATCATCTCAAAATGACAGGTCAGTGACCGTTTTATACGAATCGCAGTCAATCCGAATGGTACGGGTTGACTGCGATGCATTTTCTTAAACGACGCCGGGATAAAATCGGACCCGGAAGCGGGCGCCGGAGGCGTCCGGTCGATTGTCTGCGGTGATCGTAGCGTTCTGAGCGGCAAGGATCTCCCGCGAGAGGGCAAGCCCGATGCCGACGCTCTCCGGCGCTGCATTTTTTCCCTTGTAGAACCGCTCGAACAGGTGCGGAAGGTCTGCCGGATCGAAGCCGGATCCGGTATCTTCCACCGTGAACTCGGTAAAGATCGGTGTCTGACTGACGGTCACCACGATATTGCCGCCGGCCGGGGTGTGCTCCATGCAATTTTTGATCAGGTTGCCCATGGCCTCGACGGTCCAGGCCGGATCACAGATCAGTGTCTCATCCGCGCAGACGGTAAGCACCTCGATCTCCCGCAGCTCCAGGGCAATCCGGTAGGGCTCCAGTGCCTGGTCGAGCAGGGAAGCGGCACGCACGGTTTGTATTCGATACCGGACGGTTCCGGCGTCCAGCTTAGAGAGCTTGAGCAGAGCCTCCACCAGCCAATCCAGACGCCGCAGAGAGGCGGCATGCGTCTGTAGCAGCTCGCGCCGCTCGGCATCGGAAAGATTCGGCTTGCTGAGCCGATTCACGGTCAGGTTCATCCCGGTCAAGGGCGTGCGGAGCTGGTGGGAGACGTCTGCAATCG
Source organism: uncultured Eubacteriales bacterium (assembly GCA_900315595.1). Lineage (GTDB taxonomy): Bacteria > Bacillota > Clostridia > Oscillospirales > Oscillospiraceae > JAFRPC01. Next base: position 53,809 of record OMZQ01000001.1, on the reverse strand, counting down.
CCTTGCTGAGCGACAGCTTGTCGTCCCGGAGCCGGTCCGCCTGCTCTCCCAGGCGAATTGTAAGCTTCTGAATTTCATTGTGCAGGATGGACAACTCGCCCTCCCGGCTCTGGCTGATCAAAACGGCATCCTGCCCGTGTAGGACCCGGTCAATGGAGTCGGCAAGCTCCTGCATTTTGCGGTACCGGAGCAGAATAAAGCAAAGGTATAGACCAGTCGCACTCAGGCCGCCGACAAGGCTCAGAAAACCCGCGCGCAAACCGATCAGGAGGCTTGATGCCGCGGCAAACACCAGCGTCAGGAGCCCAAACCAACCAAGCTCCCGACGCAGCTCCCGATTTCGAAGGACCGTCCTCATCCGTCAATCCGATAGCCGATGCCGCGAACGGTCTTAATCAGGCTCTCGTCCTCCAGCTTTTCCCGCAGTCGCTTGACATAGACGGTCAGAGTATTGTCGTTCACAAAGTCCCCGGAGATATCCCAGATATCGGCCAGCAGCCGCTCCCGGGTCATTAATTTGCCCTTGTTTTCCAGCAGAATCAGCAGCAGCCGGTACTGCAGGGCGGAGAGGGGGATCTCCCTGCCGTCCTTGGTTACTGTCCCGCTCTGGGGATCCAGGCGGATGCTGCCTGCGCTCAGGTATTCGCTGCCGCCGGACCGCCGGAGAACACTTCTCAGCCGGGATGCCAATTCCCGGGGACGGAAGGGCTTGATGATGTAGTCGTCGGCTCCGAGATCCAGGCCGGCGACTACACTGTTTTCATCGTCCGAGGCTGTGAGGAAAACAACCGGGGTATCCTTGATTGCACGGCAGACGTCCAGGCCGCTGCCATCGGGCAGGGAGACGTCGAGCAGCGCCAGGTCGAAACGTTCCTGTTCCAACATTGCCAGCGCAGAGCGCTTGTCCCCAACGGCGCGGACCTCATAGCCTTCCTCGCGCAGGAAATCACGCAAGCTTTGGACGATCTGCGCGTCGTCCTCCACTAGCAAGAGTCGTGTCATAAGCTCACCTCTGCAAAATGGGGCCGGCGTTTGCCGGCCCCGGGTTGATTGTGTGATTACAGCTCGCAGTTGTTGACGGTGCGCGGGAAGGGGAGGACGTCGCGGATGTTGCCCATACCGGTCAGATACATCACGCAGCGTTCGAAGCCCAGGCCGAAGCCTGCATGGCGGGCGGAGCCGTACTTGCGAAGATCCAGATAGAAATCATAGAGCTCACGCTTCATGCCCAGCTCCTCGATGCGGGCGAGCAGCTTGTCGAAGTCGTCCTCTCGCTGGCTGCCGCCGATGATCTCGCCGATGCCGGGGACAAGGCAGTCCATGGCAGCCACAGTCTTGCCGTCCGGGTTCAGCTTCATGTAGAAGCTCTTGATCTCCTTCGGGTAGTCGGTGACGAAGACCGGGCGCTGGAAGATCTGCTCGGTCAGGAAGCGCTCGTGCTCGGTCTGCAGATCGCAGCCCCAGGAAACCGGGTACTCAAACTCATCGTTGTGCGGCTGAAGCAGCTCGATCGCCTCGGTATAGGTCACGTGGCCGAAGTCGGAGTTCAGTACGTGATGCAGCCGGTCCAGAAGGCCCTTGTCCACGAAGCTGTTGAAGAAGTTCATCTCCTCCGGCGCGTTCTCCAGCACATAGGCGATGATATACTTGAGCATGTCCTCGGCCAGATGCATATCGTCTTCCAGATCGGCAAAGGCGATTTCCGGCTCGATCATCCAGAATTCCGCTGCGTGGCGGGTGGTATTGGAGTTCTCGGCGCGGAAGGTGGGGCCGAAGGTGTAGATGTTGCGGAAGGCCATTGCAAAGGTCTCGCCGTTGAGCTGACCGGAGACGGTCAGGTTGGTCTGTTTGCCGAAGAAGTCCTTGGCGTAGTCCACCGCGCCGTCCTCGGTCCGCGGCGGGTTGTTCATATCCAGGGTCGTTACCTGGAACATCTCGCCCGCGCCCTCGCAGTCAGAGCCGGTGATCAGAGGCGTGTGTACGTAGACGAAATCGCGCTCCTGGAAGAACTTGTGGATCGCGTAGGCGATCAGACTGCGGACGCGGAACACGGCCTGGAAGGTGTTTGTCCTGGGACGCAGATGGGTCACGGTGCGGAGGTACTCCAGCGTGTGACGCTTGGGCTGGATGGGATAGTCGGGCGCAGAGGGACCCTCCACAGCCACGGAGACGGCCTGGATCTCAAAGGCCTGCTTGGCGTCCGGGGTCATCTCGACCTTGCCCTCCACGATCAGGGCCGCGCCGATGTTGATCTTTGCCATCTCGGCGAAGTTATCCAGAGCGTCGGTGATCACGACCTGAACGGGCTGGAAATAGGTGCCGTCGGACAGCATGATAAAACCAAAGGACTTGGAAGCTCTCCGGTTTCGTACCCAACCGCCGATCTTCACGTTCTTGCCCGCGTAGGCGTTCACGTTGCGGTAGAGTTCCCGAAGCGTTAATAAAGTTTCCATAAAAATCCCTGCTTTCTGAATAAAATGTGGCAAACCGTGCCGCAGACGGCGCAAAATCGCATCGCTGCGGGGCGTTATGCCATTGATTTTTGTATTATAGCATACTGAATTTGGAACTGCAAGAGGGAAGTGGGTGATATTTGCGTTTTTTCGGGCGGATGATCCGTGGGCTACTGCGCCGATCGTTTCCCCTCCAGCACAAGAAGGGCTTCCAGATTTTCCTCGCAATGCTCGATCTCGCGGCTGATGCGCTGAAGCCAGCTCCGATCGACGGGAAGGACGCGATCCATCGCAAGCCCGAGGAGTGTCATGGACAGGCTTCGCCGCACGCGAGCAAGCAGCAGGCCGTCATCCGCCGCATCGAGCCAATACTTGAAGAGGGAGAACCAAAGATACCGCGCGTAAAGCTCCGGCTCGTCCGGCTCCAGCCAGTCGGCGGGGAGCTCTTCCGTCCGGTCCAGAAATCGGTTCAGCGCGTCCGGCCAATCCGGGTTTAAAAGCTCCAGGCTGCGATAATACCGCGCAAGCTGGCGCAGTCTTGCCCGCTGCGTCCGAAGCGTCGGGCGAATGCGGTCGTTTCGCAGGGCTGCCGCCTGTCCGATGGGGGAGGAGAGCCTGCGGCAAGCCAGTTTTCCGGTTCTGATCCAGCCGTCCATCCCGTCCTGAATACGCTCGGACAGAGAAAGAACCAGCCGAATCCGATCTGCAAGGGAACGGTTTTCATCCAGCAGAAGGCGCAGGGCAAGGTCTCGCCCTTCGCGGAGCGCAAGATACCGCTCCGGGTCCAGTTCATTCAGCACGACAGGCGCATCATCCTCCCAGCTCTCCAGAGTCGGAGCCTTCGCCGTGGCAAGGGCGAAGGCCGTCGGACAGCTCAGGCTGATTCCGTGTTCGGTCAGGTTGCCGAATTCCCGGTGAAAGCGTGGATATTCGCGGCAGACGCGGCAGAGCGCGTCGTGACCAAAGTGCTTCTGGCAAAAGCAAAGCCCGTCCGGCTGCAGCAGGACGCAGACGCCGTCCGTCTGCCGGAGCAGGGCTTCCGCTCCGGGTACGACCGCAGCCCGGACGGTTTCTCCGTCCGGGCCGGTCAACGCTTCATATCGCTTCCGCGTCTCGGGGTCGATCACGATCTCCCAGCCCGCACTGCAGCAGGAATCCGGGCAGTTGCCCATCGCGCATGCGAAGGCGCGGAAGCAATCCGGCGCAAGGTGCTTCACGGCTTCAGGATGTTCTTGATCATCTGCACGCAGGCTTCCATATCCTCCACGGGGATGTATTCAAAGCGCCCGTGGAAGTTCTCGCCGCCGGTGCAGAGATTCGGGCAGGGAAGACCCTCAAAGCTCAGCCGTGCTCCGTCCGTGCCGCCGCGGATGGGAACGGCGATCGGGTCCATGTCGGCCTCGCGCATCGCGTTCTTTGCCCGCTCAACCACGTGCATCACGGGCAGGATCTTCTCCTTCATGTTGTAGTAGCTGTCCTTGAGCGTCACGGTCACGGTCCCTTCGCCGTAGGCCTCGTTGAGATAGTTTGCGATCATCTCAAACCGGGACTTCTTCTGCTCGAACTTGAAGCGGTCGTGGTCACGGATGATATAGCCCAGCTTGGCCTCCTCTACGCCGCCCTCCATCTGGTGCAGCATGGAGAAGCCCTCGTAGCCCTCGGTATGCTCGGGGCGCTCGTTGGCTGGCAGCATGGCGTGGAAATCCATCGCCACCTGCATCGCGTTGACGAGCTTGTTCTTGGCGCTGCCCGGATGGATGGAGACGCCCTTGCAAACGACGGTCGCGGAGGCCGCATTGAAGTTTTCATATTCGATCTCGCCCAGCGTGCCGCCGTCCGCAGTGTAGGCGAATTCTGCGCCGAAGCCCTTAACGTCAAAGCGATCTGCGCCGCGTCCGATCTCCTCGTCGGGGGTAATGCCGATGCGGATGGGCACGTGGGGCGCTTTGTCCCGAATCAATTCCTCGACGGCAGTCAGGATCTCTGCCACGCCGGCCTTGTCGTCCGCGCCAAGCAGGGTCGTACCGTCGGTGACGATCAGATGCTTGCCGACGCTCCGCTCCAGGCGCTCAAAATCTGCGGCCTTCATCACAATGTGTTCGGCCTCGTTCAATACGATATCGCCGCCCTTATATTCTACGATCCGGGGCTTGATATTCTTGCCGGAGCAGTCCGGCGCCGTGTCCATGTGGGCGATCAGACCGATCACAGGCCCTTCCGCGGTGCCGGGTACGGAGCCGTAGACATAGCCGTCCTTGTCCATGTGGGCGTCCGCCACGCCGATTGCTTTGAGGTCGGCGACGATATGCTCGCCCAGAAGAAGCTGGTTCGGCGTGGAGGGGCAGGTTTCGCTGGCCTCGTCGGACTGCGTGTCGAATGCGACGTAGTTCAGAAAACGTTCGGTTACTTTCATGATGTTCCTCCTATGAAATGATTGGTTCAATGAAGCTCTATGGTGTTGGTCGCCATACCGGAAAGCCGCTCCTCCAGCATCTCGGCGGCTTCCTCAGGCAGGGGACGGAGAATCAGGGTCGAACAGATCTCGCCCTGGTAGATCTGCGCGATCGCGCGTTTGCCATCCGGAAACTCCAAAAAGGCGACGGCGTTTTTCGCAGCAAGGGGACAGGTCTCGGTATAAAGGGTATAAGGAACGTTAAACGTCCTGATCGCTTCGATTCTGAATTGATTCACGATCATATCAGAAACGCCCCGGTCGTCAACGCCCTCGTAGAGCGTGATCCGCTCCGGTTCCCCCGTGATCCTGGCAGCGGCCTGAAGGTCTTCATTTCCCGGAAAATATGCTTTTGTGATCACGTTCTGACGTTCCGTCACGTATGCCAGCAGATCATTCACGCTGCTCAGATAGAATTCCTCGGCGGACTTGGCAGAAGAGACGGAAACGGCGTGCGGCACGGAAGCCTCCAGCTTAAGCATGCCCTCCAGTGCATCGGCGTCGTAGCTTTGCATGCCCTCCCTGGGCAGCTTGTCGAGCGCTTCGATATCGGCATACTCACTCCATTTCATCAGCAGACAGCCATTGTATTGTAAACCGACGCCGCGATCTGCAAAAACGATCACGGCAGTACTGTTGGTTCCGTGCCAGAGCAGAAGGGCAGCGTTCCCGCGCAGGAAGGTCGGCACGTCCAAAAAGCCGCTGATATGGGTCGAGAAGGAAGCGCTCACTGAAACATAATTGTTACTCATGGCAGGAAGAAGGTTCGTCAGGTACATGGGTTCCTTTTCAATGACCGTCTCGTAACCGTTCGAGGTGAACTCTGCCAAATCCTCTTCCTGAATCGTATCCAACAAGGGACTGTAGTTCGGATAGAGATAAAGCTCCGCCGTCGGATGATCGAACAGGCCCTCCTTCATGGATTCGAATAATTCCCGTTCCTCATCAGACATCTGCATCATGTAGCCGGCGTTCTGCGTTGTCATGGTCTCGATCAGGTCGCGCGCCTGCTGGAGCAGCCAGGCCTCCGGATTCTTTTCAGGTTCCTGCGGCGCAACTGCCCCGGTCTGCGTACAGCCGTAGAGCAGAGCCATACAGATTATAAGCACGCAGAAAAGAGAAATCGCTTTTTTCATAGCTTGACCTCCACTTTCTGATATTCTGCGATCACGAAGGAAATCTCCGTCTCCAACTCATCCAAACCGTTCAGCTTTTCGCGGTCTGCCTGTGCAGTACGGTAGTAATAGGGCGTCATGCGGAAAACAGCCTGGATATCCGCCTGGGATCGGAGGCAAATCTGCGCGTCGATTCGTTCGGTTCCGATCAGCTTCAGGCGCTTCGTTTCCGGCAGGGCTTCGTCGTTCTCGTACGGCGCGTCATAGACGGCCTGCTTGAGCCCGAAGAGGTGGCGCTTTCCCGGCACGACCAGAAACAGCCGTCCGCTTGGCTTCAGGATGCGCGCCAACTCCGCCTCCTGGAAGGGGGCAAAGAGCAGGGCGGCAAAATCAAAGCTCTCGTCCGCGACCGGGACGTGCGCCAGATTCGCCACGAAATAGCGCGCGCCGCCGCGCCTGGCGGCCAGGCGGACCATCTCGCGGGCAAGATCAAAGCCCCAGACGTCCAGCCCCGGAATCGCGCCGAGTGATGCGGTGTAATAGCCTTCGCCGCAGCAGACGTCCAGCAGTCTGCCCGATTGCCCTTTGAGCTTTCCGACCAGCGCGTCCCGGAGCGGCGCATAGTAGCCCCGGCTCAGAAAGTCGCGCCGAAAGCGGGCCGCTTCCTTGCTGTCGCCCATCGTATCGGAGGCCTTATGGCTCAGAAGAAGGTTAACGTAACCTTCCTTTGCCAGATCAAAGCTGTGCCTGCGTGCACATTGCAGCGTCCGTTCCGAAAGAAACAGAGGGCTTCCGCAGACCGGACAGCGCAGGGGAGAGGCGGCTTCGTTCATGGCGTCAGAAGCTCCTTCTCGTCGTATTCAAGCCGGACGCGGAACAGCCGCCGCTCGTCCTCGCCGTCCACAAAATAGACCCCGCCGAGCTTGCCCCACTGGACGCGGATCGTCTGACCGAGCTTTGCTTCACTGCTGTATTCGATTTCCAGACTTTTCAGCGGATGATCGTGGGCTTCGTGCGGGATCGTGTTTTCCGCCAAATCAAGATACCGGACGTTGTTCATGTGCCGGTTGAGGTCCACGTAAGTATAGGGAACCGTGAACTCGGTCTGGTGCGTCAGCGGAACGGCCTTCGGCGCGCGCGGCAGGGGCGTTTCCTGTCCGGTGACAAGGCCGGGGATGCGAATGCCGTAGTCGTCCGGGAAAATGAGCTGGTGGGACTGCTCGTCGATCAGCGCCCAGAGGGCCGAGCCCTCCAACAGCAGCTCTCCTGTTTCACTTGTCATGCGGTAATAGCGCGGAAAGAGGACGTGCATCGTCTTTCCGGGCCAGCATTGCACGGTGATCGTCTCGTCATAGACGGGCATCCGGTGGATGGAGAGCCGCTGGAGGGTGATGATCCACAAAAGGCCACGATCCAGCGTCCTTTCGCGGCCCATTCCGATGGCTTCCGTGTGGGCGATCGCCGTCTCCTGCAAGAGCGTCAGCAGGGAAGCGGTCTTGAACCGCCGGTGCATATCCACGTCCGCATTCCGCAGCTTGCAGGTCGTTTCAAAGATTTCCATATTAGTTCAAACGCTTTTCGATCGCGCCCACCACGTCGCCGAGGGTTTGCAGCTTCTGCCACTGGCGATTCGGTATCTGCACGCCAAAAACCGCTTCCAGCCGGCACATAATCAGCGTAAAGCCCATCGAATCAACGCCAGCGTCCGTGTTGATTACGCTGTCTTCGCGCAGCTCCGTTCCGTCCAGATCGGGAATGCAGTCGTAAATCACGGATACGGTCTGGTTCAGGATTTCTTCTCTTGTCATGTCAGTTCCTCCATCAGTTGTGTCAAAGTCCAGCGTTTGATTTTCCCCGTCGCGGTCCGCGGCAGGGGACGGTGCAGGATCAGGATATCCGTAAGCTGCTGTCCTCTCGGCAGGCGCTCCATAACCGGGGCCAGCCGATTCATCAGCTCCTTTTTGTCCGCTTCGGCCTCGGAAAGCAGCAGCACAGGCCGACCGTTTCTCAGGGCAACGGCAAGCTCGTTCGTTCCGAGCAAAGCGGCAAGCGATTCTTCATATTCCGGCAGGTAGATCTTCGTGCCGTCAGTCAGGACGAGCATCTCCTTTTTCCGCCCGGTTACACGAAGCCGCGCAAGCTCGTCAAGCGCGCCGAGATCACCGGTGTGAAGCAGGCCGTCATGCAGGACGGCGGCAGTATCCTCCGGCTTTTTGTAGTAGCCCTGCATCATGCAGGTCGGCGCATGGATCAGGATCTCTCCGTCCTCCGCGATCCGGGCCTCCGCCTCTGGGCAGAGCTCCATCGCGTTTGAGTTGCCGACAGGGGAAAGGGCTACGCCGGAGCTCGTCTCGGTCAACCCATAACCCACTGCAACGCGAAGCCCGCGGCTCCCGGCAGCCTGAATCAGCGGCTCGGGGCAATTCCCCGCGCCAACCAGCACCAGATTTAATTCCGGCGGAAGCTCGCAGTGTTGGAGCAGGAAGCCAAGCAGGGTCGGAACCACGCTGACCGCAGTCGGGCGGAAGCGTTGCAAATCGGCGGATAAGCGCCGCGGCCCGCCGCACAGGGCAACCGTCGCACCTGCCTGCAGACCCCAGAGAACGCCGCAGACGAAGCCGAAGACGTGGTTCAGCGGCAGAGCGCAGAGCAGGGTGTCTGTTCTGTCAAGCGGAAGAAGCTCGTTTCCGTTCCAGGCGCTGGCGCAAAGACTGGCTTCCGTCAGCACGACGGCCTTGGAGGCCTGCGTCGTGCCGGACGTGAAAAAGAGGAGACCCGCGGGCTTCCGAACGCCGCGCGTCAGATACGGCGCAACGTCATGCTCCAGCAGCTCCGCGCCCCAGAATTCGTCTGCTTCCACGTAGGCCAGCAGCCCGGGAAGCGCATCCTCCGGGACGTTTTCGTCCAGCAGGGCGACCTGTAAGCCGGCAGCAGAGGCCGATAGGATCGCGCACAGACAATCCAGGCTTCCGTCGCAGAGTACGGCCAGACAGGTTTTGCCGGAAGCGCGCCATCGTTCGGCGCGGGCTTGGATCTCATGCAGCAATTCCGCACGGGTCAACTGACGTCTTGCGTCGCGCAGAGCGATTCCCTCGGGGATCGCTTCGGCGTTATACGCAAGCATAGATAGAAAAGAAGTATGGCGCAAATCCTTCACTCTCCGGACTTCATTCTGATTCAAGTATATTATAGCATGAAAGGATTCAAAAATAAACAGGATTTTCTGAAATTGTTCGTGCATTTTTAAATGTTATGTAGTATAATAGCCGAAGGAAGCAAAAGCGAAACGCTTGCTATTACCAGAAGGAGGAATATCATTATGGACAAAAACGCACGAATCTGTATTATTGGCGGCGGCCCCGCCGGTCTGTCCGCCGGTATGTACCTGGAAAAGAAGGGCTACGAGAACTACACCATCCTGGAAAAATCTGACCGCGTCGGCGGCAAATGCTGGTCGCCGCACTACAACGGCCGCCGCTACGAGATGGGCGCCATCATGGGCGTACCTTCCTACTATGCCGTCCACGACGTTGAGGAATTCTGCGGCATTACGCACGACGGCCCCAAGCTGAACCGCAACTACAAGAACGCGGCCGGCAAGGTCATCGAGCCCTTCGAGCCGAAGAAGAACCTGCTCAAGATCCCCCGCCTGCTCAAGATGAAGAAGCAGATCAAGCTGCTCGGCGAGATCCTGGAAACCAAATATAAGGGCTACGATCTCAACGGCCACCGCGGCGTTGCCCAGGGCCGCTACGAGGGCTTCTCCCAGCAGAACGCCCGCCGCGAACCCGTCTCCGGCTCCAACCCCAACCTCAAGGACCTCTCCCTTCCGTTCAGCGAATTCTGCAAGAAGAACGGCGTCGAGCTGACCCAGGACGTCTGGATCGGGCCCTTCACCTCCTTCGGCTACGGTTACTTTGATGAGATCCCTGCCGCCTACGTGCTCAAGTATCTGGACTTCCAGACCTGCATGAACTTCGTCAAGATCAATCTCTGGACCTGGAAAAACGGCACCCAGTATATTTGGGAGCAGCTCAACGAACACCTGAAAAACCACGCGCGTCTGAACTCCAACATCACGAAGGTCGAGCGCCATGACGGCAAGGTCTTCGTCACTGTGAACGGTCAGGTCGAGGAATACGACAAGATCATCGTCACAGCGCCGCTCTACGTCGGTGATTCCGCCAACCGCCGCGACGGACTGGTCGGCATGGTGGACTACTTTGACGCCCGTGAGGATGAGAAGGCCCTGTTCTCCAAGATCGACTATGAGCGCTACGACGTGCTTGCCGTGGAGACCAAGCCGGAGGATCATCCCGAAATCTCCTACTACGTTTTCGACAACATGGTTCCCGCCAAGCTCGGCCATCTGATGGTTTATTACCGCCGCTGGCGCGATACCAAGGATCAGGTCATCACCACCTATGCCCTGCGCAAGCACAAGAACATGAAGGAGATCCCCTACGACACCTGCCGCAAGATGGTGCTCGACGATCTCAAGACCATGCACAACCCCGCTTCCAAGGTCGTAAACGAGTGGTCCGTCTATTATTTCCCCCATGTCTTCTCCAAGGACTACGCCGACGGCTGGTATGACAAGGTCGAAGCCATGCAGGATAAGTACGATACCTTCTATGCCGGTGAGATCATGTCCTTCGGCGACATGGACGAGACTGCCGAATACTCCCGCGAGCTGGTCGAGCGCTTCTTCTGAGAATACGCTCCCGCTGCTTCCTTTTGAAGCGGCGCCGATCCGCAAAGCGGAAAAATCAAGAAAGGTGGTATCCCGTGAAATTCTACAAGGACCACTACCAGGTCATTATCATCGGCGGCGCACTGGCCGGCATGTCCGCTGCTCTGCAATTACAGGCCAAGGGTGTCAAGGATATTCTGATCCTGGAGAAGCACAACCTTCCGGGCGGCCTCGCAACGGATTTCGTCCGCAACGGCATCGAGATCGAAGCCACCCTGCATGAGATGATGTCCATCGGCAAGAAGGGCGAACGGCTGAAGGTCGGTCAGTTCTTCGACGATATGGGCGTGAACATCGACTGGCTTCCCGTGCCGGAGTGTTATCGTGTCGTCCTCCCGAACTCCGGGCTGGACGTGACCCTTCACGACGGCTACGAACGCATGGCCCGCGAGATCGACGCCGCCGTCCCTGGCACCTTTGAGAAGGTCCATGAGCTGATGCTCCTCTGCCGCCGGGTCTACGACAGCATGAACGTTCTGTCCGTCACGCCGATGAGCAAGGTCCAGATGCTTCTCAAGCACCCGGACTTCGTCAAAACCGTCGGCTATTCCGCAACCGAGGTCATCGAGACCTTCCATCTGCCCAAGAAGGCCGTGGAGCTGCTGACGCCCTACTGGATCTACGTGGGCAGCCCGATGGACAAGCTCCCGTTTACGATCTACGCCTTCCTGATGGCTGACTACTTCACCGGCTCCTACGTCTGCCGCTATTTCAGCCATGAAATGTCCATGCGGATGCAGCAAAAGGTGGAGGAAAACGGCGCACAGTATGAATTCCGTCAGGAGGTCGAAAAGATCCTGGTCAAAGACGGAAAGGTCTGCGGCGTCCGCACGAAGCGCGGCGACGAGATCCACTCCGACTACGTGATCTCCGCGCCCTATCCCAACAAGGTCTACACCCAGATGATCGAGCCGCTGTCCGAGGTTCCCGCTGGAGCGATCAAGATGGTCAACGGCCGCGAGCTTTCCGTCTGCCCCGTCAGCGTGATCATGGTCCTGGAGGGCACACCCAAGGAGAACGGTTTGATGAACTATTCCACCTTCTCCGGCCGCACGATGGACACCAACGAGATTTGGCGGAACTATTCCAATCTGACCGAGCCTTACAATTATATCACCACGATCTGCGTCAACTATGCGAACCCCGAGGCTGTTCCCGCCGGACAGACGCAGCTTTCCATCACCGCCCTGGTCCCGAACGACCCCTTCAAGGGCGTCAAGCCGGAGGACTACCACGCCCTCAAGCGCCGCCTGGCAAACGAGATGATGGAGGAGTATATCAAAATATCCGGCGTGGATTTCCGCAGCAGGATCATGGAGGTCGAGGTCACGACGCCCATGACGATCGCCCACTACGTCGGCGCCTGGAAGGGAAGCATTTACGGCTATTCTCACAGGCTTGAAGATCATGCGGTGGCCCGTCTGCAAATGAAGCACGAAGACCACTTCATTGACGGTCTGGAATTTGCCGGCGCACACGGAATGTCCGGCGACGGCATGGGCCCGCAGATCACCAACGGCAGAGCCGCGGCCAAGGCGATCCTGGACGATCTGGCAAAGAAGAAGGAGGCGCAGAAATGAGCATCAAGGTCAAAGGCTTTCTGAAAGACGTCGGCGGCGCGTCCCGCGTCACCGCGGCTCGCAGAAAGAGCATCGAGACAGCCTCTTCCGTGCCGGACCCCAACGACTTTATCCGAACCGTGGCCGACGCCCTGCATCCCGATCCGATGCTTCTGCGCGTGACTGAGATCCGCGAGGCCTCCCCGACGTCCCGCATCTACCGCATGGTTCCGGTCTCGGCAAAGCTCCCGGTCTTCCAGGCCGGTCAATATCTGAGCTTCCGCCTGCACATCGGCGAGAGCGAGCTGACCCGTCCCTATACCATTTCCTCCGCGCCGTGCGATGCTCTGGGTGATAACGGCTTCGTTGAGGTCACGATCCGCCGCAACCGGCCTTATCTGGTCCCGGATTACTTTTTCGAGCAGGTCAAGGTCGGAACTGAGCTTCTGACCGATCTGCCGTACGGAACCTTCTATTACGAGCCCCTGCGCGACAGCAGAAACCTTGTCGCCCTTGCGGGCGGCTCCGGCATCACGCCCTTCTATTCGATGGCCCGCGAGATCGCCTTCGGCAAAATGAAGGACGTATCGCTCACGATCCTCTACGGCTCGGTTCACCATAGCGACATCGTTTTGGGCGACGAGCTTGCAACGCTCGAACGCGAGTGCCCGAGGATCAAGGTCGTCCACGTTCTTTCCGGCGACGACGAATGGAAAGGAGAGCGGGGCTTCATCACGAAGGACCTGATCGCAAAGTATATGGGCAAGGACCCGACCCTGATGTTCTGCGGCCCGCTCGCCATGTTCAATCTGGTCAGGCAGGCGGCAAGCGAACTTGGCTTTACGGCCCGCCGCTTCCGCCATGACGTCGTAGGCCAGCCGACCGATCCGTCCGTGCTTCCCGGCTACCCTGCCGGGAACAAGGATAAGGTCTGGAGGCTGACGGTCCGGCGCGGCATTCACGAGAACGTGATCTCTGCCCGCGGAGACGAGCCCGTGGCCGTCGCCCTGGAACGGGCGGCAATCCCGGTGGACACGCACTGTCGCTGCGGCGAGTGCGGATACTGCCGGACGCAGCTTCTCTCCGGTGAGATTTTCGTCTCCCCGCTGGGAGACGGACGCCGCGAGATGGACAAGCAGCTCGGCTGGTTCCACGCATGCTCCGCCTACCCCGTCAGCGACCTTACCATCAAAATTCCGATCCTGTAACTCCTTACGGCCCGCGGCGATCCCGCGGGCCGTTTCCATTGCGTACGCTCAGCTCCGATCCCTTTCTGTATAGGTCTTCCCAAATTCATAAAAATTTTGATTGAAACCGAGAACGAAACAGGGTATAATATTCAAACACACAAATACCTGCAAGCGGAGGCTGACATGGCTAAGCTCTATTTCAAATACGGTGCGATGGGCTCCTCAAAGACTGCTCAGGCGCTGATCACAAAGTACAACTACGAAGAAAACGATATGACGGTCTGGCTGATCAAGCCGGCCACCGACAACCGCGACGGGGCTTCCGTGGTTCAGTCCCGCATCGGGCTCAAGGCCGAGGCCGAAAGTGTCGGTGCAAATGCCGACCTCTATCAAATGTTCCGGGAACGGAAAACCGACGTGATCATCGTGGACGAATGTCAGTTCCTGGCCCCGCAGCAGATCGACCAGCTTCGCCGAATCGTGGACGAGCTGAACGTGCCGGTTCTCTGCTTCGGCCTGCGCACCGACTTTCAGACCAGGCTGTTCCCCGGTTCCCAGCGGCTGTTTGAGCTTGCCGACTCCATTCAGGAGATCAAGACCATCTGCGACTGCGGATCCAAGGCAACGGTCAACGCCCGCGTTGTGGACGGTTTCGTCGTCACCGAGGGCGCGCAGGTTCTGATCGGCGGAAACGACTGCTATATTGCCATGTGTCATCGCTGCTACACCTCCGCCATTCGCGAGCACCGTAAAATCAAGCTGCATCGACAGTAAGGAAAGGAGCAAGAATATGAGCTATCCGACTCCGCATATCAACGCGACGCCTGCCGACTTCGGTCAGACCGTCCTCATGCCCGGTGACCCGCTTCGCTCGAAGTACATTGCCGAGCATTTTCTGGAGAATCCTGTCCTTGTGAACAACGTGCGCGGCGTGCAGGGCTATACCGGCCTGTACAAGGGCGTCCGCGTCTCCGTCATGGCCTCCGGGATGGGCATGCCGTCCATCGGCATCTATTCCCGCGAGCTGTTTGAAAACTACGACGTACGCAACATCATGCGCATCGGCTCCGCCGGCGCGATCCAGCCCGACATCAACCTCAAGGACATCGTCATGGCGATGGGCGCAAGCATGGACTCCAACTACCAGGAACAGTTTCATCTGATGGGGACCTTCGCCCCGATCTGTTCGTTTGAAATGCTTCGCGCCGCATCGACCGCCGCCGAGGAGCTCGGCGCAGTCTATCACGTGGGCAACATTCTGTCGTCCGACTTCTTCTATGACGACGATGAGGGCGTTCCCGACGCGCTGAATCCCAAGAAGAATTGGCAAAAGATGGGCATTATGGCCATCGAGATGGAATCCGCCGCCCTCTATCTGAACGCCGCCCGTTTCCGCAAAAACGCCCTTTGTATCTGCACGGTTTCCGACCAGATCATCCGCCGCGAATACCTCTCCGCCGAGGAGCGTCAGACCGGCTTCGAGCAGATGATGCGGGTCGCCCTGGAGACCGCAGTCAAGCTGGAACGGTAATCCGTTCGGAAAGGAAGGATCAAAGATGAAACGCATTTTTTTAATCGTGCTTGACTCCTGCGGTGCGGGCGAAGCGCCGGACGCCGCCAAGTTCGGCGACTATGACGTCAATACGCTTCGCTCCTGTGCAAGCTCCGACAAGCTGCACATTCCGAATCTCCGCGCCGCCGGTCTCGGCAACGTCGATGGACTGAGCTTCCTCGGCCCCGTCGAGCATCCGACCGGAGCCTACGGTAAAATCGCCGAGGCCTCTGCAGGGAAGGACACCACGATCGGCCACTGGGAGATTGCCGGCATCGTTTCCCGCGACCCTATGCCAACCTATCCCAACGGTTTCCCGGAGGAGGTCCTGAAGCCCTTCCGCGAGCAGACCGGACGCGGCGTTCTGGCGAACGCGCCCTGGTCCGGCACGGCTGTGATCAACGAATACGGCGACGAGCACGTGCGCACAGGCGATCTGATCGTCTACACCTCCGCCGATTCCGTCTTCCAGATCGCCGCCCATGAGGAGGTCGTTCCCCTTGAGGAGCTCTACCGTGACTGCCGCATCGCCCGCCAGATCCTGCGCGGCAAGCACGGCGTGGGCCGCGTGATCGCCCGCCCCTTCGTCGGTCACGGGAACGGAAACTACACCCGCACCTCCAACCGCCACGACTTCTCTCTGGAGCCGCCCCGGAAGACGATGCTTGACGCCTTCAAGGACGCCGGTCTGGATTCATTGGCCGTCGGCAAGATCTTCGATATCTTCGCGGGCGTCGGAATTACCGAGCACGTCTATACCAAGGGCAACACCGACGGCATGGAAAAAACGTTGGCCTACGCCGACCGCGACTTCACCGGTCTGTGCTTCACCAACCTGGTAGACTTCGATATGCTCTACGGCCACCGCCGCGACATCGACGGCTACGCCGCCGCTTTGACTGAGTTCGACGCGTGGCTGCCCAAGCTGCTGGCAAAGCTCGGACCTGACGACGCCGTGATGATCACGGCCGACCACGGCTGCGACCCTGCCTATACCCGTACCACCGACCACACCCGCGAGTATATCCCGATCCTTGCCCTCGGACCGAAGATCCGCCCCGCCAACCTCGGCACCGGAACCTGCTTCGCAAACATCGCCGCTACGATCTGCGATCTTTTCGGACTGCCCCTCGAAACGGAAGGCATCAGCTTCAAGGAGGAGATCGTATGACGCCCATCGAATTAGTCAACCTTGCAAAGGAAGCTCGTTCGCACGCTTACGTTCCTTATTCCGGTTTTTCCGTCGGCGCTGCGCTTCTGTGCAAAGACGGCAAAATCTATCAGGGATGCAACATTGAAAACGCTGCCTTTGGTCCGACGGTCTGCGCCGAGCGCACCGCTTTCTTCAAGGCCGTCTATGACGGCGAGCGGGACTTTGAAGCCATCGCGGTGGTCGGAGGCAGGGCAGGGGAGGAGATCACCGGCCTGTTTCCGCCCTGCGGCGTCTGCCGTCAGGTCATGCGGGAATTCTGCGATCTGGATTTCAAGCTCTATCTCGGAAGAGAGAACGGCGCTTTTGAGACGGTGACGCTCGGGGAAATGCTTCCGATGAGCTTTTCTCCCGCAGACCTGAAATGATCCTCAGTATCTATATGAAGAATCCGGGATTTATTTTTAGCAAAAGTGTAATAGATACTTGATTTTTCCGATTCTTTGTGGCATAATACGTACGATGAATAGGCGAAGTCTGCCTATATCATAAAATTACATTTGATAATGGAGGAACAAACAAATGAAGAAAATTCTTGCGCTTGTCCTTGTTCTCGCCATGGTTGCCGCTCTGTTTGTCGGCTGCGCGACGGCGAAGAAGGATACCGACGCTGAAGGCAAGACTGCCGACAGCATTCCCGACACCATGACCTCTTCTGACGGCAAGTACGAAATCGCTTTCGTGACCGACGTCGGCCAGCTCAAGGACAAGTCCTTCAACCAGGGCACCTACGACGGCGTCAAGCTGTTTGCTGATGCGAACGGCAAGTCCTACAAGTACTATCAGCCCGCCAACAGCTCCAACGCGACCGACGACGACCGCTTCAACGCGATGAAGGACGCTGCCGACAACGGCGCGAAGGTCATTGTCTGCGCCGGCTTCATGCAGGCCAAAGCTCTGGAGAAGGCTGCCAACGCTTACCCCGACGTCAAGTTCGTCTTCATCGACGGCTGGCAGATCGATACCCCGAGCAAGAACATCGCTTCCATCGCGTTCCAGGAAGAGCAGTGCGGCTATCTGGCCGGCTATGCTGCTGTCATGGAAGGCTACACCAAGCTCGGCTTCTGCGGCGGCGGCGGCGGTGAGAACCCCGCTGTCAACCGTTACGGCTGGGGCTACGTGCAGGGCGCCAATGACGCTGCTGCCAAGAAGGGCGCTAAGGTCGAGATGAACTACACCTTCCTGTACGGCGCGAACTTCGCTCCTTCCGCTGATCTGCAGACCCTGGCTTCCGGCTGGTACAGCAACGGCACCGAGGTCATCTTCTCCTGCGGCGGCTCCATCTTCGAATCCATCACCGCTGCTGCTTCCGCGAACGACGCGAAGGTCATCGGCGTTGACGTCGACCAGAGCTCTGCCTCCAAGACCGTTATCACCTCTGCTCTGAAGGGCATTGGCGAAGCTGCGCAGCTCGCCCTCAAGGCTGCTTACGCTGTCGACGGCGGCGACTGGTCCAAGTGGGGCGGCGTCTGCACCATCCTCGGCGCCAAGGAAGAGGCTGTTGGTCTGCCCATCGCCACCTGGTCCCTGAAGAACTGGAGCGTTGACGATTACAAGGCTATGCTCAACGACATCGTGACCGGCAAGATCACCGTTGACAACGATCCTTCCAAGGTTGGCAACCTCGAGAACGTCACTCTGAATATTGTTGAGTAATACTCCCTGATTACCGGCAGGGGAGAGGCTTCGCGCCTCTCCTCTGTTTTATTTCGTTTAAAGTTTTTTAACAACTATCTTGCATTTTCGCGCTTCCACTGCTATAATAAATTCAAGCTGCGGTGCTGCGGCTCAGATGAATCGGAAAGTAGGTGTGGTATGAATAACCAAAAGGATGATTTTGTTATTGAAATGCTCAATATCACAAAAGTGTTCCCAGGCATCAAAGCAAACGACAACATCACCCTCCAGCTTCGCCGCGGAGAAATTCATGCCCTGCTCGGTGAAAACGGCGCCGGAAAATCCACGCTGATGAGTGTCCTGTTCGGCATGTATCAGCCGGAGGAAGGCGTTATCAAGAAAAACGGCGAGGTCGTCCGGATCAACAATCCGAACGACGCAACAAAGCTGAACATCGGTATGGTGCACCAGCACTTCAAGCTCGTCGAGGTTTTTACCGTGCTGGAGAATATTATCCTCGGTGCGGAAACAACGAAAATGGGCTTCCTGCAAAAGCAGGAAGCGCGCAAGAAGGTCGAAGCGCTGATCGATCGCTACGGTCTGAAGGTGGATCTTGACGCAAAGGTCGAGGATATCACCGTCGGTATGCAGCAGCGTACCGAAATCCTCAAGATGCTTTACCGCGACAATGAAATCCTGATTTTTGACGAGCCGACTGCAGTTCTGACCCCGCAGGAAATCGACGAGCTCATGGAGATCATGCGCGGCTTCAAGCGTGAGGGAAAATCCATCCTGTTTATTACCCACAAGCTCAACGAGATCATGGCAGTCGCCGATCGCGTATCCGTTCTGCGCAAGGGCAAGTACATCGGCACCGTTGACGTGGCTGATACCAACAAGCAGGAGCTTTCCAACATGATGGTCGGCCGCCCAGTTCAGCTTCAGGTCGTCAAGGAACCTGCAAAGCCCGGCGATGTCGTCCTCGACGTTCAGAATCTGACGATTCCTTCCCGCCTGCACCACAACAACGCCGTGAAGAACGTATCCTTCCAGGCTCGGAAGGGTGAGATCCTCTGCATTGCCGGCATTGACGGCAACGGCCAGAGTGAGCTGGTCTACGGTCTGACCGGTCTGGAACGCCCCTCGTCCGGAAAGGTGCTGGTTGGCGGCGAGGATATCACCCGCGCCTCCATCCACAAGCGTCAGGACTATTTGAGCCACATTCCGGAGGACCGCCACAAGCACGGTCTGGTGCTGGATTTCACGCTTGAGCAGAACATGGTCCTCCAGCGCTTCCGGGAAAAACAGTTCGAGCATGCCGGATTTATTCGCAAGAACGCCGTTCGCAGCTATGCTGAAAAGCTGATTGAGAAATACGACGTTCGCTCCGGGCAGGGTCCGACCACGATAGCCCGTTCCATGTCCGGCGGCAACCAGCAAAAGGCGATCATTGCCCGCGAAATCGACCGGGATAAGCAACTGATTATCGCCGTTCAGCCCACCCGCGGCCTGGACGTCGGCGCCATTGAGTTCATTCACAGCGAGCTTGTCCGGGAGCGGGATGAAGGCAAGGCAATTCTGCTGATCTCTCTGGAGCTGGACGAGGTCATGAGCCTCTCCGACCGCATTCTGGTTCTGTACGAGGGCGAGATCGTTGGCGAATTCGACCCGAAGCAGATCACCGTTCAGGAGCTGGGTCTCTACATGGCCGGCGCCAAGCGCATGGATCCCTCGGAGATGTCCGTATTTAAGAAGGAAGAAAGGAAGGAAACGAAAAATGGACAATAAGTTATCCCTCCTCTATCGAAAAGACGGCACTCAGAAAATCCTTTCCTCGCTGATCGCGATTCTCCTCGGCATGGTCTTCGGCAGTATCCTGATTGTGATTGTCGGACTCACCAGCTCTGATATCGGCGGAAAGGGAATCATTGACGGCATCAAGCTTGTCTTCCTCGGCTTGTTCAGCACCGGTACGAAGAATGGCAGCCTGACCTTCGGCTTTAATCCCTCGCTGTTCGGCGACATGCTGTTCCGTGCCACTCCGCTCATTATGACAGGTCTTTCCGTTGCCGTTTCTCAGAAGACCGGTCTGTTCAACATCGGCGCCCCCGGACAGTATCTGATGGGCACCACGGCCTCCCTGATGATCGCCCTCAGCATTCCCACTTCGTCCGTTCCCCCCGTGGTGGTCTGGCTGCTGGCTTTCCTTGGCGGCATGCTGGCCGGTGCACTCTGGGGCGCGATCCCCGGCCTTCTGAAGGCCTTCCTGAACATCAACGAGGTCCTGGCCTGCATCATGACGAACTGGATCTCCGCAATCCTGACCAGTTGGCTGTTTGACGTCTCCCGTTTCTCCATCTTTAACGGACCCGCGACCTCCGCGATGGGCAACCCCATCGTCCTGAACGGCTCCTTCAAGAATCTGATCGAGAGTACGAAATCCGGCTACGTCTATATGACGAGCTATAACAAGGTTGCCACGGCAAAGCTTGGTCTCGACAAGATTTTCCCCGGTTCTCAGGTCAACGCCGGTATTTTGGTGGCGATCGTTCTTGCGGTTCTCGTCTACATCATAATCCACAAGACGACCTTCGGCTATCAGCTCAAGGCCTGCGGCGCCAACCGCCACGCTGCCCGCTATGCAGGCATTTCGGACAAGCGTAACATCGTCTTCTCCATGGCCATTGCCGGCGGTCTGGCCGGTGTAGGCGCCTCCCTTTACTGGCTGAGCGGCAACACCGAGTTTGCCTGGCAGACCTATCAATCCCTGCCTGCCGTGGGCTTCAACGGCATTCCGGTTGCCCTGCTGGCAATCAACAACCCGATCGGCGTCATCTTCAGCGGCGTCTTTATGGCCATGCTCAACATCATCGGTACGAGACTGAAGGCATTAACTGCCTACAACGAGTATATCACTGACGTCATTATCGCTGCTATCGTCTACCTCAGCGCATTTGCGCTGGTGATTCGGATGTGGCTGGGCGGACGCAAAAAGAAGGCGTCCATGCAGAAACCTGCTGCTCCGGTCTCCGGAACGCCGAAGGCGGAAAAGTCCGCCAAGGCTTCTGACCAGACGGTTTCCGAAGAACAGAAAGGGGGTGCCCAGGCATGAGTTTTCTGATTCAGCAGACGCTCCTGTATGCGATTCCTCTGATGATCGTTGCGCTGGCCGGCGTGTTCTCTGAGCGAAGCGGCGTCATCAACCTGGCGCTCGAGGGCATCATGATCATGGGCGCTTTCGTCGGCGTCGTAGCCGTGCGCTCCTTCCAGGGCATGCAGTTCTTCATTGATGCTGAAGTAAACGGCAATTGGATGACCCTCCAGCTTGTCGGCCTTGCGGTCATGCTGATCGCAGCCGTTGCCGGCGCAGTTTTCTCTCTGCTGCTGTCCTATTCGGCCATCAATCTGCGTGCTGACCAGACCATCGGCGGCACCGCGCTGAACCTGCTGGCTCCGGCTATCTCCCTGTTCCTGATCAGCCTGATCGCCAAGCAGACCACCCTCAATCTGGAGGGCGGCCTCAACTCCGCTGACATTTTCATGCTCAAGCGTTCCACCCTTGGCATTTCGCCGACGGAGAAGCTGAATTTCTTCACGGACACCTTCGTCGTGAAGAACTACCCTGCAACTTATATCTGCATTCTGGTTTTCATCGTCATGGCTGTCATTCTTTACAAGACCCGTTTCGGTCTGCGTGTGCGGTCCTGCGGTGAGAATCCCCAGGCGGCTGCGTCTCTTGGCATCAACGTATTCAAGATGCGCTATGCCGGCGTCACGATCAGCGGCGCGCTGGCCGGCATGGGCGGCTTCGTCTATGCGATGACCACGCAGAACTGTTCCGCCAACGGCGACGTGGCAGGCTTCGGCTTCCTGGCTCTCGCGGTTATGATTTTCGGTAACTGGAAGCCTCTGAACATTGCCTTTGCGTCCCTGCTCTTTGGCCTGTTAAAGTGTGTAGCAGTCAGCTTTTCCACGCTGGATATCAACGGAGACGGCATCTTCTTCCTGACCACGATCCCTGTCAGCTCTTACTTCTACATGATGCTGCCCTATCTCATCACGCTGATCGTCCTCTCTCTGACCTCCAAGAAGTCCCGCGCGCCGAAGGCCGAGGGCATCCCCTACGACAAGGGCATGCGATAAGCAATCTTTCCTTGACTTTTCTGTCAATTCCTGTTACTATTTACACCGGTAGGAGCAATCCTGCCGGTGTAATGTTTTCTGGAAACCGAGAGCCGATTCACGGAGGGAACTATGACAGACAATATTTTAGTCATTGGCATTGCAGGCGGCAGCGGCAGCGGAAAGACCACCCTGATGAAAAATCTCACCAAGGGCTTCGGGGACCAGATCACCGTTCTGAGCCACGACAACTACTACCGTGCCCACGACGATCTGCCCTTTGAACAGCGCAGCAAGCTCAACTATGACCATCCGGATTCGTTCGAGACCGATCTTATGATCGAGCACCTTAAGGAGCTCAAGGCCGGCCGTCCCATCGAATGCCCGGTCTACGACTATACCATCCACAACCGCACGGAAGAAACCGTCACCATCGTTCCCAAGAGCGTGATCATCGTCGAGGGCATTCTGATCTTTGAGAACAAGGCGCTCTGTGATCTGATGGATATTAAGGTCTTTGTGGATACCGACGCCGACGTCCGCCTGATCCGCCGCATCAAACGCGACGTTGCCAAGCGCGGCAGAAGCCTCGAATCCGTTTTGACCCAATATCTGACCACGGTCAAGCCAATGCACGAGCAGTTTGTTGAGCCCAGCAAGAAGAACGCCGATCTCGTTGTTCTGGAGGGCGGTAAAAACCTGGTCGCTCTGGAAATGATCATGAGCCAGATCCGGCATCACATCGACCACAACGATCAGACCCCGACTTTGATCGACGACGCGGATATCACTTGATTCACTATTTTCTATCGAAAGGAACCATCCACATGAAAAAGCTTTGTATGATCACCCTCGCGCTTTGTCTGCTCCTGTCTCTTGCAGCCTGCTCCACGGAGGGAAAGGCTTCCGACGCAAAGGACACGACTGCAGCAGCACAGACGACCTCCCAGAACCCGTCTGCCACCGACGCACCCGAGACCGACGCCCCTGAAACCGAAGCCCCCATCCCCGTAACCACCGCTGCACCCGCCCCGGATACGACCGCAGCGCCCCAGACCGGTCTCAACCACGGCGTGATCGAAGGCAACGCCTATCTGAACGAAACCTTGAACCTTCGGATCGCATGCCCGGAAGGCTTCTCCTTCTATACCGAGGAGCAGCTTGCCGCTCAGAACAGCCTCACTGCCGATCTGCTGGAGCAGACCGATATTTCCGATCTGGTAAAGCAAAACGGTCAGCTCATTGATATGTGCATGTCTTCCGACTCCGGCAGCAGCGCCAATCTGGTCATCTCGCCCAACAACGCCTCCCTGAAATCCGTAACGGACGAGCAACTCATTTCCATGATGAAGGACATGCTTGTGGAGCAGTATGAGAAGGTAGGCATGCACGTTGTTGGATCCGAAGTCAAAACCATGCAGCTCTTCGGTTCGGATAAGCCTGTTCTGGTCCTTGATATTGAGGTCAACGATACCCCGATCAGAATGTACCAGTTCTTTGACCGCGAGGCTTCTGACGACTATTATGCCACGAACACCATTACGTTGTTCGACGAGGAGCTTGACGCTCAGTCGATCATGGATGGCTATTCCCGGATCCACTGAGATTGGAAGCATTCATCCACCGTCCACCCTCTACGGCGGACGGTGGTGATTTATACTGGTATTTGATATAATCGTTTGAAGCTTTTAATCGGAAGGGGAGAGGCAGATGGCCTATGAATCCCTGGCGGCCTCCTACGACCGCCTGACGAACGATATTCCCTACGAGGAGATTCTGCACTTTTACGATCAGATCCTTGCCCGGTACGACGCCCATCCGGAGACTGCGCTGGATCTTGCCTGCGGGACCGGCTCCATGGCCGTTCTGCTGGCAGGACGCGGGCTTTCCGTCCTCGGCGTGGATCAGAGCGAGGAGATGCTGGTCGAGGCCTATGCAAAGACGATGGGTTCAGACAATCCGCCCTATTTCATCCATCAGCGGATGGAGCGGCTTCGCCTGCCTGCACCGGTGGACCTTGTGGTCTGCTGTCTGGACGGTCTCAACTATCTGACAGATCCCGAGCAGGTCTGTGAGACCTTCCGCCGCGTCCATAAATCGCTGACGCCGAACGGCCTTTTCATCTTCGACGTCAATACGCCTGAAAAGCTCCGAGCGCTTGACGGTCAAATCTTCCTGGACGAGGACGACGAGGTTTTCTGCCTCTGGCGCGCATCCTTCGACGAGCCGACCCTCACCATTACGTATGGGATGGACGTATTTCAGCGCGAGCAGCCTTCAAAGGCAGGGGAGAAGCGCTCCAACCGCTGGGCACGCACCCGCGAGGAGCACGTGGAGCGCGCTTATCCGGCGACCGACTTATGCCAGTGGCTGACTGAAGCCGGCTTCACAAACGTCCGCGTCTATGCAGATCGCAGATTGTCTCCTCCGGAGGCGAACGAACAGCGTATGTTCATCTCGGCGCAAAAGGCTTCGGAAACAGGAGCCTCCCATGCCGAATGACTGTCTCAGGCGATCCATAATTTACCTGCAAAGGAGTTCTACCCATGTCCGATCACATTCTTCGCGCCATGACCACCGACGGGTGGGTCAAGGCTGTCGCCATTTCCGGCCGGGAGCTCGTTGAACGCGCCCGGCAGATCCACAATACCACGCCTACCGCCACCGCCGCCCTGGGACGTACGCTCTGCGCCTGCTCCATGCTTGGCAACATGCAGAAAATTGAAAACGGCTCCGTCACCCTGCAAATCAAGGGCGGCGGCCCGCTCGGCACCGTGCTTGCCGTCTCCGACGCCGTGGGCAACGTCCGCGGTTACGTGCAGAATCCCCACATCACCCTGCTCGAAAAATACGCCGGCAAGTTAGACGTCGGCGCAGCTGTCGGCACCGACGGCATGCTCACCGTGATCCGGGACTTACAGATGAAGGAGCCCTACGTCGGCTCCGTTGAGCTTGTCTCCGGCGAGATCGGCGACGACGTGACCGCCTATCTGGTTCAGTCCGAACAGTGTCCCTCCGCCTGCGGTCTTGGCGTCCTGGTGGATCAGGATCACTCTGTCCGCGTGGCGGGCGGCTTCATCCTCCAGCTTTTGCCCGGCGCACCGGAGGAAATCATTTCTAAGCTGGAGGCAGGGATCGCAAGCGCCGGCAGCGTAACCGGAATGCTGGATTCCGGCATGACGCTGGAGGATATGCTTCGGAAGGTCACCGGCGGGATGGAGCTTGAATACTTCGAGCCCACTCCGGTTGCCTACAAATGCTATTGCACCCGCGACCGCGTGGAGTCCACGCTGATCAGTCTCGGCAAACAGGAGCTGACTGAGATCGCTGACGAGGGCAAGCCCATCCAGGTCGAATGCCAGTTCTGCGACACCGAATACAAGTTCTCGCCCGACGAGATTCGTTCGATCCTCGCACGGCTCTGAAGCTCAAATCTGCAAATTCAGGCTTGTATTTCCTGAAAAGTATGGTATAATAAATTAGTCCATAATATGAAAGGAGTGTTTTACTATGCCTCTCGTAACCACCACCGATATGTTTAAGAAGGCCTATGACGGCGGCTACGCTGTCGGTGCTTTCAACGTCAACAATATGGAAATCGTGCAGGGCATCACCGAGGCCTGCGCCGAAGAGCACGCCCCCGTTATCCTTCAGGTCTCCAAGGGCGCCCGCGCCTATGCCAACCACACCTATCTGGTCAAGCTGGTTGAGGCCGCTGTGATCGAATGCCCCGACATCCCCATTGCCCTCCACCTTGACCACGGCCCCGACTTTGAGACCTGCAAGGCCTGTGTGGACGGCGGATTCACCTCCGTCATGATCGACGCCTCCTCCAAGCCCTTTGCCGAAAACATCGAGATCACCCGCAAGGTCGTTGAGTATGCCCACGATCACGGTGTGGTTGTCGAAGCAGAGCTCGGCACTTTGGCCGGCATCGAGGACGACGTCAAGGTCGCTTCCCACGCCGCCTCCTACACCCGTCCTGAGGAAGTGGAAGAATTCGTCTCCAAGACCGGCTGTGACTCCCTGGCCATTGCCATCGGCACCTCCCACGGCGCCTACAAGTTCACTCCGGCCCAGTGCACCCGCAACGAAAAAGGCATTCTGGTTCCGCCTCCCCTCCGCTTCGACGTTTTGGATGAGATCGTGAAGCGTCTGCCCGGCTTCCCCATCGTTCTGCACGGATCTTCCTCCGTTCCCCAGAATTACGTCCAGATGATCAACGCCAACGGCGGCAAGATGCCAGACGCCGTCGGCATTCCCGAGGAGCAGCTCCGCAAGGCCGCCCGTTCCGCCGTCTGCAAGATCAACATCGACTCCGACCTGCGTCTTGCCATGACCGGCACGATCCGCGCTTACTTCAATGAGCATCCGGATCACTTCGACCCCAGACAGTATCTCAAGCCCGCTCGCGCCAACATCAAGGAACTCGTCCGTCACAAGCTGATCGACGTCCTCGGCTGCGCAGGCAAGGCCTGAGTCAGAGAACCGATACGCCCCGCTGCGAGCTGCAGCGGGGCGTCGTTTCGTTTTCGGGTCGAACGGCGACTATTGCTCCATCGCCTGTTTGATTGACAGACCGATCCGTTTTTTCTTTTCGTCCACAGTCAGAACCTTGACCTTCACCACGTCTCCGACGCTTAACACCTCGGAGGGATGCTTGACAAAGCGGTTCGTGATCTCGGAGATGTGGACCAGTCCGTCCTGATGGACGCCGATATCCACGAAGGCGCCGAAGTCGATCACGTTTCGCACGGTTCCGGTCAGCGTCATGCCCGGCTTCAGATCCTTCATCTCCAGCACGTCGGTCCGCAGGATCGGCTGCGGCAGGGAATCGCGAAGGTCGCGGCCCGGCTTCTGCAGCTCTGCAATCACGTCCCGCAGCGTCGGCAGGCCGACGCCAAGCTCCTCCGCAGCTTTCGCTTCACCGTAGGCCTTCACCTCCTCGGCCAGCTTGCCGAGCTTCCCCTGCGCTGCGTCGCTGATGGCATGGCCGGTCAGGGCCAGCAGCTTCTTCGCCGCGTCATAGGACTCCGGATGTACGGCAGTGTTGTCCAGCACGTTTTTGCTCTCCGGCACGCGCAGGAAGCCCGCGCACTGCTGATAGGCCTTCGGGCCGAGCTTCGGAACCTTGAGAAGCTCTGCGCGACCGGTGAATGCGCCCTTTGCTTCACGGTAGGCGACCACGTTTTTCGCAGTGACCGAGTTCAAACCGGAAACGCGCTGCAAAAGGGAAGGGGACGCAGTGTTCAGATCCACGCCTACGGCGTTCACGCAGTCCTCTACCACACCGTCCAGCGCTGCTTCAAGCTGCTTCTGCGGCATATCGTGCTGATATTGGCCCACGCCGATCGCCTTCGGCTCGATCTTCACAAGCTCCGCCAGCGGGTCCTGGAGCCGTCGCGCTATGGAGACCGCCGATCGCAGATTCACGTCGAACTGAGGAAACTCCTCAGCAGCCAGCTTGCTGGCGGAATAGACCGATGCGCCGGCCTCCGAGACGATCATATAGCTGAGCGTTCGGCCTGCTTCCTTCTCCTTGCGGATCAGCTCCACGGCCATCTGCTCGGTCTCGCGGCTGGCTGTGCCGTTGCCGATCGCAATGTGCTCCACCCCGTCCTTGCGAACCAGACGGGAGAGGGCGGTGATCGCCTCCTGCTTCTGACGCTCGCCGTACGTGGGATAGACCACAGTCGTATCCAGTACCTTTCCCGTTGCGTCCACCACGGCGACCTTGCAGCCCATCCGGTAGCCGGGGTCGAGCCCCATCGTAACCTTTCCTTTGACCGGCGGCTGCATGAGCAGCGGCCGGAGATTGAGGGCGAACTGTCCGATGGCTCCCTCGCAGGACGCGTCTGTCAAAGCGGCCCTCTGCTCCCGTTCCAAGGAAGGGAAGATCAAGCGGTCGTAGGCGTCCTGCGCTGCGGCCTGGACGAATTCCGTGGCCGGAGAACCGAACCGGACAGCCGCCCGGCGGACTGCCTGCATGGCAGGCATTTCGTTCAGGACAAGGCTGACCTTGAGCAGCTTTTCTTTCTCACCGCGGTTGATCGCAAGGATCTGATAGCCCTGGAGCTTGGAGATTGCCTGTGTGAAGTCGTAGTAGAGCGCGTAGACCGAATCATCCTCGGTCGCAGCCTCGGAGTGAAGGCTTCCGTTCTCGTGCAGAAGGCGGCGAAGCACCTTGCGAAGCTCCGCATTGTCGCTGATTTCCTCTGCGATGATATCGGAAGCGCCGGCCAGCGCGTCCGCAACGGTGTCAACGCCTTTTTCCGGGTTGACGAATTTCCGGGCCGCGTCCTCCGGTCTCGGGCAGTCCTTTGCCTGAGCGTAGAGCAAAGCGGCCAGCGGCTCCAGACCCTTTTCCTTTGCGATGGATGCCCGCGTCTTGCGTTTGGGCTTGTAGGGGCGGTAGAGGTCCTCAAGCTCCGCAAGGGTCGCGGCGTCTTCGATCGCCTGCTTCAATGCATCGGTCAGCTTGCCCTGCGCCTCCACGGCCTTCTCAATGGTCTTGCGCCGCTCGTCAAGTCCGCGCAGGTATTCCAGCCGTGTTTCCAGCTCGCGCAAGGTCGTGTCGTCCATCGAGCCGTGGAGCTCCTTCCGGTAACGGGCGATAAAGGGAATCGTGTTGCCCTCATCCAGCAGGTTCACGACGTTCTCCACGTACGCCTGTTTTTGATGCAGCTCCGCTGCCAGTTGTGAAATAATCTCCATCTGGGTTCTCCATTTCCAAAGATATGCGCTATTATATCATAAAGCCGGAGAGATTACAAGCTCTCAACGATCTTGTAAGGCTGCGCCGCGCTTCTGCTTGCATTGCGCTGTTGTTTGTGCTAAAATAGGATCGAAAAACTGCGAAGGAGGGAATCCCGTGATCCTGGTCAGCGCCTGTCTGGCAGGGGAGACCTGCCGTTATGACGGAAGGTCGAATCTCGTCCCAGCCGTCCGTGCCCTGGTTGAGGCAGGGAAGGCCGTGGCCGTTTGCCCGGAAGCAGACGGCGGCCTTCCGATTCCACGCGCACCGAGTGAGCTCCAGTCGAACAGACGGGTCGTGAACGATCAGGGCGTTGACGTTACCGCCGAATACGAACGCGGCGCGGCGCTCGCCCTTGCTGCCTGCCGGGCGAACGACTGTTCCTGTGCGATCTTAAAGGCCCGAAGCCCTTCCTGCGGAAAGGGTACGGTCTATGACGGCACGTTTTCCCACGTCTGCGTTCCCGGAAACGGAATCACAGCGGATCTGCTCCTGAAAAACGGAATCCCGGTCTTTACCGAAGATGAAATTCAGGAAGCCTTGGAAACGGAAAGGAAGAATCACCATGAATGAAATGATTGCAAAACGCAACGCGCTGTTGGCCCAAAAGGTCATCAAGGGTCTGGAATCCCGCAACATGTCCGGCTACTATGCCGAGACGAAGGAGGAAGCTCTTGCGCTCGCCCTGTCATTGATCCCCGAGGGAGCCACCGTCACGATGGGCGGCGCAGCGTCCGCCGCCGAAATCGGCCTGGTGGATGCAGTCAAGCACGGCAACTACCGTTTTATCGACCGAACCGGTGCGCCCGATCCCCGCGCCGTCCTGCTGGCCGGTTACGACGCAGACGTTTTCCTCTCCGGCACGAACGCGATCTCCGAGGACGGCGTTCTGGTGAACATCGACGGAAATGCCAATCGCGTTTCCATGATCGCCCAGGGGCCGAAGAAGGTCGTGATGATCGTCGGCATGAACAAGGTCTGCCCGGATACGGACACTGCGATGAAGCGTGCCAGAAACGTGGCTGCGCCGGTCAACGCCCAGCGCTTCGGCCTGTCCACGCCCTGTGCCAAAACCGGCGCTTGCATGAACTGCAAATCCCCGGATACGATCTGCTGTCAGTTTTTGATCACTCGCTATTCCCGTCACGCAGGCCGAATCCACGTGATTCTGGTCAACGACGCTTTGGGGTTCTGAACGCTATGAGAAAACCTACGATCGGTCTGACGCCGCTTTATGACGTCGAAAGAGAATCCTTTTGGATGCTCCCGGGTTATATGGACCTGCTCCGCGCCGCCGGAGCGGTTCCGATCATTCTTCCTCCCGTTAAGACCCGGACAGAAGCCGATGACGTGCTTAATCGCGTGGACGGGCTGCTTCTGACCGGCGGTCAGGACGTTGATCCTGCGCTCTACGGAGCCAGCCGTGCCGACTCGTGCGGGGCGGTCGTTCCGGAACGCGACGCTTCAGAGCTGCTCTTTCTGAAAACGGCTCTGAACCGGAAGCTCCCGGTTTTAGGCGTTTGCCGCGGTCTCCAGCTTTTGAACGCTGCGCTCGGCGGAACCTTATGGCAGGACCTTCCGAGCGAACGTCCGTCAGAGGTCTGTCATTCCATGCAAAAGCCCTATGATGCAGAAGCCCACCGGGTCACGGTCCTGCCGGAAACGCCGCTTGCCGCGCTCCTGGACGAGGAAGCGATCCCGGTCAACAGCCGCCACCACCAGGCCATCCGCGACCTTGCCCCGGTCCTGCGCCCGATGGCGATTTCCACCGACGGTCTGATCGAGGCCTTCTGGATGCCCGAACAACCCTTCGTCTGGGGCGTCCAATGGCACCCGGAGCACAGCTTCCGCGCGGACGACCGGGGTCTTCGGATCGCAAACGCCCTCGTCCGCGCCGCCGCGCCGGATACGGACCGGCTTGGCTTCTACGGCGCCGACGGCGAGCAGCCCGATCGGAAAACTGTTTTCCCAACGATTCGTACGCCGCGCGACCTGTACCGCGTTTTGCTTCGTTGCTGGTCCTCCGAGACCTGCGCCTCCCGAATGCGCAAGCGTTGGAGTCCGGAAAATCCCACCCTCGGCCAGTGCTCCATCACGTCCTTCCTGGTCCAGGACCTGTTCGGTGGGATCGTTCGCGGCGTTCCGCTGGAGAACGGATATTTCCACTGCTACAACGTGGTGGACGGCTGCATCCTGGACCTGACCAGCGAGCAATTCCGCGGAAAAGCTCTGGACTATCGCCCAACGAATCCCATTCAAACCAGGGAACAGCACTTTGCCATGCCTGAAAAGCAGGAGCGTTACGAATCTCTGCGGGCAGCGCTTCTGCGGGAGCTTTCATACTGAACCGGAACGCCCTGCGAGTTGAGCGCTGAACGTTGCCGTTTATTCCTGTCTTTCAAGGAAATATCGCGGATTATTCTGGACAAAAACCGGCAGTTATGTTATACTGGGTAAGATAAAGACAATATGCAGTTTTCTGTATGCTTCTCGATACTGTATCAAAGAGGTTGTTAACTATGACAGAGACAAAACAGGCATGGAAGGCGAAGCTTCTGCCGCATATTCCGCTGTTTATATTGATCTACTGCGTGATCCAGCCGCTTCTTGACGTTGCCGGATACTGGCAGCTTATGCTTGGCCTCTCCAACACCGTGACCATGATCCTCCGGATGCTGCTGCTGATCGGCTCTGTTCTGTTGGGCTTCCTGCTTTCTGACAGAAAACGCTGCTACTTTTTGACTGTCGGCATCCTGCTCGCTCTGACTGCGCTGCACGTTGTTTCCAATCTGCCGGGAGGATATACGGAGCCGGTCACGGATCTGACGAATCTCGTTCGCATTTACCTGATGCCTTTGACTGTGCTTTGCTTCTGCACCTTTCTCACCAAAGGAGGGGATGAAGCTTTCCAGGCGGTGAAGAAGGGAATCCTGATCAATCTCCTTTTGATCGTTCTGGTCGAGGTCGTCAGCGTGCTGACGGGCACCGACCGGGAGACCTACCGCCATGAGCACATCGGCGTTTTGGGCTGGTTCTACTGGGCCAACAGCCAGAGCGCTATTTTGTCCATCGCCGCCCCCATCGTAATCTGCTGGGCAATCCAACGCTGGCCAGGGAAGCCGCTTGCCGCTGCGCTGTTCACCGTGGCGGCAGAGGTTACGCTGTACTTCTTCGGTACTCGTCTGACCTTCGCGGCCATGGTAGCCTCCGGCGTTGGCGTCAGTGTTTGCCTGATGTTGGTTGATCATCACCGCTGGAAGCAGGCGCTGGCGATCTTCCTGGTTACCGTGGCCTTTACCTGCGCCTATCCGCTTTCCCCTACGGCCCGGCGAATGAATGCAGTGGTGCAGATGAATGAGAAAAATGAACAGGGGATCGAAAAGCAACACATCGTGATCCTCCCGGATGACGCCGAGATCCCCACGGAGACAGCCGACATCGGCGAAACCGGGGAGAACGTGACTCCCACTGATCCGGAAGCACCCAAGATGGTCGCCAATGATTGGAAAAAAATGCGGAAAATCTACCGCGGCTACTTGAGTGGAATGGTTCAGCGCTTCGGATATGACCGGGTGATGGAAAAATACGATTACACGCTCGACGCTGCCATCCTGGGAGACTGGCGCATCGAAAAGCTCTCCTTCTGCGAGCTGCTGATGGAGGACGGCTCTGTGATGCAGCATCTGTTCGGTCTGAACCTTCTGGATATGCGGGAATTTGTAAAAAACGGCGTGAAGAACGAGGAAACTGGCAAGTGGGAGGATGGATATCAAATTTTCGACGTCGAAAACGACTTCCACGGCATCTACTTCCTGCTGGGCATTGTTGGACTGGCCCTGATGCTTGTATTCCTCCTCTATTTCGGCGTACGGGCTCTGCTGCGGGTGATTCGCGATTTCCGGACCTATTTCACAGTCGATATGATCGCCTTTGTCGGCGCGTACGTTTTCAGTCTGCTGCATGCCTACTTCACGGTTTCGGTGCTCCGCCGCAATAATGCCTCGGTTTATCTGGGCCTGGTGCTTGCTTGCCTGTGGTATCTGTCTCGGAAGGAAGTCGCCAAAGATGCGGAGAAGTGAGCTGATGCAAAAGTCGCAGGATAAGCTCCGCAGCCGGCTTCCGCTGTTAACGTTTCTGCTTCTGGTACTCCAGCCGTGCCTGGACGTACTGGGCTTTGGGCAGACGGATTTACAGCTTCCGGACGCCCTGTTGCCTGTCCTTCGTTTCTTCTGCTTTCTGGTGTTTATTCTGGCAGTTGTGATCGTCAGCCGGCGTAAGAAACGCTTCATACTGCTGGCGGTTGTGATGCTCGCCTATTTTGCAGGGCATTTCTGGGCGATTTCGCGTCCCGGCGTCCTGAACCTCCTTGAAGATATCAAGGAGCAGCTTCGTGCGCTCATGCTTCTTCCGCTCGTACTTTCCTTCATCTGCGCGATTGAGGAAAACCCGCGTGTTTTTCTCGCGCTCAAGCGCGGCCTGCTGGCGAATCTGCTCCTGATCGGCTGCGTCATGCTGATCAGCACGCTGACCGGCACGGACCCGCATACCTATTCTGGCAAGCAGACGGGCGTGCTCGGCTGGTTCCTCTGGCCCAACGGGCAGTGCGCGATCCTCTGTGTCCTTTCGGTGATCGCTCTGACCGCAGTCTGCGTCCGGTTTCCCGGAAAACCCCTGCCGATGCTCTGTGCGGGGCTGATCTGCTTCGGCATGCTCTATTCTCTTGGCACCCGTATTTCCTTTGCGGCAATTCCTGCCATCGGCGCCGCACTGTTTATCTGTCTGCTGCTCTCTGACCGCAGGCTGTTTCCCTCGGCTCTGTCGGTCCTTCTGATCGCTCTGTTGTTCACGGCGTTGTATCCGCTCTCTCCCATGGCAAAATCACAGGAGCTTACCGCGCAAAATGCTGCCGTCAAGCAGGAGCGGATCGCTGCCGCCGTCGCCCCGTACGGCGTTCCCGCCGACGCCAGGCGGACCGACGACCCCCGTGCCCTTGCAGCCGCCTACCGATACGGCTTACAGGGTCTCGTGGATCGCTTCGGTCTTGAGACGGTGCGCGAGCAATACGATGATTCTCTGGACCAAAGCGAGATATTCGGCTCCCGGAAGATGAAGATCGTCTTTAACGAGCTATTGATGCAGGAAAACGGCGTTCCGTCGCGACTGTTCGGTCTGGAGGTCTCGCGGATGCGCCAGCAGACCCAGTTCTACGATTTCTATCTGGATGATTGGATCGACATGGATGAGGTCTACTCCGTAGAAAACGACTTTCACGGACTGTTTTTCTCCGGTGGGCTCTTCCTGCTGATTCTGATCGGCGGGACCCTGCTCTACATCGGGCTACAGGCTCTGTTTGTCCTGATCCGCGATCCGAAAACCGTTTTTCGGCCGGAATGGGTCGGCTTTGCAGGTGCCTTCTGCTTCGTTCTCGTCACGTCTGTTTTTACTTCCGCCCTGCTTCGTCAGACCAACGGCCTTGTCTACGTTGCCGCTGTGCTTGCCGGGCTGCGGCATCTAACCCTTTCCCGGTCGGCAGACAAAGCCGGCAGATGATTACCCTCGGAGGTGCGTTATGATCAGCATTGTCGTCCCGGTCTATAAGGTCAGAGACTATTTGCCCGGCTGTCTGGACTCCATCCTCGCCAATGATACGTCGGATTGCGAGATCATCCTCGTAGACGACGGTTCGCCGGACGACTCCGGCGCAATTTGCGACCGTTATGCCCAAGCCCACCCGGATCTGATCCGTGTCATCCATCAGGACAACGGCGGCCTCGGCGCGGCCAGAAATACAGGCGTGGCAAACGCAAAAGGGGAGTGGCTGTTCTTCATCGACAGCGACGATACCATTGCCCCGGAGAGTCTCGGCGTGCTCAAGGAAGCGATCCGGCTGGGCGGCGCGCAGGTGATCGGCTTCCAGTTCTGCGCAGATGACGGCGTGAATCCGCCCCGCCCCCAGAGCTGCGGTTTTGACGCTGCGGCATCGCCCTTCCGCCTTTCGGATCGGAAGGACTATCTGCTCAGTCTGCCGTCCGCCTGGCTCCGCCTGTGGCACCGCAGCCTTTTCACCGAATCCGGCGTCCTCTTTCCCTCTCGTGTCTGGTATGAGGATATCCGCACCACAGCCAAGCTGCTTCCGTTGGCCGACGGGATCCGCGTTCTGCCGGATCATCTCTACAACTATCTCACCCGACAGGGCTCTATTATGAACAACCGGAACATGGAACGGAACCGTGAGATTCTGGAAGCGCTGGATGACGTTTTAAACTGGTACCGCAGGCAGAATTTATTTGACGCCTACCGCGACGAGCTCTGCGCGATGACGGTGGAAAACGTCCTGCTTGCCGCCTCCGTGCGCGTGGCCCGCGTGGACCCGAAATCCCCGCTTCTGCGGGAGTTCGCGGATTACACGGCGAAGACCTTCCCGGATTGGAAACATAATCCCTACCGCAAGCGTCTTACCCGGGCCAAGCGTCTGGCCCTTGCTCTGGTGGAGCATCGTCGGTATCGGATTTTGAAGCAGCTTTTTGCAATGAAAGGATAGAACATGAGATTCAGCATCATCGTTCCCGTCTATAACGTGGCGGATTATCTGTCCAAGTGTGTGAACTCGCTTCTGATCCAGCGTTGTGACAGTTTTGAGATCATCCTGGTGGACGACGGCTCCACGGACGGGAAGTGTCCCGCTCTCTGTGACGAGCTTGCGGCTGCCCATCCGGATCTCATCCGCGTCTATCACCAGTCCAACGGCGGCCTCGGTGCGGCCAGAAATAAAGGCCTGCGCCACGCAGAAGGGGAGTACGTCTTCTTTGTAGACAGTGACGACACGATCGAGCCGAATACGCTTGAGGTTCTGAACCGAAGGATCGACGAAACACACGCGGACATGTACATATTCAGTTTTCGCTACCTCAAGGAAAACGGCGACTCCCGCCCTGCTGAGCCGCGCTTTTCGCTCCTGTCCGGCGAGCCTCAAACGCTCAACCAATGCCCGGATCTTCTGCTTGATCCGCCGATGGCCTGCAACCGCATCGTCCGCCGTTCTCTGTTTGAAAACGTCGAATTCCCGCCCAGGGTCTGGTATGAAGATCTCTGCACCACACCGAAGCTTCTGCAAAAGGCCGGATCTATCGTCCAACTGGAGGACTCCTTCTACGTTTACCTGCTTCGCGGCGGCTC
This sequence comes from uncultured Eubacteriales bacterium, assembly GCA_900315595.1. Lineage (GTDB taxonomy): Bacteria > Bacillota > Clostridia > Oscillospirales > Oscillospiraceae > JAFRPC01. Next base: position 17,856 of record OMZQ01000001.1, on the reverse strand, counting down.
TATCATGCGCAGCTCGAACCTGCGCCGAAATTTAGAGATTATCAACGCTTTAGAGACCGTCCGCAGCCACTTTGTTTCGGTCGAGGCCTTCGAACGCTACCGCCCCTGGCTGTGCTTTCTGGCCGTTGATTCCGTCCTGGACGCGGCAAGGCGCGTGCTGATCGCCGACCCGAAGGCGGATTATCTGCCCCAGTTCCTCGGCTACGTGCAGAAGACCTACCCCGACTACCGAAGCTGCGCGCTCCTGTCCCGTCTGGGCAGGAAAAAGCTCTATCTGCTCAAGCTGCTGGAGGAGGAGCGATATACCTTCGCCCGTAATCTCTTCCGACTGGTCAAACTTATCAAAAGGAAAGGCTAATCTGCCGTGATCTCCAAATTCAAACAGCTCTTTCGAAGGAAAGAGGGCGTTCTCGCCTGGAACACCCTCATGCTCTATGTGCTGACCTTCTCGCAATATCTGCTCTCGCTGATCGTCGTTCCCTATGAGACGCGGATTCTTGGCACCTCCACCTACGGCACGATCGGCGTCGCCATGGCCATCATGGTCTATTTCCAGCTTTTCATCGACTTCGGCTTCCTGCTCTCTGCAACGGATGAGGTCTCCCGCAACCGCACCGACAAGGCGCGGCTGAACACCGTTCTGACCTCTGTCACCGCCTGCAAGCTGATGTTGGTCGCCATATCCTGGGTCGTGCTCTTTGTGCTCTGTCAGGTCCTGCCTGCCTGGAGGGGGATGTTTGGCTTCTACAGCCTATTCCTGCTCGGCACGGCGATCAATGCGCTGCTGCCGGACTATCTCTACCGCGGTCTGGAAAAGATGTCCGCCATCACGATCCGCACCGTTCTGATCCGCGCATTTTCCACTGCCGGCATTTTCCTCTTCCTTAAGGGACCGAAGGATATCTGGGTCATTCCTGCGCTGACTGCCGTCGGCAACCTCGTGGCGATCGTTGCCTGCCTCATTGACGCGAAGAAGCGCCTAGGCGTGCAGTTTTGCTTCGTTCGCGGCGCTGACGTCTGGCTGCGGATGAAGCAGTCCTCGTTCTTCTTTTTCTCCCGCTTTGCCACGACCGCCTATTCCGCCCTCAATACGGTCATCCTCGATTCCGTTGCGCCAAAGGGGAGTCCGGTGCGCAGCTATTACACTTCGTCCGATAAGCTGATCAGCACCGGACGCCAGGCGCTGACGCCCATCTCTGACAGCCTCTATCCCTACATGGTCAAGCATCACGACTATCGCCTGGTCAAAAAGGTCCTGCTCATTTTGGAGCCGATCATCATCGTCTTCTGCGCCGTGATCTTCGTGTTTGCTCACCCGCTTTGCGCCTTTGCCTTCGGCAAGGGATTCCGACCCACCGGCGACGTCCTTCGTGTGATGCTGCCCGCTGCCGTGATCACTTTGCCCAGCTATATCTGCGGCTTCCCGATGCTCTCCTCGATGGGGCTTGCCAAGCACGCAAACAACTCCACGATCTTCGGTTCCGTCATCCATGTCATCAATCTCGCCGTGCTCTACCTGACCGGTAATCTCAACATGATTACCCTCGGCGCAGCCATGTCCGTGGCAGAGCTGCTGATCTTCTGCTACCGCCTGTGCGTCATCTACCGTCACCGCGACCGTCTGAAAGGAGGAACCAATGTCCAAACTCCGTAAGCTCGCCTCCCGCTGTGTCTGGACCGCCCTGAAGCTGGCTCCGATTCATAAAAACCGGATCGTCTTCTCGAGCATGAACGGACGCGGCTACTCCGACAGCCCGAAAGCCATCTGCGAGGTCCTCCGAAAAAGCGGCAAGGACCTGGATTTGGTCTGGCTCTGCAAGGATGAAGCTGCGGCGAAGTCTCTGCCGGAAGGCGTTCGCGCCGTACCCTTCACCGGCTTTCAGCGTCTCAAGGCTCTTGCCACCGCCGCTGTCTGGGTGGACAACTGCCGCAAGTATGAGGCCGTCAAGCGGAAGGGACAGTTCTATCTGCAAACCTGGCATGGCTTCGCGCTCAAGCAGATCGAGCAGGACGCTGCTGCCACGCTGGAGCCGGTATACGTAGAGGCCTGCAAGCGTGATTCCGCGATGTGCGATCTCTATATCTCCGGCAGCGGCTTTATGTCAAAGCTATACCGCGAGAAATTCTGGTATCACGGCCCTGTCCTGAACACCGGCACACCGCGTAACGACGTTCTCTATCAGGACCGCGGACCCATCCGCGCCAAGGTCTGCAAGGCCCTCGGCCTGCCGGAGGATCGCAAGCTTGCCCTCTATGCGCCGACCTTCCGCAGGGATCATAATACGGACGCCTACGGACTTGACGCCGAGCTGGTTCGCCGCAAGGCAGCCGAAAACTTTAAGGGCGAATGGACGGTTCTGATCCGTCTGCACCCGAACGTTGCGTCCAAGTCCGCCGATCTGTTTGCCTATGACGGAAAGACGGTCCTCGACGCCACCGAGTACCCGGATATGATGGAGCTGCTCTGCGCGGCTGATCTTCTGATTACCGACTACTCCTCCTCCATGTTTGACTACGCCCTGACCGGCAAACCCATCGTCCAGTTCGCCACGGACATCGAGGCCTATCGGAAGGATCGGGATTTCTACTTCCCGCTGGATTCTCTGCCCTTCCCGCTGGCCCGGAGCAACGAGGAGCTGGAGCAGATCCTGACCGATCTCCAGCCGCTCTGGACGAGCCCGGCCTGGGCGGAGTTCTCTCGGGCCAACGAGTTCTGCGAGGACGGAAACGCCTCCGTTCGCTGCGCGGCGATCATTATACAGCAACTTGAAAAGAGGAATACAAAATGAAACGTGTCATTACCTACGGAACCTTTGACCTGCTCCACTACGGTCACATCAATCTTCTCCGCCGGGCAAAGGCCCTGGGCGACTATCTGATCGTCGTCCTGTCCACGGACGAATTCAACTGGAATGAGAAGCATAAGAAGTGCTATTTCTCGTATGAGATCCGCAAGCAGCTTCTGGAGGCCATCCGCTACGTGGATCTTGTCATCCCCGAAGAAAACTGGGATCAGAAGATCACGGACGTCAAAGAATACCATGTGGACACCTTCGTCATGGGTGACGACTGGGCGGGGAAGTTTGACTTCCTCAAGCCCTACTGCGACGTCGTCTATCTCCCGCGCACACCGGAGATCAGCACCACGCAGATCAAGAAGGATCTGAACACCAAGCAGAAATGACGGCGGATTTCTTTGGAAAGACTGCCGATCTGCGCTCCAAGCGACTCTGGCTCCTGGATATGGACGGGACCATCTACTGCGAGGATGGGATTTTTCCCGGCACTCTGTCCTTTCTTCGGGAGATCCGCGCGCAGGGAGGACGGTACGTCTTTATCACAAACAATTCCTCCAAATCCGTTGCCGACTACCTGAAAAAGGTTTCCGGGATGGGAATCCCCGCGTCTTACGAGGACTTCTATACCTCATCCCAGGCCACCGCTCACTTTCTGCGCCAGCGCTTTCCCGGTGCGAAGGTCTACTGTCAGGGAACGCAAAGCCTGATCCGGGAGCTGATGGACGCCGGAATCGACGTCACGGTCGAGGTCGAGCCGGTGGACGTGGTCCTGCTCGGGTTTGATCTGGAGCTGACCTCCGAAAAGCTCCGCCGCACCTGTCAGATCCTGACGGAGCAGAGCCCGGCCTATTATGCAACAAATCCGGACCTGGTTTGTCCGGTCAGCTTCGGTTTCGTGCCGGACTGCGGCTCGATGAGCAAGATGATAGAGAACGCCACCGGCAAACGACCGGCCTTTATCGGCAAGCCGGAGCCGACCATGATCCAGATCTGCATGGAGAAATTCGGCTGCACTCAGGCGGAAACTGTGGTCGTGGGCGACCGTCTGTATACGGACATCGCAGCAGGACGCCGTGCGGGCGTCACAGCGGTCTGCGTTCTCTCCGGCGAGGCTTCGCTGGAGGATCTGGAATCAACGCCCGATCGACCTGATTACGTTTTCCAAAGCGTCACAGAGCTGACGGAAGCTCTGCATTGAAAGCATACGAAACGAGGACGGCAAACGCCGTCCTCGTTTCGTATGTAAGCGGTCAAGCCTTCGAGCGGTATCGTTTCTGCTCCGGATGCGGCGGGTTGAGCTCCTTCGGGGAGATCTCTCCGGCCTTTGTCAGGGCGATCTTCGTCAGCAGCGGGCCGACCAGCTCGTAGATCAGAACGGAGAACAGGATGATGGAGCGGATGATCGCCCCCTCCTGACCAAGCTCCGCAGCAACCTGGATGGACATTCCAAGGGCAACGCCCGCCTGGGGCAGAAGGGTGATTCCGAGGTATTTCTGGACCGTGGGCTCGCATTTCATCAGCTTTGAGGAGAAGGTCGCGCCCAGTATCTTGCCGGCGGAGCGGAAAATGATGTACACAACGCCGACCAGAACCACTGCGCCGGACTTGAAGACCGACAGGTCCAGCTCCGCGCCGGAGAGGACGAAGAAGAGAATAAACAGCGGAGCCGTCCAGCGCTCAGTCTTCGCCATCAGCTCCTCAGAGCTCGGGCAGATGTTGCAGAAGATCGTGGCCAGCATCATGCAGACCAACAGGGGAGAGAAGCCGATCTCCAGCTCGGAGCCGGGGAAGCGCATTTCCAGCTTGGAAAGCGCCACGGCCAGGATCACAAAGGTGATGGCAACGCTCAGGCGCTTGCTTCGCGAGTGGAAGAATTTTTCCACAAAGGTATAGATCAGGCCCAGGATCGTGCCGAGGGCAAAAGAACCGACGACCTCCAGCATAGGGTTGATGAACACCGAAATGATGCTGATCGCTACACCGCTGGAAAGGCTCTTGGCAATGCCGAAGGAGACCGCAAAGACGATCAGACCAACTGCGTCGTCCAGGGCGACAATCGGCAGGAGAATATCGACCAGGGGGCCCTTCGCCTTATACTGGTTCACGACCATCAAAGTCGCAGCCGGAGCCGTAGCAGTGGCGACCGCACCAAGGGTCAGAGCCACCGGGACCGTGATCTTATCCGGCATAAGCAAATGCAGGATCAGAATTGAGCAGTCCACCAGGACGGTTGCAGACAGGGCCTGGATCACGGCGATCACGGTTGCCTTTTTGCCGATCGCCTTGAGCTGGGAAAGGCGGAATTCATTGCCGATGTCAAAGGCAATGAAACCGAGCGCGACCTCGGAAATGATTTTCAGGCCCTCCACCTTTTTGAGGGAGGTAAAGCCCAAGCCGTCCATGCCGAGCGCACCGAGGACAAAGGGACCGATCAGCAGACCGGCGATCAGATAGCCGGTGACTGCGGGGAGCTTGAGCGGCTTGACGACGCGGGACATCATCAGTCCGGCGAACATCGCTACCGAAATTGAAAGCAGGGTTTCCATAGTTCTAAATCACTTCGTTCCAAAAATTCTGTCTCCGGCGTCGCCGAGGCCGGGAATAATATAGGCGTGTTCGTTGAGCTTTTCGTCCACGGAGGCGACGAAGATATCGACGTCGGGGTGTGCCTTTCTGACGGCATCAATGCCTTCCGGGCAGGAGATAATGTCCATCAGGGTGATATTTTTGCAGCCGTACTTGTTTTTCAGCAGCTCAATGGCAGCACAGGCGGAGCCGCCCGTGGCAAGCATCGGGTCCACCACAAAGACGCTGCGCTCAGCAATATCGGGGGGCATCTTGGAGTAATACTCCACCGGCAGATGCGTCTCCGGGTCGCGGTACATGCCGATATGGCCGACCTTCGCAGAGGGAATCATGTCGATCATCGCGTCCACCATGCCCAGACCGGCACGCAGAATGGGCACGATAGCCAGCTTCTTGCCCGAAAGGACGCGGCACTTGGCCGTGGCGACGGGGGTCTCAACCTCGATCTCCTCCGTCGGGAGGTTTCTCGTGGCCTCATAGCACATCAGGGCGGCAATCTCGCCCACCAGCTCGCGGAATTCCTTGACGCCGGTTCGCTTGTCGCGCAGAATAGACAGCTTATGCTGAATCAGCGGGTGATCCAATACGTTCAGTGATCCCATAATCATTCTCCTTTTGCAGTTATCTCTCTGGACAGGCGTTCACGTTCCGCCTGAGACAGTCGTAAATAATTGGGGGCGGGAATCGCAGCGGAGACTGCTTTGCCCGTCTGCGCAAGCGAAAAGCCCGCCAGAGCCACGCCGGAGGCCCGCTGCTGGCGCAGAGCTTCTGCGCTGAGTACCAGACCAGGAGCACGGTCATGCAGGGTGTTCCAGGTCAGAAGCGCTCCGTCGCCGACCAGAAGGATCGTCTCACCGAGACCTTGCAGATCATCGGACAGCTCAGAAAGCGAGATCGCGCGATCCTCGCGCAGACGCGTCACCGTGCCGCCCGAGACACGGAACAGGGCGTTGTAGACCTGCTCGCGCCGCGCGTCCATGCAGCAGCAGACGATCCCGTTTGCGTCAAGATGCGACCAAGCCATACCCTCCAAGGTGGAAACAGGCAGGCAGGGGATATCCAGCCCCCAGCAGAAGCCCTTGGCTGCGGCCACACCGATTCGGACGCCGGTAAAGCTGCCGGGGCCGTTCGCGTATGCGACGGCGTCGATCTCCTCAACCTTACAGTCGCAGTTATCAAGCAGGTCCTCAGCCAGCTTCATCAGCGTCCGGCTGTGCGTCTGTCCGCTGTTTTGATAGTATTCGCCGACGAGCCGTCCATCCTCTGCCAGAGCAACGGAAACGGCCTTCGCCGAGGTCTCAAAGGCCAGCAGCTTCATCGAATCTCCCTCCGGTGATCGTAATACGACGGCGGTTGTCGTCGCTTGGGTCGCGCTCAATTGTGACCGTGATGGGGTTCTCCAGCGCATCAGCAACGTTCTCGCTCCACTCCACGGCGCAAACGCCGTTCCGCGCCAGATAGTCCTCCCAGCCGAGGTCAAACAGCTCGTCCGAATCGGAGAGCCGGTACATATCAAAATGAAAAAGGGGAAGCCTTCCGTCCAGGTATTCGTTGACGATCGTGTAGGTGGGGGAGGTGACAGGCTCTGAAATCCCGAGACCGCGGGCCAGACCGCGTGTAAAAGCCGTTTTGCCAGCACCCAGCGAGCCCCGGTAGGCGATCACGTCTCCGGGCATCAGGCGGCACGCCAGAGCGGCGCCGATCGCCTCGGTTTCGGCAGGAGAGGCGGAAGTAAATACCATCATTGCAAGCTCCGCATAAGATTTTACATTATTTTAACATAGGCGCAGATAAAATGCAAACACTATTTGGTATTTCAGAGAATTCTTCCGGCGCTTATCCGAACGGGATCCGGTATACACTCGCGGGTCGTATCCATCCTCGTCAGATTATACAAAAAGGTGTCCTGAAATTGGTGGTTCGGTTTTTGGATTTTCCATTGAAAAATGTCTAAAATGCGTCTATAATAGACTTGCTGATGAAAGCTGTAACGGAGCCGTATCCTACAAGCCGTTGCTTGAGAGATTGGAAGGATGAGCAGATTGATTTTGGATCGTGGAACGATTTGCAAATGGGTCCTGTTTGCGCTGCTTTTGATCACTCTTTTGCTCTGCGTGGTCCTCTGCTTTACCGGGTCAGAGGTATTCTGGTATTCTGACGGACCCAGTGGATACTTTGACGTGACAAGTCTCAGCGATCACGGGCTCCTCTTTTCTGCTGCGGAGATCTTGAGTATTGGATCCGTCTTCCTTGCCTGGGTTTCAATGCTTATTTTTCTCCCCTACCAGGTGGGGCTGTTGTTGCTCCCCGTTTTCATGATGGTCGGATGGTTTCTGATGCACCGGAACGTTGATGCAGGAAAAAGCATCCTGATGACGATACTGATTCTGTCTGCTGTATTGGCCGCGCTATTTGCTGTTCCCGGTCTGTTTATCATGTTCCTGTCGGAGACCTTCCTCCATGCGCTTTTGCAGGAGCTGTTCTACCTTGTGCTTTTTGCCGTACCTATTGGAGAAATACTGCTCTTTCGCTGCTGGCAGTAGTACGGACAGTCACCTCCTTCTTTGAACTGGAGGGTGACCGTTCGTCCCTGTTATTCCTATCTCTATCCCGTGCTTAAGACGTAAGGAGTCCAATCAATGAACCTGACTGCAATTCATCTGATTCCCATTCTGATTGCCTTTGCTGCCTTCGTCTTCTGGATGAAGGGCAATTTTCAAAAGAATAAGACCCTCGTCGCCATCGGCGTTGCATTGACTATCATCGGCTTTATTCTCCTGTACCTGGAGCAATCCGGCGTAATCGGTCCGATCATTCTTTGATTTTTCAAGACGAACGACAAGCCCGCCGCAGCCGCGGCGGGCTTTTTGTGTCTTTGGATGATGATCAGGAGTGTACGGGGTCCTTGACCGTTTCCTGGTCCGATTCCTTCGCCGTCTCGTTCTGTTGTTTCATCCGTTCCAGTTCGCGCCTGTGACGGTACTTCATGTATCTGATCGTTTCCAGGACGACGAACAGCAGCACCAGGACAAGGATGACGATGTAGCCGATCGGCACCTTCGTGTCGGCCTTCCCGTTCGCGGAATCATAGGACGAGGGATGATAGACCAAGTCAAAGTAGTTCGTGTAGAGCATCAGATTCGACTGATTCATCTTATTCTGAATCAACTGGACAGCGGAATCGAAGTAGTTGTCCGGTACCAGGTTCTCGTCCACGAAGTATGTGATTGCGTTATTCGTGCTGTCATACATCATGACGTCCGTGATAAAGCTCTCGTCGGTCAGGATCGCCATATGCGGCCCGTCAGAGAAGACGTCCACGCCTGCAAGCAGGCGGGAATCGTACTTGATGCCGAACAGGTTCAGAATCGTAGGCAGGATGTCGATATTGCTGCAATAGGTATTGCAGGAAACCGGGGGCTGATCGGCCATAAAGCCCGCCCAACAAACAAAGGAGTTTTTCTTGCGGTCAAAGGGCTCTGTCAGCTCCCTCCCGGCCAGCTCATCGTACTGGTAGTCCACCAGGCCATAGGGGTAGTGGTCGCCGGTCAGGACAATGACGGTTTCATCCAGAATGCCCTGTTTTTCCAGCTCCTGCATCAAGTATTCCAGGGCGTATTCCAGCTCCAGATTGCAGGAGATATAGGCCTTGACAATGTCGCTGTACTCGATGCCCTTTTCAGCCAGATAGGCCTCCACGGTCTCCCGGTTCTTTTCTGCCATCGGATTCATCGTGAAATCATAGGGATAGTGGCCGGAATAGGTCATATAGTATGCGACGAAGGGCTCGCCCTTTTCCAGAATAATGGGCAGAGACTTCTGGATCATCTCCAGATCGGAGGTCGGGTCGCCTTCGGTGGAGTAGGGCATCCCGTGGATGTCGGGATTCTCGGTTTCCTCCTCAACGGTCTCCGTCTCCTCGGTTCGGAACCAGCACTCAAAGCCCATGTTCGGATGGGAATTGTTGCGCTGGTAGAAGGCGCCGACGTTGTTGTGGAAGAAGTAGGTACTATAGCCCAGACTGCGGAAGGCATTGCCGACGCAGTAGGGGAGGTAGTTTTCCGTGGACTGGACGAAGCTGCCGTCCCACTTGTTCCTCGTCAGATCCGGGAACATGCCCATACAGAAGGCATATTCGCAGTTCGTGGTCGTGTTGGAAAAGGACGTGTAGTAATTGTTGAACAGGAAGCCCTGGTGCGTCAACTGGTAGAGGGCAGGCGTCAGATCCTCTGTAATGAAAATCGGGGAATAGGACTCACAGCAGAGCTCAATCAGATTGCACCCCTTGAAATAGCCCGTGTAGCGGTTCTTCGAGGTTCCCTTCGCATAGCTGAAATACTTGTTCAGGGCCTGGACGCGCTCGTCATAGGAATAGGTGTCCAGATTTTCAAAGTCGATGGAAAGGACGTTTTTTGCATAGGACGATGCTACGGGGCTGCTTTCCACGTTCTCCACCTTCGGCAGACGGGTAACGACGAGCTGATAGTCCTCGTTGTTGTCCTCAGGCGGGAAGAGGAGCTGACCGGTCTCCAGCCGCATCGTAGTCATCATACCAAGGCGGTTGACGCTTTCGTTCGTGACGATGGTGCTGCTGTGATAGGCGCCGAAGGCCGTGTGCCGCTTCGTGCCGCCCAGACGCAGGGAGAAAACGCAGCCCGCCCAGAATAGTACGATCAGCCCCACGATAATCAGGTTGAAATCGCGGACGCGTTTGCAGAAGGTCTTCGGCATGTGCTTTGCGCGCAGAACGTGGAGCACAATGGGGATCGAGAAGATCAAAACCTTCCACCAGGAGCTCAGGATCGCAATGGCCGTTTCCTTCCAGAAACGGGTCATGGCAGTGCCGCCGAGCTTGATCATTTTGATGGAAAAGAAGCTGCCGAACACGCGATGATAGACGATCTGCGCCGAGAAAACCACCATCAGAAGGATGGTCAGCCCCAGAGTCAGGCCGCGGTTAACGCGCTCGCTGCCCAGGCGGGTCAGATAGGCAAAGATCAGCGCACAGAGGGCGGAGAAGGGAATGATGTACAGAGAGCTTGCCGAGAAGCCCTTGTAGCAAATGAAATGACAGCCGAATTCCCAGATCAAAAAGGAGACGAACCAGTAGCCGAAATTATACAGGTCTTTTCGACGCCAGTCGATTCGTGGGATCTTCAGTCTTTTGACCGCTTCAATCATAGGATCAGATCACGCCGGAGCAGGCGGTTTTGACGCTGACGCCGTCCAGATTTCCGATCTGGCCGGCCAGGGCGGAGATCACGTCCTCCGGAGCGTCCAGGGCGATGGAGATGACGTTGATGTTCTTCTTGCGGTAGGGAATCCCCATTCTTCCGATGATATAATCACCATAGGTATGCAGAAGACGGTTGAGCGCCTCGACAGTATCGGGATTTTCAACGATCAGGCTCAAAACAGCGACTCTGTTTTCCATGTTAGATACCTCATTCCATTGATATTTTTATGACCGGAACACAACGGTGTTCATCCTGTATTTTATCTGATATGGCGTCAAAAGTCAATCCTTTTCGTCCTGCACTGGGCAATTTCAACGAAAACGCCAAAGATTTTTATGGGGAATTGTAAGAAAAGATTGAAAAAAGCAAAACGTCATGCTATAATATATGCGGCAAGTCTTAACGAAAAAACGGAACCGTACGATATAATTCTACAGGAGGAACCAACCATGGGAAAATTCGTCATCAGAGAAGTCAAAACCGGATTCAAGTTCAACCTGAAGGCAAACAACGGTGAAATCATCGCGGTCAGCGAGATCTATGCCGGTGAGGACGCCTGCCGCAACGGCATTGAGAGCGTTCGCAAGAACTGCACCGCCAATATCGAAGACCAGACCGTTGAGGGCTATGAACCTCTCAAGCATCCCAAGTACGAGGTCTATCTGGACAAGGCGGGCGAGTATCGCTTCCGCCTGAAGGCCAGAAACGGCGAGATCATTGCCGTCGGTGAAGGCTACAAGGCCAAGGCAAGCTGCATGAACGGCATCGACAGCATCCGCCGCAACGCTCCCGAGGCCGCCGTCGTCAAGGAAGAGGCCTGATTCCACCCAATACGCACCAACGGCGCAGCCTACGCTGCGCCGTTTTGCTATGATCCTGCCCGGAATCAGTCAAAGGCCGGATTGTTGCAGTAGATGTTATTTCGATTCAGCCGCTCGCGCAGGTTCTGGATCGCTTCGCCGAAGCGCTGGAAGTGGACGATCTCCCGCTCGCGCAGGAACTTGATGACGTCGTTGACGTCCGGGTCGTCAGAGAGGCGCAGGATGTTGTCGTAGGTGACGCGAGCCTTCTGCTCTGCTGCCAGATCCTCGGTCAGATCCGCCAGAGGATCACCCTTGACTGCCATCGAAGCCGCGCTCCAGGGAAAGCCGGAGGCAGCCGTCGGGTAGACCCCGGCGGTGTGATCCACGAAGTACGGTGCGAAGCCGTCCTGCTTGATCTGCTCGTCGGAGAGCTTCCGCGTCAACTGATGAACGATTGCGCCGACCATCTCCAGATGTCCCAGCTCTTCGGTGCCGATGTCCGTCAGAAGGCCCTTCAGCTCCGGGAAGGGCATCGAATAGCGCTGGCTCAAATATCGCAGGGAAGCACCAAGCTCCCCGTCCGGGCCACCGTATACCAATAGCCTACTATTTTTCCGTGAAGAAAAATAGTAGGCTATTTTTTATGCTCCGGGTTTAGACGGTGAGGCGGTAGGTGATGGAGAGGAGCATGGTGGATTTATCGAAGGTGCAATGCTCGATCAGAGCGGCGGCGGCTTCGTGCTTTTGGGCCGTCGTGGCGGTTTCGCTTTCCAGGGTGGCCAAGGTAGCAGAGATCTGGGAGCGAAGCGAAGCGGACTGCTCGGCAGCGGATGGTGCTCCGCTGGCCTCCAGGGCTTTGACTTCGGCGCGAAGGGCGGCGGCTTCCTCGTTCATGGCGGCGGTCATTTCATTATACCGCGGGATCGGGATATCTGCGCCGTTCAGGTAGGCTTCCAGGAGGCGTTCTTGTTTTTTCTCCACGGCAGCGAGCTGATGGCGGAGAAGCTGCAGCCTGCTGTCGATCTCGCCCGTGAGACGGATCAGACGAGCCGCAGGCGGAGGACCTTCCAGGACGTGGGCCTTAAGTTGTGCTATCACTGCCTGCTCCAGCAGCTCGGCCTTGATATGCTGGGTATGGGAGCAGCGGCCGCGGACGTAGTTGTTACACTTCAGATAATACGGCTTGGACCAGATCAGCGTAGAATCGCAGGCGGCGCAGCGGACGATCCCGCAGAGCCAATGGTGCCGATCCCCGGCAGGGCGGCCGTGATACGGGTGCAGGGCCTTGACCTCGGCCATGCGCTTCTGGCAGGCTTCCCAAAGCTCCATGGAGATCAGGGGTTCATGGTGGCCGTCGGCTACGATGATATCCGGATCGTCGTAGTCCCGGCGGGAACGGCGGGCCGGGTTCCAGCGGAGCTTGCCGATGTAGACCGGATTGCGGAGGATGTATTCCACCGTGCGATTTTCAAAGGCGTTGCCCCGGTGCGTGCGCTGGCCGGAGGCGGTGAGCCATTTGGCGATCGGGAACAGTCCTTCGCCGGCAGCGAAGCGCCGGAAGATCTCCCGGACGTATTCGGCCTCGATGGGGTGGGGGACGAAGGTGCGGGAAGCGGAGGACGGCGGCCAGGGGTCTGGCCGCCCTACGGGGACGGGGGACCCCTCATCCGGCCCATGCTGGGCCACCTTCCCCCCAGGGGGAAGGATTTGGACGGGAGACGAGGGAGTCGGGACGGGAGACGGCGGGCGGTCGGTGACCGCCCCTACAGAGGCAAGCATATAGCCGTAGGGCGGGGCGGTCTGGATCTCGCCGCGGCGAGCCTTTTCCGTCATTCCCTTTTTAACCTCGGTGCCGAGGTTGATGCTGTAGGCCTCGGCGAAGCTCTCGTAAATGGCCTCCATGACGCCCGAGTAGCTGCCTTCGGCCAGCGGCTCTTTGATGGAGATCACGTCAACGCCGCAGCGCTTGAGCATGGATTTATAGACCACGCTGTCCTCCCGGGAGCGGGCGAAGCGGTCGAACTTGTGAACCAGGATCACGTCGAAGGGATGATCCTTCAGCTTGGCCGTGCGGATCATCTCCTGAAAGGCCGGTCGCTTGTCCGCCTTGCGTCCGCTGATGCCTTCGTCGGCGTAGACGAAGCGGTCGTCCAGGATCATGCTATGGGACGACGCATATTCCCGCAGCTCCCGGAGCTGGGCGTCCGGGCTGTATTCGGTTTGATCCTCCGTCGATACCCGGATATAGGCAGCGGCGGTTTTGATTTCCATGGGCGGAACCTCCTTTTCAGGGACTATGGATTAGGGATCAGGGGTTGCAATGGCCGCAAGGGGTGTATCCGGCGGAGATGGCTGCGTCGCGGGAGGAGAAGGTGACCTGGTTGTTCTGATCGGGGAGATAGGAGCAGGTGGGCTTGTGAAATTTCTTACTGTTTTTATTCCCAATGTAGGTATTGGCAATCGGGGTATCACGGGAGGAACCCGTGCCGGAATGGCCGCTTGAGCCGGAACCGGAGCTGCCGGACCCGGAGGAGCGCTTACCAGCTTCGGCAGAGCCTCTATCATAGCCTGTACTGTAGCCGTCTTCCTTTCCTTCTTCATAGCCAACGGAATAGCCGGAGGAGTAACCGTCAAGCTTTCCGGAGGAATACCCGGAGCGATACCCGCTATCTTCTCCGTCGCTGTAACCGTCTGAGTAACCCGCGGCTTTACCGTCAGAATAGCCTGATTTATAGCCGTCCGTTTGTCCGCTGGCGTATGATTGATTGCTTTCTTTTTCGTCGGCTGCCCTCTGATCTGCGAGGCCGGTGGCGTAGCCGTCGGCATAGTTTCGGGTCTGGGATTGCGGTTCAAAAGAAATGACGTTGTTTACGCTCAAAAGAACGAAGACAAGAAGAGCAACTACGATCAGTCCGGTAATGCGACGGGTGCGGGAGAGTTTTCTTGCAGTATCATTCAGTTTTGTGCCCAAGACCTCGTTCTGATTTGACAGAGCAGAAAGATCGTGATCTGCAACAGTCAACTCCTTTTCCAAGCTTTCAGTTTTGCTCTGAAGGTGGGCGATCTTCGTGTCTGCTTCCCGGACGTAGAAGTCAACTTTTTTCTTTTCATCTTCAACGTATCTGTCGCAAAGGTGATAATAGCAGTGTTCTCTCAGATAAAGGTAATAATCCGCTTTGGATTCTATTCTTTTCTTCGTGTATGGATTGACAGCATTGACATATCGATCTTTGAAGGGGTATTTCCCTACGAAGCTTTTGTATGCGGAATCGAACAGTTCCGGGGCAATATTTGATTTCTCATGGGGAAAAGAAGAAGGTTCATGCTGCAGAACAGGTAACGGCCCTTCGAGAACGAAAACGTCGTTGAGTTCGTAGGAAAGCATCTCGCCGCGCTCGTTGAAGTTGTTTTTGTTGATTTTCACCGCCTCACCTCATTTCACGATCTGCAGATAATCAGGGAATCAGGCTTGTTGGGCTGGGGGCAAAATGCAGGCTAATGGACAAAGAAACCAAGGAGGACGGAGAAAACAAGAAGAATACACAGGGCAATCAGCCAATAGCCCCGGCCTTTGCATTCGTCACTCAGCTTGCGGTTCTCTGCCTTCAGGGCATCGATTTGAGCCTCCAGAGCGAGCTTTGTGTCGTGGTGACGCGCAAGGAGGCTTGCATAATCCTGCCGCAGCTCCTCATACTCAGCGTTCATGCGAGCACCTCACAATCTGAATGTAGTTTGGTCGTTAGGCTTGCTTGGGCTGGGGAACGGACTCAGGATCGGAGGCGATTCCCAACATCATGTCCACATGCTTCTTCACTTCAGAGGGCAGCTTGCGGTAGGCAATAACCAGGTCGCGCTCATGATCGGTTACGCGGAACGGGGGAAGGGGAGATGCTGTCTCCGCTTTCATGGCGAGAAAGTCTGGATAGGCTCTGGGATCCAGTCCATATTGCTGAATGATTGCAGTCCGCTCTGCGTCAGAGCGGGCACGGCGCCAGTCTTCCCACACATCATCCTCCCAGCAAGGAGCATCCGGCATGAAGTAACTGAGCGGCAGGCCGAGGATGGAAGCAAACTCATTCGCAACGCTGATCTTCGGGACGCGCTGTCCTGTTTCGTAGCGGCTGAGCACTTGCTTCGAGGTGTGCAGGATATCGGCAAGCTCCTGGAGGGTTAAACCGCGGGCTTCCCGATAGGCCTTTAACTGTTTGGCAAAATAATCTTCGTACATTGTCCCACCTTCTTTTCAGGTCGTTTGTATCAATATAGCATACGCTGTCTCCAAAATCAATACAAAAGTCAAATAAAATTTTGTCACCAAATATTGACAAGCGACGATGTATGTGCTATTATGTCATTGTCACCAAATGGTGACGATAAAGGAGGTGAACAGAATGTATCAACCCCAGGGAAATCAGCGCGAAAGCATGAAGCGCACGATCAGCAGCATTATCCACAGCGTTTTCAGTTCTGAGGCGGCTTGCGCCAAGGCCATCGGATGGGAACGGCAGCGTTTGAACCGGATTGTAAACGGTGCAAAGGAGCCGTCTGTATCAGAGGTCGCGGCAATCAGCCGGGCCATTGGGAAGCCCCAGACTGAGACCGCTGATATTTTTTTACGGTATTGGTCACCAAATGGTTGACAAGCAAAGTGGCCAGTGACCGCCCATACGGGCACACGAGGCCACCCTTCGGAAGCATAGAATAGAGCGGTGATGTATATGAAGAAGAACCAACAGATCAAGGTAATTGAATACGTACACACCGCGGACGGGGGGCTGGCTCGGGTGGACCAACTGGATCCCGGGCAGTATGAGACCTTCCGCCGATGGCTCGGATGCACCTATCTGAACGAGCTGTTCCGGGGGAAGGCGGAGTTCTATTATCCGGAGATGGCGGGCGGTCGGTGACCGCCCCTACGAACGGCGGGACGGGGGACCCCTCATCCGGCCCATGCTGGGCCACCTTCCCCCCAGGGGGAAGGATTTGGACTGGAGACGGCGGGTGGACGGTGACCGCCCCTACGAACGGCTGGACGGAAGAGCCGGCCCCTACGGGTGCGGGAGACCCCTCATCCGGCCCATGCTGGGCCACCTTCCCCCCCAGGGGGAAGGATTTGGACGGGGGACGGTTCGGACGGCGGGCGGTCGGTGACCGCCCCTACGGAAACGGCGGCGGCCTGAGGTCAGGCCGCCCTACGGAAACGGGAATGTATGTGAATGATCGGGAGGAAGATATGGAAGAGAAAGAAGAATCGGAAGTTCAAATGCGTGTGGTGGTGTTCTATCTGGGGCAGACGCACGAGACATTTGTCAACGTGCCAGAGGAGTGCTTCGCGAAGCACTGCTGGAGGCCGATCGCGGCCTTGAAGGCGGGCGTCTTGCTCGGGATCCCGTTCACGGAGATGGAACGGAATGCAAAATTCGGGCTGCGGCATGAGGACGCAAAGAGGCTGTTTCCGAAGGCCGGAGATAAAGAGGAGGAGAAGTCGTGGCAGGGGAAATCTTAAAGGAGATCTTATCCTGGATCGGTTGGATGGCGCTGCTTGTCGCTGTGATGAGCCTGCCGCTGGCGGTGTATCTCTGGCGGCACGCCGGGCAGGGGAGGGAGAGACGGGGGAGAAGCGCAAGACAGAAGGCTACCCCTCCGCCCCGGTGTGCGCACCGGGGCACCTCCCCTTAGCAGGGGAGGTTTGGACGCGGGGCGCTGATCCGCCCCGGATTACGGATCGCGGCGGTGAACGGAGGCGGCGCGAAGCCTCCACCGGGTTCGAGTCCCGGGCGATCCACCACGCCGGGCTGAGAGTTTGCCCGGCCGGTCCATAGTGACCTCCCTTTCAGCGGGGCAACAGGCCGCGAGCGTCGGCGCCGGTGGCATTACGGCGATCCGACGTGCGTCCGCCAATCGCGGCGCGGGGGCAGAGCCCGTCCGGCGAGATCAGCCGGTCAACAAGTCTGCGCGGGGAAATCGTCCGCGTCCAAGGCGGAGGGGACAAGCTCCGAAAAAAGGCCCGGGCGGTTCGCCGCCCGGATGACATGGAGGCGCTGGGCGTGGTCGCCCGCCGGGGATGGTAACGGCCCCGGCTCGCCGGTTCGATTCCGGCCGCCTTCGGTTTATCCTTTCATTTCTCCTTTGTGACACCCCGGAAAGACGGGGCCGGGGCGCGGTACCGCCCCGGTTACATGGCGCGATCATCCAACGGGATAGGACGCATAGCGAGTATGCGAACGCCGGTTCGAGTCCGGCACGCGCCAGCAAGCTCAACGAGAGGAGGTGGCGCAGGTGGCATACGCGTCATACATGGAACATTACAACGGTCAGAAGTGGTTCACGTTTACCGGCCCGGGCGGGAACACAGTGACGGAGCGGGCGGTTTTTGAGTGCAAGGCCCGCCGCGCAGCCTCGGACCGTCTGGGCTGCGACGAGAGCGAGTTG
>OMZQ01000038.1 GCA_900315595.1 uncultured Eubacteriales bacterium | reverse complement strand
TGCAGACGGTACAGGTGAAGGTCTTGACGCCCGGCTCGGTGCAGGTGGGCTTCGTGGTGACCTTGCCCGCGTTCCAGCTATGATTGCCCGTCGCGGGAACGGCAGTCTCCTGTTCTGCCCCGCAGTACTGACAGCACCGAAGGCCCTTGCCCTCGGTGGCGCAGCCCGGCGCCTCTGTGACGGAGATATCGCCCCAGGTGTGGTTGGCGAATGGGCTTCCCTGCGCCATCAGACGCTGAACCACCTCACTGAGGTGACGGTACCCCTTCGGACTCAGATGGATGCCGCCGCCGTCGCTCCAGGCGGAGCTCAGATTCCCGTAGGCGTCCCGGAAGGGCGTGTTCAGGTCCATCAGCTTCACGTTCCGGCCCGCCGCAGCATTCTCCGCCTGGAGCTCCGTGATTACGTCGTTGATGGCGTTGATGTTGGCGTTGGTAAAATAGTCGCGGTAGGGTCCCGTAACCTTGGCGTGGTTGACCGGGAGAATCTTGCAGACAAAGTAGACCGCGTCGGGGTTCTTGGCATAGAGCAGATCAAGCAGGGCTTGATAGTTGCTGCGGAAGGTATTCAGGTTGAAGCCCACGCTGTTCGTGCCCATGTTGATGCAGACGGTGGAATAGCTCGAACCATCCAGCGCATGGATCAGTTCGTAGAGACTGCTGTTGTACCGGTCGGCGTGGTAGCGGGAATAATTCTTCACGCATTCATCGATCCGCCCGCCCACGCGGGCAAAGACGCGGGCCTTCTGAATCTCCGGGTTGTGATAGCGGAGAAAGACGGTGTTGGAGTCTCCGATGAAGACCGTGGTTTCGTCCAAGGTCAGGCAGGGCATGGTTTCCGTCGCCGCCGCTGCGGGAAGACAGAAGAAAACCAGCGAAAGAACCAGCAATCGTGCGAGAAGTCTTCGCTTCATCTGGAAATGCCTCTTTTCTGAAACGTGGTTTTGGGCTTTTCGCAGGCAGGACGCTGCATCCTGCCCGTTTTGCCCTTCTACTATATAAAAGTAATCAATCTACAAAAAAGCGACAAAGAAATCCAAATTCACAAAATATACACAATGATTCTGCTTACAAGCAAAGACGCCGGCCGCCCCCTTCGTTCGGGGGAAGCTGGCGTCTTTGTTTGACGGGCGCGGCCAATCGCTGCGCTCGAGGGCAGAAGAAAAAAGGGGGGACAATCCTTTTCGCGCGGATCGTCCCCCGTGCCGGAATACCGGCTGGAAATATGCTGTTTATTCGCTCGCCGTGAAGTCTGCGGGGCGCTCCGGGCGCAGGCCGAAATGCCAGGCGATCGCGTCCGCGATCCGCTCGCTGGCGTGGCCGTCGCCGTAGGGATTCACGGCGCGGGCCATCTGCTGATAGGCCTCGCGGTCCGTCAGAAGCTCCTCCGCATGGCGAAGGATCGCTTCCTGCTCGACCCCGGCGAGCCGGACGGTCCCGGCGCGGACGGCCTCGGGCCGTTCCGTCTCGCGGCGGAGGACCAAAACCGGCTTGCCCAGCGCAGGAGCCTCCTCCTGCAGACCGCCGGAATCGGTCATCACCAGATAGCTGCGGGCCATCAGATTGTGCATCTCCTCCACATCGATCGGGTCGATCAGGTGGACGCGCGGAAGCCCGCCGAGGATGCCGAAGGCGCACTCGCGCACCACCGGACTCAGATGGACGGGGTAGACGACCTCCACGTCCTCGTGCCGCTCGACCAGAGTCTTGACGGCCTGCATGACGTTCTCCATCGGCTTGCCGTAATTCTCGCGGCGGTGGCAGGTCAGGGTGATCACGCGGCGGCCCGTGAAATCCAAATCATTCAGCGCCTTGGTCTGAAAGACGTAGTCCGGGCGGACCGTGGTCTGCATCGCGTCAATGACCGTGTTGCCGGTCAGGAACATCTCGCCGCGCAGACCCTCGCGCAGCAGGTTGTCGCGGTTGTTTTGCGTCGGGCAGAAGTGCAGCTCCGCAATATCGCCCACGAGGGTCCGGTTCATCTCCTCGGGATAGGGGGAGTACTTGTCCCAGGTGCGCAGACCGGCCTCCACGTGACCCACCGGGATCTTGTGGTAAAAGGCGGCAAGGGCGCCGGCGAAGGTCGTGGAGGTGTCGCCGTGGACCAGGATCAGATCGGGCTTCGCCTCCTCCAGCACGGACTCCATGCCCAGCAGGGTGCGGGAGGTGATCGAGGAGAGCGTCTGGCGCGTCTGCATGATCTGCAGGTCGTAATCCGCTTTCAGGCGGAAGATCTGCATCACGGAATCCAGCATCTCGCGGTGCTGGCCGGTCAGACAGCAGATGGACTGAAACTCCGGGCGGCTTTGCAGGTGCATGACCAGCGGGGCCATCTTGATGGCCTCGGGCCGGGTCCCGAAGACGGACATGACTTTAATCGGTTTCATCCTGTTTCTCCTCTGTGCCGCCCTCGTCAGACGGCGCGGCTTCTTCCGTGTGCTTCCGGTGCGGGGGCTTGGCCGTCATGATCAGCTCCAGGCCGATCGCGCCGACCACCAGGACGGCGCCGAGCATCAGAAGCGCGCGCATCGCGCCGGAGACCGTCAGCAGAACCGCGGCAAGCCCCAAAATGCCGGACAGGACGTAGGCGATGGCAACGGTCTGCTTCTGGCTGAAGCCCATGTCGATCAAGCGGTGGTGGATGTGGCCCCGGTCTGCTTCCATCGGGCTCTTGTGGTGGGCGACGCGGCGGATCACGGCAAAGCAGATATCAAAGATCGGCAGTCCCAGGATCAGGAAGGGAACGGCGAAGGAGATCGCCGCGTAGGCCTTGAACAGGCCCTGGATCGACGTCGTTGCCAGAATAAAGCCCAAAAACGTCGAGCCGGTATCACCCATGAAAATCTTGGCGGGGTTGAAGTTGTAGGGCACGAAGCCAAGGCAGGCGCCGGCCAGCGCCGCCATCACGATGGCGACGCGGGTGTCGCTCACGACCAGGGCGATCACCAGCATACTCACTGCGGAGATACAGGAAACGCCGCAGGCCAGCCCGTCCAGACCGTCGATGAAGTTGACGGCGTTCGTCAGGGCGACGATCCAGATGATCGTGATCGGGTAGGACAGCCAGCCCAGATCCCAGTAGGAGTAGAGGCTGCTGCCAAAGGGATTCGTGAGCCGCGCGATCCGGCAGTTGCCGTAGAAGACCACGATACAGGCCGCAGCGATCTGCACCACGAGCTTGAAATTGGCCTGAAGGGCGAATTTGTCGTCAAACACGCCCAGGATTACGATGACCACAGCGCCGAGGAGGATCGCGGAGAGCAAGCGGTCGATCCCCTTGGAGAAGGCCAGAACAGCCAGGAAGAAGGCAAGGAAGATCGCCAGACCGCCCATCCGCGGGATGGGGACGGTATGCATGCGCCGGTTGTCCTTCGGAACGTCCATAACGCCCATCCGCTGGGCCAGCAGCTTGACCAGCGGCGTTGCCGCAAAGGAGATTATGCCCGCGCTGAGCAGGGTCAGGCCCACGCGAAGCAAAAAATTAAGATCCAGATTCATAGCAGCCTCTTATTTGGCGACAAAGCCCACCTTTTTGTAGACCTTGCGCAGGGTCTTGTTGGCAATATAGCTCGCCTTTTCCGCACCGTTTTTGCAGATGGTCTCCAGATAGGCCTTGTCCGCCAGCAGACGGGTCGCTTCTTCGCGGATGGGACGCAGGAGATCGACCACGGTCTCGCCCACGGCGGCCTTGAAGTCGCCGTAGCCCTTGCCGTCAAACTCCCGCTCGATCTCCGGGAAGGTCTTTCCGGTGGCGGCGGAGTAGATGGTCATCAGGTTTGAAACGCCCTTCTTGTGCTCCGTGTCGTAGCGGACGCAGGCGTCGCAGTCGGTCACGGCCCGCTTGAACAGGCGCATGATCGTATCCGGGCTGTCCATCAGGGTCACGCGGCCGGGATCGTCATCCTCGGACTTGGACATCTTGGCCTCGGGATTTGCAAGGCTCATGATGCGCGCGCCGACCTTGGCGATGTAAGGCTCGGGGATCTTGAAGGTATCGCCGTAGATGTGGTTGAAGCGGTTGGCGATGTCGCGGGTCAGCTCCACGTGCTGCTTCTGATCCTCGCCGACGGGAACGTAGTCGGGCTGATAGAGCAGGATGTCCGCCGCCATCAGAGCGGGGTAGGTAAACAGGCCGCCGTTGATGTTGTCGGCGTTCTTGGCGCTCTTGTCCTTGAACTGCGTCATGCGGGAGAGCTCCCCGAACATGGCGTAGCAGTTGAGCACCCAGCCCAGCTCCGCGTGCTGGTGGACGTGGCTCTGAATGAAGAGGGTGTTTTTCTCCGGGTCCAGGCCGCAGGCGATATACTGCGCCAGCTGCTCCATCGTGCGGCGGCGCAGATCTGCGGGCTTTTGACGCACGGTGATCGCGTGCAGGTCCGCCATGAAGTAGTAGCAGTCAAATTCCTCTGCGCGTGCGCTCCAATGACGGATCGCGCCGAGATAGCTGCCGAGCGTCAGATCGCCGCTGGGCTTGATGCCGGAGAGCATGACCTTTTTTTCTTCCATATCATTCACCTCGAAGGGGGTAGATCTTGATTTTGCTATTATAGCATATTGCCCCGAAAATGGCAATCCCCAAATCCAACGGATTCTGCGGAACGCAGCCGGAAAGCTCGCATAAACTGGTAGGGAACACAAAATCGCTGTGAAAGGGAGGCTTTCGCTTGCTTGATTCCTGCTTTTTCGGGGCAAATACCCCGCAGGGCTTCCGCTCCGAGGCAGACGCCCTGCAATCCGACCCGTCGATCCGCCGCCTCGTCATCCTCAAGGGCGGCCCCGGCTGCGGGAAATCCACCCTGATGAAGACGCTCGCCCGGGAGGCCGAGCGTCTGGGCCTGCGCGTCCGGCGCATTTTCTGCTCGTCGGACCCCGATTCTCTGGACGGCGTGGTCGTGCCGGAGACCGGACTTGCCGTCGCAGATGGAACGGCCCCGCACGTGCTCGAGCCGGAGCTCTGCGCCTGCGGGGCGAATTATCTGAATCTGGGCGCCTATTACCACGACGGCGCTGCCCTGGGCATGGCCCGGACCCTTCGCGCGGAGCAGGCGGCCTACAAGGCCTGCTACGGCCCGGCCTACGCCTGCCTTTCTGGAGCGGCGGGAGCCGAGCGGGCCATGCGCCTGATCGCAGCGCCTGCGGCGGAGGCGGCGGAGCGGGAGGCGATGGAGCGGCTGCGGCGCGAGCCGCTGCCGCGCGGCACGGGAACGGGAAGGGTCCTGCGCTGCTATCTCACCGGCCTGACGCCCAAGGGACCGGTCAGCTTCGAGCCGAATGCGGCGTCGGTCTGGGCCCTGCGTGACAGCTTCCGCGTCGGCGCCGGCCTTCTGCGCCGCCTGGCCGAACGATACCGGTCCGCCGGGCACGATCTGATTCTTGCAATGGACCCGATGGACCCGGACAGCCCTGCGGGTCTGCTCGTTCCCGAGCTTGGGACGGCCTTCCTAAGGACCGATCCGCTGTTTACCATCGGACAGTCGGCCCTGCTCCAGCTCCGTTTGGACGCTGCGGCGGAGTCCGTGCTGCCCAGCGCCGATCTGGAGCGGCTTCAAGCCCTGAACGCGATCCGCGCGGAGCTGGTCTCCGAGGCCGTCCGCTGGCTCAGCCGCGCCAAGCTCCACCACGACGCGCTGGAATCTCTCTGCCGCCCGCTCGTGGACTTCGACGGCGTGACCGGGGAGACCGAGCGTCTGGTCAAAACCCTGCTGAACGAGGAATAGCGGGAAAGAGCCGACAGGCTTACCGCTTGTTCTTCCCGCGCTTCCGATAGTCGGCGTCGATCCGGGCGGACCAGTCCTCGGGCATGGCGGCGTTCGCGCGGAAGCCGCATACCGCATTGCTCAGGGTCTCGTAGACCACCCGCGTGCCCTCGGCGTCCGCGTTGTAGTTGACGGCCCGTTCGGCGCGGATACCGAACCGCTTGGCGGTCTGTACGGCGTCGATATTGGCCCCGACGAAGAGGAATTCCCAACCGGATTCCTCCTCCTTCCGGCGGATCATCCGCCGCACCTCCTCGGCCTCATACCGGCGGCTGGCGTTTTCCATTCCGTCCGTTGTGATCACGAACATCGTATGCGCGGGAACGTCCTCGGCTCTGGCGTACTTATGCACGTTCCCGATGTGGCGGATCGCGTCTCCGATCGCGTCCAGAAGCGCCGTGCAGCCGCCCACCGTGTAGTCGCGGTCCGTCATCGGCTCGATCTGATCGAGGCGCACGCGGTCGTGGATGACCGATGAGTCGTTGGCAAACAGGACCGTGGAAACTAGGCAGAGCCCGTCCTGCTTCTTCTGCTTCTCGATCATTGCGTTGAAGCCGCCGATCGTGTCGCGCTCCAGTCCGCTCATCGACCCGCTGCGGTCCAGGATGAATACCAGCTCGGTGACGTTGTTTTCAACTTTGTTTTTCATCAGAAAGCCCTCCATGTGATGTTGTTGTCGGCGTTTGTTCCTTACGCTGACAATCTATCACACGGAGGGCCGTCTTTGGTCGCCTGCCGGGCGACATTTTTTATTGGAACGCAGGGGCAAAGAACTTCATGATCTCCGCGATCGCCGCGCCCATTTTTGCCGGGTCGTGAAAGCGGTGGTCGGCCCGGTCGAAGGGGATCAGCTCAATACAGTTCTGATCCGCAAACCGGCTGACCGCGTCATAGCTTACGATCTCATCCGCCGTGCCCTGCAGGATCAGCAGGTCGTCGGCGTAGTCCAGATAGTCGTGGGCAAACAGATCGACGATCCGGAGCTCGTCAAAGAAGGCCTGATTCACCCGCACCTTCCGGTCAAAGCCCAGCTCCGCGTCGCGGCCCTTGCGCAGAGCCTCCGCGTCCTTGGGCGTCAGGATCTTCGTGGTCAGGGATTCGTAGATGTCCACGGCGGGGCAGCGCAGGGCCAGCCTGCGGAAGGGGTTCCCGTGCTCGGCCAGATATTTGAGGAACAGGAAGCCGCCGAAGCTGGTCCCGTAGCCGAAGACGGCAGCCGGATGCAGCTCCGCCTGCGCATAGGCCAGGACCTCGCGCAGATAGGCGTCGCAGTCGCCCAAAGTCAGCCGCTTTTTCACATCGTCGCCATGGGCGGGCAGATCGAAGGTCAGAAGGGCGGCGTCCTTGCGTTTGGAGAGCAGGGTCTCGGCAAAGCGTTCGGCGGCGTGGTTGTCCTTGTGCCCGCCGAAGCCGTGGCCGTATACCACGAGATTCCGAACCGCACGCGGATCGTTCGCGCAGAGCTTGCACTTGATGCTGCTGCCGGCGGCGTTCAAATTGAAGTATTTCGTCATGCTATGCTCCCAGCAGACTCTGGTCGAAGGCGAACAGGGTCTCGTTGATCTCAAAGATATTGTAGTTTCCGCTGGAGATGAAGTATTCGATGATCACGTCAAAGCGGTTCGAGCGGGACAGGGCGAAGCCCGCCTTCATCAGAAGATCCCTTGCCTCGTCCAGCGGCAGCTCCAGGGCGATCGCAAAGGCGATTGCGGTCTGCTTGGAGGGGCGGTAGTGCGGATCGGAGCGGATCTTGGAAAAGAGCTTGCGGTCCACGTTGGCCTTTTTGTAACAGGCGGCGTCCGTCATGCCCTTTTCGTCGATCTTCCGCAGAAGCATCTGGGAAAAGCTCTCGTCCAGACTCCGCAGCCGGTCGTCCAGACTCTGCGCAGAATCGGGCAGCAGCGACGGGGCCGCGCATTCCTCCGCTGCGGCGCAGAAGGTCTTCTCTCTTGCACGGCGCGGCTTCTGCGGAGGCGTTGGAAGCGCAGCGCCGACCATCGCGTCCATTGCCATCTGCTTTTGATGCAGCAGGGAAGCCTCGTTTCTCTGCGGCGCGGCTTCCACAAAGCGTTCGTCCACGTAGGCTTGGACCGCGGAAAAGAGGACGCTGGAGAGCCGATAGCTGTCCGCGTCAAAGACCACCAGGGTCACGTCCAGCTCGTGCTCGAGCAGGAAGCGTCCGATCTCCCGCACGGCGACGGCGAGCGCCAGATCCTTTGGAACCCCGTAGGCTCCGGCGGAGATCAGCGGAAAGGCGACGCTGTTGCAGCCGTGTTCCAGCGCCAGCGCCAGACTGTTCCGGTAGCAGGCGGCAAGCAGGGCCTCCTCATTCCGTTCGCCGCCGCACCAGACCGGGCCAACGGTGTGGATCACGTACTTTGCGGGCAGGTCGTAGCCCTTGGTCAGCTTGGCCTGGCCGGTCTCGCAGCCACCCAGCTTCCTGCATGCCCGCAGGAGCCTCGGTCCGGCGGCGCGGTGGATGGCCCCGTCCACGCCACCGCCGCCCAGAAGGCTCGGGTTCGCCGCGTTCACGATGGCGTCCACCCGCATCCGGGTGAGGTCGTTTCGCTCAATATGGAAGGGCATGAAACCGCCTCCCTACGGAATGATCTTGCTGGCCTTCAGATAGCGCTCCTCCTCGGAGAAGACGCAGCCGCAGTATTTTTGCATGTAGAAGCCCAGCTCCCGCGCCCGCTCCTGCCCCTGCTTGAAATAGGGCCGGAAATCGCGGTAGAGGAAGCGCACGCGGTAGGTGTCGGCGGCACGCTCAGCGACCTCCTTCATCAGCTCGTGCTTTTGATAGGGCGAGATGAACAGGCTGGAGGTAAAGGCGTCGTAACCGTTGGCGGCGGCGTATTCGGCTGCCGTCATCAGCCGCATTTCGTAGCATTTTACGCAGCGGTTGGCGATGTCATCCGCCACTGCCCGCACGAAGGGGCGAAGACCGTAGTCGTTGCGCTCCACGAGCGGCAGGGCGATGGAGGCCGCGTAATCCCGCAGACAGTTCCGGCGGGACCGGTATTCGGTGAAGGGGTGGATGTTCGGGTTATACCAGAACCCGGTCACGTCCTGCCCCTCCTGACGCAGCGTATCGATGCACATATTCGCGCACGGCGCGCAGCAGATGTGTAGCAGAGTTTTCATGGAAGGTCTCCGATCTTTAAAATCAGGCGTGCTTACCAGCCCAGCACCCATTCCGTCTGCGGCTCGTTCAGAAAGGCCGCAAGCGATGCGGCAAACGCCGCGTCGAGACTGCTGACGCGGCCCATCCCGGCCACCAGCGGGTCAATGCGCCGCTTCTTGGCCGGAATGATCCGCCACGGGCGTCCGTCCGGCGGTGCGCTGGACGCCGGGGCGCGGGCCGTGTGGGCCATCGCGCAGAAGGCGGACCAGCGTTCGGACAGGGGAGAGGCCGCGATCGTTTCGATCAACGGCGGCTCGGTCCCGTCGAGGTCCGCCGGGGAGAGAATACCCGCCTCTATCGCGTCCCGGAGCAGCTCACAGAGGGTCTGCATCGCGCAGCGATCCTCGTCGGAGACGTAGACCCGCGCGCAGGCCAGGGCGGTTTCGGCGAAGCGGACCGCTTGCTTCCGCGTGCGGAAACACAGCTCGTCCGCGCCGTCCTCGTTCTTGGAGACGGTGAGATCGGCATACAGCGCTTCGATCCCGTCCTCGGTCAGAAAGCCGTAGCGCCAGGCGTTTCCGAGGGTGTATTCCAGCCGGTCGGCGGACAGGCGGGGGCTGTCGTTGTCGGCAATCGGATAGCGGTGGTAGTCGGCCACGTCGTCGGTCGTCAGTCTGTGCGCGCGCAGGATGGACTGGAGCTCCGGGCTGGCGGCGATCCGCTCCCTTGTCCCTTCCTCCGTGGCCTCCTGGGTCAGATAGTCCCCGCGCAGAAAGTCGATCACGTGGGCAAAGGTCGGGGTCGCCACGTCGTGCAGCAGTCCCGCGGCGGCCTGGGCCGGATCGTGGGTGAAGCGCCAGACGATGGACCCGACGCCGAGGGAGTGGACCCAGCGCGAATAGGACCTTCCCCGCGCAAAGCGGGGAAAGGCCGTGTATTCGCAGCCGCAATTCATCCCGACCGCCCGCAGCCGCTGCATCGGAGGCGTGGCGGCGAGCGCGGTCAGAAGCTCCGGCAGGTCGTTGTCATAGACGTGCAGCAGCATGTTCCGTTCTGCTGCGGCTTAGGCTTCGATGCCGTCGATCTCCTTGGTCAGCTTGCAGATCTCGTCGATGATGGAGCCGATGTAGTCGATCGTATCGTTGAGCGGGGCGTCGGTGGTGATGTCCACGCCGGCCAGCTTTGCCAGGCCGATCGGGTCAAGGGTCGAGCCCGCGTCCAGAACCTTCTTCCAATCCTCCACGGCGGGCGCGCCCTCGCGCTGAATGCGGCGGGCGACCTCGGTGGCGACGGTCAGACCGGCGGAGTAGGTGTAGGAGTAGAGACCCATGTAGTAGTGCGGCTGGCGCATCCAGGTCAGCTCCGCGCCGTCGTTGATCTTCACGCCCTCGCCCCAGAACAGCTCCAGGTTCTTGCGGAAGATGTCGGACAGGACCTCGGCGTTGACCGAGTCGCCCGCATCGACGAGCTTGTAGACCTCGCGCTGATACCAGGCCTCGCGCAGATGGGTCACGAAGTTGTGGTAATAGGTGTTGGAGATCATGGACGAGAGCACCCAGCGGCGGAAGCGCGGGTCGTCGTTGGTCTTGAGCAGATACTGGGCCAGAAGCAGCTCGTTCATCGTGGACGGCGCTTCGATCAGATAGGTGGAGACCTCAGTGTCGGAAAGCGACTGCTTGGCGTTGCAGTGGCGGAAGTGGCCTGCGTGACCGAGCTCGTGGGCGATCGTGAAGACGTCGGACATCCGGTCGTTCCAGCTCAGCAGAATGAAGGAGTTCCGTCCGTAGGGAGAGGAGCAGAAGCCGCCGGTGCATTTGCCCTGGTTCTTGGCAAAGTCGATCCAGCGCTTGTCAAAGGCTTCCTCCACCATCGAAACGTAGTCCTCGCCCATCACGGCAAGCCCCTTCTTGACGTAATCCTTCGCCTCGGGGATCGTGACGCGGGGATCGTAGTCGGGGTCCAGGGAGAGCTTCAGGTCGGCGAAGGTCATCTCGTCCAGACCGTACTTCTTCTGGAGCAGGCGGGCGAAGCGCCGCATATGCGGGGCCAAGCGCTCGGTAATGAGATCGATCTGGCGGTCATACATCTCCCGCGTGACCTTCTGGTCAAAGAGCAGATAGTCGAAAACGGACGGATAGCCGCGCAGATCGGCCATGCTCTTCTCCTGCCGGACCAGAGCGTTATAGGCCGAGGCAGTGACGTTCTCATACTGGCGGAGCTTGGCGGAGAAGGCGTCAAAGGCAGCGCGGCGGACGGCAGTGTCGCGCTCGTATTCATAGTCGTCCTCAAACAGGGAATAGCCCAGGGGGTACTCCTTGCCGTCCACGGTGAAGGAGGGGAACTGCATATCGGCCAGCTTTGCCATGTTATAGACCTCGTAGGGGGTATTGAAGGTCATCTGCAGGGCGGCCAGGGCCTTTTCGGTCTCCGGGGCAAGCTGGTAGGGCTTCCGGCGGCGCAGATCCATCAGCCGATGCTTGCAGCCGACAGCCTGCTCGATGGCGGCGTCCAGCACGGCGTCGTCCGCCTGCAGGATCTCGCTTTCGATGAAGCTCAGGCGGCTGGCAATCTGCGCCTCGACGGTCGAAACGCGGTCGCTGCGCTGCTGGTTGGCGGTGTCGTAGTAGTCCACCTCCACGGCAAGACTGCAATAGGAGCCAACCAGAACCAGGATGCGCTCCATCTGCTCCTCCTCGTCCAGACAGGCGACGATGCGGGCAGGGTCGTTCAGCGTGCCGGGGTACTCCGCCGCCAGATGATCGGCAATTTTCTGCGCCTTGGCAAAATCGGCCTCCATTTCGGCCTCGGTCGGGTAAATCAGAGACAGATCCCACTTGAGCTGCTCGGGGACGTCCTTTCTGCGTGCAAGCTCCATGCTGCAAGCCTCCTTATAGATAAAATGACGGGGTTTCGCGGCGTCCGCCGCCGCGTTTCTGCTCTTTATTCTACACCGGAAATCTCTGCGCGTCAAGCCCGATTGAGCAGCCGCCCGGATGAATCAAACGCCCGGCACCGATTGGTGCCGGGCGCGATTGCTATGTGGATACTGCCTGATTCACAGACAGTCGGTTGGCCGTTCGCCCGCCGATTACAGGGTGGTGTAATAGGTGGTGGAAGAGGAACCGCTGCTGGTGTACTTCCACAGTCTGATCGTGGTGTTGGAGGCGGAGTACATCATGAAGTAGTTGGAGCTGGAGAAGGCCATGTAGGGATAGCTGCTGCTGGCGCTGTTGTACAGGTTGACAGCCGTGCCGTTCATGGACATCGACCATCTGCAGTAGCTGGTGCTCAGGCTGGTGCGGCTGTACAGGTAGCTGCGGTAGTTGCCCAGGTAGGTGCCGGTGGACTTGTTCTTGAAGGTGTAGTAGGAGCCGGAGGTGCCGACGGTGAAGACGTAGGCGTTCGGCACGTTCGTCAGGGTGGTGCCGTTCAGGCTCATGCCCGTGGAGGCCAGGGCCACGGCGCCGCCGGCGGAGGCGGACTCATACTTGGTGTTGCCGCTCAGACCCTTCATCGCGTACAGGTCGGAGCCGGTGCCGCAGGTGATGACGTAGTCGCCGGTCCAGGAGCTGGGCGCGGAGGTCACGAGCTGGTAGCCGCCGGTGCCGCTGGTGGTCTGGGTGTAGGTGTAGAGTGCGTAGAGCGTCAGGCTGCCGGAGGTGGTCACGGAGGTGCCGCCGGCGTAGGAGGTCGGGGCAGTGGTCGTGGCGCTCACGGTGGAGGTGGTCCAGCCGACGAAGGTGTAGCCGCTGGGCGCGCCGGCGGTGGGCAGGGTGAAGGCTTCCTCGGGCTCAACGGTGATCGGGCTGATCGCAGCCACGCCGGACGGGACGGAGAAGCTCACGGTGTAGGTCGTGGTGGGTTCGGGATCCGGGGTGACGGGATCGGGATCGGTCTGCGCGGTGATGGTGGTGGAGTAGTAGGTGGTGCCGTTGGAGGTCTCCTTCCACCAGCGGATGTTGGTGTTGGCGGAGCTGTTGGACCAGAAGTAGTTGCTGGAGGTGGTGAAGCCGAGGTACGGATAGGAGCCGTTCGCGGCGTTCTTGGCGGAGCTGGCGCTGGAGCCGACGCCCATGGTCCATCTGCAGTAGCTGGAGCTGTAGGTGGTGTAGCCGGCCAGGTAGGAGCCGGAGGTCATGCCCAGGTAGGTGCCGGTGGTCTTGCTGCGGATGGTGTAGTAGCTGCCGGTGGAGGCAACGGTGAAGACGTACTTGTCTGCAACGTTGCTCAGCTTGGAGCTGCTCAGGCTCATGCCGGTGGAGGAATAGGCGGTGCGGTTGGAGGTGGCCTCGATCGAAGCGCCGTTGGAGGACGGGGTCATGCCGGTCAGCACGTAGCTCGGGGAGGAGCCGTAGGTGATGACGTAGTTGCCGGCCCAGTCGGACGGAGCGGAGGAGACCAGATTGTAGGTGACAGAGCCGGTGCCGCCGGAAACGCGGGTGTAGACGGCGTAGAAGGTGGTGCTGGCAGTCGGGGTGTAGGAGGCCCCGGGGGCGTAGTAGCTGGGCTTGGTGGTGGTCTCGGAGACAGTGTTCAGCGCCCAGCCGACGAAGGTGTAGCCGTCATAAGCGGTAGCGGTGGTGGGCAGGGCAGCGGCTTCGCCGGAGTAGACGGAAGCGGTGCTGATCGTCGTGCCGTTGGCCTTGTAGGTCAGGGTGTAGGTGGACTTGGCGGCGAAGTTGATGCGAACCGTGCAGTTCGAGGACGGGGTGACCGTGAAGGTGTTGCCGTTCTGGACGACGGTGGCGGTGCCGGAGGTCACGGTGTAGCCGGCGGCGTAGTAGCCGGTCTTGGGGCTGGCGGTGATGGTGTTGCCGGAGACGGAGACCGTGCCGTAGGAGGTGTTGTTGGAGGTGGCGGTCACGGTGTAGGAGGTGGTGGAGCCGAACAGGGTCCAGGTGGAGTGCGCGGTCTGGACGCAGTCAACGTTGCCGTGGCCCAGATAGGTGTCCTCGTCGGAAACGACGACCGGGAACGCGACCTTGTTGGACTTGGCGCTGGACTCGGAGTAGGAGCTGTAGGCGGGGTCCCACTGGCAGCCGAGGTCAACCTGGGACTGCTCAATGGCGTAAGCGGCGGTCTTGCCGTTCTGGATGTAGCTCATGATGGACTGGATGCTCTTCAGCTCGCCCTTGAAGGAGACGGACTGGGAGTAGCCGTAGACGACCTCAACGCCTTTGGCGCGCAGGCCGGTGAACATCTTGTCGGTGGCCATGCCCAGGCAGATGCCCATGTAGAGCATGGAGTTGGGGGCGTTCTGATCCATGTGGGCGGCAATGCAGTCGCCGTTGACGTAGGCATAGCCGGAGCCCTTCATGGCGTTGTAGTAGGTGCCGTAGGTGCCGGTGCGGGCAGCGGTGTCGGTGGAGGTGACGCCGCTGTTGGTGGTCAGGCAGAGGTAGGAGGAGTTGGCGCGGGAGGTGTAGTCGCCGTTGGAGCCGGAGTAGTCGGTGGTGCCATGGGAGTCGAAGATGACCAGGCCGCACTGCTCAAGCGTGTTGGCAATGTTGTCAACCGTGGCGTTCGTCATGGAGTAACGCATGCCGGTGCCGCCGGTGGCGCCGTAGAGGTTCTGCCATACGGTCTTGTAGTAGGGGGAGTAGCTGGTAAAGGAAGAATCAGAGTAGCTGGAGCTGGATTCCCAGTAGGGCTGGATCAGACCGATCTTGGTGGAGCTGGGGCTGCCGCCGCGGGTCTGGGAGAAATCCTGAACCATGGCTTCAGCCTGGGCTTCGATGCGGGCGATCTCTTCTGCGCTGGGCTCATTCTCAGTGTTGTGCAGCTCAGCCTCCATGCGGGGGTCGTAGCAGCAGGGGATGCCGACGGTGGTTTCCCAAACCAGGAAGTTGCCGTTCTGCTGAAGGGTGCCGGGAACGTAGGTCTTGGAGCTCTTGATCGCGTCGATGACCTGAGGGATCATGTTGACGTAGTCAGCTTCCTGCAGCTTGGCTACGCCGCCCATGGGCTGTGCAGCGTTTGCCTTCGCAATTTCAATCTTGGCGAAGACGTCGGTATCCAAAGCTGCGTTTTCCAATGCGGTGAATACGTGGCCCCTCTTGGCGCTGGTGGTTTGCGCTGCCGCAAAAGTCGGGAACAGGCCCAGAACGAGGACCATGACCAACAGGACGGCAAGCAGCTTTCTCGTGTGTTTGAGCATACTCTTTTCTCCTTTAAATAATTCTCATTCGGCGGAATATCCAATTTGTGGTTGTCCGCCGCAACCACTACACCAATATACCACGAAGCGAATGGAAATTCAAATCTCAATTCTACACAAATCTTGAGACCGAATTTTATGAAAACTATTCACAATATTCATCTGTTTCGCGCATAATATACGCTTATAAATGAATATTAACAGTTTTCATAATGATAAATAACGATTTTTGTGCAGTTTCACAGAGCTTTTCGCCGAAGGCAGCTGCGCGACCCGGAAGCAGCCGTTCCGCCCTGCGGAATGCGCGTGGTCAGTGGCCAGTGGACAGAGAGTGACCAGTCAGGAGGACGTAGGGCGGAAGCGGCGGTGCGGCCAGCTTGCCAGGGCTCCGACAGAGCCTTCCCCCCTTGGGGGGAAGGTGCCGAGCGAAGCGAGGCGGATGAGGGGGGCGTTCCGATAAGCTGACGGTTGGAATGACGAATCGGTCATCGATACGCCCCCTCATCCGTCATCCGGCTTCCGTGAGACGCCGGATGCCACCTTCCCCC
>OMZQ01000037.1 GCA_900315595.1 uncultured Eubacteriales bacterium | reverse complement strand
CTCCCTGCGGGAGGATTGAAATTGGCTGCGCCAACGTTCCGAAACGCAGCGCCTCGTAGGGGCGCGTATCCACGCGCCCGCACGGATCGACAACAGAGCCCCGCCGAAAAATCCGAAAACGGTCATTCTCTGCCGTAGGGACAAGCATTGCTTGTCCGGCATTCGGAACGAATGCAATTTGCCGGAGGCAAATCCCAATCGACACGTTGCTTGATTGCCCTGCGGGCAATTGTTTGCTTCGCAAACGCGGACGAGCGATGCTCGTCCCTACGGGATTCTCGGAACGAATGCGTTTTGCCGGAAGCTGTCTGCCGCCTTGTGGGACGGCGGCCAGAGGTCTGGCCGCCCTACGGCTCCGATTGCCTGATTGAAGAATCCCGATTTGCCGAACGCAAAGCCTTCGCCCCTTTGGGGAGAAGGTGTCGAGCGCAGCGAGACGGATGAGGGGGGACGTTCCGATCAGCTGACGGTCCCCTCATCCGTCATCCGGCTTCCGTGAGACGCCGGATGCCACCTTCCCCCCGAGGGGGGAAGGCTCTGTCGGAGCCCCGTCTCCTATTGCCTATTGCCCGATGCCTATTGCCTCTAAATTCCGCGGAACCGATCGGGGAGGGTCGGCGTCTAAACCGTATCATCGGGAGCGGGGCGTTCGCGCAGATGCCCCGCCGCTGCCGGAATCGGATGAAAGGAAGACACACCATGAAACGAACCTGGATCAAAGCGATCCTCTGCCTGCTGTCGGCGGTTCTGCTGCTCGCGGCTCTGAGCGCCTGCGGCGGCGGATCGCGGACGGAGCCGAACGCCAAAACGGAAGCGCACAAAACCGAACCGCAGCCGGAGGAACAAACGGAGCCGGAGCAGTTGATGACGATCCTCGACCGGGACGGGGACCCTCTGGGCGGGATCGACGGGCGGGCCGCCTGCACCGCAGCGGACGCGGGGATCGCGTACAGCGTCTTTGCGCCGGCGGAGTATCAGCGCACGGGAACCGCGGAATACCGCTTCTTCCGCACGGCGGACCGGAAGGATCTCCTGCTCGGACGGCTGGAGGATCAGGGCTATGAGGCGGTCTACGCCCGGACGGAGCTGGGCGGGGTCGTGTATACCCTTGCCGTCACCGGCAGTCCCGTGGACGGGACGCCCGACCCGCTCTGGCTGCTGGCGCTGGACCCCGCCGCCGAGACCATGACCCAATACAAGGTCTCGGAGGACGGCTTCCCCTACGCCTCGATGGCTGCCGTCGGCGGCAAGCTGCTGATTTTGAACCACGAGACCCTCACGGACCGCTGCGACAGGGTCCTGGAATTTGACCCCGCCTCCGGCGCGCTGCGGGAGCTTCTGTCCTTCCCGGACGACGGGCTCTCGTCTCTGCGCGGCGTCTGCGCCGCGGAGGACGGGTTTTATCTGCTGCGGCTGCGTCTGGAGGGCGGGAGCCCCGCGGAGCTGCTGCTGGACCGGTACGACGCGGCGGGCGCGAAGCGCTCCGAGCGCTCGCTGAACGACCTCCTCATCCCGGCGGCCAGGTCCGTCCCCGGTCTCTCCGGCGAGGCGGACGCGCTGAACGAATTCGGCATGATGGTCAGCGGCTTCTCCGTTCAGGCGGACCGGTATCTGTACTACGAGAACTTCGGTCTGCTGCGGGTCGTGCTGGACCTGGAGGACGGAGCGGCGCTGCTTTCGAAGGACGACCTCTGGAGCATTTCCCGGGGCAGCGGCAGCCCGGCGGTCTACCGTCTGGACTTTGACGCGGAGGAGGAAGGGCCGAAGGTCCTGGTCCTGCAGGACGGCGGATTCGCAGACTTCCCCATCGAGCCCAGGGACGGGCACAGGCTGCTGCGGGCCCTCTCCCGCGCCTCCGGCGGGACCTGGCTGCTGCAGCTTTCCGACAGCGACAAGGCCTATGCGGGCAGCGAGATCCTCTACTGGCTGCAGGAGCCCTGAGCGCGGTCTCCCGCGCGCTGCGGGATCGGGCGGGCGGCGGAACGCCTCCGCCTGACCGAAACGGCGAAAAACCGGTTGCTTTCCCCATTTGGAAAGCGACCGGTTTTTTTCGCCCGATGCTGTATGATTGGGTACGAGGCGGCAGCGAAGGGGGAAGCGGCGTGACGGTCTATCTTGACGAGGTCTTTCTGGTGAACGCAGCGGTGAACGGCCTGCTGCTGGAGACCTCGGTCCGGCTGACCGGCGGGGCGCGAAGCCCCGGACGGCTGATCGGGGCGGCGGCCCTGGGCGGGGTCTACGCAGCGGCGGTCTGGCTGCCCGGTCTGGCCGGGCTTGCCTCGATCCCCGGTCAGCTTGCGGCCTGGGCGGGTCTGTGCGCCCTCTGCTTCGGCTGGCGCGGGTCGGCCTGGAAAAGCTGGCTTTGGTTTTTCGGGGTCTGCTGCGGCTTTGCCGGTCTGGTGCTGGCGGCGGCGAGCCTTCTGCGCGTCCCGGCGGTTTCCGGCGGCGGGCGGGTCTGGTATCGGGTGAGCGGCCGGCTGCTGATCGGCTGCGCGGTCGGGCTCTGGGGGCTCTGCCGTCTCTGTCTGGAGCGGTTTGCGCGGCATCGCGGGCCGGAGCTGGTCTCCGTCCGTCTGGAGCTCGGGGGCAGGGCGGCGGTCTGTACCGCCCTGCGGGATAACGGAAACACCCTGCGCGACCCCTTCACCGGACGGGGCGTTCCCGTGGTGGAGCGCAGGGTCCTGGCGCGGCTGGCGCCGGAGCTCGGGACGGAGCCGTCCGCCGACGCCGCCGCCCTGATGGACCGGCTCCACGGTCTTCGGCCGGAGCTGCGGACCGCCCTGCTTCCCTACCGGGCCGTCGGAACCGACGGCGGTCTGCTTCTGGGGCTGTACGCGGACCGGATTTTGGAAAACGGGAAGCCGGTTCCCGCGCGGCTGGTCGCCCTCTCTCCGACGCCGGTCAGCGACGGCGGCGGCTACGAGGCCCTGATCCCTGCCGATTGATATGAAGGAGGATGAACGATGATCGTCTATTGCGCTGCCTGGGCGCGCCTGCTGCGGCGGCTCCGGGTCGGAAAGCTCATGTACGTCGGCGGGAGCGACGTCCTGCCCCCGCCGCTCGCGGCGGAGGAGGAGGCCGACGCCCTGCTCCGTCTGGAGGCGGGCGACCCGGCGGCAAAGCGCCTGCTGATCGAACACAACCTGCGCCTGGTGGTCTTCCTGTCCAAGCGCTTTGAGTCCACCGGCATCAACCTTGAGGACCTGATCTCCATCGGAACGATCGGTCTGATCAAGGCCGTGGGGACCTTTCGCCGGGACAAGAAGATCAAGCTGGCGACCTACGCCTCCCGCTGCATCGAAAACGAGATCCTGATGCACGTCCGCAAAACCGCGAATCAGAAGGGCGAGATCTCGCTGGACGAGCCGATCAATACCGATTGGGACGGAAACGAGCTGCTCCTGTCCGACGTTCTGGGCACGGACGGGGACGTGGTCCTGCGAAATCTGGAGGAGCGGGTGGATCACGAGCTCCTGCGCGAGGCCCTGGCCCGGCTGAGCGCCAGAGACCGGGAGATCATCTCCCTGCGCTTCGGTCTGGACGGCCGCCAGCCCCTGACCCAGAAGGAGGTCGCGGACGGTCTGGGCATCTCCCAGTCCTACATCTCCCGCCTCGAAAAGCGCATCCTCGAACGCCTGCGGCAGGATATCACCCGCCAGCTCTCCGCGTAGCCGGAGCCGGGCAGCGGCGCAGAAAAAACCTCCCCTGGCAAGGGGAGGGGGACCGCGAAGCGGTGGAGGGGTAGCCTGCCGAAGAGTGCATGTCAGAAACAAGGCGGCAGACAGCGCGGCGGCCTGGGGTCAGGCCGCCCTACGGATCGGTCTCCTATTGCCTAATGCCTGCTGCCTGTTGCCTAATCTCCCCGTCTCCTATTGCCTAATGCCTGCTGCCTATTGCCTAATCTCCCTAATGCCTGCTGCCTGTTTCATCCTTCCCCCGCCGGGGCTTCCTCGCTTCGGGCGGAGGAGAGACCGGACAGGACGGAGAAGTAGCGCTCGTGGACGCGGTCGCAGGCCGCGTCAAAGGCTTCGTCTCCGCCGGCGTGGAGGCGGTCGTAGTAGAGATGCTCGTGGTCGCCCAGCTCGGGATAGACGCGGACCATCGTGGCAATGCCCACGTTGGAGCAGACGCTGCTGATGCGCTGGAATTCGATCATCAGGTCGGTATAGGCGGCGTTGGCATAGACGTTGCACTCGCCGGTGCTCATGCGCTTGAGATGGTTGCGCTTGAGGACGGAGATCAGGTCCGCGATCACCTGCACCAGCGGCTCGATCCGCTGGGCGGCGTCCACGTCGCGCTTGCGGAAGGTCTGGTCCGTTTCGTCCAGAATGTTGAGGATCGCGCTCTCGAGCACGGCCAGCTCCCCGAGGGCAGCCTCGGAGAGGACCGTCTGGTTCTTCTGCAGATTCGCCGCGTATTCGGCGATATTGACCGCGTGGTCCCCCAGACGCTCGAATTCCGAGGTGACCTTGTAATACTGGTCCATGATGGCGACGTGATCCTGATTTTGCAGATGGGGCAGGAACTGCACCAGATAGACGCTGACGCGGTCGGTCATGCGGTCGATCTCGTTTTCGTCGTCGTTCAGCTCGGCATGCAGGCGGGGGTCATAGTGCTTGAGCAGCTGGAAGGATCGCTCGATATTGGTCCGGGCGGCCTCCAGGACCGCGAGCAGGAGGTGGTAGCAGCTCTGGAAGGCAAGGGCCGGGGTATGGAAGAAAACCGGGTTCAGCTCGTCGGTGATCGCCTTGAATTTGCTCTCCTTGACCGGCTTGTCCTTGATCACGCGCAGGCTGATCTTCTCATAGACCGTAAGCAGGGGCAGGAGCAGCAGGGCGCAGGAGAGGTTGAAGATCGAGTTGGTATTGGCGATGATGCCGGAGTTGACCGTCCGGTTCCAGAGCCCGTCCAGCAGCCCGATCCGGTGGATCACCGTCACGGCGACCAGGATCAGGACCGTCTTGCTCAGGTTGAAGAGAATGTTGATCAGGCCGACGCGCTTGGCGTCCGGCTTCGCGCCGATGGAGCAGACGATGGCGGTGGTCACGCAGTCGCCGAGATAGATGCCCACGATGACCGCGTAGATGGCATTGAACTGCAAGAGGCCCGTGGCTGAGAAGGCCTGCAGAATGCCGACGGCAGCCGAGGAGCTCTGCAGCACGAAGGCAACGCCAGCGCCGGTGAGGTAGCCCAGGACCGGGCTGACGCCGAGGCGGGAAAAGAGGCTCTCGATGACGCCGGATTCCTGAAGGCTGTTGACCGCTCCGGTCATATTCAGCAGACCGGAAAAGAGGATGCCGAAGCCGATGGCGATGTTGCCGATGGACTTGGAATTCTTGAAGAAATTGCCCATGATGAGCAGGATCCCGACGATCAGCGCGATCGGGGCCAGCGTGGAGGGCTGGAGGAAGCGGAGGAAGGAGGTGCCGGAGGCGTCGATATCCAGCAGACGGATGATCTGACCCGTGACCGTCGTGCCGACGTTTGCGCCGATGATGATGCCGAGGGACTGGTGGAGCGTCAGGATCCCGGCGCTGACCAGACCGGCGGTGATGACGATGGTGGCGGTGGAGGACTGGATCAGCGCCGTGACGAGGACGCCCAGAAGGAAGGCCTTGACGGGGTTGTCCGTTACCTTGCCCATCACGCGCTTGAGCGTGCCGGAGGAATTCTCCTTCAGTGCGTCGCCCATGAGGCGCATGCCGTATAAAAACATGGCCAGACCGCCGAGCAGGGAGATTACACCAAAAATATCCATAAGCGATGCCTTTCCGATTGTGGGATGGCTGAACGGGCAAATGCCCGCCGGTTCGCGTTATTTTATCACATTGCGCCGAAAATATCAATCCTTAACGCAAAAAAAGGGACTAGGGACCAGGGATCAGGGTAGGGCGGCCAGACTCTGGCCGCCGTCCGCAGGCTGGTTGGTATGGATGCGGCGGCCTGGAGTCAGGCCGCCCTACGGCTCCGATTGCCTGATTGAAGAATCCCGACTTGCCGCGCGTAAAGCCTTCCCCCCAAGGGGGGGAAGGTGTCATCCGGCGTCTCACGGAAGCCGGATGACGGATGAGGGGGAGCGTATCGATGACCGATTCGCAGATTCCAACGGTCTGCTTATCGGAACGCCCCCTCATCCGCCTCGCTGTGCTCGGCACCTTCCCCCCGAGGGGGGAAGGCTCTGTCGGAGTCCCGGCAAGCTGGCCGCACCGCCGCTTCGTCGATCTCCTAATCCCTGATCCCTGGTCCCTGATCCCTAATCCCTGATCCCTGATCCCTAACCCCTGGGCCCCTGCCCGTAATACGCGTTCGGGCCGTGCTTGCGGGTATAGTGCTTATCCTGAATGCGCTGCGGGGCGGGGGCGGCGTCGGGATTCACCTGGCGGGTGAGGATCGCCATTTTTGCGACCTCCTCCAGAACGACCGCGTGGTAGACGGCCTGGGCCGCATCCTTGCCCCAGGTGAAGGGGCCGTGGCTGTGGCAGATCACGGCTGGGACCGCCATGGGATCGATGCCCCGGTCGCGGAAGCACTCCACGATGGTATGTCCGGTGTTGCGCTCGTAGCCCGCGTCCAGCTCCGCCTGCGTCAGATGGCGGGCGCAGGGGATCGGCCCGTAGAAGTAGTCGGCGTGGGTGGTCCCGTAGCAGGGGATCTCCTCGCCGGCCTGGGCCCAGGCGACCGCGTACGGGCTGTGGGTATGGACGATGCCGCCGATCTCCGGGAAGGCGTTATACAGGACCATGTGGGTCAGCATATCGGAGGAGGGGTTCAGCGTCCCCTCGACCCGGTTGCCCTCGAGGTCCACGACCACCAGGTCCTCGGGCTTGAGCGTTTCGTAGTCCACGCCGGAGGGCTTGATGACGAACAGGCCCCGCTCGCGGTCGATGCCGGAGACGTTGCCCCAGGTGTAGGTGACGAGACCCCTGCGCGGCAGCTCCAGATTGGCCTCATAGACCTTTTGCTTGAGTTCTTCTAACATATCGTTTTTTCCTCCTGGTTGGCTCGCGCCGCCTCATCCAGAAGCGCGCGGAAGCGGCGGCACACGCCCTCCGGCGTTTCGCCGCCGGGGCGGTACCAGAACTCGGTGACGAAGCGGCGCACCCCGCAGTCCCACGCGGCGGCAATGGCAGCCGGGAAATCCACGTGCCCCTGTCCGTAGGGGACCTCCCGGAACCGGCCCGGCAGCGTTTCCTTCAGGTGCAGCGAGGTCATCTGACCCCGGCCCAGCCGGAGGTCCGCGATCGGGTCGGTCCCGTAACGGACGCAGGCGTTCGTGACGTTGCCGATATCGGGGTAGAGCTTGAGATAGTTCGAGCCGACGCGCTGCACCCAGCGCAGACCCTTTTCCACGGTGTTCATGAAGTCGTTTTCCATCGTTTCAAAGCCGAGCTGCACGCCGGCGGCGGCAGCCCGCTCGGTCAGCGCCAGAACGGCCTCCAGAAACAGGGCCTCCGTCCGCTCGGAATGGGGCTTGTAATACACGTCGTAGCCCGGGAGCATCACGACCCGCGCGCCGAGATCGTCCGCGAGGCCAATGCAGCCCTCCGCGATTTCGATCCCCCGTCCGCGTACGGCGGGATCGGGGTCGCCCAGGGCGTATTTGGTCAGGGCGGAGGCGTTGAGCGTGCGAATGGGCATCTCATGGCGGAAGGTCAGCTCCGCCAGGCGCCGCCGCTCCTCCCGGCTGCTGAACACGCGGGAGATCCGCGCCTCGCTGGCGTCGATGCTGAGCTCCACGAAGTCGTAGCCCGCGTTTTTGGCTATTTGCAGCTTCTCCGGCCAGCCGCAGTCCGGCATGGCCTTTTCATACAGTCCGATCCGATACGCAGGATTCATCGCTTCACTCTTGCACTGCCGCCGGCGGCAAGGGCCTCCGCCTCCTCGCGGGTGCAGAGATCCCAGTCGTTGCGGATCGTGTGGCAGAGGGCGGAGAAGGCAACGGCAAAGTCCACGGAGGCCTGGTCGTCGCGGCCCGTCAGCTTGCTCCAGATCAGACCGGAGGCAAAGCTGTCGCCGCCGCCGACGCGGTCGTTGATCTCCAGATTCTCGTACTTGCGGGAGACGAAGAAGCCGTTTTTGGTCATGATGCAGCCCTGCCAGTTATTGAGCAGCGCCGTCCGGACCTCGCGCAGGGAGGTGCCGACGATCTGAACGTGGGGATACTTCTCCATCACCTTCTCGGCCACCTTGCGGTAATTCATCGGGTCGATGGAGGAGAAGCTCTCGTCCGTGCCCTCGGCGTGGATGCCGAGCATCGTATCGAAGTCCTCCTCGTTGCCGAGGATCACGTCGATATAGGGCATGAGCTGCTCGGCGGCGGCGCGGGCCTCCTCCCTGCTCCAGAGCGTGGCGCGGTAGTTGAGATCGTAGCTGGTGGTCGCGCCGTTCTTTTTGGCTGCCTTCAGCGCGGCAAGGACCTCCCCGGCGGTATGCTCGCCCAGGGCGGTGACGATGCCGGTGGTGTGGAACCAGCGCGTATCGAGGGTCTTTTCCCAATCAATATCGCCGGGTTGGATCTTGGAGAGGGCGGTGTGGCCCCGGTCGTAGATCTGGTAGCTGGCGCGGGGGCCGATGCCGACCTCCACGAAGGCCAGGCCGTTGCGGGTCCGGCCGATCTTGTCAAAGGGCTCGACGACCACGTTGCTCATATCGACGCCGTGCATCTGCGCGTGCTTGACGATGTAGGAGCCGGTCCAGTTGTCCACCAGCTTCGTGACGTAGGCGGTTTTCAGCGTCGGCATCAGCCGCTCGACGCTGAGGTTGGAGATATTGACGCAGCAGTTGAGCTCTGCGGCGGCGATGCCCAGGCGCAGCTCCTCCGCCTGACCCAGACGGTCGTGCTCGGGGGGCGTGAGGCGGATGTTGGGCTCGCCGAAGCTCATGAAATCGTATTTTGCCATCACTTGTTCACCACCAGCATGCCGACGCCCGGCGCCAGCTCAGTTTCAGCCGTCGGCTCGACGGAGGCGAAGTCGTCGGAGTTGACGACGCAGGTGATCACGACGTCGGAATGTCCGGCCTTGGCGATGGCGTCCAGATCCATCGTCAGCAGCAGGCTGCCCTTTTCGACCCGGTCTCCCTGCCGGACCTTCGTCCGGAAGCCTTCGCCGTTCATCGCCACGGTGTCCACGCCGACGTGGATCAGCACCTCCAGCCCGCCGTCGGCCTCGATGCCGATGGCGTGACCGGTTTCGGCAAGCTGCGTGATCTTGCCGCCGATCGGCGCGTAGACCTCACCGACCGCAGGCTTGACGCCCCGGGCCTCGCCCATTGCGCCGCTGGAAAAAACGGGGTCCGGAATGTCGGCCATTTCGACCGCCGTTCCCCTTGCGGAGGCGTCCAGCGTCAGGGGGAAGGTGACGACGGGCTCGGCCTTCTTCTTGAACTTATCAAATAATCCCATAGTGATTCTCCTTTCAGACGTTACAGGGTCGCGCCGTTGGTGCGGATGACCTCCTGATACCAGTAG
This sequence comes from uncultured Eubacteriales bacterium, assembly GCA_900315595.1. Classification (GTDB taxonomy): domain Bacteria; phylum Bacillota; class Clostridia; order Oscillospirales; family Oscillospiraceae; genus JAFRPC01. The sequence continues at coordinate 22,793 of OMZQ01000037.1, read as the reverse complement.
AAGCTGTCCTTGCGGATGCGGGCCAGGTCCTTGAGATCCATGTCGGTGCGGTTGACATAGACCAGACCGTAGCGCTTGCGGAAGCCCTGATGGGAGCTGAGCAGGTCGATGACCGACCAGGGGCAGTAGCCCATCATCTCTACGCCGTCCTCGATGGCCTGTCCGATGGCCTCCACGTGGCGGCGCATGTAGTCGATGCGGTAGTCGTCGTGGACCCTGCCGTCCTCGGTCAGCGTGTCAGCCGTGCCGAGGCCGTTTTCCGTGATGATCAGCGGCAGACGGTAGCGGTTCCAATACTCGTTGAGGACGATGCGCAGGCCCACCGGGTCGATCTGTGCGCCGTACTCGCTGGCGGCGAGGTTGGTGTTTTTTTCGATCTTCCAGTAGCCGTACATATCGTAGTCCACCTCGTTGAAGCCCTCGACGCGCATGCCCTTGGGATGGTCGGCGTCGGCGGGGAAGGCGCGGGCGGTCAGCGTGCGGTAATAATTCAGGGCGATGAAGTCCATTTTGGCGGATTTCAGCAGGGCGGCGTCCTCGGGCTGCATCTCGGGGACCATGTCCTGCTCGCGCAGATACGCCATATAGTAGCCGGGGTACTCGCCGTTGCAGTGCATATCCAGGCAGTAGTCCGTCTTGAACTGGTTGTTCATCCGGGCGGCCCAGACGTCCTCCGGCTTGTTGGTCAGCGGGTAGGTAACGGTGGAGCTGACGGCGCAGCCGATCTTGCCCTCCGGGATCATCTCGTGGCAGGCGTTCACCGTCAGGGCGTGCGCCAGGAACATATGATAATCCATCTGGGCGCGGAGCTTTTCCTTCTTGACCGGGTCCGGCTCGGTGATGTTCATGCGCTCGTCCACGCGCATCATCAGATTCTGCTCGTTGTGGACCTGCCAATACTTGACGCGGTCGCCGAAGGCCCGGAAGCAGACCCGCGCATAGCGCTCAAAGGCAATGGCGCAGTCGCGGGACGCCCATCCGTTGTACTTTTCCACCAGCGCCCAGGGCAGGTCAAAGTGGTACAGGGTGACGAAGGGGATGATATCGCAGGCCAGCAGCTTGTCGATGACCTTATTATAAAAGGCGATGCCCTCGGGATTCACCGCGCCGTCGCCGTCGGGGATGATCCTGGCCCAGGAGATCGAGAAGCGGTAGGCCTTGAGCCCGAGCTCCTTCATCAGGTCGATGTCCTCGGACCAGTGGTGATAGAAGTCGCTGGCGACCTTGGAGTCCGCCTGCCTGTCGGAGCGCTTGAAGGAGTTGAAGTCCGCGACGGTCATACCCTTGCCGCCCTCGTTCCAGCCGCCCTCGATCTGGAAGGCGGAGGAGGCTGCGCCCCACCAGAAGTTTTCGGGGAATTTGATAGACATGAGATGGCTCCTTTCCGGTTTTGTAAAATGGCCCTTCGGAGGGGAACCCGCCGAAGGGCCGAGGGGAGAGAGAAAAGAGAGAGAAAGAAACGGTTGAATTCGTTGAATTATGCGTCGACCTGGAGCTCCTCGTCCTTATCGTCCTCGAAGCCGACGATGTAGGTCAGAACGGCAGCGCCGAAGAAGGCGACCGCAATGCCGATCAGGAAGGCGACGAACTGGCCGCTGGTGTTATCCGCGCAGGAGTAGGTCGGGATGGTCAGGATGCCGTTGTTGGCGAAGCCGTGGTTGGAGGCGCCGCCGATGCCCATGATGGCGCCGCCGACCGCACCGGCGATGATCGCGCAGATCATCGGGCGCTTCTTGCGGAGGTTACAGCCGTAGATGGCGGGCTCGGTGATGCCGACCAGGAAGGCGGAGATGGTGGCCGCGCCGGCAACCTGGCGGAGCTTCTTGCTCCTGGTCTTGAGCATGACGCCGAGGGCAGCGCCGGCCTGGGCAAAGTTGGCAGCGCCGGCATAGCACATCAGGGTATTATGGCCTGCGCCGCAGGTATGCTTGGAGGCCGTAACGGCAACGTCGTTGAGGCCGACCGGCAGCAGCGCACGGTGCGCGCCGAAGATGACGAGCACGCCCCACAGACCGCCGACGACCGCGCCGCCGAGCAGCGGGCTGATGCTCATGACCGCGTTATACAGCCACTGGATGCCGTAGCCGATCCAGGCGCCGATGGGGCCGACGACCGTCAGCATGACGGGCAGCATGATGATCAGAGACAGGCCGGGAACCAGGATGATCTGGAGGATCTCGGGGATGATCTTCTTCAGGCCCTTTTCCAGCCAATAGAAGACGATGATCGAGAGCACGACGGGGATGACGGAGCCCGTATAGCTGAAGACCTTCGTGGATTCGCCGATGGTGAAGGCCGTCTTCACGACGGGCAGGCCGAAGATGAAGTCCTTGACGGCGGTGTTCTGCACCAGCGCGTCGATGGCCGGGTAGCAGAGGAAGGCGCCGAGGATCATCGCAATGATGCGGGAGCACTTGAGGGTCTTCGCCGTGGTGTAGGCGAGGAAGATGGGCATGAAGTAGAAGATGACGTCGGAGGCGGCGTTCAGAATGACGTAGGTGCTGTTATCCGCCGCAAGCCATTCCAGCTTGACCGCCGCGGAGAGCAGGCCCTTGATGAGGCCGGAGGCCGCGATGGCCGGAACGATGGGCGTGAAGATGTTGGAGATGGTCTGGAGGATGTAGTTCCAGATGGAGCCCTTGTCGCCCTTGACCTCTTCGATGGGTTTGCCGTCGGCGTCCACGACGCCGCCCTTGACGTTGACCATGGGCAGGAACTCGTCATAGATCTTGTTGACCTTGCCGCCCAGAACGACCTGGAACTGACCGCCGGCCTCCACGACCTGAATGACGCCTTCGAGCTTGCTCACCGCGTCCTTGCTGGCCTTGGCGGGGTCCCGCAGAACCAGACGCAGACGGGTAAAGCAGTGGGTTGCATCCTTGACGTTCTCAGCGCCGCCGACGTTGTCGAGGATACTCTTGGCTACTTGCTTGTAATCCATTGATGCTTCTCCTTTTCTTGTTTTTGGATTCTATTGTTACCTGACCGCGCCAGGTGGGTGCATGGATTCAGTCGAGGACGTATCGGGCAATCTGGTTGATCTCCCGGTTCGCCGCGAGGATGCAGGTCTTGCCCGCCAGCTCGTAGCTGAGCGCGTTCGCCGGGCCGACGTCGTGATCCAGAAGCTCGACCCGGTAGCCGCCGTCATAGCGGATCGCCAGCAGGTCCCGGTCGCCCTTGCGGTGACCGACGATCGCCATCGGTCTGCCGCCGAAGACCGCGGCGCAGATGGCATGGGCAAATTCGATCTTCTTTTCATAGGTGAAGACCGGCTGCCAGCCGTCCGGCGTGCGCTTGAAGACCGTGAGGGTATCGCCGTGGAAGGGCGAGAGGGTCAGCAGCTCCTCCGCGCCGTCGCCGTCGAAGTCCAGAAGCAGGGCGTCGCTGGTCGGCTGATCGAGCAGCTTTTCGCAGGTCCACTCCCCTGCCGGAGTCTCGGGCGGTGTGAAGCGGAAGACGCCCTCCTCCGCCGTGACGATGCCGGAGCAGCCGTGGCGGGAATAGCCGTGGTTCTTGGTCAGTCCCTCCGCGATCACCCTGGCCTCCAGACGGAAGTCCTCCGGCCGGTCGGTCAGGTCGTCGGGCAGGACAGCGGCCCAGACCTTGCCGGGGAAGCGCCAGTCGTCCTTGTATTCATAGTCAGACTTGATCGTACAGGCGATCAGATACCGCACGCCGCCGCGCTCCAGCAGATCGAAGCGGTGGACGCCGGGCAGGTCGAGGAGCGTCCGGACCTGCCACGTTCCCTCCGCCCAGCGGCAAAGGACGATGGAGGCCTGCTTGTTATCGTTGGGCGAATAGAAGCGGTGGGTCGCCAGGAACGCGCCGTCCGCGCCGGGGAGCTGCACCATCGTCATCGTGCCGCCCGGCCCGTCCCAGACCTGATCCACGCAGACGCCCTGCTCGTCAAAGAGCAGGCAGGGGTGCTGCTTTTCCGACGCCACGAGAAAATGGCGCTTTCCCCGGAATTCCAGCGGCGCGACGCAGTAGCAGAGCGTCAGCTCGCCCAAAACCTTCTTTTCCGCTCTCATCACAGGCAGCTCCTGTAGGGGATGTTCTGCGGATGCTCGAAGCAGTCCTCAAAGCCCCGGCGATGGTGGAAATAGAGCTTGTCCTTGTCAAGCGGGTAGGTGTAGTGCCCGCCCACCTGCCAGAAGAAGGGATGGAACTTGTATTCGTTGCGGTCCTTCTTGAAATCGTAGAGCAGCCGGATCTCCTCGCAGTCAGCCTGGAAGTTGGTCCAGACGTCCCAGTGAATGGGGATCACGACCTTGCAGCGCAGATTCTCCGCCATGCGAAGCACGTCCACGGAGGTCATCTTGTCCTGCATGCCGATGGGGTTTTCCCCGAAGGAGGCGAAGGCCACGTCCACGTCGTAGTCCTTGCCGTGCTTGGCAAAGTAGATGGAGAAGTGGGAGTCGCCGGAGTGGTAGATGTTGCCGCCGGGCGTCCGGAGCAGATAGTTGACGGCCTTTTCGTCCATATCGGTCGGGCACTTGCCGGTCAGCTCCTCCCGGTCGGGGCCGGTGGAATCGGTGGTGACGATGCAGGTGCGGTCAAAGCTGTCGAGCACGACGATCTCAACGTCCCCGATCCGGATGACGTCGCCGGGCCGGACCACGCGGCAGCGGTCCGCGGGAACGCCCCAGTTGATCCAGGTGTCCACGCTCTTCTGCGGGCCGATGAAGGGGACCGGGATCTCCTTCCCGTCCTCCACGGTGGTCATCCCGCTGTGGATCACGTGCGCCGCCCATTCGGCGGACATGTGATCCTGATGGTAGTGGGTCGCAAGGACGGCGTCCACGTGCTTGAAAGCGAAGGGGTCGCAGACGAAGGGCACGTTGCGCAGGTTGGGCTGCATCAGACGGCCGCCGCACATATTGGCCATCTGGTGGCCGACCTTCATCTTGTTGTCGCCGTGGGTGCGCTTGCCGTTGCCGTTCCAGAAGTCGATGGTCAGGTTGGTGTTGCCGGGGGTCTTCATCCAGATCCCGGTGCAGCCAAGCCACCACATCGAGACGTTGCCCTCCGGCACGACGGCATTTTCAATGTCCTCCACCAGCCAGGTGCCCCATTCGGGGAAGGTGGACATGATCCACTTTTCACGGGTCATTTCGGATACTTTACTCATAAGGCCTCCAGAAGCACGATCATTTATTGAATATATGGAAGATGAATCGAAAAAAGGGGGATATCGGGCAGCGCCGGTCCGGGCTGCTGGAGATGATCCGCCACGCAGGAGGCTCGCCGCTTGATATTCCTCAAACCGCAAAGCTGCTGAAGGTCTCCCAGGTGACGCTGCGGCGGGATCTGGCTGCGCTGGCTGCCGAGGGTCTGGTGGAGCGGAGCTACGGCAGAGTGACCGCCGTAGAGGAGAGCGACCGCAGCCGGGTGACGAACATCCCGGAGCCGATCCAGCGCATCTCGCGCAAGGCCGCCCAGTTCGTTGAGGCGGGAGACACCATTTTTATCAACACCAGCCGCACGGCCCTGCACGTCCTGCGGTTTATCGACGCGCCGAACGTCACCGTGATCACCAACAACGTCCTTGCCACCAGCATCCCGCACCGGAGCGACATGACGCTGATCCTGACCGGCGGCGAGGTCCGCTATCCGAAATACGCGATGGTCGGAGACGTGGCGCAGCGGACGATCCAGTCCATCCGGGCAAACAAGGCCTTTCTCGGGTGCAGCGGCCTCTCGGTGGACAAGGGCATGACGACGGAGTATTTTTCAGAGGTCGGCGTAAACAACCAGATGCTGCAAAACGTCAGCGGGCCGGTCTTTCTGCTGGCGAGCCACGTCAAGCTGAACTGGGATTCCAACTTTGTCAGCGGCCCGATCGCCTACGTCAGCAAGCTGATCACCGACAAGGGCGCTCCCTCCGAGCTGATCGCCCCGTTTGAGGCGCTGGATATCGAGGTTTTTCAGGTGTAAACGAAGGACGCCGGAGACTGCAAATGCAGTCTCCGGCGTCCGTGCCGGTTCGGGAGCAGGGATTAGGGATTAGGGATCAGCGTAGGGCGGCCAGACTCTGGCCGCCGTGCGACTCCGTTGCATCGTGAGACGTAGGGACGAGCATCGCTCGTCCGCGTTTGCGAAGCAAACGATTGCCCGCAGGGCAATCAAGCAACGTGTCGATCGGGATTTGCCTCCGGCAAATTGCATTCGTTCCGAATGCCGGACAAGCTTGTCCCTACGGCAGAGAATGACCGTTTTCGGTTTTTTCGGCGGGGGTCTGTTGCCGATCCGTGCGGGCGCGTGGATACGCGCCCCTACAAGGCGGCGCGGCGCAGGATGGGCAGCTCCCGGTTGGCGATCAGGCGGCCCAGGGGGGTGGAGGCGCGGGTCTCGTATTCCCGGACGGCCTCGTCATAGGTCAGGCGCAGGGTGGACAGGTGAAAGCACGCGAGCTCGTCCGCCGTCAGATGCGTTTCCCCGAAGGAAACGACGCGGCAGAGGTAATAGTGGTTGAGGTTATGGCGGCGGATCAGATTGTAATAGTCGCTCACAACGCCGAGCTTGCAGCAGATCTCGACCTCCGCCCCAAGCTCCTCCCGCAGCTCGCGCCGGAGGGCGGTTTGCAGGTCCTCCCCCGCCTCCACGCCGCCGCCGGAGGTCTCGATCAGCGTTGCCCGTCCGAACTCGTCGTCCCGCTCGGCGCGGACGAAATAATAGTACCCCTCCGCGTCCGTGACGATGGCCCGGACGATCAGCCGGTCGTGATCGACGCTCGTGCGCGGCCACTGGGTATCCTCCAGCTCCAGCCGGAGCTCAGGCTCCTGTTTCATGGGACGATCCTCCTTTTTTGCTTTTTGATGCCTGATGCGACGGAAAACGCAACCGGGGCAAAAACCCGGTTGCGTTTTCCTGTTTGATTGTAACAGTTCGGCCCATCGGAGACAGTGGACAGCGAGCAGTCACCAGTCACCAGGGATCAGGGATTAGGGATCAGGGACTAGGGATTAGAGACTATTCGTTACCCCCGTCTCTTATTGCCTAATGCCTGCTGCCTATTGCCTTCGCCCCTTTGGGGAGAAGGTGTCGAGCGCAGCGAGACGGATGAGGGGGACGTTCCGACAGGCAGACGGTTGAATATACGAATCGGTGGTCGATATCCCCCTCATCCGTCATCCGGCTTCCGTGAGACGCCGGATGCCACCTTCCCCCCGAGGGGGGAAGGCTCTGCCGGAGCCCCGTCTCCTATTGCCTAATGCCTGCTGCCTGTTGCCTGATGCTCAGCCCTTCACGGCGCCGGCGGTGACGCCCTCGACGTAATACTTCTGCAGGAACATGAAGAGCGTCACGATGGGGATCGCAACGATGACGCAGCCGGCGGCAAACTGGGTGAACAGGTTGGTATCCGGGTGCGTACCGAAGAGCATGGAATACAGACCGACGGAGACCGTCCAGTAGGGGGCGTTGTCCGCGCCGATGATGACCTTGGCAAAGATGAAGTCCATCCAGGGGCCGGTGAAGCTCATCAGGGCCTGATAGATGATGATGGGCTTTGCCAGAGGGAGGATGATCTGCCGGAAGATCTTGAAGTTGGTGCAGCCGTCCAGCTTGGCGGACTCGACCAGGGCGTTGGGGATGACGTCAAAGAAGCCCTTGGCGACCTGGAAGCCCAGACCCGCGCCCGCGCTGTAGGCCAGGATGAGGCCGATCACGGAGGATTCCGGGTGCGTCGGGTTGCCCGTGAGTCCGATGGATTTGAGCAGGAAGTAGATTGCGATCATGCTCATAAAGCCCGGGAACAGACCGATGATCATGGAGACGTTCATAAAGGTCTTGCGGAGCTTGAATTTCAGCTTGGACATGCAGTAGGCGACCGAGAGGACCAGGAAGGTGGAAATGATGCAGTCAATGACGGCAATGATCAGCGTATTGAGCATCCAGCGCGGGAAGGCGTTGGAAACGCCGTAGTAGGTCGCCGTGAACAGGTCGGAGAAGTTCTTGAGACCGACCGCCTTCGGGAAGAAGCTGCTGGTCACGCGGCCGATGAAGGTCCCGTCGGGCTGATACTCGCAGCGGAAGGCGGAGAGCAGGATCCAGACCAGGGGGACCAGCCAGAGCACGCCGAGCACGACCAGAACGGTGTAGGTGACGCCGAGGCTGACCCTGCGGTTCCGGGAGAGGCTGCTGTGTTTTACGGGATTTCCTGTCTTTTTCATTGGAACGTATCCTCCTCATTGTAGGCCCGGCTCCGCCGATAGGTGATCAGGGTGATGGTCGCCGTGATCAGGAAGGTGAAGATGCCGATGACCGCGCCGGTGTTATAGGAGCCCTGGTCGATCGTCACCTTATAGAGCCAGGTGACCAGAAGGTCCGTGCCGCCTGCCTGATAGCCCGTGTAGGTCGGGCCGCCGCCCGTCAACAGGTAGATCGTATTGAAGGAATTGATATTGCCGACGAAGCTGGAGATCAGATAGGGCGTCGTAACGAAGATGACGTAGGGAAGCGTGATCTTGAAGAACATCTTCAGCGTGGAAGCGCCGTCCACGCGGGCGGCCTCGTAGAGATCCGTCGGAATGTTCATCAGAATGCCGGAGGTCATCAGCATCGTATACGGGATGCCGACCCACATATTGATCAGGATGACCATGATCTTAGCCAGGGTCTCGCTGTCACCCACGCGCAGACCCAGGAAGCCGATCGGCTTGGAGATCCAGCCGAGGTCCTGGAGCAGGGCGTTGATCGGGCCGTATTCGCCCAGCAGATTGCGGACGGACAGAAGCGAGATGAACTGCGGAACGGCGATGGTCAGGATAAAGACCGTGCGGAAGATCTTCTTGCCCTTGAGCCCCTTTTTGTTGATGAGAAGCGCCAGGATGATGCCGCCGAAGTAGCAGGTCAGGGTGGCGAAGATCGCCCAGATGAAGGTCCAGCCGAGGACGGGCAGGAAGCGGTTATGGATCTCCACGCCCAGAGAGCCCTCGCCGGTGAAGACCGAGACGAAGTTCTGCACGCCGTTCCAGTGGAACAGGTTCGTGCCGAGGTTGTTCATGTCCTGGTCGTTGTAGGTCGAGAAGGCCAGCGAGATCATGAAGATCGTGGGCAGGATGGTGAAGACCAGGGCGGCGATGCAGGTCGGGGAAAGCATCAGCGCGTGGAACTTGCCGTCCAGCAGCTCCTTGAGGTCTTCCTTGAAGGTCGTCGGCTTTTTGCCGATCTTCCGGTCGTTATCCGCCTTCCAGGAGGAGGCAACGTTCGCGTTCCAAAGCAGAAGGTAGATCACGATCAGGGCGATGGAGACGAAGCCGAAGAGAACCATCAGCTTGCAGTCCGAGCCGGTCATAAAATGGCCGGTGAGCGGGTCGAATTCGCCGCCCTCATGGACGTTTTTCAGCGACAGATTCAGAATGGCCTTGTAGCCGTAGGGCGTGCCGTTGACCGTGGGGCAGGCGATCATGACCCAGAGGATCGCCGCCTGGAGCAGGAAAAACAGAAGCCCCTTCAGATATTGCTTGTGATAGACGTTGCCGGCGCCGAAGATCAGATGGGAGAGCTTTGTGCCGGCGGAGCCGTCCGCGAAGCGCTTCCAGAGATTGGACCAGAAGCGGCGGAGCTTCCCGCCGCCGGCAGGCTTGGGCGTCAGCGGGCGTTGAATCGCTGTCGATTTCATCATATCCCTCCTTGTGCATGCGCTGGAAGCATGCCGTCAATTGACGGCGCGTGGGTCAGGCCTTCTCCGGCAGAGCAGCCGGGAACTCCTTCGGCGCAACGCCGTGGTTCCAGAGGTATTCGATCAGGTACAGGCCCTTGCGGACGCCTTCGAGGCTGGAGGTCTCGCTCAGGATCTGGTCGCCGGTGGTCGGATAGGCGGTCTGGTCGATCATGGCGCGGAAGACCTGCGGGCCGTTCTTGGAGTAGTAGTAGGTGTTCAGCGTGCCGGTGATGAAGGGCTGGGGGATGCCCCACTCCGCCATATCCACCTGGGCGGCGGCGAGGTTATATTCGCTCTCGGAAACCTTGCCGTCGGTATAGCACTGCTTGATGAACTCGGAAGCGCCGACGTAGGCGGGAACGTTCATGCATTCCAGATAGGAGGCGTTCTGCACGTCCTTGCTGGAGAGGTACTTGATCAGCTCCTGCTCCTTGGCGTACTTCGACGCGGCGGAGTTGGCGTTGATCATGAAGCACTTGCAGTCGGCAAAGGTGCCGCCGCGGTAGACGTCGCCCGCCTGCACGGCGGAGAGGCCCTCCACCGCTTCCTTGGTCAGGGTGAAGGTCGGGATCATCGCAATGCCGAGGTTCGACTCGCCGAGGGCGGCCTTCGCGGTGTTATAGTGCCAGGCGCCGCCGATGACGGCGAGCACGCCGCGGTTATCCTTGTCCAGATCGGCGTCCCAGCCGTCGGGGGAGGCCCACTTGAAGCCGTTCTCGTCGGCGGCATAGGCCTGGAGCCAGCGGACGATCGCCACGGTGTCGTCGCCCTGGCAGTTGCTTTCGCCCTTGGAGCCGCCGGAGACGGACTCCGCACCCTCGAAGATCTTCACGGTGGTGCTCTTGTCGCTGACCTTGCGGGCGAGCAGAGCGAAGGACATATTGTAGCCGTCGTCGCCGGTCACGGTGACGGCCTTGGTCTGCGCCGCCTGCGCGGCCTCGCGCAGACCCTCGAAGGAGGCGGCCTGCTCCTCGGTCACGAGGGACTTGTTGTAGTACAGGAACAGCGCCTGGGAGATGTAGGGCACGCCGTAGAGATAGGTCTGGCCGTTGAGCGTGGAGTAGATGACGCTCTGGAAGGATTCCGGGTTGTCGGCCTTGACCTGGGCGATCAGGCTCTCGTCGGTGATCGGCTTGGCGCACTGGGTGGAGGCGAGCTTGCCGATATTGTCATGGGCGACGGTGTAGATGTCGGCGGCGGCGGTCGGGTCGTTCGTGATGGTACCCGCGACGGAGCCGGTGTCCATGCCCTTGACCTCGATCTTGTAGCCGAAGTCCGTATGGGCGGAGAGGTATTCGTTGCAGATCTTCTGGTAGAATTCAGCCGACTCCTCGCCGACCCAGATGCGGATCACGCCGTCGTCCTTGCCGCCGTCGCTGCCGCTTCCGCTGCAGCCCGCAAACAGGCCGAGCGCCATCAAAATCGCAAGCGTCATAGCAATCAGTTTTTTCATATCAATGTTCTCCCTTCTCGGCCCGCGCCGCGCGCAGGCCGAACGTGTTGTTTTTTTGTGACTGGGGACTGGGGATTATGGATTCGGGACGATTCCCTGATCCCTGATCCCGATTCCCTGATGACTACACTTTTCAATGACCATCGTTCGGGTCGCATAATCGCAGAGCGTCTTGTTCTTCCGGTTGAGCAGCAGGACCGTGAGACGCAGGACCGGAACGAGCAGGAAGGTATAGATCCCGGTGAGCAGGTACAGAAATAAGCTGTCCAGCAGGAATACGAACAGGAAGCGGCCCAGCGCGTGCCGCCGGAGCGCAAGCGTCTGCCTGGATTCCACGAAGACGGCGGTCCCGGTCAGCAGCTTTCCGGGCGTTGCGCGCCCCCGGTTCAGCAGCGGCACGAGGAGCAGGACCAGCAGCTCCGCCCCGAGGCAGGCCGCGGCATGCAGGAGATAGCCGTGCAGCTCCGCCGCGAAGCGCTCGCTGCGGTACTCGTCGTTCCCGGACAGGGCCGCGCCGATTGCCCCGGCGTCGCCCTCCAGCCGCTTGACGGTCTCGGTCTCGATCTGGCGGCTGCGCTCAAAGTGCGAACGGTAGGTGTTCGCAAGCGGCGTTCTCAGGACCAGGGCGCTCAGCAGGAGAAAGAGCGCCAGGATCAGCACCGTATCCAGCCCGTCCGCCAGGAGCCGCTTGAGCAGGTAGGGCTTGGAATTCGGCTCCAGCTCAACGCGCCTGCCTCGGATCAGGACCTCCATATCAGCAGATCTTCATGTCGATGGAGGTCGAATAGACGGAGACGTCCGCGCTGTCGAAGGCCAGGCGCACGGGCCCCTCCTTCCAGTCTGCGGAGGCGTTGACCGTGAGGGTCTGGCCCGCCGCCTCGACCCGGGCGAAGCGCGCGCTGCCGTAGTCGATCAGGGCGGTCACGCGCCCGGAGAGCGCGTTTTCGGCCTCGTCCGCGATGCGGATGCGGTCACGCGGCACGCTGTAGCGGTAGGTCTTCTTGTAGCAGGCGTCGCCGTCGATGGAATTGATCTTGTAGCCGTGCTCCGGGAGGGCCTCCACCGCGTAATCGCCGATGCAGTAGAAGAAGTGCTGGACCCGTTCGCCCTTCTCCTTCTTCTCGGTTCTGGTGAAGGTTCCGGTCAGGCTCTCGGAATCTCCGAGGGGCTCCAGCACGGTCTTTCCGTCCGCGATGACGCCGAGCTTGTCATACAGCAGGCCGAAGCGGTAGTCCTGACCGGGCTTGGCGTCCGCGCCGACGAGGGCGAAGAGGTAGCTGTCGCCGTTTTCCAGATAGGCCAGATGCTTGTCGTCCACCTGCTCGATTTTGGCGATCCTGCGGCAGAAATCGCTGCCGGGGACGATCGCGGCGGGCGGGACCGTCAGCTCGAAGCTCTTTGCGCCGGACAGGGCGGCCGCGTAGACCGGCGGAAGCGCGGTCTGCGTGTTCAGAAGCTGCATCCTGCCGCCGGCGGTCTGCACGGGGATGGAATTGTAGGTCGGGATGCGGTTCATCAGGGTGATCTCGGTCTCGGCGTCGAAGAAGTGGACCTTCTCCGGGTTCGGCACGGCATAGACGACGTCTCCGACCTCGATATCGTCCCGGTCAATGACCTTGACGGTGATCTGGTTGCCCTCGTCCTTCATGGTGAACTCGCCGGTCTTGTCGCCGAGCTTGCCATAGACGATGGTCTCATTGCCGAGGCGCTCGACGTTCGTGACGACGAACTGCAGGCCGCCGCCCTCGCGCCGCAGCTCCAAGTGCTCCGGACGGATGCCAAAGATCACGGGCGTCTTGCCGTCCAGATAGCGGGCGTGGATCTTGGAGACCTTTTCATAGGGCAGGGTGATCCTGCCGCCGTTCGGGAAGTCCACCTGCACCTCGCTGCCCTGACGCTTCAGGGTCGCGTCGAAGAAGTTCATCTGCGGCGTGCCGATGAAGCCCGCAACGAACTTGTTGTAGGGCTCGTTATAGAGGTTCATGGGCGTGTCGATCTGCTGGACGTAGCCCAGCTTCATGACGACGATGCGCGTGCCCATCGTCATGGCCTCCACCTGGTCGTGGGTCACGTAGATGAAGGTCGTTTTCAGGCTCTTGTGCAGGGCGGTGATCTCGGTGCGCATCGTTGCGCGGAGCTTGGCGTCCAGATTCGACAGCGGCTCGTCCAGCAAAAACGCCTTCGGATTGCGGACAAGGGCGCGCCCGAGGGCAACGCGCTGCCTCTGACCGCCGGACATCTCCTTCGGCTTGCGCTCCAGATAGTCCTCGATGTCCAGCATCTTTGCCGCTTTCAGAACACGCTCCCTGATCTCCTGCTCCGGCATTTTCCGGTTGCGCAGACCGAAGGCCATGTTCTCGTACACGGTCATGTGCGGATACAGGGCGTAGCTCTGGAAAACCATTGCAATGTCGCGGTCCTTCGGCTCCATGTCATTGACGAGGACGTCGTCGATGAACAGGTCGCCTGCGGTGATCGTCTCCAGACCCGCGATCATGCGGAGCGTGGTCGATTTGCCGCAGCCCGAAGGTCCGACGAAGACAATGAACTCCCGGTCGGCAATGTCAATGGAAAAGTCGTTGACCGCCTTGTGCCCGTTGTCATAGACCTTGTAGATGTGGGAAAGCTTTAAATTTGCCATATTTTCCCCTCTCTTTCCTTTGCAGTTTTGGATGCAATTTGAGTTCTTCTTATTCAAAAAGGACGCCGCTTCTGTCCAGCTCGGACAGGATCCGGTCAATTCCGGTCAGCCGACCGTTGACCGAGGCCAGCACCGTTCCTTTTTTGTCATAGACGGTATAGAGCTCCTCCCGATACGTCACCTTGCCGATCTCCCGGAGCGGGATGGCGCGTTTTTTCAGGAAATAGCGCGTGTGCAGCACCCCGTCCCGGATGAAGGCGAAGTCGGAAATCAGGGCGAGCAGAACGGCAAAGGCCGCAGCCGCGACGATCGCCAGCAGGACGCCCGCGAAAACGGCAAGCGCGGCGCCGCCGAGGACGAAGCAAAGCACCGCTCCGGTCAGGCAGCAGATCAGGGCTGCGAGCGTGAAGAAAAACGGGCCCCGGTCGATTTCCGTGCTGATCTCTCCGTGTCGGAACATCAGTGGACCTCCTCCAATACGACGGACTCGTTGGGGAGCAGGGTAATCGAGCCGTCCGCCTCCTCGCCCGCTGCGCGGAGGTTGGAATAGAGGACCCGGAAGGTGCCGGGCAGCTCCGCCGTCATGCCGGAGACCGTGTGGATCACGGTCAGGCCGCCGACGGTATAGCGCAGATTTCCGCCGTCCGTTTCGACCTCGGAAAGCGCGTCCGTGATCTCCTGCCGCGTCGCCAGACGAAGCTCCGGCCGCGCCAGACGGAAGGCGATCAGCTCCTGCGTCTTGCGGAAGACGTCCGCATGCCTGATCTTCAGCGCGTAGTCCATGGCGTTCACCCGGTCGCCGACGTTGTAGGAGTTGCCCTCGCAGGTCCCGGTTTCGGGATCGTACTTGCTGCGCATGAACTCCTCGCCCTCCTGGATGAAGGGAACGCCCTGGGCGAGGAAGACGACGGCGTCCGCCTGCGTATAGGCCGCGGCAAGCCGCGCCTCCGGCATGGTCTGAACGAGCTGGTCGTAGAGGGTGTAGTTATCGTGGCAGGATACGTAGTTCAGCACCTGATTGGGGTCGATTTCCTGCGTCTTCACGGTAGATCTGGAAAACAGACCCGCGACGCACATGGCGACCTGCGAGGCGTCTGCGGCGCTGCCCTGGACGTAGCCCTTGCCGGGGTTGTTCGAGCCGCGGATCGCGTTGCGGATCACGTCGTTGAACGCGCCGACCCGGACGCCGCTCCCGCAGAAAAAGTCCTGCGCGAGCGACTCCTGCACGGTGGTCTGTTCCCGGAGCTGCGTATCGCTGACGCCCGCCTTCAGCTTGGAGGCGCCGCCGGTCCAGGGCTCGCCGTAGATCATGATCTGCGGATCGAGGGCGACGCAGTCGCGGTAGACGTCGATCATGGTCTGGTTGTCGATCAGACCCATCAGGTCGAAGCGGAAGCCGGAAAGATGGTATTCCTCGATCCAGAAGCGGCAGGATTCGCGGATGAATTTATTCACCATGAAGCGCTCAGAGGCGACCTCGTTGCCGCAGCCGGAGCCGTTGTAGAACGCGCCGTTTGCCCTGGTGCGGTAATAGTAGTACGGGACGAGCAGGTTGAGGTTGGAGTTTTCCGAGCTGGCGGTGTGGTTGTAGACCACGTCCATATTGACGCAGATGCCCGCCCGGTGCATCGCCAGGATCATCTGCTTGCATTCGCGGATGCGGCTGTAGCCGTCATAGGGGTCGGTGGAATAGCTGCCCTCGAGGACGTTGTAGTTCTGCGGGTCGTAGCCCCAGTTGTAGTTGTCGTCGGACATCTCGCTGCCGGAGCGGCGCTCATCCACGGAGGAGTAGTCATAGAAGGGCTGGAGCTGCACGTGGGTGACGCCCAGCTCCCTGAGATGGGCAAGTCCCGTGGAGACGGTCACGCCGTTTTCGGTATAGGTCCCGGACTCGTCCGCAAGGCCGAGGAATTTGCCCCGGACGGCTTCGGGGAGGCCGCTGGTCGGGCTGATCGTCAGATCGCGCACGTGGGCCTCGTAGATCACGGCGTCCACGTTCTTCCCCCGGAAGGGCCGGACGTCCGAATCCCAGCCGGGCAGACCGGCGTTCAGCCGCGCAAAGTTCACGACCATGCCGCGCCGCCCGTTGACGCCCGCGCTTCTGGCGTAGGGATCGACGACCTCGTTCGTTCCCTTTGCGTTCGTGACGGTGTAGGTATAGTAGACCCCGTCCAGATCCTCCGCAACGGTGCAGGAGAAGACGCCCTTTTCGCCCTTCTGCATCTCGTGCGAGGCATAGGGCGCGGTCTCGGCCTGATCGTCGCCGCTGCGGTAGAGATTCAGCACCAGCTTCGTGC
The DNA here is from genome assembly GCA_900315595.1 of uncultured Eubacteriales bacterium. Taxonomy (GTDB): domain Bacteria; phylum Bacillota; class Clostridia; order Oscillospirales; family Oscillospiraceae; genus JAFRPC01. The sequence continues at coordinate 6,735 of OMZQ01000037.1, read as the reverse complement.
TGGTCGGCGCCCAGACCTTGAAGGTGGTTGCCGTGGGATTCTCCGCGTCGTCGAAGGTCACGCCCAGATCGTCGCCGTCATAGGCGTATTTTTCGTTGAACTCGTCGGTGTCGAAGTAGTTTGTCATCATCAGACTCACCTGATTGATCCAGCTTGCGTCGAAGCGGTAGCTGACCGTGACGACGTCGCTCAGGTCGATCGCGTCCTTCAGCTCCAGATTTACCATTTTCAGAGAGGCGTCGTAGTCTCCCATCGTGAAATCCGCGTAGGGCTCCCCGTTGCGCGTCATGGAAAAGCGCGGGGCGTAGGGCTTGAAGTCCGCCGCGAGGGGCTTGAAGTAGACGCTGACCGTTTTATCGCTGCGGAGCATCGCGTAGCTGACGATGGACTTGCAGGCGTTTTCCTGGGTATCGAAGACCGTGGATTCCGTCGTCCGCACGTAGACGTTCTGGATGCCGCCCGGCGAGGTCTCTGCGATTTCGATGAAGCGGTCGCCGTCCGGGTCCTTCGACCAGTTGTCGGTGCGGATGATGAAGCCGAGCCGGTCCAGACCCTTCCCGCCGGAGATCGCGGCAAGGTCCAGATCGGCATAGACGCCGTAGTCGTCATAGCCCGTGAAGGGGTAAGCCGCGCCGTCGCCGCCGTTCGTCGCGTCCCAGGCCCATACGTTCCACGGCGCGTAGCAGCTCCGGTCGTTGGCGGTGTCGTCGTTGCGGCGGTAGTGCAGGCGCACGGTGGCCGTGGCGGCCGCAGGCTCCTGCGCGTGGTCGGTCTCGTCCTTCGTATACAGATCGATCACCTTGCCCGCGGGCAGGAGGGCGATCGGCTCGTCGTCCGGACCCTCGTCCGCAGCCGTCTTTCCGCCGCCGCAGCCGGCCAGAAGCGCCAGCGCGAGCAGCAGAAGGGCCGCAAGGAATAAGCTGCGTGATTTCATCCGAATTCTCCTTTCCCGGGGCAGACGCGTCTGCGTCTTATGGATCAAAACCCGGACAGATCCGCGAAGCCCGCCGCAAGGTCCTCGCCCTTGAAGTCGGCGCTCTGCTTGAGCACGCGGGGGTCCCAGCGGGTGGGGTCAGTGATCTCGCAGCCCTTTTCAAAGACGGCGATCAGAAAACCGTCCATGCCCTGCGTATCCACCACCACCACGCCGTCGCGGATCTCGTAATCCTTGCTCCAGCGGCCGGGCTCCCAGCTCCAGATATAGAGCTCGTAGTCTCCGTTCAGGTATTTTTCATTCAAATTGATCAGGTTGAATCCGCCCGGAACGAGCTGCACCTCGGTATAGGTGAAGGTCCGCTCGCATTCGTTTCGGCCGGTCTTCATGTGGACGGTGAGCCGGACCTGTCCGTCCACGGTCTGCCCCTGCAGGGAAACCCTGGTCTCGTCCCGGATCTCCCGGCGGTCGGCGTCGTTTCCGTTCAGATAGTAGTATGCTTCGTCGCAGTCGTCCACGCGCAGGGTCACGGTCAGGTCTCCGACAAAGGAGCGGTCCCGCTCGGAGATGCTCAGCCGCGGATGGACCTCCTTCGTGCGCGTGAGGATCGCCATGCCGTTGGCCTCAAACTGCACGTAGGCGATATGGTCCCGGACCGGGACCTTCGTTCCGGTCAGCGCGTCATAGTAGTTGCCGGTTTCCAGGTGCGGAACGGGCACCTGCACGGTCTTTTCGGGGTCGGTTTCACCGACGTTCAGGATCAGAGCGCCCTGATCGCCGTCACCGATCTTTTCGTTGATATAACAGGTTCCCGCCGTGGATTCATAGGATTCCGCGTTGTAGAACCGGTTGTGGAAGCGGTTCGAGACCGCAACGTATTCGCTTTCAAAGGCGTAGGAGCCGATTTTGCCTACGGTCAGCTCCTCCGTGGGGCGGGCCAGATACAGCCCGCCGAGCCCCTTCTTCGCGGCGATGACGGACCAGTATTTGGCAACGCGCACGTCGGAATAGTGCGTGTTGGTCGTAACGTATTCGTCGTGGCTCTCCACCCAGGCAATGAGCTGGGCGGCGTTCGCCGTTTTGAGGGCGGCGTTTCGGATCACGGTGGGGTCCTTTTTTGCAAAGGCGTTCTTCATCTGGGCGGCGTAGCCGTCGTCCGTCACGCGCATATGCGCGGTGTAGAGCTCCAGGCTCCGTCCGGCGGGCGCGTTCAGGATCTCGCCGTAGGCGTAGAGCTCCCGCCCGGTCTTCTGCCGGTAATAGAGCTTGGCCTGCTCCAGGGTGTTCTCCCAGAAATCGCTGGGATAGTCCGGGTCGCCCTCCGTCTCCACGTGCTTTGCCGCGTCGAAGCGGAAGCCGTCGATCCCGGCGTCGATGCATTCCTCCAACAGGGCGAGGACCCGCTCCTGCACGTAGGGGTTCGCGGTGTTCAGATCCGGCAGATTGCCGTAGGCGTAATACTGCGTCTCCGAGCCGGAGCCGGCAGCGTTTTTGTTGTGGTGGAAGGTCAGGCCGGTGCCGTCCGTATCCTCGTTGCGGTTGGCGTAGATGCGCGGCTCATAGGCCTCCACGGCGGGCGAGACCGTCGGCGTGCCGTCGGGCTCCTTGCCCTCGTCGTCGGTGGTCGCCATATGGTTGACCACGATATCCGCCAGGATGCAGATCCCGTATTCCTCCGCCTTGGCGCAAAGCGAGACAAGCTCCTCCTTCGTGCCGAGGGCGGAGCTGTCGCCGATGGAGAAGCTCAGCGGCTGGTAGAAGGCCCACCAGGCCGAGCCGCCGCCCTTCGGCTGCTGCACCGGCATCGTAAGCACGTTCTTGAACCCGGCGTCCCGGATCGCCTCCAGGTTGGTCTCGATCTCCCGGTAGGTCCAGTTGAAGGCGTGCAGCGTCAGACCGTCCGCAGCGTTTTCGGGCAGGGCGTCCACGTAGGTATCCTCAAAATCCGTGGTTTCGCTGCCGCGGTCCCCGCAGCCGGTCAGGGCGGCTGCAATCAGCAGCGCCAGCATGATACAGAGCAGCTTTTTCATCCTCGTTACCCGATCCTGTCCGCAGAAGTCTCTTCTGCCGTATTGGTGCGCGTCCCGTCCGGACGGCAATTGACCCGCAGAAACGCAGATCAGCAGAGGGGCTCCGAAACCGGAAGCCCCCTGCTGATCTGGCTGTGCTTATTACTTGGCCTCAAAGGTGACGGAGCCGTTCGCGCCGTCGAAGGTGATGGTCACAACGTAGGTGCCGTCGGCCGGGCAGACGAAGTTGTTTTCGCCGTCGCCCCAGCTGTAGTCCCACTTGCCGTCCGCACGGACCTTGAACTCGTCGTTCGCCTTCAGCTCGACTTCGCCAGTCCAGACGTTGTCGCCGGCGCTCTCCATTGCGACGTCACCGCCGTCTTCCCAGTTGGAGCCCTCGAAGCTGCCAACGATGCCGTAGGTGTGATCGGCGGGAACGAACTCCACGACTTCCTCATAGGCGATGCCTTCCTTGGCTTCCTTCTGCACGAGCGCGATGCCGTAGCCCGGCGCACCGGGGGCCGAAGCGTTGGCATACTGGGCGATCACGAGGGTATACAGGCCGGCGCCGCCGGTCACGACGGGGTTGCTGGCCCAGGACAGACCGAACTCATCCGGCTCTTCCTGCCACACCGGCATGAACATCGTGTCGGGGGTCAGGGACTCGGCGTAGGCGGTCTTCGGGTCGGAGATCCACTGATCCTCGGCGTAGACCTTGTTGTCGCCGTCCACGTCAACGTTGCACTGCGCGATCTTGAACGCGTAGGAGCCGTTGGCACGGTACAGCTTGCCGTCCTTCACAAAGTCGGTGGTCCAGCCGGCGTCGTTCGTGCCGAAGAGCAGGTCGATCTTGTACAGATACTTGACTTCCTTGGCGGAGAGGGCCTTGTACACGTCTTCGCTGATGCCCTTGACGTCGTCCATCGAGATGGCGGTCAGAGTGGAAGCCTCGTACAGAGCGGTGTCCTTGCCGTTCCAGCCGTTCTCGGTGCCGTCGGCAAGCAGATACTGGCCGTGGGCGACCCATGCGGCGTGGGCTTCGTCAACGAGGGGCTTTGCGGGCTCAGTCTTGCCGCTTTTGCCGTCGTCCGTCTTGGCGCAGGCTGCCAGAGAGAACAGCATCAGTGCGGCCAATGCGATTGCAATTAACTTCTTCATAGTGTTGACTCCTTCCTGATTGTAAAAATGCTTTCCCGTGTCGTCCCGCCCGGCGCATCGGACGCGTTCCGTCCTGCGCCGCCGACGGACTGACCGGAAACAGATTTTTCGCGGGCGGGCATACCACCCGCTGATACCATTATAATCAGAATGACACGAAAATCAAGCGTTTTCTTAAAAAGATTGTTGTTAATTGTTAAAAACCTTGTAAAGTATCGCCCGGTTTGATCAAGCGCCCGCGCAAAAAGCAGGCCGCCGGAGCAGCCTGCACGTTGCATCAGCGCGATCGCCCGTAGGGGCCGGGTCTCCCGGCCCGCACGTTGCGACGCCATCCGACGTGCCTCCGGGACGGGGAACCCGTCCCCTACGGCAGCGTGTCAAAAAAACGAGAACGAGAGAAACGGTGAACCCAATTTGGAACTCTTTGACAGTCTGAAAAACAGGCCGCCGGAGCAGCCTGCTTTTGTGGATCGGGCGCAGCGCTATGCGTTCTTGTTCATCGTGAAGCCTCTGCCGTTGACCTCGGAGATCGGCGTCACGACCACGAAGGCCTTGGGGTCGATGGCAAGGATATGCTCGCGCATGGCGAACAGGGAGCGCTTGGGGATGACCGTGGAGACGACCTCGGTCTCCTCGCCGGTGAAGCCGCCCTGGACGTGGAACATGGTGCTGCCGCGATTCATGTTTTTCAGGATCATGGCGTTGATGGCCTCGTGCTCCTTGGAGTAGATCATGATCTGGATCTTTCCCGTGCCGAAGATCAGCGTCTTTTCCATCGTGATCGAGTAGATCAGGACCATCAGCAGGCCGTAGAGGATCTTCTCGGCGGAGAAGAAGGGGATCTGCGACAGGAGGATCAGCGCCTCGGTCACGTAGACCAGCGGGGAGACGGGAAGACCGAATTTTTTATTGAGGATCATGGCAAAGACGTCCGCTCCGCCGGTGGAGGCCCCGGTCCGGACGACGATGCCGACGCCCAGGCCGAAGGTGAGGCCGGCGTAGACCATGTTCAGCACGATGTCGTCCGTCAGCGGCAGATAGGCCCGGCCCACGCGGGTCATCAGAGAGAAGAACAGCGGGTAGGCCACGGAGGAGAGCAGGGTGGAGAAGAAGAACTCCTTGCCCAGGAAGATCAGGCCGATCAGCAGGAACAGCATGCTGAAGCCCCAGATGAAGACGTCCAGCGGGACGTTGGCGAAAATGGAGTGTCCGGCCAGAGAAAGACCGGTGATGCCGCCGGAGATGACGCCGCCGGGCACGATGAAATGCGACGCGCAGATCGAGAGGACAAAATTGCCGAACAGGATCTGCAAAACCTTCAATACCTTTTTCTTCAAGTAAAAACGCCTCTTTCTTTTCCGGAAACGACCGGGAAACGAGTGGCGGGACCTGCGTCTGCGGGAATCCGGGGCGCGGGTCCGGCTCAAGCGATTTTTTATTATAAGTCCGCCCCGCCCGTTTGTCAAGTCCGCGAATCATGAAGCTCCTGCGGCTGTTTGAGCGATGTAACTGTTCAGCTCTCCCTCCTGCGTAGGGCGGCCAGACCTCTGGCCGCCGTCCCACCGGGCGGCAGACAGCGCGGCGGCCTGGGCTGAACAGTTACGAACGATAACCGCAGCACAGACGAAGGCCGGAGGCCGAGCTCGCCCGGGTACGGGGAGTCAGCCTCCGGCTGATTGCATTTGATTCGGACGCCCGGCGCTACACCGGCAGGAAGGTCAGCGCGAGGACCGTCGCCACGGAAGCGGCAGCGTCCGCCATGACCAGGGTGGAAAGGGTTCGATCCCTGGTGTCTTCCTCGGTAAAGATGATTCCGGCGAGGATCTGCGCCACCAGAATGACCAAAAGGAAGATACAGAAGATTCCCTCGGATCTGGAGTCGTAGTTCAGCCAGTTTGCCGTAAACACAGACAGCAGCCCGAAGGTCACGGCGCTGATGATTGCCATCGTGACGTGGGTATGCAGCAGCACATAGCCCCGGAGCCGGAATACGAGCAGCTCCAGCCCGACGGCGATCAGCACCCGCATCAGGGCCAGCAGGGGCACGCGCCAGGCAGGCGCGCCAAGGCTGAGACTGCCCTTCCTGACGTTCAGCATCAGCACGTCGTCCATCGTCATCTGATCCGTGAGCGTCTGCTCCAGCGGGATGACCCGCTCCTTGCCGCCGGAAATCAGAACGAGCTCCGCGTCCAGGAGGTCATACGCGTTGCCGTACCAGTTCTTCGCGGCGTAGATGTCCTCCCGGTAGATCCGGTACTGCTGCTCCCAGCCCCGGGTCTTTTTCTCCATCTTGACGGGGATCACTCTGCCGTCGCGCAGATGCAGCCGCATGGTAAGCTGGAGGTCTCTGGGACCGTTCAGGGTGATAATCGTCACCATCGGCGGATGATAGCCGCCGGTGCCCATTGCATTCTCGGCGTGGACGGGCGCTGCCAGACACAGCACGATCAGGATCGCGCTGAACAGACAGAAGAGTTTTTTCTTCAACCGGGAACACCTCCGTATCCTCTGATAGTTTCTTTATAGCAAAATTTTGGCTCTTCCCTAATAAGTGTGGGTAGGAAAGGGCAAAAAGCGTGAAAAAATAAAGCGCCACGGAACTCCACATGTTATACTTGAAATTGTCGAGAAATC
>OMZQ01000036.1 GCA_900315595.1 uncultured Eubacteriales bacterium | reverse complement strand
GGTATTATGTTGGATTTGGTCGTCTTAACATTATACCTAAAGGTTGAGCCCTTGGCTCATTCATTTTTCAATTTACACCATTATACGGCCGTGGCCAAAAGTGACGCGTATGGAGTTCCAGTCATCTTCATTGTATTGGGGATCGCCTGCGTTGCCGCAGCAGTATTTGGAGGCTAAAGAAATACATGACACAAGCGGAAAAAGATAAACTGCATATCAAGAAGCAAAACCGACGCGCTCGGAAGCTGTTTGTGGACAGTCTGGTGCCGCTTTTGCTGTTTCAGATCCTTGCGGCACCGCTGCTGGCGCTGGGAATTCAATTCCTGTGTGTGAAGCCCTCCGAGCCCATGGAAGTCACTTTTTCGGAGTGTAAATGGCAGCCTGGTTTTGGCCGAGGGAAATCGCTCGTTTTGTACACACAAGAGAAGAACGAGTGGATGATTCCCCATCATTTGCGGGAAGCATTCTATCAAGACGTAAAAAGCGGGGCGGTCCTTCCCGGTGACAGGCTGACGATCCGATGGTATCCCTGGATGGTCCGGGACGCGGCGGCAACCATTGCCAGTGGGGGAAAAATTTACGGCAGCCTGGAGGACTGGCAGACGAGTCAGAAAAAAGACGCCAAAGGTTGTTTTGTAACCTCAGGGTTACTGAATTTGGCGGGCGCCGCCTTCTCTGTATGGATGTGGTACGGAATTCGGGCAGAATACAACGAAACGCGCAAACTCCGCCGCAAATATCGGGAAAGAATAAGGCAGGAAAAGCCATGATTGTTTTGAACATTTTCGGTTTCTTGCTTCTGCTTGCTTCCGGGCTTCTTCTGATTCAAGGCGTCTGGGCACTGGTCATTTCTCTGGACTATCGGAAGGGAAAAACCGCTGGGACAAGGGCATGGCTGGAGCATACGAAATACACGCCCAAAATCAACTCCCACGACAAACAGGGCAGATTCATTCGCTGCCATACGGAGGCCCGGTACGCCTATACCGTGGACGGAAAGAAATACACGCTGGAGCAGGGCTTCACCAACCTGACGCCGGGGAATCTGGGAAGCTCCGCGAAGGTCGTCTACCAGAAAAAGCGGCCGGACCGCGCTTATCTGGAGAATATCAACCCGCCAACAGAGCCCTTTGTATGCTTTATATGCTTTTTCCTGGGGCTGATTTTCCTGGCAGGCGGCATCGCGCTGTTATCATAAGGAAAGGCAGAAAACCATGATTTATCTTGCGATCTTCCTCTGTGTGATCTCTCTGGTTCTGTGCGCCCGCTGCCTCCGGGTCCGGCGGCAGCGCAAGGCGCCGGAGTGGGAAAAGTCTCTGTCGATTTCCTTTTTCTTCGGGGCAATCGGCTTCCTTTGGCTGCCCTTTTGGCTTGGGGTGACGGCGCTCCAGTGGAGCCGGGATGGAGAAAAGGCTCTGCTGTTACTGCTCTTTCTGCCTCTGCTTTGGCCCGTGCAGCTGGGCTATCTGAACTGGTGGCTGCGGTATGACGACGCCGGCTTTACCTGGCACGGGCCCCTGCTGGGCAAGGCCCGCAGCTATCGCTATGAAGAAGTCACAGAGATCCGCCGGGGCTCCTGGCAGACCGCCAAGGGCGCCACACCGGGCTACGAGATTTTCATCCGCTGTGGGGAAAAGCATTTCACCATCTCTCCGGACCAAAGCAATTACCGGGAGCTGCTGCAGCTCCTGTCCCAGCGGGTCCCCCGGGAAAGATGGAAGCGGGAGGATCGGAGCAAGCCGGACCCCTACCATCACAACGTTCCCAACGGCTGGCGGGATCTGTTTCTCAGCCTTATTCTTCCGGCAATGTTCCTGAGCCTTCTGATTTTTGAGATTGTTCGGTATCACCTGGGGTATTTCAATCGGGACGAGTTTACCCTGCTTTTGATTCTGAGCTTGAGCCTGCTTCTACTGTCACTGGGCTGGACGGCCCTGACCCTGGCGGTGGTCCGCCACCCGGAGCGCCACAACCCCAGCCTCCGCAAGCTTGCCGCGTATTGGGTCGGTTCCGGCAAAGAACTCGGCATGCCGCCGGACCCGTTGACGGACCCGCTGTTCCCGGAGGAGGGTGAAACGTGAAGAATTATTTGAATAAGCATTGGCTTCGCCCCTATTGGCGGGCCGACGAGCTGGATGAATGGCTGGCCACCCAGGAGGCAGCCGGTTGGCGGCTGGAGCGAGTCGGTTTCTACCGATGTTTCGTCTTCCGCGAGGCAAAACCGAGAGAAGTCCGATACTTTTCAACATATGCGTTCTTGAAGGAAGCCGGTCTGATGGATCTCGGGTTCCAATTGAAGTATGCTCATAAAGCAGACGAGCTGACGCCGGGCTTTTGCGGCTCCTTGCTGTTGGAGCACATTTACCGGATTAACCGCCCGTTGGACCGGGAGACGTGGCTGGACTTCCGACAGCTTCGGAACGCTTATCTTCGGCACACAGCGATTCAGTCGATCCTGTGCAGCGCATTGATTCTTGTCCTGTCCGCCACGGTTTTGCTGTTCGGCGGAGCCGCTTCATCAAGCCAAGCTTGGTGGCTCGTAGTTAGTGCCGCGCTGTCGGCGTTTTCTCTAGGGTATCACACGTTCGGTTGGTGCTTTTTGAAAAGACGTTGGAACCGATACTTCAGATGACAGGTGAAGAGATGAGACAAAGAACATCAAAGAAAAAATATGAACGCTGGTCGCTGGTTGCCAGCTACGTCTCAATGGCTCTCGGCATTGGGATCATCCCACTCGGCATCGGTTTCTTTCATGGAATTCATGTGATCGAGCAAAAGCCGAGTGTTTTTTGGGGCTTCTGGGGCTCGCTGATTGCTTGGTGCGCGTTGGGAAGTATTGTTGTGTTCGTTTTGCGGAAGAAGGGCAAACAATTGGAGAACGCTGCCGCTGTAAATACGCCGTATGAAATCCTTAATCCTTTGTTTGAACTTTTGATTGACGAATATAAACTTGACAGACTGGACCGACTGACAAAGAACAGCTTTTTCCAATCCTGGAAGCTGGCGTCGGACGATCTATGTAAAAATGAAAATGGCAAAGTGTTTCTTACGCTTGTCTTAACGAAAAAACAGCATGAAATCATCCTGGATTTCTCGGAAAAAGAGACGTCCATTGCTGTTGATGAGGAATCCGGCTCCGACGAGGAACCGACAGCCCTTTCTATGGAGAATTATAAAACGCTTGACGAGCTGCTGACCGCCGTTACCGATGTGTGCTGCAAAGAGCTCGAAAAGGACTGAGAAGATGCCGAAACACGAATTTGGGATCATGCCGCAAGCTACGCAGGCGGGCAAATGTTTTGACATATATGAACCGGAAAAGTATAATTGCATCTCCGTCTCAGATGACGACCTGCAACCTTGCCTGGAACCCTTCCGCTGCGGGAAAACCTACTGGCACAGCCTGGACCGGCCAGCGCTGGGGCTGGCCTACTGCGGCATCACGCTGATCCCACCGGAAACCATTGACACATATCTGGAAATCATCTGGAAGAAACCGGGCATCACAGAGCTTGCCGCTTTGTTTATAGAAGCAAAAGAAAAACACGCGTTTGTGATCCATTTTGGAATATAGGAATATAGGGGATATTATCCATGGCAAAGAAACGAAAAAAGGACACCGCCCATCGGGTGCCGCCGCTGTCGGGGGTGGACATGGCAATCTATGTGCTCCTGTCCGCGTTGCTCGCGGCATGGATAATTGCGCTGCTGTTTTTCTGGGACGATCTGCATCGCTGGATCGCGTTTCAGAACGCTGCTGTAATCGCCTCCCGGCCTGGAGGCAGCTATCTTGTGCTTCTGCCGCTGCTTTTGCTGACGGAGATCGGCGGGATGGTGGCGTTGATGTGCCTTTGGGGCGGAAAGCAGCCCATCTTCGGCAGGAAGGGCGTCCGATATGGGGAATATCCCTGGAAAACGGATCTGTTTCCCGTGCTTGGCCCGAGGCGAGGGAAGGCGCGAGTTGCCGCTTCAGAGCGTCGGTTTCGTAAGGCCACACGGCAGGTGCTGCTGGGTATGGGCCTTGCGTTCCTTCTGCTGCTTCCCCTGGGCCTCTTTGAACGCGATTGTCTGCGGGAGGATCTTTCCATCGTCGAATATGACATTCTGAATCGAGCCTCTGCTCCAATTTCTGTTGCTGACTGTGACAGCCTTACGATCATGCCGATCCGGCAGAAGGGGCGATATGTTACATACGGCTGGACCTACGGCTTGACAATACGTTGCGAAGATGGAAGCTCCTGGCAATTCCGCGCCGGAGATTTCGACCTGGGAGACGGGGGCCACACGGAATGCCTGCGGCAGATGCTGGCGATCAAGGCACTGTTCCCTGATGGCAGCATCGAAACAGAGGGAGAGGACAGGATACCCGAAATCATAGAGCACTGCGGTTTCACGCATGAGCAGATCGTGCTGCTGCGGGAGCTGTTTCAAGGATAATCGAACAAAAACCGAGTTGGATCCCCACCGAAATGGGCGTTCTACGATTCATAGGGTGACTATTTCGGCGTTTTCTGATAGATTGGAAGCAGCAAACGAGAGGAGGCGCTGCATGGATCCCATCAAAACCGGCGAATGGATCGCCGTCCGGCGGAAGAAAAAGAACTGACCCAAATGGCCCTGGCGGTCAGGCTGGGCGTGACCGACAAGGCAATCTCCCGTTGGGAGACAGGGAAGGGCTACCCGGATATCAGCCTGCTGCCGGCCCTGGCGGAGGAATTGGACTGCACTGTCAACGAGCTGCTCAGCGGCAAGCGCCTCTCTCCAGAAGAAGCGCCCGCCGCAGCAGAGGAAAATATCAAGGCGCTTTGCCGCACAGCGGGACAGCCCCTGCCCAACGAGCGGCGGCTTTTCGACGACAGCCGCGTCGAAATCCACGAAAACCAAATTGTGATCCGCTGGGGATTCGGACACGCGTTTTCTGTTGGTATCTTCCTCATAATGGTCGTAATCGGCGGAATTCTTGCCGGCAAGCTGCTGCACGGCGCTGCGGATTGGGAATGGAATTTTCCGGATTTCGTTGGTGTCATCTTCTTTGGCGTATGGCTTCTTGGCATAGCTGTGCTTTTGATTGCGTTGATCCTGAAGCGGACCAGCACGCTGACCATTGACCGTGACGGCGTCTCGCTCAAGCGCCCGATTGGCACAAAAGCGCTCCGCTGGGAACAGATACGTGATTACGGTGTAGCCTACTCGCACCGAGACCGTGCGTTGCTCTATTATGAGCTGTATTTCTCCGACTCGGTTCTGCCGGAAAATGAAAGAGGCGTGAAAAAGGTTCAAAAGGCATCGGTACGGATCGATCTGGCGGAAACGCTGATGGACCGATACGTCTGCCCAATTATGGATTTTTGTGACCGGCATACAAATGTCACGCCATTTCTGATCCATCCCTATGACCGACTGCGCTTCCAGAACACGGAGTTCAAGACAAAGCTCGTACCACAGCTCCAACCGCTGCGGGAGAAACCGGGCAGACGTCTGCTTGCCCTGGCCTTTGCCATTCTGGCTCTGGGGCTGGGCTTTCCGGTGCTGGACCGTTTTCTGAATCCGCAGATGCCAAGCATGGTTCTGCGTCTGATCGGCGCCGGAATTGCCCTGCTGGGCGGCCTCACGGTCCTGTGGGCAAACGTTCGCCGCCTGCGAAGGGAGAACAGCCGGGTGGAGGAATTCGACTGGACCAGCTTTCTGGAGGTGCTGACCGTCGCCCTCCTGTCTGTTGCCCTTGGCGTATTCTTGACGGTATTAGCGCTTCATTGATCTATGGAGATACAGCAATGCCTCCAGGCCAATTTCGTGGCTTGGAGGCATTGCTGTAGCGTAAAACCACTCGCTAAGCGAGTGGTTTTACGCTACAAAAACACAGCCCGCCGAATGGCGGACTGTGTTTTTATGGTTGCGGGAGAGGGATTTGAACCCCCGACCTCCGGGTTATGAGCCCGACGAGCTACCGAACTGCTCTATCCCGCGATATTTTCCCTTGGTGCTTGAATAGTATAGCACAGCACTTACACTTTGTCAAGAAAAAAATTTCGGCGAAAAGGGACAGAATCTGCTGTTTTCTTTTGGAATAGGGCTTGCGCCGCGGCGGGAAATGGGCTAAAATAGAGGGAGATTTTTGCGGAGGTGCCTCCTATGAAGGAACTGACCGTCACGAAAAACGACGCCGGGCAGCGGCTGGACCGATTTCTGGCGAAGGCCGTTCCCCTGCTCCCGGCATCGCTGTGCCAGAAATACATTCGTCTCAAGCGCATCAAGGTGGACGGCAAGCGAGCTGACCGCGATACCCGCCTGGTCGAGGGCAGCGTGATCCAGCTCTATATCAACGACGAGTTCTTTGACACGCCGAAGCCGGAAAACGCCTATCTGACCGTCTCAGCGCCGAAGCTCAACCTGGTCTACGAGGACGATAACCTCCTGCTTGTGGACAAAAAGCCCGGTCAGGCCGTCCATCCCCACGACGGAGCCGAGTACGGCAAGACGCTGATCGACCACATCCAGGCCTACCTTTACGCAAAGGGAGAGTGGCGGCCCCGGGAGGAGCACGCCTTCGCGCCTGCGCTTTGCAACCGCATCGACCGCAACACCGGCGGCATCGTGATCGCAGCCAAAAACGCCGAGGCCCTGCGCATTCTGAATCAGAAAATCAAGGATCGGGAACTGGAAAAGCGCTATCTCTGCGTGGTCCACGGCAGACCGAAGCCCGCAGCCGGGCGGCTGGAGGGCTGGATCTTCAAGGACGCGGTACAAAACCGCGTGTACGTCACGCAGAAATTCCAGCCCGGAGCCAAAAGCGCCGTAACGGAATACCGAACGCTGAAATCGCAGAACGGCCTCTCTCTGGTCGAATGCGAGCTGATCACGGGCAGGACCCATCAGATCCGCGCCATGATGGCCGCCGCCGGGACGCCCCTCCTGGGCGACGGCAAATACGGCAAGCTGGACAAGCAATACGACCGAAAATTCCAGGCGCTTTACTCCTACCGGCTGAAATTCACCTTCACCACCGACGCCGGGATCCTTCAATATCTGGACGGCAGGGAATTTCAGGTGGAGCAGGTGGACTTCGTGACGCAGTATTTCGGAGAATAAAGAAACCGATGCGCCGGACGCCAAGCACCGTTTCTATACACGAATTCCAATTTTTCATTCATTTTTCTCGTTCCCCTCTTTACAATTCAAACCGCATCTGCTATAATAAATCGAAATTTTTGTTGTAAGGTGAATCCACGATGGAAAAACTCCTCAATTTGATCAGCGAACAGGTCTCCGCCGCCTTTGGTGCGGCGGGCTTTGACCCTGCATGCGGCAGGGTCACGGTCTCAAACCGGCCGGATCTGTGTGAATACCAGTGCAACGGTGCGATGCCCGCTGCCAAGACCTACCACAAGGCGCCCATCCAGATCGCCGAGGCCGTCGCCGCAGCCCTGGCGGGCAACCCAGCCTTCTCCGAGGTCCAGGCCGTCAAGCCCGGCTTTTTGAATCTGCGGCTGAACCCGGACTGGCTGGCCGCCTATCTGGAATCCATGCGCACCGCGGAGCGCTTCGGCGTTGCTGCCGATCCGAAGGCCGGTACCGTCGTGATCGACTACGGCGGAGCCAATGTGGCCAAGCCCCTGCACATCGGCCATCTGCGCTCGGCCATCATCGGCGAGAGCATCAAGCGCATCCAGCATTTCTTCGGCAACGAGACCATCGGCGATACCCACCTGGGCGACTGGGGCCTGCAGATGGGCCTGGTCATCGCCGCCCTCCAGGATCGGCAGCCGGAGCTCTGCTACTTTGACCCGGACTTTGCCGGTCCCTACCCCGAGGAGGCTCCCTTCACGATCTCCGATCTGGAGGAGATCTACCCCGCTGCCTCCGCCCGGTCCAAGGTGGACGAGGCCTTCGCGGCCCGCGCCCACGACGCCACCTTCGAGCTCCAGCAGGGCCGCCCCGGCTATCTGGCCCTGTGGAAACACATTATGGCCGTGTCCAAGGCCGATCTGCACAAAAACTATGGCAGACTGGGCGTTCACTTTGAGGTCTGGCTGGGCGAGAGCGACGCGCAGAGCTACATTCCTTCGATGATCGACCGCATGCGCGAGATGGGACTGCTCGTCGAGAGCGAAGGCGCCCAGGTCATCGAGGTCCAGGAGCCGACCGATACCAAGGAGGTCCCGCCCTGCATCATCATGAAGTCCGACGGCGCGACGCTCTACGCCACCACCGACCTTGCCACCATCTGCCAGCGGATGGAGACCTGGAAGCCGGACCGCATCCTCTACGTAGTGGATAAGCGGCAGAGCCTGCACTTTGAGCAGGTCTTCCGCGCCGCCCGGAAGGCGGCTCTGGTGGGACCGGAGACCGAGCTGCGGCACATCGGCTACGGCACCATGAACGGCAAGGACGGCAAGCCCTTCAAGACCCGCGCCGGCGGCGTCATGCGGCTGGAAACGCTGATCAACGAGATCACCGACTTCGTCCGGGCCAAGGTGGAGGAAAACAAGCTGGTCACCGGTGCCGACGTGGAGGACACCACCGCCAAGATCGCCCTGGCTGCGCTGAAATACGGCGACCTCATGAACGCCCCCACCAAGGACTATATCTTCGATCTGGACCGCTTCGCTGCCTTTGAGGGCAACACCGGCCCCTATATCCTGTACACCATCGTCCGCATCAAGTCCATCCTGGCCCGCTGCGGCGCCTGGGAGGAGCTGTCCATCGCCGCCCCGGAGACCCCGGAGGCCAAGGACCTGATGCTGGCGCTGACCCGGCTGCCCGATGCGCTGGAGCTGGCCTACCGTGACTGCGCCCCCAACGCGATCTGCGCCTATATCTACGAGCTGGCGGGCTACGCCAACAAGTTCTACCATGAGACGCGCATTCTCGCCGAGGAAGACAAGCAGAAGCAGCAGGGCTATATCGCCCTGATCGGTCTCACCAAGCGGGTCCTGGAGACCTGCATCGACCTGCTCGGCTTCTCCGCCCCGGAGAAGATGTGATGACCGTCACGCCGATGGGCGCCGCCCACGCGGCGCAGATCGCAGTCCTGGAGCGGGAGACCTTCTCCCTGCCCTGGGACGAGGCCTCCATCCGGGCGGAGCTGGACAATCCGCTGAGCTTGTGGCTGGTCGCTGCCGAGGGCGAGACCGTCCTTGGCTACGTCGGTTCCCAGACCTGCTTTGACGACACGGACATTCTGAACGTCGCGGTCCGGTCGGACTGCCGCAGGCAAGGAATTGCCGAGGCGCTGATGCGGGAGCTGGAAACGCGCCTTTCCGGGCGCGGAAGCCGCCGCATCACGCTGGAGGTGCGTGCGTCGAACGACCCGGCCATCCGCCTCTATGAGAAGCTCGGATACGCTCGCGTGGGGCTGCGGAAGGGCTACTACGAAAAGCCCCGCGAGGACGCCGTCATCATGCAGCGTGACCTGCCAACCGACCACTGACCTCTCGCACCCCTGTCCCCTACTCCCTAATCCCTGATCCCTATTCCCTAATCCCTAACGGAGCTCATATGAACATTCTTGCAATCGAATCCTCCTGCGACGAGACTGCCGTCGCCGTGGTCCGGGACGGACGGAACTTGCTGGCGGACTGCATCGCCTCCCAGGTGGATATTCACCGTCTCTACGGCGGCGTGGTTCCGGAGATCGCCTCGCGCAAGCACGTGGAGGCAATCTATCCCCTTGCCGAGGAAGCTCTGAAAACCGCCGGTCTGACCCGCCGCGACGTGGACGCAGTTGCCGTGACCTTTGCTCCCGGTCTGATCGGGGCCGTTCTGGTGGGCGTGAACTTTGCCAAGGCCGCTGCCCTGACGCTGGGCGTGCCACTGATCCCGGTCCACCATATCCGCGGCCACATTGCTGCGAACTATCTGACCCACCCCGACCTGGAGCCGCCCTTCCTCTGTCTGGTCGTCTCCGGCGGACATACGATGCTCGTGGACGTCCGGGATTATACCGAGATGGAGATTCTGGGCGGGACCAGGGACGACGCGGCGGGCGAATGCTTTGACAAGATCGCCCGCGTCCTCGGTATGCCCTATCCCGGCGGCGCAGCGCTGGACCGCCGCAGTCAAGCCGGCGATCCGAAGCGCTATCCGATGCCGAAGGTCCGCGTGGACGGCAATCCCCTGGACCTGTCCTTTTCCGGTCTCAAGACCGCGGCGATCAATCTGATCCACAACGCTGCACAAAAGGGCGAGACGCTTGAGATCCCGGATCTCTGCGCCTCCGTATCCCAGGCCGTCAGCGACGCGCTGACGACCCGCGCCGCGCTGGCCCTCCGCCAGACCGGACGCACGACCCTGGCCGTGGCAGGCGGCGTTGCAGCCAACTCCCGCATTCGCGCAGACCTGACCGTTCTGGCGGAGCAGACCGGCGTCCGCCTCTGTCTGCCGGAGCTTCGTTTCTGCGGCGACAACGGGGCCATGATCGGCGCCCAGGCCTACTATGAATACCTTGCGGGTCATACCGCCGACATGACCCTGAACGCCTACGCAACGAAATCCATGATCGGCGAGCAGCTTTCCTGATACGCAAAAGAGAGGAGACAAGAAATGAAAAATATGTTCAAAAGCTGGTTTACCCCCGAAAACCTGAAGGAAGTCGGAATGGATACGATCTACGATATCATCGGCAGTATCCTCTACGGCATCGGCATCTATACCTTCGCGTCCAACGCAAACTTCGCTCCCGGCGGCATTGCCGGTGTGACGATCATCATTCACCACTTCCTGCCCTGGGTCCCCATCGGCGCGGGCCAGCTCGTGATCAACATCCCGGTTGCGATCATCTGCTTTAAGCTGCTTGGCAAGAAGTTCTTCATCAAGTCCGTCCGCAGTATGGTCATCTCCAGCTTCTTCCTGGACTTCGTGATGCCGCAGTTCCCGATGTACGGCGGCGAGCGCCTGCTGGCCGCGATCTTCGCGGGCGTGCTCTCCGGCGCCGGTCTGGCCCTGATCTACATGCGCGGTTCCTCCACCGGCGGCACCGACTTCATTATCATGGCGATCCGTAAAAAGCTGCCCCATATGTCCATCGGCTCCATCTCGCTGGCCATCGACGGCAGCGTCATCCTTGCCGGCGGTCTGGTCTTCGGCGACGTGAATGCCGTCCTCTTCGGTATCATCATGACCCTGCTCTCCACCACGGTCATCGACAAGATCATGTACGGCTCCAGCTCGCAGCGTCAGCTTCTCATCATCAGCAACGAGCCTGAAAAGGTCGCGGACGCGATCTGCAAGCAGACCGAACGCGGCGCGACCCTCCTGCATGGCCGCGGCGCCTACACCGGCGACGACAAGATGGTCATTATGTGCCTCTGCTCCAAGACCGAGATGTTCCCGGTCCGCAACATCGTCAAGAGCATTGACCCCAAGGCAATGGTCCTGATCAGCACCGTGGACGAGGCCTACGGCCTCGGCTTCAGCCCGCTGAACGACTGATCCCGGCGCTTCACGCCGCCGCACGATGCGGCTCTGTCACAGGAAATATACCGAAAAACCCGGGAAAAATCGGAATTCTCCGAAATTTCCCGGGTTTTCCGCCATTGTTCGACGAATTATGTAAACAATTTATGTTATGATTTACGCAGAACGAAGGCGAAGCACCACGGCTGTCCGATCATCGGCCGCGTCGGCCTCGCCCAGCGTAATCAGGCAGCTTGCCAGGTCACGCACCGTTCCCTGGGAAAACCCGGCCAGCAGCCGCTCTGTCTCCTCTCCGTAGGCGCCGTCGCTGACCATCACCAGCGTTTCCCCATCTCTAAGGGACAGCTCGCAGCGTCCCGGCCTGTGGGAAGGTCCGATCCCGCAGCCCGGCGGCGGCGCGGCGGTCCCTATTTTTTCCACGCCGCCCTCCCTCTGGAGGTAGGACGGGGCCGCGCCCCACTTGTAGAGCTCGCCCTTCCCGGAGCGGAGATCCAAGCGCAGAAGATCCATCGTTGCAAACGCCGTGGTCTTCCGCAGGAGGTAGAAGCCGTTGAGCAGATCCATCGCGCTGTCCGCGTTTACGCCGGCCTCCAGCAGAGAGGCCAGCAGATGCGCTGCCAGGTCGCTCTCCGCCCGTGCCTCCGGCCCGGTCCCCATCCCGTCGCAGAGCAAAACGTAAAACCGTCCGAAGCGGTCCCGGCAGGTCGCGCCGCGGTCTCCGGAGACCGGGTTCCCCGCGCGGGTCGCAGTCCCCACGGCCAGCTCGGGGATGAAGCGCAGCGGCTCGGTCGTTCCGGGCTCCGCAGCCCGTTTCAGCAGCCGCGCCATGATCTGATACTGGGAGGCGGCGATCTGACGCCCCTCCTCAAAGCGGCGCTCCTCGCGGAGCTTGGCCCGCTGGGCGTCCAGCTCCTGATTCACCGCAGTCAGGAAGCCCTCCGTGTGGTGGCAGCGGGCCGTGAACCGATCGGGCAGGTCGTCCCGCAGGGCCGTCCCGCGCAGAAGGATCGCCTCCCCGGCGCGGCAGAGATCCCGGTAGGTGGCCTCGGAGTCCTCCTCCCAACAGAGGCTCCACCGCACGCAGCAGCGGCAGACCTGCTCAGCGGCATAGTCGTAGACCTCGTTGAGCTGAAGCGCCGACAGGACCGGCTGCTCCCGTGACAGAACGCGCCCCATCGTCTCAAAGGCGTGCTCAACGCCGGTCTCGCGCCGGGGCAGGGCGGCACGGATGGGGGCTTCCTCCGCATTCAGCGCCGCAGGCAGGGAGATCGGAAAGAATACTCCCGCTGCCGCACCGAGGGCGGCGCTCAGGCAGAGCAGCGGCGACAGGCCGCCCGTCACGAGCTGCCAGGCCGCCGTTGCAGCGAAAAAGACCCCGCTCCGCTTCCAGCCGCGCACCGGCGCGAAGGCGCGCGCCGCCAGCTCGCCCAGGGCCAGGACGCCTGTCATCGGCACGGGCAGAACGCCGCTTGCGTCCACGGCCGCTCCGCAAAGGACGGCGGCGGGCAGACCTGCCCCCGCGCAGACCGGGACCAGAGAGACCCCGGCTGCAAGGCTCGCGCCCCAGGGCGGGACGGCCAGGCTGAGGCAGGCCAGCAGGATCAGAGAGCAGACGGCGCTCCGGAGCTCCGGCTTCCCCCGATTCCATACCAGCGGCAGGGCATAGGCCAGGCCGGCGGAGAGCAGCAGGTGGAGCACGGCGACCGGGGAGAAGCCGCTGTCCAGCAGAAAGACCGCGCCGACGACCCCGGTCAGTCCCGCGCTTAAATACTGCAGGGAGATCGGCGTCTTTCGGAAGATCACGGCGGCGGCAAGAAAGCTCAGGCTGAGGGCCAGAGGCTCCATCGCCGCCTCCCAGCCCCAGAGCAGGAGATAGCCGCCGATCGCTCCAGCCGCGGCGAACAGGCCGCCGGGACTTGCCCCTGCCAGCAGGATCGCTCCCGCCGCCAGCGGCAGCGGTCTTCCGAACGCCTGCGCCCCGCAGAGGATCAGAGTCGCCGCGCCCCAGAGCAGGGGCGTTGCCAGACGCCCGCCCAGCTTTTTCCAAACGCCCCGCGCCGCCGGGGCCGTATCCATCCGTATCATGCGTTCCATTCCTTTCGCCGCTTTGCTTCGATTGTACCCACCCGCGGGAAAAAAGCCTGTCGGGAAAGCGCGGGAAGCCAGAAAAATCTCTTGCCTCTTTTCGCGCGCTGTAGTATAATACTCCTTAGTCCATCAGGAAAGGAGGCGTCGCCGTGGATTTCAAGCTGCATGCGCCGTTTCGCCCCACCGGCGACCAGCCGGAGGCCATCCAGGCCCTGACGCGGGGGATCGAGATGGGTCTGGAGGAACAGGTTCTGCTCGGCGTCACCGGCTCCGGCAAGACCTTCACGATGGCAAACGTGATTGCCAATGTCAACCGTCCGACCCTGGTTCTGGCCCACAACAAGACCCTGGCCGCCCAGCTCTGTTCGGAGTTTCGGGAGTTCTTCCCGGAAAACGCGGTGGAGTATTTCATCTCCTATTACGATTACTACCAGCCGGAGGCCTATATCCCGCACACGGATACCTATATCGAAAAGGACTCTTCGATCAACGACGAGATCGAGCGTCTGCGCCACAGCGCCACCTCCTCTCTCTTTGAGCGCCGGGACGTGATCGTGGTGGCCTCTGTCTCCTGCATCTACGGGCTCGGAGACCCCATCGACTATAAAAGCATGGTCATCTCCCTCCGCGCCGGTATGGAATACCCCCAGGAGGAGCTGCTGAAAAAGCTGATCTCGATCCGCTACGAGCGCAACGACGTGGAGTTTGTGCGCAACCACTTCCGCGTCCGCGGCGACACCGTGGAGGTCTACCCGGCCTACTGGGCCGGACGGGCCATTCGAATTGAGTTTTTCGGCGACGAGATCGACCGCATTTCCGAGATCAACGCCGTCACAGGCGTCCCGGAGCGCACCGTCGCCCACGTGGCAATTTATCCGGCCTCCCACTACGTCACGACGCCCGAAAAAATGCAGCGGGCTCTCGTGAACATCCGGGAGGAGATGGAGGAGCGGGAGAAGTTCTTCCAGGAGAACAACCGGCTTCTGGAGGCTCAGCGCATCCGACAACGCACCGAGTACGATATGGAGATGCTCCAGGAGATCGGCTTCTGCACCGGCATCGAAAACTACTCCCGCGTGATGTCCGGGCGCGCCCCCGGCACCCCGCCGATGACCCTGCTGGACTATTTTCCGAAGGATTTCCTGCTCTTTGTGGACGAAAGCCACGTCACCCTGCCCCAGGTCCGCGCCATGTACAACGGCGACCGCTCCCGCAAGACGACCCTCGTGGACTACGGCTTCCGCCTGCCCTCCGCCTTTGACAACCGGCCCCTGACCTTTGACGAATTCACCTCCAAGATCCATCAGGTCGTCTGCGTCTCCGCCACGCCCGCGCCCTATGAGCTGGAGCGGGCGGGGCAGGTCGTGGAGCAGGTCATCCGCCCCACGGGTCTGCTCGACCCCGAGGTCGAGGTCCGGCCCACTGAGGATCAGGTGGACGACCTCATGGGCGAGATCGCAAAGGTCACAGCCAGGGAGGAGCGCGTCCTCGTCACCACCCTGACCAAAAAGATGGCAGAGGATCTGACCGCCTTTTTGCAGAAAAACGGCGTCCGCGTCCGCTATATGCACTCGGATATCGGGGCGCTGGAGCGGATGGAGATCATCCGCGACCTGCGCATGGCGAAGTTTGACGTTCTGGTCGGCATCAATCTGCTGCGCGAGGGTCTGGATCTGCCCGAGGTCTCGCTGGTCGCCATTCTGGACGCCGACAAGGAGGGCTTCCTCCGCAGTCCGACCAGCCTGATCCAGACGATCGGACGCGCCGCCCGAAACGCTGAGGGCCGCGTGATCATGTATGCCGACAAGATGACGCCCGCGATGGACTACGCGATCCGCGAAACCAATCGCCGCCGCGGCATTCAGGACGCCTACAACAAGGCGCACGGCATCGTTCCGAAGACGATCCGCAAGGACGTCCGGGATCTGATCGAGATCACCACCCAGGATACCGCCGCCATCGGCAAGGGCAACGTCAAGATGACCCGCGCCGAGCGTGACGCCGAGATCGCCCGTCTGGAAAAGCAAATGCGCAAGGCCGCCCATATGATGGAATACGAATTTGCCGCCGTTCTGCGCGACCAGATCATCCAGCTCCGGGGAGAGGCTCAACCCCACGAAAAGAGGAAATGATCGCATGGACATTCGCGCCGCCTTACTGGCCTATGCCCCTTACAACGAACAGGAGATCCGCGACAAGGCGCTGATCCTGCGTGCGATCGAGATCTTTCCGGATATCCTGAACCGGGAGAACACGATCTGCCATATAACCGCCTCCAACTGGATCACGAATCCGGCCCGCGACCGCATCCTGATGGTCCACCACAACATCTACAACGCCTGGGCCTGGACCGGCGGTCACGCCGACGGAGAATCCGATCTCCGTGCGGTCGCCCTGCGAGAAGCGAAGGAGGAGACCGGGCTGACGGAGCTGACGCCCCTCTATGACGGCGTCTTCTCCATCCAATGTCTGGCGGTCCATCACCATATCAAGCGCGGCGTCTACGTTCCGTCCCATCTCCACCTGGATTTCTGCTATCTCTGGCAGGCGGACGACCGCGCCGCGGTCCACGCCAAGCAGGATGAAAACTCCGGCGTCCGATGGGTTCCCATCGACGACGTGCAGCGCTGGTCCGGCGAGGACGACATGGAGACGGTCTATTCCAAGCTGAACGCAAAGCTGAAGGCGCTTCCGCAGCGCCAAAAAAAGAGTCATCACTACAAAGTGTGGGTTAGCTAACGGCCTGGGAGAACGAGAGGGAGATTGCCGCAGCGGAGGAATATGGTTGAGATCAGATTGTCAATATT
>OMZQ01000003.1 GCA_900315595.1 uncultured Eubacteriales bacterium | reverse complement strand
GACAGCGCCAGCCACCTGTGCTGTGTGGAAGACAAGAGGCTTAAGCAGCCTCCTGCATGTTATGCCTAAAGCAATTTACACACAAATTCGGACTTGACTGGGAGGCCATGGAGAAAGGAGCTGGAATAACTATGAGAAAAAAACGATCCATACTCCTGGTGTTCCTTTTATCTATCATGAGTATTGTCCTGTTCTCTGCCTGTTCAGAATCCTGGGCGTTTAATGATCGGTGGAACATACAACTGCCAAATTCCTGTTTTAGTGAGATGCAGATTTGTAGGGTTGAAATCGGACCTGATATAATAAGCGTGAAGAAATGCACCAATGTTTCTGCCTCTATGATTTCTACGTACACTCTTTCTCCGGTCGATGAAGATGCGGAACTTGTGTTTTCTCGTATAAAGAAAATCCTACTTGAGGATTACGAATGGGAGCAGGATGCTGGTAAAACAACTATTGAGCACATCGAGATTATAGGAGATATTGAGAGCACTTGGGATAATCTTTCGTACTTTTATGTTGAGAAGTTCACTACCAATTATTGCCTGCTCTTATTTGATTCATCAGCCAATTTGCTATACCTTTGTGAGAGCTACTAAACGCCGATTAAGAAAAACCCAGGTCAATCACAGATCAACAATCGGGGGGACGGTTCACACAATCAGTAGGGGACGGTTAATGCGAAAATAACCTGTCCAGAATAGGCACAAAAGGGTACACGAAAGAGAGCCCTGCCGAGCAGAGCGACTTCGTATTAGCGGAAGATCTACGTTTTGACCGGCAGCGGCGGTTGGTATAAGCGGCCAGTGCTGAGCAGCAGGTAGATCAGCTTTAGCAGTTTTCTGGCAACGGCAATGATTGCTTTCTTTTGACCGAGCTTGTGTTGGTGAGACCAGTACCAGGCATGGAAGGGTGAATTTCGGACGCTCACGGCAGCCCAGGCTGCCTGGCATAATATTGATTTCACATAAGCGTTTCCATGCAGTGTTTTTCTGGACTTCACCTTGCCGGCACTTATTATAACGGCGTTTAAGAACACAGGGACCGGTTCTCCGTGTTGACAAACCAGTCACAGGGCGCTTCTCCGATTGACCCGTGAAGCGCTGATTTTGCCCTGATTTCCGGCAAAAACACCGATTTCCCAGCTAAAACCAACACCCGGGAGGGCTTCGGCCCTCCCGGGAAAAAATGCTCCAACGGAAAGAAGCAGAGAGCTGCCCCTGTGTACGCGTCGCGTTTCAGCATTCAGTTTTCCAACTTCTCTTCATCCGTCAATCAGCGCCGCCTACGGCTCCTTGTCCTCCCAGGTGCGCTGACTGATGATGTATCTTGGCCGGTCCTTGACCTCCATATAGGTCTTGCCCACATATTCGCCGACGATGCCCAGGCCCAGGGTCTGGATCCCGGCGCAGAACACGATCAGGGCAGCCAGGCCCATCCAGCCTGCCAGGCCGCTGTGCGCACAGAGCAGCACGATGGCGGCGATCCCCGCAGCAGCCCCCAGCAGGCAGCCCAGCAGGCCCACCAGGAACAGAATGCCCAGGGGCTTGGTGGAGAGGCTGGTGATACCGTCCATCGCCAGGCCAAGCATCTTCTTCAGCGGATAGTGGGTCTTGCCCGCCAGCCGCTCGTGGCGTTCATAGTACACCGAGCTGCTCGGGAAGCCCACCAGGGGGAACAGACCCCGCAGAAAGAGATTGACCTCCCGGTAGTTGGCAAACTCCTTCAGCACCCGAGCTGAGACCAGCCGGTAGTCGGCGTGGTTGAAAACCACCTCGCCCCCCAGGGCGTTCAGCAGCTTATAGAAGCTCTCAGCGGTAAAACGCTTGAAGAAGCTATCCGTCTTCCGGCTGGAGCGGACCCCGTAGACCACCTCGCTGCCGGCGGCGTAAGCATCCACCATGCGTTCCATTGCCTGGATTTCGTCCTGGCCGTCGCAGTCGATGGAGATGGTGATATCCGCCCGATCCTTGGCCTCCATAAGCCCTGCCAGCACCGCGTTCTGATGGCCCCGGTTACGACTTTGGCGGATGCCGATAAAGCGCGGGTCCCTGTCGGCCAGGTCGGAGATGATCTCCCAGGTGCCGTCCTTGCTGCCGTCGTCCACAAACAGAATCCGGCTGTCGGAGGAAATTTTCCCTTTTTGGGTGAGATCCTGCAGCTCCGCCAGGAACGCCGGAGCGGTGAGAGGCAGGACCTCTTCTTCGTTATAACAGGGAATGACGATGTAAAGCAGTGGTGTCATGTCAGTCTCCTTACCTCTTGTCAATCATTTTTCCAGATAATCCACGGCCTCCGGCTCCGCCAGATAGGCCGCGTAAGCTGCGTCATCGCAGCGCAGCGAGTAATTGTTCCCGTGGGCGTACAGGACCCAGATCAGCCCGCAAAGCACCAGGCTCATGGCAGCAAAGGGGGCAATCTGTCTCAGACTTCGCTTCAAAAGGCTCCGTTGATCCGTCTTCTGCCCCTTCCGGGAGAGCAGGCCGGCCAGCAGCCGGGCCAGTTCCGCCCAGCCTCCCGACGCCAGAGGCAGCAGCAGGACGAAATAGCTGAGCGTATACTGGCACTTGGCCTCCCAGAACAGGTGGAAGACGAAGCCGCCGATGAAGGTGACGGCGAAGCACAGGCTGACCTGCCGCTGCTCCCGGCGGCACAGGGCGCACCAGAGCAGGGTACCCGCCAGAATCAGGATTTGCAGCGCGTTGAGCCAGGCGGATGCCGCCGCCTCCGCCCGACGCCCGAGAAAGCCCTTGACCCACTCAGGCAGGCTGATCCGGGAGGGACGGGTCTGGGCCACCCAGTAGCTCTGGAAGGTGGGGTTGTTCCACTGGGAGGCCGTCTTCCGGGTGAAGAAGTCCAGAGCCTCCCGCTTATGTTCGGCATAGTATTTCAACTTCGTCAAGGCAATCTGCTTGGCTTTCTCCTCCTGGCGCGTGCCGTCGAAGCCAACCTCCTTCAGACTTGCCCAGGGATAGGCGGAATACCAGCCCGGTCCCCGGTCGCTCTCCTCGACCCCCATGACGATCCAGGCCCAGGTGCTCATTCCTTTGTCCAACGGATAGCCGGTGACCTTCTCCGCCAGAGCCATGGGGACCTTGGACTGGAACAGCAGAGCCCCGATCAGCAGTATCGGCAGCACGCAGCGCTGCCAGTTGAAGCGGCGCAGCAGCTCCACCAGGGCGGTGACAAGCATCCCGATCACGAAAATCAGATAGTTGGATTTCAGCAGCACGGCAAGGCAGGCAGCGCCGGCGGAGCCAAAGGCCCGCTTTAGGCCGCCGTCCCGCAGGAAGCGCAGCTCCAGCCGCATGGCCAGCACGGAGAAGGCCATGCCCAGCACGTTGCCGTAGACGAAGCAGCAGTAGAGCCAGAAGGGGTAGAACAGAATGCCCAGCAGTACAACCCCCAGCTGGGCTCCCCGGCTCATGCCGAAGAGCGCACAGCATTCCGACAACTCCCGGTAGAGCAGCACCACCCCCAGCACGTTCAGCAGCTGGAAGACCATCGAGTTCATGCCGCCAAAGACGGCGGCCAGCGGGCAGCTCAGCCAGACCAGGCCCATCTGATGGGGGTAAATGCTGATATAGCCGCCGGTCCGGAAGGGGGTCATCTTGCCTTTCAGCACAGACGCGGCAGCCCGTTGGACTGACAGAGGGTCGGCGACGAGATCAAATTGAGTGGCCAGCACCCACACCAGAGCCAGAAGCCCCAGCAGGGTCAGCAGGATCCGGCGGCAGAGGCGGAAATAGCCGTCCTCCTCCAGCCAGGCAGCAAGGCCGCAGCGGCGGGCCAAGCCCCGCAGCAGCAGGCAGAACACGGCCCCCAGAAGCACCGTCAGCAGATTGGTCCAGATGCTGTCTGACAGGAAGAAGCTGTGCTCCGTCACGTCGCAGGTGATGGCGCAGCTGCTGATCGCAGCCAAAAAGGTGAGGAAAAAAATAATTCCCCAAAAGAGAACTGTGATGAGGAAGCTGTACGTGTGGAACAGCCTGTTTCGGAAGCTCCGCGCCATCCTCCCGCCTCCCTTGCGTGATCTGCCGGGAGACGCAAAATCCCCCTGCCATCTTATCATATATTAGTTTCTGACAATTGTCAAGGAAAAGGTCCCGCCCAAAGGGCACTGGCGAAAACGAAAAAAGGCGGCTTAAAAAAGGCGGCTTTCGGGAGAATACATCTCTCAAAAGCCGCCTGAAATAGTGGGGGTCGGTAGTTCAAGTCCTCTCAACAAAGAAAAATATCTTTTTGCTTGCTTTACAAAGATGTCGCCATCTGCCTGACTGCCGCTAAGCAGTCCTTGTCGTGATTCGTGATGATCCCCATATCTTCCAACCCAAGATAACCAAGAAAATCACCATCATAAGAAAATTTGGCGCCATCATACATGTCCGGATCACCGGAACTCAGGAACATGGCAACTTTCCTAAGCGTCTCCGGCGCTTTGGGGTAAAGCGCGGAATAAAAACGATCGACTGCGCATTTCAGCTGCCCGCTGATACCGTGATAGTAGATCGGCGAGGCAAGCACCAACATCTGAGTATCCTTCAGCTCAGCATAGATCTCCTGCATGTCGTCCTTTTGAACACATACGCCGTGCCCTTTCCCATGGCAATATTCACAGGCAAGGCAGCCCTTGATGTTCTTTCGGCACACATTGATTACCGCCACGTCATGTCCTGCGCTTTCAGCAGTTTCCCGAAACACAGCGACCATTTTCGCCGTATCGCCCTGCGGGCGCGGGCTCCCGTTCAATACAAGAATTTTCATCGCGTTTCCTCGCTTTCTCAATACCAGTCATGCTTCTCACCACGATCCAGTTCTCCGATCTCTGCCATCTCATCGTCAGTCAGCTCAAAACCGAACTTGAATTATTTTAAGTATTCCTCAAAGAAACTCTGCAGCTTATCAAATGGGATCGCGCCCTTGCCGCCGCCGTCATAAAGATCGGTATGGGAAGCACCCGGAATGATGAACAGTTCCTTGTTTTCGGTGTACTTGCTGTCCTTCACCATGTCAGCATAGGCGTCCCTGCCAAAGTAGCAGGAATGCGCCGCATCGCCGTGCATCACCAAAACCGCAGAGCGGATCTCATTGGAGTACTGCAGGATCGGCTGATTGATAAAGCTCTCGCAGCCGATCACATTCCAGCCGCCGTTGGAGTTGAGGGAACGGGGATGATAGCCGCGACCTGTCTTGTAATAGTCGTAGTAATCCTTCACAAAATACGGCGCGTCCTCCGGCAGCGGATCGACGACACCGCCGCCGAGCTTGTATTCGCCGCTTTTCAGGTCTTCCAGACGCTGTGCGCACATAGCGGCTCTCTTCTGATAGCGGGCTTCCTCGCTGTCCTCAGAATCGAAGTATCCCTTCGCGTTGACGCGGGTCATGTCATACATGGTCGAGGCGACCGTCGCCTTGATGCGGGTGTCCAGCGCCGCGGTATTCAGCGCCAGACCGCCCCAGCCGCAAATGCCGATGATACCGATCCGATTCGGATCGACCTTGTCGCACAGGGAGAGGAAATCCACCGCCGCCATGAAATCCTCAGTGTTGATATCCGGGGAAGCCATGTAGCGCACGTTCCCGCCGCTCTCACCGGTGAAGGAGGGGTCAAAGGCAAGCGTTAGAAAGCCGCGCTCCGCCATCGTCTGCGCATACAGCCCGGAGCACTGCTCCTTTACGGCTCCGAAGGGGCCGCAGACCGCGATGGCCGGGAGCTTTCCCTCTGCGCCCTTCGGAACGTACAGATCCGCTGCCAGCGTGATGCCGTAGCGATTGATAAAAGTGACCTTGCTGTGATCTACCTTGTCGCTTTTGGGAAAGGTCTTGTCCCATTCTTTTGTCAATGTAAGTTCTGCTGGTTTCATCATGATTCAATCTTCCTTTCGGTGATTATTATTCTTTGTTTGTCTGATCAGATAATCAATCCGATCAATTTTCCTCTGGCACTCGTGCATATCCTCCACCATATTGCAGCGCCGCAGCTTCAGGAATCTGACAAGCTCTGCCTCCTGTCCTGATTGATATAACTGCATCGCCCTCTCTATGAGCTCTTGCCGAACACCGGTATCGGCAAGAAAGGATTTCATTGTTTCCGAATAATCTGACACAGTAATCCGCACTCCTTGGCTCCTTGTTCCTTGGTTCGTTTTTATTATAACGCATTGACTTTATGCTCGCTAATGGTTATAATGAATATCATGATATTCGTGTTTGGAATAATGCAGAGAGGGGGAACACGATGGAGATAAGAACACTTCGGTACTTTCTCGCCGTTGCACGGGAGGAAAATATGACGAGGGCCGCCGAGCAGCTTCACGTGACGCAGCCGACACTGTCAAAGGCGCTGAAGTCTCTTGAGGACGAACTCGATAAAAAGCTGTTCACCCGGCACAGCTTCAGCATTCGTCTGACGGATGAAGGCGTCCTGCTCCGCGACAGAGCGGAAGACCTTGTCAGCATGGCGGATAAGATTGAGAAGGAGTTTGTCTCGCTTGATGATGTCTCCGGCGGAGAACTGTTCCTCGGTTTAGCTGAATCCTATCAGATCAAGTATATTGCAGATGCGATTAAAGCCTTGAAGGAGCAATATCCGAAGCTGCAATACCACATCACCAGCGGCGACACGGAGCAGGTTGCGGAAAAGCTGCAGAAAGGGCTTTTGGACTTTGTTGTCCTCGCCGAAGAACCGGACAGGAACAAGTACGAATTTATAGCTCTTCCAGAAGCGGATTGCTGGGGGGTGATATTCCCTGCAGATGATCCTCTTGCGGAGCGGGAGAGCTTCCGCCCTTCCGACCTCCGCGGGCTTCCGATGTTCTGTTCCGAGCAGGCGTGGCATCAGGAAATAAGGAACTGGGCCAAAAGTGATTTTGATGCTTTTCATCTCGAAGGCTCGTTCCGGCTGTCATACAACGGATCGATCTTCGCCAAGGCGGGGCTCGGATACCTGCTGACCTTTGATAAACTGATCGATGTTTCATCCGATAGCGGGTTGGTATTCAGACCGCTTACCCCGCACCTCGAAACGAAGTTATATCTTGTCTGGAAGAAGTATCAACCGTTTACACCGATTGCCGAACGGTTTTTGGAGCAGGTTAAAGCTTCATTTTAGACAATTTTTCAGTGAAAACGAAAAAAGACGGCTTTCGGGAGAATACATCTCTCAAAAGCCGCCTGAAATAGTGGGGGTCGGTAGTTCAAGTCCTCTCAACAAAGAAAAATATCTGTTTGTTTGCACTTGAAAATTGGGGCACGAAAAACCCCGAAACCGTTGTGGTATCGTGGTTTTCCGGTGCAATTTTTTTTTTGGTTGCACAACATGGTCCGGGTGTTCATAACGGATTTGATGATACTCAGACAGCGGGCTGCATATTCCGTAAGTGAATCATTTCGTCATATGCGCAATAAACATCTTGCGCACACGGTTCAGCGACGAGAGCGTTTTTGTATAGCTCAGACGGATTCCGAGCTTCTGGCAGAACTCAGACAGGATTGCCTCCAGCTCACGGTCACAGACCCGGATCGCCTTAGGCTTTCCTGCGCTGCGGAATAACTGATCCATTGCGTTGAAAACCATGTTGATCTGATTTTTGTTTGGGGCAAGCAGATCGCTGAATAGAATCATCCCTTCCTGGTCAATGCCAAGCAGCAGCTTCGGGAAAAACTCCTGCCCGCCGTCTTTTGTGGTGAAGGGAAGATAGGACCAATCCAAAGACAGGGTATACGCAGCCTTGGGTAAATCTGCGGTTGACCGGAAGTAATCATTCTCCTCAACATGAATGACAGGATAGCTTGGCTTTGCCAGCTTCTGCATCGGAAATGGGTGGGTCATATAGAGCTTTGTTTTTTCATCATACCAGCGCAGAAGCATCATACCCGGTTTGTAGTCGGGAAGACGATTCTCATAAATTGCCCGCATCATCATGTGGAGATTTCCCATGGCGTCGGCGAGCTCCTCCACCTCTGCCTCAGAGATCGTTGCAGGATAGAAGCCTTCCGCATATTTCTCAAAATACAACCAGCTTCCATCCCCGTGTCCCCGAAGCCCCAGTGCCTTGATGATTTCATAATTGTCCTTGCTGACGTCTTTCCTTGCGCCCCAGATTCCGATCATGGCGTCTTGCAGCATGAACACCGGTTCCTGCCGAACGTTCTCGCCGTCAAGACGCAGGCGTGCCTTGCTGAAAGCGGTCCAACTCGGATAGCAGGCAATTCCGCAGAAAGGACACTCGTTGCCGAGAATGCTGAACACAAGTTCTTTCCCCGTAGCTTTTTGCTCATAGACAAGGGCATCTGCCTCAGACAGTCGTTCCCAGGGCTCAAGCGCGCTGATCTCCCGGGTAAAATGATAGAGCTTTGCCCATTGTTCCAAGATGCTTCGCTCCATGCCGTTTCTCTCCCCGCCTGATGTTTTTTATATATTATAAGCGAACCAGGGAGAATGTACAAGCGTTTTTTTGAATCAGGGGATTGCCTTCGCACATTCGACAAGCTTGCCTCCTTCGGTTACAATGAAACCGAAGGAGGCGAGCTTGTTATGAAGCGGGAGAAACGGTACTTGGTGATGGATTTGTTTGAATGGCGGCTGGCGATTGTGGGGATGAACCACTTTCGGAACAACCTGCTTCGGGCAGGAAAAGCAACGGAGGATGTGGACACCCTGCTTCTCAAGCTGATTAATGCCAAAGCAAAACGCCGTGCATGAAGAATGATCCCGAAACAGCACACATCTAAGTGACGACCCAAATATGCAAGCCGCGGCGCAGCATATTTGGATGCTGGAACTTATGCACAGCAGTGCGCCACTTGAGAGGGGCAAAACCGATTAACAACGATTGGAGGAAAAAGAAATGCTGGAATTGAGTTATCATTGGGCAGGAGACTATCTGATTCCGAATCTGGAGCCGCCGGAGGCACCGCAGATCGGCAAATACGGCACCATGCGGCACAACTACCTGCGGGACTACCACACAGGCGTCTTCGACGGAATGTTGCTGACGGGCAAGCTGAATGCCCACCTGGAGGAGGTGGACCACCAGGCCAACGAAATGATGGAGCGCCTGGCCACCCAAATGGCCAAAGCCGAAGGCGTCACCGAACAGCTCAAGGCTGCAGACCAAATGGCCTGGGTCGGTGCCATGAACAACATCAAGGCCAGAGTGGAAGAAATTGTCCTGAATGAGCTGATTTACACATAAGTAAACTGCAGCGCCGTGCATCCTAAATGAACTGGGTGCACGGCGCATTACTTTATTCTTCGTCATCGTCCTCGAAGGAGTATTCGTTCAGTTCCTTGAAATCCAGAAACTCAGCCAGTGTCATGTTGAATGCCAGAGCAATTTTGTGCAGCGTTTTTACTCTGGGATTCTTGGTGAGCCCGCGAACGATGTTGTCCAAGGTGGATTGCTTGACGTCGCTCATGGTGGCCAGCTTATTGATGGCAATGCCGCGCTCTTTGCAGAGCTTGCGGATGCGTTGTACATAGAGATCCGAGTATTCCATGATGTGCCTCACATTGTTTTTACCCGTTTGCGGGTTACGACAATGATAACAGCACAAAGAGAGGCAATTACCCGAATACGGGTTGACAAAGAAAATAATGCTCGATACAATTACGGAGTAACCCATATTCGGGTAAATGCGGAGGTGATTGTATCGCAAGTTGCACATTCTTTGGACACAGAGATTGTCCTGATTCGGTTTACCCAACCCTTTGGGGCAACATTGACCGTTTGATCCTTTCTCATAGCGTTGACAACTTCTATGTCGGCAACCAAGGTCACTTCGACGCACTGGTTCTGAAAGCGTTGCGTGAATTGAAGCAAAAGCATTCTGAAATAACTTTTCATGTGGTACTTGCCTATCTTCCCAGGAAAGAGCTACCCTATGAAACAGAGGAAACGCTTTACCCGGAAGGACTGGAAACTGTTCCTCCCCGCCTTTCAATTATTCACCGGAATCGGTGGATGGTAGATCACAGTGATTATGTGATTTCAGCTTTGATCGTGAATTACGGCGGAGCGGCGGAGGCGGTACGGTATGCAGAGAAGCGTGGGAAAGAGGTGGTGCGAATCTCTGGAAGGTAAAGGTGGCGCACAATGTGCGCCGCTACAATGACAGGAACGAAAGGTTGAAAGGTGTATTAAACTGTGCTTACAATCAAAAACTATTATGATTGGAGGCCAGATTATGATTTATGGGTATGTGCGCGTGTCCACGCGGGAGCAGAACGAGGAGCGGCAGTTGATTGCCATGCGGGACTTTGGCGTGGATCGGATCTTCACCGACAAGCAGTCCGGCAAGGATTTTGACCGGCCGCAGTATCAGAAGCTGCTGCGGAAGCTAAAAAAAGACGACGTTCTTGTAATCAAGAGCATCGACCGTCTAGGGCGGAATTATGACGATATTTTGATCCAATGGAGGGTCATCTCCAAGGAAAAGCAGGCGGCCATCGTGGTGCTGGACATGCCCCTGTTGGACACCCGGCAGAACCGGGACTTAACGGGAACGCTGATTGCGGACATTGTGCTGCAATTACTGTCCTATGTGGCGCAGACGGAACGGGAGTTCATCCGCCAGCGCCAAAAGGAGGGTATCGCCGCCGCCAAAGCCCGTGGCGTCCGGTTCGGCAGGGAGGCAATCCCCATTCCACCGGAGTTTGAAACCTGTGCCGCAGAATGGTCTGCAGGGAGGCTGTCCGCCCGCAGCGGCGCGATGCGATTGAATGTCAGCACCAACACATTTCTTCGATGGTTGAAGAAAAAGAATATTGTTCCCCAAAGTACAGTTTGATATACACTGAGAATTGCTGCTTTTCCCTTGTTATTACATTGCCATTATAGTATAAAAAAGAGCCTATTTCAAGAATAATCACAATATCTTTCCCGATTTGCCGTGCTGCAGCTGTTATAAATTCTGCTTTCCAAAGACTGTACAATTTGACAAACTCTGGAGTTGCATACGATCACAAGGCGGGAGCTTTGCCCTTTACAGGCAGGGCTCTTGTTTTGTAATGAGGGGTGCAGTCTATGGCAGCAATTCAGGATCTGATCAGCCAAATCGAAAACCCGGAGCTGCGGGAGCGAATCGGGCGGGAAGTTGACAAGCTGGTGAAGCAAAAGAAATTCGGGCTGGTATTTGAGGAACACCTGCCCGAATGTACGCCGCTATATGATATTCCTGTCAAAAAGGGTGCAAAGGTGGCCCTGAAGACCGGGAAGGTCAGTGATTTCTACACCGTTCTCAAAATCGCAGATGGGAAAGCGCTGTGCCTGCATCAGGATCGGAGCACTACAAGCGAGTTTGCCGTGGAAGATCTTGTCTGCGTGGCGGAGTTCGGTGAGCCCATCTATCCGTACTTGAAGCCTTTGGACACTGTCTGCAATGCGCCGGACAGCGACCTTTGGCATACGCTGATTGAGGCGGACAACTACCACGCCCTCCAGCTTCTGGAATACCTGTACGCCGGAAAGGTGGACTGCATCTATATCGATCCGCCCTATAACACGGGCGCCCGCGACTGGAAGTACAATAACGATTATGTCGATAATGCCGATACATATCGTCATAGCAAGTGGCTGTCTATGATGCAAAAGCGACTTCGGTTGGCAAAAAAGCTTCTGAACCCGCAGGATTCTGTCTTGATTGTGACCATTGACGAAAAGGAATATTTGCATCTGGGATGCCTGTTAGAAGAAATGTTTCCAGAAGCAAATATGCAGATGATTAGCAGTGTTATTAATCCCTATGGCACGCAAAGGCTGAACGAGTTCTCTCGCAATGATGAGTACATCTTCTTCCTTATGATTGGAACAGCAAAACCGGCAGGAGTAGTCAATGCAGACGCGCCTGAACAATCATACTGGAAAACATTCAGACGCGGTGATTTAGCATCACGTCGTGGACAGCCAAAGGGCGGAAAAGCGCAGTTTTATCCTATTTATGTTGAAAATGCTACGCGGAAGATCCTATATGTTGGAGATCCAATTGCACCAAATGTGGATCGTAATAGCGTTCCCAGCATGCAGGGGTGCACAACAGTATTTCCATTACGTGATGATGGTACGGAAATGAACTGGTGCGTGCGCCCTGAAGCAGCGCGGGAATTGCTGAAAAAAGGATATATAAAGGCCGGAAACATCAACCCAAAAACTCAGCAGTTATACCCGATACTATATCTTCGCTCTGGAACGATAGATGATATTAATTCCGGCAAGCTGATTGTTGACGGATACTCTGACGATAATTCTATAGTTGCACATTACGAAGAACAAAAGGAGCAGATGCCTCAAACTAACTGGCGGATAAAAGAACATAGCGCAAGAGATTATGGTTCTAATCTCATTCGCTCAATTTTCAAAGACAAACGATTTACGTTCCCAAAATCATTGTACGCAGTAAAAGATTGCATTTATCTATTTGCAAAAACGAAAAAAAACGCATTGATCGTCGATTTCTTCGCCGGATCCGGCACAACACTCCACGCCGTCAACCTTCTGAACGCGGAGGATGGCGGGCATCGCCGCTGCATCATGGTGACAAACAATGAGGTTTCCGACGCAGAGGCGAAGGAGATGAAAGCGCGAGGGCTCAATCCCGGCGACGAAGATTGGGAAAAGCTGGGTATTGCCCGCTATGTGACCTGGCCGCGCACGGTCTGTTCTATCGAAGGGCATGATGTGAACGGAGCTCCTTTGAAAGGCAAATACCTCGGCAGCGACCGCCCCATGGCAGACGGTTTCAAAGCAAACGCTGCATTCTTCAAGCTGGGCTTTCTCGATAAGACGAAGGTCTCCCTTGGCAGGCAATTCAAAGAAATGTTGCCGACCCTGTGGATGAAGGCCGGGGCCCATGGGCCTTGCCCCACCGTTGAAGAGGGCGTTCCGTCCATGCTGATTTTGCCAGAAAACCGCATGGCGATCCTGAACGACGAAAACCAATTCAGCACCTTTGCGGCGGAGCTTGCCGGGCATCCGGAAATCGAGGTCGTATATCTCGTCACGGACTATGAAGCGGGCTTCGTTTCCATGTCTGCGGCCCTGGAGGGCAGGCAGACCTACCAGCTCTACCGGGATTATCTGGACAACTTCCGCATCAACGCAGGGAGGAACGCAAGATGAAAGTGAATTTGATCTCCTTCCAGGACAAAGCTGTCAAGGAACTGCGCAAGGAATTTGCGGCGGCGCTGTATACCTATCGGATGCGGAACAAAACACAGGTCATCTCTCTGCAGGCGCCCACCGGCGCAGGCAAGACCATCATTGCTGCGGCCCTGATCGAAAGCGTCTATTTTGGAATGACCCTTGCCGACGGTACAACCTTTGACGAGCAGCCGGAGGCAATTTTCGTCTGGCTGTCCGACTCCCCGGAGCTGAACGAGCAGTCCAAGCAAAAGATCGAGCTGAAAACCGACAAGCTGCGCTATGGACAGTGTGTGACCATCTCCGAAGAATCCTTCGACATGGAGATGCTGGAGGATGGGCATATTTATTTTCTGAACACGCAGAAGATCAGCCGGAGCGGGAAACTGATCCAGCATTCCGATGATCGGCAGTATACGATCTGGGAGACATTGAACAATACGATCCAGAGCAAGTCTGACCGGCTGTATTTCATCATTGATGAGGCGCACCGCGGCGCAAAATCCACCCGGGAGGCAGGCAAAGACACCACGATCATGCAGCGCTTCATCAAAGGGTATGAGTATACCGAAAATGGGGTCAAGCGCAGCATGCGCTCCATGCCGGTGGTGCTTGGCATCAGCGCCACGGCGAAGCGGTTTAACACCCTGATCGGCAACACTGCCAACGTCAGCTTGAATACATACGTTGTTTCGCCGGAGGAGGTGCGCAGCTCCGGCCTTCTGAAGGATCGGATCGTTATTACCTATCCGGAGGACCCGACAAAGAAGAACGACATCGTGCTGCTGGAAGCTGCCGTGGAGGAATGGCTGAAAAAATGCTCCCGCTGGCGTCTGTATACCATAGAGCAGCATTATGCCAACGTGGACCCGGTGCTTGTGGTGCAGGTCTGCCAGAGCAGCGGCGGCGCACTGTCCGATACGAATCTGGAGGACGTGCTGGCCAAAATCGAGGAAAAAGCCGGGGTGCGTTTCAAGGAAGGCGAGGTTGTCCATTGCTTCGGGGAAAGTGCCGCCGTAGAATTGAACGGGCTGCGCATCCCCCATGTGAAAGCCTCTGAGATTGCAGACGATCACCGGATTAAGGTTGTTTTCTTCAAGGAGGCCCTGTCTACCGGCTGGGATTGTCCGCGAGCTGAGACCATGATGTCCTTTGCGGTGCGGAACGACCCAATCTACATTGCGCAACTGCTGGGCAGAATGGTGCGGACACCTCTGCAAATGCGGGTCCAACGGGACGAGTTTTTGAATGACGTCAAGCTGTATCTGCCCCACTTTGACAAGGATACCGTCAAAAAGGTAGTAGACGAGCTGCAGTCCAACGAGGGCGGCGAGATTCCCACCGAGATTAACGGGGAGTCCCTGGAGGAGCCGACTTACGTCACCTGGACCGTACACACGCCCGGACGCAGGCGTGTGATTACGCCAGATCCGAATCAGCTCTCGTTGTTCGATCAGCCGGGAGTTGTTTCCAACACGGCGAAGTCTGAAACTGCTGCAACATCTTCGGAAGCGACTACTCAGGAAGTGCAGACGAACTCCGAACCCACAGCGGTACCCGCAGCTCCGGCGATGAATCCCGGAACAGGGGCGCCGGAGTATGTGCCTCCGAGGACCGTAACGGTTCCGGCACCGGCTACAGCGCCGGAAGCACCGTTGAACCCATTGGCAGAGCTCCCGCAAGGCAAACAGTTGACCCTTGCCCCGGAGTTGGACCGCGTGGAAATCATTGATTTCATCAATGCAAAGGGATATTTGAATTACTATATCCGGCAGGATCGGATCAATGATTATCTGAAATCCCTGCTGGATCTGGCAAATCTTCTGACGCACAACGCAATTTATCTTGGTGCCCGCGACGAAGTGATCGACGATGTGATCGGGCTGATTCGGTCCTATGTGGAGGAATTGCACCGCGGTGGACGGTATGACACATTGGCGGAGCAGGTTTTGCAATTCAAGCTGTCTGTGCAGGTGTTTGATCCCTTTGGAGAGGCCCTCCAGGAGCATTATTTCAGTGATTTCACCATGATGTCGGAGACGGACCTGGACCGGCAGGTACGAAACGCGGACGCGAAGCTGGGCAGATTCGGCTTTCCGAACATCTACGGCGGCAGATACTATGACGAGGATGATCCAAACGCGCACAAGATCGACTGCGTACTGTTTGCAGCAGACGAGACGTGCCGAGCAAAGCTGGGAGAATACGCAAAAGAGAAGCTGCGGACATTTTCAAGCAAGTATCGTGTCGCTGTGGCGAATCGTTCCGACGACTGCAAGCGGCAATATCGGCGGATCATGATGGACAGCACAGAGATCAGCGAGCAAATCTTTGCGATTCCAGAAAACATCGTCGTTCGGGAGGATGCAGATGGGATTGCCTATGAGAATCATCTCCTGGCTTCCCAAGAGACTGGAATTGCCAAGATCAAGCTGAACGGTTGGGAGGCTGCACTGATCGAAGAAGAAGCTAAACGGACGGATTTTGTTTGCTGGCTACGGAATCAGTCGAGGGCTGCCTGGGCACTATGCCTGCCATATGAGATTAATGGTGAAACAAAGTCGTTCTATCCGGATTTCCTGATTGTGCGCAGCGATCCGATGGTAGATTACGTTGTGGACATCCTGGAACCGCACGGGCAGCAATATACCGACAATCTTCCGAAAGCGAAAGCCCTGGCGGAATACGCCAAAAAGGAAGACCGGCTTGGCAGAATCCAGTTGATCCGCAAAACCACCGACGCCGGCGGCAGTAAATTCATCCGCCTGGATCTGACAGATATCGTGGTACAGGATAAGGTCCTCCGCGCCAGCAATGATGACGAGCTGAACAACATTTTTACAAATTACGGGCATTTTGAGTAGAATCAGAATATAAAAAACATGGCGTACGCATTCTGCGTACGCCATAGGTTTTTACCCCTTGGGAGGGAACGGATCGTGACCGTGTGAGTCTTTCGCCCGAATAGTACCGTCCGGCCGGCAGATCACAAGTTCACTGTGCTGGTTTCGTGCAATACTGCGTGCAATGTCGATCCCTTCTTTTTGGGTCGATGTACGCTTGGTTGCGCGGGAATTACCAGCGCCTATGACCTGCCATCCACCATTCGGATGTGGGGTCACAAACTGATTTTTTCCTTTTGACATTTTAATCACCCGTTCATTTTTTTGATGAAAAGGATGAAGCCGCCAGCACCCTTTTACAGATGGATTACTTCCGGTTTTTCACAGCGATGCGAAAAGCCCGAAGTCCGTACTCGTGGGCATAGATAACCCGACCGTTTGACAAGCGAATTCTGGTAGTGTAGATATACACCAAAGATTCATCTCGTGAAGCAGACATAGGCGAATCACCTCCAACAAATAGATTTTTCCGGCGCAAATGCTAACAATTTTTTCAAGCAAATGCCCCGTTCCACTTGCCAAAAGTGAATCCGGCTGATATACTAACCATACGACTGGGATGAGTATATCGGCGGCTTAGCCGTATTTACTTTTTCTCAAGCAGGGAATTCAACCAGGTGGCAGCCCGGTTGGATTCCTTTTTTATGTCATGCGGAATAACCGCGAGACAACTACATTGGCGAGGCGGAGTTTAAGTCGAAGAGCATGGCTCGCTCCTCACGGAGCAAAACACCGTCGATCCGGAATGCTTCTCTGCGAATATCCCAACCAGTCAACTCGCAAATCGTGTTAAGTAGGTCTTTTCCATTCCACCTTACTGAGAGAACATTGTTTTTCTTGGGCTTATAAAATGCTACTGCGTTGGGAGCATCCTCATCACAGGCTTGAATCGCCAATCTCTTACCATTGTCGTCAACCAGAAGAACAACATACTCCGGATATCCAAGCTTCATAATAACGGCCTTATTGAAGGTCATTCCGTTGCTCGTAACAGAAACATACGGTACACCTTCGTTAAAATTAAAGGTTCGAAATCCTTCTAGCACAGACATCGTATCACCTCCTCGTCCGTAAGTCCCATTGTACTACATAGTTTGAATTTGTCAACCCCTATTTTTTATTTGCGTTTCTGTATCTGAACAGTATTTTTTGCGTGCGCAATTTATTTTTTCTCTTGCCCATATCTTCTCCCCAATACTCCTCTTATTCAGAGTTTGAAATACTTTAGCACCTGCTGGAAACGATCTTGGGCGAGGCCGCAGGTGTCGCGGAGGTAGCCGGGTTCGGTTTCCCAATTTTGGAGGCCGCGGTAGTAGTAGAGCTTCAGGTCCTCCGTCAAAATGAATGGGACGATGCCGTTGCGCAGGCACTCCTTGAACAGCAGCAGGCGGCCGACGCGGCCGTTGCCGTCCTGGAAGGGGTGGATGCGCTCGAAGCGATAGTGGAAGTCCAGCAGATCGTCGAAGGTTTTCTCCTTCTTTGCGTTGTAATCCCGTAGAAGCCGCTTCATGGCGGCGGGGACTTCCTCCGGGGCGGTGGTGGCGCGGCCGCCGACCTCGTTGGGGAAGCGCTTATAGTCGCCCACGGAAAACCAGTCCTTGCGGCTGTCGGAGGTTCCGTTTTTCAGCACGGCGTGGAGCTGCTTGATCAGACTCTCGCTGGGGGCGTGGGTGGCGGCATCGATCATTAGGTCGATGCAGCGGAAATGATTGGCCGTCTCCACCACGTCGTCCACCCGCACTGGCTCCTCGGCTCCGATGGTGTTCGTCTCAAAAATCAGCCGGGTCTGGTCGTGGGTCAGGCGGCTGCCCTCCATGTGATTGGAATTGTAGGTCAGGTCGATCTGGATCTTGTGGTACAGGCCGCCCTTGAGCCGGGCTGCCTTCTCCTCACGCAGAACCGTCAGCAGATCCCGCTTTCCTGCGTCCCGCCTGGGCTTCCGGGCGGGCTTTTCTGCTGTTTCGGGAACGTTCCAGGTCTTTCCCGTCAGCAACGCCCCGGGAATCCGTCCCTGGGCGCAGTAATTGCGCACGCTGCGCTCGGATAGTCCCCAGCGCCTCGCAGCCTCCGCAACAGAAATATACTCCATAGAAAGCACCTCCGCAATGTTCTTCCGGCAATATTATACCCTGTTATCGGCAAAATAGCAATAGAATTACAGCATATTTTATTATAATTAATTGCCGATCGCGAAAGCTCTTTGAAAGCAAGAATGCTCCCCCATGGAAGGCAGTTATGATGTTATGATGACTGCACAATTGTGGGGGGAATTTTCTTGAAGTTTTGTCTTGACTTTTGCTTCAAATCGGGTATGATACAAATAGGAAAAACTCCGAATACTGGTATTATGGAATGGAGGTATCTCAATGTTCTGTACGAAATGCGGGACGAAGCTGCCGGATGACGTTTCGTTCTGCCCGAACTGCGGTTCGAAGCTCACGCCCAGAGCCGCCGGCCCCGCGCAGCCCCAGGCGCCGGTCGAACAGCCGGCTTCAGAGACGATCTCCCAGGAGCTCCCGCCCGTTGAGCAGCAAGCAGCTCCGGCCTATTCGCAGCCTGCCATGCCGCAGCAGCCCTACACCCAGCCTGCCGCGTCGCAGCAGCCTGCCTATGCGCCGCCTCAGCCGCCTTATGCGCGGCCGATCCAGCAGCCCCAGCCCCCGCAGCAGCCCTATTATGGGCAGGGCTACGGTGCTCCGGCCGCTCCGGTGCCTCCTGCCGCTCCGCTGAAGCGGAAGAATACCATGTCCGGCGGCAAGCGAGCCGTCGCCGTGATTGCCATGCTGCTGATGCTGGCAGCCGGCGTGATGGCCTTCCTCGAGACCCTCCGCTTTGATTTCACCGCTTCGCCTGAAGTCTCCGGGCTCAAGGACGCCTTCCGCGCGTTCAAGATCCAGGACCTCGATCAGGATCTTTTCTTCATCGGTACGGTTGCCGGCTTCGGTGCCGCCGCGCTGTTCCTGCTGATCGGCGCGCTCAGCGGCAAGCGGGCCTTCTGCGTCCTCGGCCTGCTCTGCGGCCTGGTCGGGCTCGGCTTCTTCGGCGTCTACTGGTTCATGCTCTTCCGCGATACCAAGCCCAACTGGGAGAAATACTGGGGCTCTGATTATGCGGCGCTGATTAAGAAGAGCGGCGCAACGCCCAGCACGACCACGATGCCCACCTACTTTGGCTGGGGTCTGCTCGGCGGCGGCGCGCTCGGCGTGATCTTCTCCCTGATCGCCTCCGTCGGCGGCAAGAAGAAGGCCTGACTGTAATCCTTGAGAAAACGGTTTCCGAGCTTCACCGGCCCGGCTCCTTTGAGCCGGGCCGGTTTCTCTGCCATACGCCCTTTTCGAATTGTAAAAATTTTTCTTCAAATCTCAATTACTACTTGTCAAGCGGGGCAAAATCAGGTAAAATATAGAAAGCGAATCAAAAGGAGTGTTTCTTGTGGCCGGTAAACTGAAATATAACCGTGTGCTGCTGAAAATCAGCGGCGAGGCTCTGGCGGGCGAGGCCCACCGCGGCCTGGACTTTGACATCATCGGGAAGGTCTGCGACGTCATCCGCCGTTGTGTGGACGACGGTTTGCAGGTCGGCGTCGTGGTCGGCGGCGGCAACTTCTGGCGCGGTCTGAAGGACGGGGCCGAGAAGATGCAGCGCGTGCGTGCAGATCACATGGGCATGCTCGCCACGGTTATGAACGCCCTGGCGGTTGCCGACTGTCTGGAGCAGCGCGGCGTC
Organism: uncultured Eubacteriales bacterium; assembly: GCA_900315595.1. GTDB lineage: Bacteria > Bacillota > Clostridia > Oscillospirales > Oscillospiraceae > JAFRPC01. Next base: position 135,299 of record OMZQ01000003.1, on the reverse strand, counting down.
AAGGCCCGCGTTCAGACGGCGCTCGATATGCCGCGCATTGCCGAGCCCTTTGTGCGCGACAAGGCCGTTCAGCATCTGGAGCATGGCCGCGTGGTGATCTTCGGGTGCGGCACCGGGAATCCCTATTTCTCCACGGACACCGGCGCGGTCCTCCGCGCAATCGAGATCGGCGCGGACGCGATCCTCCTGGCCAAGAACGTTGACGGCGTCTATTCCGCCGACCCGGTCAAGGATCCCACTGCCATCCGCTATGACGAGATCACCTTTGACGAGGTGCTCGCCAAGCACCTGGGCGTCATGGACATCACGGCGACCAGTCTCGCAATGGACAACCACATGCCCGTCATCGTGTTCGCGCTCAAGGACCCGGAAAACATCTACCGGGTCGCCGCAGGCGAGCACATCGGAACTACCGTAAAGGAGGATTAACCAATGAAAGTCGAATTCCAGGAAACCACCCGCAAAATGGAAAAAACCCTCGAGGTCCTGCAGGAGGACTTCGGCGCCATCCGTGCCGGCCGCGCCAACGCCCGCGTGCTGGACCGCATCACCGTCCCCTACTACGGCGTGGATACCCCGCTCGGCCAGGTCGCCAGCATCTCCTCTCCCGATCCCCGTACGCTGATGATCCAGCCCTGGGACGGCTCCCTGCTCAAGCCGATGGAGAAGGCCCTGCAGGCCTCCGATCTGGGCATCAATCCTCAGAATGACGGCCGCGTCATCCGCCTGATCTTCCCCCAGCTCACCGAGGAGCGCCGCAAGGAGCTGACCAAGCAGGTCAAGAATCTGGGCGAGGGCAGCAAGGTTGCCGTCCGCAACCTCCGCCGTGAGGCGATGGACGCGATCAAGAAGCTGAAGAAGAACTCCGAAATCACTGAGGACGAGCAGAAAGAGGCCGAGAAGGACCTCCAGGATCTGACCGACAAGTACATCAAGAAGGTCGATGAGGCCTGCGCCGTCAAGGAAAAGGAGCTCATGGAGCTGTAACATCACGGAAACCAGGCAGCCTCGCGCTGCCTGATTTCTATCATTTGCCTGCTGTGCGGGCGGGGAGGGGAGAACGATGCGTCGCTTGTCCGGTTTTCTGCTGTGTCTGATCCTGGCCCTGACCGGCTGCGCGGGTCCGGCGGACCAGACGGTTTCCGCCCCGCAGACGGAGACCCCAAGCCCGGTCAGCTATGACTGTGATCTCCTGTTTTTCGGAGATTCCATCACGGCCTGGACGGACTTCGCCTCCGGCTTCCCGGCGGCAAAGGTCGTCAATCTGGGCGTCGCAGGCGATACCATAACCGACCTTCTGGCCCGGGTGCCGGAGCTGGCTGCCCATACCCCGCGCAAGGTTTTCCTCTTGGGCGGGATCAACGCTCTGCGCGACGACAGCTATGACGAGTGCCTGGAGGAGTATGACGCCCTGCTTTCCGAAGTGCAGGCCGCCTGCCCGGAATCGGAGGTCTATATCCAGAGCGTTTTGCCCATCAGCAGGGCGCTTGCCGTGGAAATTGGCTGCTCCATTGATACGATCCGCCGCTTCAACGACGCGATCCGGGCCATGGCCGAGCGACGCGGAATGCGATGGCTCGATCTCTGGCCCGTCTTCGAACGCGAAGGCGGCTTGAACCCGGTCTATTCCGACGACGGGATTCACCTCAATGAAAACGGCGGTTCGGCCTGGATCGCCTATCTTCGACCGCTGGCGGAATCCAACTGAGCCAAAAGGAGTTACTATGCCGCTGTTTCAGAAAAAAACCGAGGCTCCGCGGGAGCTTCCCACCCATATTGCGATCATCATGGATGGCAACGGGCGCTGGGCCAAAAAGCGCGGCCTGCCCCGCACAGCCGGACACAAGGTCGGCGCGGAGGCCTTCCGCACGATCGCGAACTACGCCAAATCCATCGGCCTGCGCTATCTGACGGTCTACGCCTTCTCCACCGAGAATTGGAAGCGGTCCGAGGATGAGGTCAGCGCCATCATGGAGCTGCTGGAGAAATATCTCCGCGAGGCCATCCGCGACATGGACAAGAATCGCGTCCGCTTCTGCTTCTTCGGAGACCTGTCCAGACTTTCTCCAGCCCTGCAGAAGGAGGCCGCCGAGGCCGTCGAGCGCTCGGCCGGGTATGAAGGCGTACAGGTGAACTTCTGCCTGAATTACGGTGCGCGGGACGAGATCCTGCGCGCGGCGCGCGCCTTTGCCGCCAAATGCGCGGCAGGGGAGGCAAAGCCCGAGGATCTGACCGAGGCGGAATTCTCCGGCCTGCTCTGGTCGGCGGGCGTACCGGACCCCGATCTGATCATCCGCCCGAGCGGAGAGCTGCGAATCTCCAACTTTCTGTTATGGCAGAGCGCCTACGCGGAATACTATTTTACGGATACCCTGTGGCCGGACTTCGGTCCGAAGGACCTGGACGCCGCCATTGACGCCTACAACCACCGCTCCCGCCGCTTCGGCGGGGTGAAATAAGCCCGGCAGGGAAGAGCGGGCGAATCCGCAGCCGGGACCTGCTTGCGGTCATCATTGCCGCAGACGCGAACGACTGCGCCGACAAATCAAAAAGGAGATGTTAACGCATGAAAACCCGAATCATTGTCGGACTGGCCGGGCTGGCCCTGCTGCTGCTCGTCGTGCTGGTCCTGCCTGCGATGTGGACGGCAGTTCTGGTGGCCGCCATGTCCGTGATCGCGGTCTACGAGCTGCTGATCGGGACCGGACTGCTCAAGCACGTCCGAATCTTCGTCTACTGCTGCTTGATGTCGATCATGGTCGTCATCTGGTCTGCGCTCGGGATGCCCCGCCCGATGGGCTCGCTCATGTCGACCGTCTTTTTGCTCGCCCTGTTCGGTGAGCTGCTGGCTGCGCATACGGAGCTCAAATTCCGCAGCGTGTGCCTGGCGATCTTTGCCGGCGCTGTTCTGCCCTTCCTGCTTGGTGCGCTGGTCCGCCTTCGCTACCTGCCGAACGGTGCGTTCTACATCATCACCGCCTTCCTTCTGGCGATGGTGCCGGACACCGGCGCTTACTTCGCCGGGAGCTTCTTCGGCAAGCATAAGCTCTGCCCGATCATCAGCCCCAAGAAGACCGTGGAGGGCGCGGTCGGCGGCGCTGTTGCCACCGTGGTTGCCATGCTGCTCTATACGCTGATCCTGCAAAAGGGCTTCCACTTCACCCGGGTCAACTATTTCTATGCCTGCCTCTACGCCCTGCTCGGCACGGCGGCCTCGATGGTGGGCGATCTGGCCTTCTCGGTCATCAAGCGCCAGGTCAAGATCAAAGATTACGGAAACCTTCTGCCCGGACACGGCGGGATCCTGGACCGCTTCGACTCCACCACCATGGTCGCCCCGCTGGTGGAGACCCTGCTGCTCATCATCCCCTTCGCCTTGAGATAACGCTATGACAAAAACGATTTCAGTTTTAGGCTCGACCGGCTCCATCGGGCGTCAGACGCTCGACGTTGTGCGCCATCTGCCGGTCCGCGTCGCGGCTCTGACCGCGGGCAGCAGCGTCGAACGAATGGCTGAGCAGGTCGCGGAGTTCCGCCCCCGCCTGGTCAGCATGGCAACCGAAGAAGCCGCAGAGGCGCTGCGCCGTCTGCTTCCGGAGCCCCGCCCGCAGATCCTGTGGGGGGAGGAAGGCCTGCTCGCCGCCGCAACCCTGGAGGAGGCCGACACGGTGATCACCGCCGTGGTCGGCATGGTGGGACTGCGCCCCACGCTTGCCGCCCTGCAGCGCGGCAAGCGCATTGGACTTGCCAACAAGGAGACCATGGTCTGCGCGGGCGAGCTTGTGATGCAGACCGCCCGGGCCAACGGGGCCGAGATCATCCCCGTGGACTCTGAACACTCCGCCATCTTCCAATGCCTGATGGGCTGCCGCGACCGCTCCGAGGTCAAGCGTCTGATTCTGACCTGCTCGGGCGGACCCTTCTTCGGCAAGACCCGCGAAGAGCTTCAGACCGTCACAAAGGCCGACGCCCTGCGTCATCCGAACTGGAAGATGGGCGCAAAGATCACCGTGGACTGCGCGACGCTGATGAACAAGGGGCTGGAGGTCATTGAGGCGATGCGCCTGTACGAGCTGCCGCCCGAGCAGGTGGACGTCGTCATCCACCGCCAGAGCATCGTCCATTCCCTGGTCGAATACAAGGATGGGGCGATCCTGGCCCAGCTTGGCGTGCCGGATATGCGGATCCCGATCCAGCTTGCCCTGACCTATCCCAACCGCACCGAAAACCCCGCGCCGGGTCTGGATCTGCTGTCCTGCCCGCCGCTGACCTTCTGTGCGCCGGACGCGCAGACCTTCCCCTGCTTCGCCATTGCGCTGGAGGCCGCCCGCCGCGGCGGAACGGCCTGCGCTGCCATGAACGGAGCCAACGAGGTCGCCGTCGCCAGATTCCTGCATGACGAGATCGGCTTTTACGACATCCCCCGCCTGGTTCGTCTGGGCATGGAGGCGGTCCCCTTTGTGGAAGCACCGACGCTGGAGCAGATCCTGGAGGCGGACCGTCTTGCCCGCGCTGCGGCGGAAGCTGCAAATTGCTGAAAATGAGAGGTAACAGAACTTGCTGACTGTTTTGTATATCATCCTTGCCGTTCTGATCTTTGGCTTCCTGATCTTTATTCACGAGCTTGGCCACTTTCTGACCGCCAAGCTCTGCGGGATCCAGGTCAATGAGTTTTCCATCAATATGGGTCCAAAGCTCCTCGGCTGGAGACGAGGGGAGACCGACTATTCCCTTCGCCTGATCCCCATCGGCGGCTACTGCGCGATGGAGGGTGAGGACGGGGAGAGCGAGAACCCCCGCGCCTTTTCCTCCGCCAAGTGGTGGAAGCGGCTGATCGTTCTCTGCGCGGGCTCGTTCATGAATCTGCTGACCGGCTTCGTCGTGACGGCCCTTCTTTTCGGTCTCGGCGGCTACGTGATGCAGACCACCCGGATCACAGACATCTCGCCCGAATCCGCACTGGCGGAGCAGGGCGTTCAGGCGGGCGACGAGCTCTGGTCCATCGACGGACGCCGCCTCTTTGTGCGCCGGGATCTCGACCTCATCGAGGGACGCTACAACGCCGCTGACTGCGAGCTGATCGTCCTGCGCGACGGAGAAAAGGTAACGTTCGAGCATTTCAACATGGAAAAGCGCGAGTTTGACGACGGTGCGGGCGGCAAAGCCCTGCTCTACGGCATCACCCTCGGGGAGTATCTGCGTCCGAGCTTTGCCACGGTCAACCGCTTTGCGGCCTATGAATGCCGCGATTTTGCCCGTATGGTCTGGTACGGCCTGCAGGACATCTTCTCCGGCAGGGCCGCGCTCAAGGACGTGGGCGGCGCGGTCCAGGTCGTGGACCTGATGGTGCAGGGCGGCAAGGAGAGCCAGACGGTCAGCGAGGGCGTCCGCTACGTGTTCTATCTGGGTGCGTTTATTGCGGTCAATCTGGCCGTGATGAATATGCTTCCGATTCCCGCCCTGGACGGAGGCCGCGTCCTCTTCCTGCTGATCGGTACGGTCTATACCGCCTTCACGAAAAAGAAGATCAATCCCAAATACGAGGTCTGGATCAACGGCGCCGCCATGATCCTCCTCCTGGGTCTCATGGCCGTCCTTCTCGTCAAGGACGTCGTAACGATCGCCTCCCGGTAGCCTGATCCGCGTTTGCCGCTTTCCGCACTTGGAACCAATCGCCCGGCGGGCGAACGCGGCGGGAGGCTTCCCGCAACACCGAAATGGAGAACAAAGACATGACCAGACAAATCAAAGTCGGCCCCGTCCCCGTGGGCGGCGGCGCGCCGGTATCCATCCAATCCATGTGCAACACCGGAACCAGTGACGTCGAGGGTACGCTTTCCCAGATCAAGGCCCTCGCAACTGCCGGCTGCGAGATCACGCGCATCACCGTTCCAACCCCGGAGGCGGCGATCCCGTTCGGAAAGATCGCGGCTGCGTCTCCGCTGCCCATCGTCGCGGATATCCACTTTGACTACCGCTGCGCCCTCGCTGCAGCGGAAAACGGAGCTGCAGCAATTCGAATCAACCCCGGCAACATCGGCGGGGAGGACCGCGTCAAGGCCGTGGTGGACTGCTGCAAGGCCCATCATATCCCGATCCGGGTCGGCGTCAACGGCGGTTCCCTGGAAAAGCCGCTGCTCGAAAAATACGGACATCCCACCCCGGAGGCTCTGGTGGAATCCGCCTTCGGTCACCTGCGCCTGCTGGAGAAATACGGCTTCTACGATACCTGCCTTTCGATGAAATCCTCCTCCGTGCCGCTGATGATGGCGGCCTACCGCCTGTTTGCCGCCCAGTCGGACTATCCCCTCCACCTCGGCGTGACCGAAACCGGCACCGAGTATATGGGGACCGTCAAGTCCGCGATGGGCATCGGCGGCCTGCTCTGCATGGGCATCGGGGATACGATCCGCGTTTCTCTGACGGCTGACCCGGTGCGCGAAGTGATCGCGGCCAAGGCAATCCTAAAGGCAGCCGGACTGCGCAGAGACGGGGTCAATATCATCTCCTGCCCGACCTGCGGACGGACCCAGATCGATTTGATCGGTCTGGCCGGACGGGTCGAGGAAGCGCTGAAGGACTGCAGGAAGCCGATCACCGTCGCGGTCATGGGCTGCGTGGTCAACGGCCCCGGCGAGGCCCGGGAGGCTGACGTCGGCGTGGCCGGCGGCGAGGACTGCGGCCTGATCTTCGTCAAGGGCAAGCCTGTGGAAAAGCTGCCCTACGACGAGCTGCTCCCGGCCCTCCTGCGGTACGTGGATCAGCTTTAGTCTTCCGTCGGCGGTCGGTCACAGCCGCGCGCCGGACGATCCCATCCCCAAACAAAGTGAGAACCGCCATGCCCAATTCGATTTCTCTGCTGGAGCTCTTTCCGGATCTCGGCTACTCCGAGGCCGCGCGGGAGCTGCTGGCACAAAATAAGATCCTTGACGCAGACCTCCGCCCGGATGAGCGCGAGGTCTCCGTTTGCGTCCACAGCGAGGTCTATCTTCCGGCCTCCCTTCTGCGTCAGACAGAGGAGGAGGCCTGCAAGGCCTATCTTCTGCGGCGCGTGGACCTCTCCGCCCGATACCCGGAGGACCTGCTTTCCAAGGTGGACTTCGGGGACGTTGCCGACCGGATCCGTGACGTCTTCCCGATGGCGACCCCTATTCTTTCCGGCTGCCAATGGGAGGTCGAGGGCAGGACGGTCCACCTCCGACTCAAGGCAAACGGCGTGGAGGACGTCCGCCCCTGGCTCCGCTTCGGCGAGGAATTTCTTTCCGAGGCCTTTGACGCTCCGATCCACATTGAGATCCACTCCGGCAGGGAGCTCAACCGCGAGGAGCTCTTTGCTGAGACCGCCCGGATCCGCGAGCAGGCCGTGGAGGCCATCCCTCTGCCCCGGGCACAGGAGGCTGCTCCGGCCTCCGGCGGCTCCGCCGCCCCTTCTATGCCCGCCGATCTGATCTATGGCAAGCCCTTCTCCCAGAGCGTGATCCCGATGAAGGAGGTCACGCTGGACACCTTCAAGGCCTGCGTAGAGGGCGAGGTGTTCCAGGTCAACCATCGGGAGCTCTCCGGCGGCAAGAATATCGTCGTTTCCTTCTACATGACAGACCACAGCGGCGCAATCTGCGTGAACAAGTTCATGTCCGCGTCGGAGGCCAGGCCGGTGGTCGATGCCATCCACGAGCCGAACCCGAAGAAGCACAAGCCGGGCACCTGGCTCCGTGTCTACGGCAAGATCACGGTCAACAAGTACGACAACGAGCTGAACCTCCAGCCCTTCTCCATCCAGCTTGCAAAGCGATCGGCCCGCCGGGATACCGCGCCGGAAAAGCGCGTGGAGCTCCATCTGCACACCAAGATGTCCGCGATGGACGCCCTGACCGATACTGCCGAGGCGATCAGTCAGGCCGCCGCCTGGGGTCACCGGGCGATTGCGATTACCGACCACGGCGTGACCCACTCCTTCACCACGGCCCTTGCCAATTCCAAAACCGTTGTAGCCGGAACCGACGAGCCGATCAAGATCCTGTACGGCTGCGAGGGCTATTTTATCAACGACGTCGATCTGCCCCTCTCTCATGAGGGCGAGCGCGGCTTCCGCACCTGCGTCTTCGGAGACGCGGACGCACCCCTGGACGGGGAGTTCATCGCTCTGGACGTGGAGGCTACCGGCCTTTCCCCGGAGCGCGACCGACTGATCGAGATCGGCGCGGCACGCATGAAGGGCGATCAGATCCTGGACAGATATACCACCTTCGTAAACCCGGAATGCAGGCTCAGCACGACGATCATCGAGCTGACAGGCATCACCGACGAGATGCTGGTCGGCGCGCCTTCCGAGCGGGAGGCCATACAGGGCTTCCTGGACTTCGCCGGAGACCTGCCCATCGTGGCCCACAACGCCAACTACGATATGGGCATGATGAAGGCTGCCTGCCGCCGGCTCGGCCTGCCCTTTGCGCCGACCTACGTCGATACCCTGGGCCTTGCCTACGCCATGCTGCCCCAGTTCACGAAACGCAAGCTGGACGTTTTGGCGGAATACTTTGAGCTGCCGGACTTTGCCCACCACCGCGCCACCGACGACGCCATCACCTGCGGCCTGCTGCTGGATCGCTTTGGGAAGATGCTGCGCGCGCACGGCGTCACGCGCTTACAGGCGGTCAACGAGGCCGCCCGGACCGTTGACTTCGGCTCCAAGCCGACGCCGAAGGACGCGAAGATCCACCACATCATTCTGTTTGCCAAGAACTCTCTCGGCCTGCGGAATCTCTACCGCCTGGTCTCGTTCAGCAATCTCTATTACTTCCACACCCGCCGCGGCGGGAACGGCGCGCCGGTCATCCCGAAATCGGAGCTCCTGCGCTGGCGGGAGGGTCTGATCATCGGCTCCGCCTGTGAGGCGGGCGAGCTGTTTACGCAGATCGTCGCCGGTCAGCCTTTGGAGGAGCTGGAAAAGACGGCTTCCTTCTACGACTTTCTGGAGATCCAGCCGCTGGCCAACAACCGTTTCCTGCTGAACACCGGAGCCGCAGGCAGCGATGAGGACCTGCGGGAATTCAACCGCACGGTGGTCCGCCTGGGCGAGCGGCTGGGCAAGCCGGTCTGCGCCACCGGCGACGTCCACTTCTTAAACCCAGAGGACGAGATCTTCCGCCGCATCCTCCTGGCCTCCAAGGGCTTCTCCGACTGCGACCGGGAAAACCCGCTCTATTTCCGCACGACGGACGATATGCTGCGCGAGTTCTCCTATCTGGGCAAGGAGAAGGCCTATGAGGTCGTGGTCACGAATACGAATCTGATCGCCGACTGGTGCGACTGGGTCCGTCCTCTGCCGCACAATCTCTACGCCCCGAAGATCGAAAACTCCGTGGAGGACCTGAAATCCCTGGTCTTCGGCAAGCTCCGCCGCCTGTACGGCGAAAACCCGCCTGAGCTCATCACAAAGCGCGTCAATACTGAGCTCAACGACATTATCAACTGCCACTACGACGTCATCTACATCTCCGCCCAGAAGCTGGTGCAGAATTCGCTGGAGCACGGCTATCTGGTCGGCTCCCGCGGCTCCGTCGGCTCGTCGCTGGTCGCCTATATGGCCGGGATCACCGAGGTCAACTCCCTGCCGCCGCACTACCGCTGCCCGAACCCTGACTGCAAGTACACGACCTTCGAGGTCCCCGACGGGATCAACTGCGGCGCGGACCTGCCGGACGCCGTTTGCCCGAAGTGCGGAACGAAGTTCCAGAAGGACGGCTTCAACATCCCCTTTGAGACCTTCCTGGGCTTCGGCGGCGACAAGGTGCCCGATATCGACCTGAACTTCTCCGGCGAGTACCAGGCAAAGGCCCACGCCTACTGCGTGGAGATGTTCGGCAAATCCCACGTCTTCCGCGCGGGGACCATCGGCGACGTGGCGGAAAAGACCGCCTTCGGCTACGTAAAAAAATACCTTGCCGAGCGGGAGCTCCACGCCAGCCGCGCCGAGGAGACCTATCTGGCCGAGGGCTGCGTCGGCGTGAAGCGTACCTCCGGTCAGCACCCCGGCGGTCTGGTCGTCATCCCGCAGGAGAACCAGATCTGGGATTTCTGCCCGGTCCAGCACCCGGCGGACGACCACGAATCCGAGTGGATCACCACCCACTTCGATTATCACCCGATGGAGGAAAACCTTCTGAAGCTGGATATGCTGGGCCACGATGATCCCACCATGATCCGTATGCTTCAGGATATGACCGGCGTGGACCCGCAAAAAATCCCGCTCGACGACAAGGACACCATGTCCATCTTCACCTCGTCGAAGATCCTCGGCTACGAAAACGACGAGATCCTGGGCGAGACCGGCGCTGTCGCCATCCCGGAATTCGGCACGGCCTTCACCCGCGGCATGCTCAAGGAGACCCAGCCGACGCAGTTTGACGTTCTGATCCGTCTCTCCGGCTTCTCCCACGGAACCGACGTCTGGCTGGGCAACGCCCGCGATCTCATCCTCTCCAAAACCGCCACGGTTTCGCAGGCCATCGGCTGCCGCGACGACATTATGAACTATCTGATCAAGTGCGGCATGCCGGAAAAACGGTCGTTCAAGATCATGGAGGCCGTCCGAAAGGGGAGAGGCCTCCCGGACGGCGCGGAGGAGGAAATGGTCGCCGCCGGCGTCCCGGACTGGTACATCGGCTCCTGCAAGAAGATCAAGTACCTCTTCCCGAAGGCGCACGCCGCGGCCTACGTCATGATGGCCTTCCGCATCGCATGGTTCAAGGTCCATGAGCCGCTTGCCTTCTACGCGGCCTATTTCTACCGCCGCAGTCAGAAGGGCGGCTTCGACGCCGCGCTGATGTGCCGGGGCATCGAGGTCTGCAAGACCGCGATGGCGGAGATCAAGGCGAATGAAAAGGCCACCGACAAGGACGATCAGATGCTCACCACCTTAGAGGTCGTCTATGAGTTCTACCTGCGCGGCTTCTCCTTCCTGCCGCTCTCCGTCTACGATTCCGACGCGGTTCGTTTCCTCATCCGCGACGGGAAGCTCCTGCCGCCCTTCGTGGCGGTCTCCGGACTGGGCGAGAATGCGGCCCGCGATATTGCGGAGGGTCGGCGCGACAAGCATTTCATCTCCATCGAGGAGTTCTCCAATGCCTGCCCGAAGGTCTCGCAGGCCCATATCGACGCGCTCCGCGAGGCCGGAGCCTTTGGGGATCTCCCGAAGACCAGTCAGGTCAGTATGTTCGATTTTTAGCGCGGAACCCGTTGCATTTTTCACAATGCTGTGATAAGATCAGCTTATCAGATTCCATTATTCCAGGAAAGAGGTTTTCATCATGCAGAAGTTGGAACGGCAATTCCACATTCACTGCGTCGAGGGCGACGTCGGCCGCTACGTCATCCTCCCGGGCGATCCCGGACGCTGCGCGGCCATTGCGGCCCTCTTTGACGACGCCCGCCACGTGGGCCAGAACCGCGAATATAATATCTACACCGGCACCCTGCTGGGCGAGAAGGTCTCAGTCTGCTCCACCGGCATCGGCGGCCCCTCTGCGTCCATTGCGATGGAGGAGCTGCACAACATCGGCGCGGATACCTTCATCCGCACCGGCACCTGCGGCGGCATCAACCTCAAGGTCCGCTCCGGCGACATCGTGGTCGCAACCGGCGCCATCCGCTTTGAGCATACCTCCCGCGAGTACGCGCCGCTTGAATACCCAGCCGTCGCCAATCTGGACGTGACCATCGCCCTGCGCGACGCTGCGCTTGCCCTGGGCAAGACCACGCACGTCGGCGTGGTTCAGTGCAAGGACGCCTTCTACGGTCAGCACAGTCCCAACAAAATGCCGGTCTCCTACGAACTGCTCAACAAGTGGGAGGCGTGGAAGAAGCTCGGCGTGCTTGCCAGCGAGATGGAGTCCGCGGCCCTCTTTGTGGTGGCCGACACTCTCGGGTGCCGATGCGGCTCCTGCTTCCACGTGATCTGGAACCAGGAACGCGAGGCCGCCGGTCTGGACCAGACCATGAGCGAGGACACCTCCGCCTCCGTCCGCGTCTCCGTGGAGGCGCTCAAGCGCCTGATCGCCCAGGACAAGGGCCTGTAATACATACCCAAAAACCGCAAACCGAGGACGGCGAAGGCCATCCTCGGTTTGCGGTTTTTTGGGGCGGATTATGCCATCCGGTTGCGGATCTCGCCGTCTAAGAACGCGGAAAGGTTGTCAAATACGATCTCCGCGCGCAGCTCCATGGATTCTGCGGTGGCAAAGGCGACGTGGGGCGTGAAAAGCGTGTTCGGCGCGTGCAGCAGGGGCAGGTCCGGGTCCAGCGGCGGCTCGCGGTCAAAGACGTCCACGGCAGCCGCGGCAATCGTGCCCCGGTTCAGGGCTTCGACCAGATCGTCGGTCACAACGACGGGGCCGCGCGCCACGTTGACCAGGATCGACGTGGGCTTCATCATTGCCAGCTCCGCTTTTCCGATCAGACCCCGTGTGCGCTCGTTGAGCGGGGTGTGCAAAATCAGCACGTCCGACTGGCGCAGGACCTCCGACTGGGGCAGGACCTCCAGAAAATCGGGCCGATTCTTGATCCGATGGCCCTCGGAAGTCACGACCCGGCAGCCGAAGGCGTGGAAAAGCTCGCCCGACCGGCTTCCGATGCTGCCATAGCCCAGAATGCCAACGGTCTTGCCCTTGAGCTCCGTGCCGACGAGCCCGGCCTTCGTCCCGCCCGCGCGGCAGGCTCGCTCGACCTCGCGCAGATTCCGCAGGATGGACAGCACCATGCCGACGGCCAGCTCCGGCACGGCCTCGTTGGAGTAGCCGGAGGCGTTGGACACCGCAATGCCGCGCGCCCGGAACAGGTCCATCGGAATGTGATCCACGCCGGTGAAGGCCACGTCAACGTATTTCAGCCGTTCCGCCTGTGCTGCGACCTCCGCCGGCAGCGGCATGTTGGCAAGGATCAGCACCTCGGCGTCCCGGACCTCGTTCGCCAGAGCCGCGGCGTCGGCTGCCCTTTCATAATGTACGAATTCGCAGCCTCTCGCCGCAAGCGGGGCTTCCAGGGCTGCCAGCTTTTCGGCCGATACGGCCAGAGATTCCAAAACGGCTACTTTCATCATGAATCCTCCTTCGCAGTTTGCTTCCGGTCCGATTGTAGCACATTTCTGTGAAAAAAGCGAGATGGGAAATAATTTTCATTTTCAGTCCCCGTCCGGCGCAGACAGCGACGGGGACGCGGGAAGCGAGCGGGCTTGCGTTTTCCTTGCAGCGCATACAAAATCGAACGATGATTTTTGACAAAAAATATGTAGAATTAACAAAAAAACGCCGTTTTTCCCCTTGCATATTCTTCCGATATCTGTTATAATCCAACTCGGAGGGTGATAAACCATGAGTGATTGCACGAATGGTCGTATCGAGCGTATGCTCAAGCGGCATCACTTCAAGGTTGGGGACATTCTCTATTTGACCCATGAGGGCCAGCGGACCCTGTTGCATTTGCAGGATCGGCGGGTCATTCCCACGCCAGTTCCGATGAAAACCGTGACGGCCTGCTTCCCGGCGGACGACTTTTGGAGCATCCAAAAGGGCGTCGTGGTCGCTAAGCGGTACGTGGTTTCCATCGAGGGCAAGGGCCTGTATACCATGGTGGACGGACAGCAGTTCCAGGGACGGGGCCGGAATCCGGCCGAGCACAAGCGGCGTGCCATTCAGCTTGATACGCGCTTTGCCGCATCCGCGCGGACGCAGCCGGAGATCCCGCAGAGCCTGCCGGAGCGCTGCTCCATCATGGACAACGCGCCGAACCCTTTTTGTCTGCTGGAGCTGGTATTTGACCCGGCCGGGCGCGGCGTGGACTTCGTGTTCCGCTACTGCAACAAGGCGATGGAGTTGCTGAAGGGAGTTGCCGTCGAACGAATGCTCATGGTGTAGTTTATAAAGGAAGGTTTTATCCTTCATAAACTACACCACGACTGGCGGCTCATTTGTGGCAAATGTGAGAAACAGTCGTGGGAAAGGAGGTTGTGCGAAAGCACGTATTCTCGCGACTGGGAGGACAGCTTGCTTTCGCGCTTTGGAGCTTGACTCAAAAGACACGTGAAGACGGAGCAAGCTGTAAGGAAGCATTTGACACGAAAGGAGCCATTATGAAATCAATCTATGAGCAGTTGGGCGGAACGTATTCCAGAGTCGGAGACTATGATCTTCCGAACAATGACATTATGCTGACAAAGAGGGCTGGAAACGAATGCAGTACGAAGCAGGAAGTGCGGCAGGAGGATCGCCAAGCTTCCGATGCTGTTGACAAGGAAACGATTGGCAGTTGGATCGGCAAGTATGGTCTGATGCGTAAGACGTATCTCAAGGAGCATCGGCCGGTGTTGTATGCGGAGCTGGTCCGATCTGCGAAGCTGTATAAACACTTGTCGGAGGTTAACGAAGTCTGCACCCGACAGGTGGAAGAAATGACCGCACAGATTGCCGAGCGCGAAGGCGTCAGCGAGGCGCTCAAAGCTGCCGATCCCATGGCGTGGGTGGCCCGGATGAACTCGATTCAAAACCGTGCGGAAGAAATCGTCCTGCGGGAATACGTATTCGCCTGATAACTCACTGCCAACAGTTTAGCACAACGCAACAGCAAAAGCCACAGGTTTCTCAGAGAACTCTCTGAAGGCCTGTGGCTTTTCTCTTTTTGGGGACGCTGATGCATGTCCTGGATAGGTGCACGGGAGATTATGCGCACATGACAATCTCCCGCTTTAGAGCCTGGAAAACCCAGGTGTAGCCTCGATTTTTCGGACCTTTCTTGAACGGGGGAATAACCTATACTACCCCCCTCCGGATCAGGGAATGATACCCATGGGAGGCGCGAGAATCGGGTGCGTGAATCAGCCGGATTCTTGGTATCGGATAATCCGTTTTTGCTGTCTTTCCGCGCACCGCAGGGTTGCGGCGGCTCCACCCCAGGAGTAGAGAACGCAGGCAACGATAACATCGGATTGCGCTACCATATATTCATTCCTCTTTACGATGGCAAAGCGCCGCGGCACTGCTTCCAACGGAGGATACATGGTACTGTCATATAACGAAGCATCCACTTTTCGATTCAGGTATGGAAGAACCAGCATGGACCGGACTGCAGGATGCTTTTTCTTTGCCTGAAACACGACGCTTGCTGCTAAGGCGTCAAAGGCTCCATAGCCTCCCAGCAGGAACCGGTACGCTCCTTCTTCAATCAAACCCTCTACCGTTTTCTCCAGCCAGCATCGGATTGCTCCGGGATTGTTCAGTTCTCTGTGCCCACAAAAAGTTACTGTCATAAACTGCCTCCATTATGCTTGTGTATCTCGTTAAAATAATACGATAGAAACTATTAAATTGCAACGATAAACGCAAGTATAATAAACGAGAAATCGATGGGCGGAGGCGAGTGCTGTGGTTGACGTTCTTGCAAGAATAACAGAGTATCGGGAAGCAAGGGGCTGGACAGAGTATCAGCTTGCCGAAAGATCCGGCCTCCCGCAATCGACAATTTCCTCCTGGTTCCGCAAGGGGATGATGCCCACGATTCCTTCGCTGGAGAAAATCTGCATTGCCTTTGGAATTACCATATCCCAGCTTTTTGCGAACGAGAACGAGTCGGTGTCGTTGACATCCACCCAGCGAAAGCTCCTGGAAAGCTGGTCCAGGCTGGATGAGGAAAAGCAGGCCGCTGTCTTCCAGCTGATTGAGAAAATGTAATTGAAGCTGTTCCCCCGGCGCAAGGATTTTTGTGTCCCATGCGCCGGGGGATTTTTATGTCCTGTTTATGGGACATATCTTGTGATAAGATCATGCTGGGGCTGGGGCTATGCTGGGGCTATGGGTAAATGCACAAAAAAACAGCTTTGGAAAAGATTTTTCTTGTTTTGGTGACATTTCACCTGTCGAAGTGTCGTTAAATAGTAGGACACAGTTCTTGCAGTCAAATCGTGGAGGAGGTGGTCAAATGGCAGTGCTCCGCATCCCGGCGGACAGCAATCTGCGGTATCTGCCGCTGGTGTACATTCTGCCCTGGGAAGTGATCTCAAAGTACCCGGTACTTGCAAAGTTGCCCCGGATTCCGGGCGATATCTTTTCTGCCAACGAGCAACTGGATATCATCGACGGGGATGAATTCCGGAAGGAGATCCTGGACGCCGTGTCCGATCTGGCCTTTCCCCATTTCGGCTTCCGGGGCTGGAAGGAGCATTACTCCGGCTTCTGCCCTGTGTGGATTTTCTCCTACAGCCTGCCTATCTGGGCAAAAGAGGTGGAGAAGGAAACCGGCATGAACCTGCCGCGGCTGATTCATCATCCGCGGAATCTGCCGTTTGCCTATCCGGGCAAAGAGGAGGTCGACACCCTGTTTGAACGGATCGTCAAGCGGGTGATCGTGGATCAGAACTGGCAGCCGGTGCTGGACGTGGTAAAGGAGATGCCATGCCACGAGGACTTTGAGCCAGTGCGCTCCAACGTGCGGACGGATTTCCTTCGGGAGTGGTATCATACGCGATCCAAGAAGGTACAGGAGGTTTCTCTGGAGCAGACCTACGGAGACGAGTACTTCGGCCTTATGTTCTTCATCCCGGACGCATCCAGCCATGTGGAGGAGCACGTGATCTCCAAGGTGTTTCTGGAATCCTTTCTGAAAACGCTGACAGAGCAGGACCGCAGGCTGCTGGATTTGCGACAGCGGGGCTATACTTGGGCGGAGATTGCGCAGCAGCTTGGCTACGCCAGCCACAGCGGGGTGCTGAAACGAGTCGACAGCATCATGAAGCGATATTACGAATACGGAGGGGCGAGAGCCGCACAGCCTTAGGGAACAGTCCTTGGGTTGTGCGGCTTTTCTATTTGCATTTTTGAGGTTTTTTCTGAAAACAGTTCCGAAAACGACCTCTGATTTTCCTATAGGTAGAGGGCCCGGTGAACAAGCGCGATTCACCGGGCGTTTCGCATTTTATGATAACTGCTTCCACTTTTTCGTGGAGGCAGTTTTTTGTCGGAGGCAGATGGCACACAATATGCGCCACTGCAGACGGAATCAACTGAAAACAATCTTTTGAAAGGAGGCGACAGCATGGTTATCACAATTTGAGCAAGGCCGTTTATACCGGAAATCTACTCTATCCATCCAAATCAAAACGACTTTGCAAGGAGGCAAACGCAATGTAATTACAACACCAAACACATCATTACAGAGCGCAGCATGCGCGGAAAGGAGCTCTATGGAGAAAACACCCAGCAACACCTTTACCTTGAGCCGACGGATCGGCTCGACCAATTACCGGGTCAACGCCCATTTCAGCGAGAACGCGGCGGAGACCTTCGAGGACAAGATTTTTCACTTAATTCAAAATGAAGGGTTGGAATCGGAGTCAAAATGTGCTATACTGAACGTGCCACAAATGAGCCGTCAGTCTGAAAGGAGTCAGGTATGACCAGCAGACAGACGGAAGAAAAGATCACCGCTCTCTATGAGCGGCTGTCGCGCGACGATGAGCTGTCGGGCGACTCAAGCTCCATTGCAAACCAGAAGCTTTACCTCGAAACCTACGCCACACAGCACGGCTACACGAACCTGCACCACTATACCGACGACGGCTGGTCCGGCGGCAACTTCGACCGCCCGGACTGGAAGCGGTTGATCGCGGACATTGAGGCCGGGAAGGTCGGAACCGTGCTGGTCAAGGACATGAGCCGGATCGGCAGAAACTATCTGCAGACGGGCTTCTACACTGAGGTATTCTTCCGGGAGCATGGGGTTCATTTTATTGCTGTCGCAAATAACGTGGACAGCGAGGACCAGAACAGCAGCGAGTTCGCGCCGTTTCTGAATATCATGAACGAGTGGTATCTGCGGGACCAGAGCCGAAAAATCAAAGCGGCATACAAGGTCAAGGGCAAATCCGGGAAGCCAATTACAAACACGCCGATTTATGGCTACAAGAAGGACCCGGAGGATAAGAATCGCTGGATCATTGATCCAGAGGCAGCGGCGGTTGTCCGAAAGATTTATCAACTTGCAGTCAACGGAAAAGGTCCATATGAAATAGCGAAACAGCTTACTGCGGAGAAGATTGAGTGTCCCGGATATTATCTTGCAATTAGAGGAATTGGTGCGCATCGGAACACCTACGACATGAGTAGGCCGCACGATTGGTACAGCTATACTGTAAGGCGTATTCTCTCGAAGCCGGAATACTTAGGCCATACAGTCAATTTCCGATCCTCTAAAGAATCCTACAAGGACAAACGAATTATGAATGAGCCGTCGGAGTGGGCCATTTTTGAAAACATGCATGAGGCAATTATTGATCAGGAGACATGGGACATCGCACAGAAAGTATGCAAAACCAGGCGGAGGACAGATACAATTGGCGAAGCAAATCCCCTGACGGGATTGGTGTTTTGCGCAGACTGCGGAAGAAAGATGTACAACCACCGTATCAGGAGAACCGGCGCAAATGGTAAGATATATTTTATAGATGGATACAACTGCTCCACCTATAAAATGACCATGGAACATGAGCGCAACGAATGCTGTTCTCATCAAATCAGTACAAAGGCGCTGCGGCAACTGATTCTGGAAACAATTCGCACAGTCAGCGTTTACGCCATTCAGAATGAAGCGGAATTCGTGCGGAAGGTCCGGGAGGCTTCCAGCATTCGGCAGGAGGCTTCCGCAAAGGAGCTTCGACGCAAGGTGCAGAGGGCGAAAAAGCGCTGCAAGGAGCTGGACCGGCTGCTGAAAAAGCTGTATGAATCCTACGTGCTGGAGGATCTTCCCGAAAAGCGCTACAAGGCCTTGTCTGAGGAATACGAAGCTGAGCAGGCCGGGCTGGAAAAGCTGATCGCCTCCGAAGAATCACAGATTGCGGCTTATGAGGCTGACACAGATCGTGTGGAGCAGTTTCTGGCTTTGGCAAAAAAGTACCGGGACTTCACGGAGCTGACCACGCCCATGATCAACGAGTTCATTGATCGCATCCTGGTGCACGCTCCGACGAAGGACGAGTACGGTGACCGCTGCCAGGAGGTGGAGATCTATCTGAACTTCATCGGGCGCTTTGAGGTGCCGACGCCAGAGCCCACCCCGGAGGAGCTGGCACAGCTGGAGGCTGAGCGAAAGAAGCGGGCAGCGAATCGGGAAAAGTATTACCGGCGCAAGGAGCGAAAAGCGAAGGAAGCAGCGGAGGCAGCAGCTGCGGCATTAGCAGAAGCGGAACTCCCGGCGACAACAGAATAACAAAACGACAGCAAACGGGCTGCAAGGGGATGAAGCAATTCCCTTGCGGCCCGTTTTGCATTTTTACAGGAAAGGGGACTTTAAAATCATGGATAAACCAACGGACCTCCAGAAGGAACTTATGCAAATGCGCCACCGTTATGAGGAAGCCCAGGCACGGGACCGTGTGCGGGAGCGGAAGGAACGGACGAGGCGCTTAATTCAGAAGGGTGCAATTGTTGAGAAAGCGATGCCGTTCACGAACGGGATGACCTTGGCGGAGTTAGAGACATTTCTGACGAAGATCACGAAGGCGCTGGAGCTGCGGGGTGACTTGTCTTGAAAACGGTTCTTTTGTTGTTGCGGCAGGAATTCAAACCTGCAGCGACCAGAATTGCGACAGAAGACGAAAAACGGAAAACGGCGCGAAATCCAACGCGGCGGGATGGCTGGGAAGCAGGCTGTCCCGTCAGTTTCTTTTTCCCGAAGGGCGCACTTACTCACCACCTCCGAAATGCGCTGCATTTTGGAGGTGGTGGTATCCCGACCGGGTGGTACCCACCCAATCGGGCCGTGCGCTCTGCGAGGCGGATTTCGTTCTATGCGGAGAACGACGGACGATGCGGGCTGCGCTCCTCTCGTCCGCGCAGCTGTCGGCGCTGTCCTGGACAGCGCATCCCGGAATTGTCCGGGATGCTGCGGTGCATTGCGCCGCCCGACACCTGCTGTTTGCAAAACCTGTCAAAGGCTGGTTTTGCAAATCTATGGGCTTACGCACTACGTCCTATCATATTGCGAAACACTTAAAGAATGGCGTTTGCCGTAGTGGCCGGTCACCTGACCGGCCATGGCGCGAAGCACTTATCAAAACGGTTATGGCCGCAGGGGTCTGCGGCCACTACAGAAAAGGAGGCAAAGTGAATGGCAATTTACCACCTGGAGGCAAAGGTCGTCAGTCGCGGGGCGGGACGGTCCGCCTGCGCAGCGGCAGCCTATCTGAGCTGTTCCAGGATCTACAACAATTATGACGGCGTGCAGCATGACTATACCCGCAAACGCGGATTGGTCGCGCAACAGGTTTTTCTTCCGCCCAATGCGCCGCCGGAATGGAAAAACCGGGAAACGTTCTGGAATGCCGTGGAGGCGGCGGAGAAGACGAAGGACAGCAGGCTGGCCCGGGAATTTGTTGTGGCCCTGCCGGTGGAGCTGGGCAAAACGGAATGGATGCGGCTCCTGTCGGAGTTTATTCAAACGCAGTTTGTAGCTCAGGGCATGTGCGCTGACATGGCGATCCACGACACCGACGGGCACAACCCCCACGCGCATATTCTGCTGACGGTACGTCCGTTGAATCCCGACGGCACTTGGCAGGCGAAAACGGAAAAAGAATATCTCTGCGTGAAGGATGGAATCGAAAAAGGCTTCACCGCGTCAGAGTTCAAAACGGCACAGCATGACGGCTGGGAGAAGCAATATCCGTATAAGGTCGGCAAAAAGAAGGTTTACATGACGCCCTCTGCCGCTGAGGCTCAGGACCTTGAGCGTGCATCAAAGTACCCGAAGAGTACCAAGTACGGAAGGCAAAACCCGATTGCCGAGCGCTGGAACAGCGAAGAACAGCTCTGCCTCTGGCGGGAGGCCTGGGCGGAGCACGTGAACCGATTTCTGGAAGCAGCAGGCCGGGAGGAGCGCATCGACCATCGCAGCTTTGCGGATCAGGGCCGGGACGAACAACCCACGATCCACGAGGGTGTTGTCGCAAGAGCACTGGAAAAGAACGGAATCGTCTCGGACCGCTGCGAGCTGAACCGGCAAATCAAGCAGGACAACGCTCTGCTGAAATCGCTCAAGGCCGCAATCACGAAGCTGACTGACGCGGTGAAGCACTCGATCCCGGCCATGGCCGAACTGCTGGAATCCATCCGCGCCCGGCTGCTGGTCCTGCGGTTCAGCGCAAACCACGCCAGGACACACAAGGAAAAAGCCGAAGCTTATCTTTCGAAGGCGAGGCTGATGTTTGCAAGCTACAATGAGCTGCTGACGGCATTGCAGGCAAAGCGCAGGCAGCGCAAGGCCTTGACCGAGGAACGGGACGCTCTGCCGCTGCTGGCAATTTCCAAAAAGCGGGAGCTAACAGAAAAGATCCAGGGCCTAACCGAGGAAATCGAGGAGCTGAAAAACGAAGAGACCTCCATCCTCCGGGGCTTCGCCAAGGAGGAAGCCATCCGAAGCATGGCGGCCCAGCCAAACAAGCGCGCCGCGATTGCAAAACAGGCGCGAAAGGAAATCTCCGAGATGCTTTCCGCTGCCGACGCAGCGGCCCGGCATCATGCCGGGAGAGAGTCCGCATTTGAGGCAGAATACCGCTCCGAGCTGCAGCGCTTCGACGAGCTCCGCCCCGAAGCGGAAGCTCTCGACCAATCAGCCCTCGCCGCCGCGCGTCTGGCGATCCGTCTCGAAAAGGAAAACGCTGCCTTTGACGAGATCCGCAAGGCCTCCCCGGAAAAGCTGCCGGTTTTTGCAAGGCGTGACACAATCACAACAGTGGATGCGGATCTTCATGAGGTTGATTTGGAGGATCGCGCAACCCATCAACGCAATCGTCAGAAATCGGAACATCTGCAGCCGGAGCAAAAGAAAAGCAGACTGCCCCATGCAGCCCGGTGATGTTTTGACGGTTCGTTTTTTGCGCTGTGACGATTTCCTATACCTTCTGCACTTTTTATTGAGATGAAATATCACATTTCAAAAGAATTGCAAATCATTTTCAAAGTATCGGGACCGTGAAATTGAAAATCATTTTTCTTGTAACGCAGGGACATCTATGTTAGAATAGATTTGACAGAGACAAGATATGAAAAGGCTGCGCGTCGTTTCCCGGAAAACATATCCGAGCGTTACCGATTGAAATCGAGAGAGTGAGGAGACAAATGTGATCATCCAAGAAAATACTATGGCAACTATGAGCCAGCTTGTGCTGTTGTTTTTCCTGTATTCCCTGGCAGGTTGGCTGATTGAGGTGACGCTGAAATACATACAGTTCCACCGGTTCATTAACCGAGGCTTCTTTACCGGCCCCATCTGCCCAATCTACGGAAGCGGCGCGCTGCTGATTACCCTTGCGGGTCTGGCTTTTCCCCGGGCAGCAGCCTCCTATGGGACCAGCTTTCTGCTGTCCTTCCTGCTCTGCGGTACAGTGGAGTATCTGACGAGTTATGTGATGGAAAAGCGCTTCCACGCCCGCTGGTGGGATTACAGCCGGAAGCCCATGAATCTGCACGGGCGAGTCTGGATCGGGAATCTGATCCTTTTCGGCCTGGGTGGAGTGGCGATTTTGCATCTGCTCAACCCCTTGATCGAGCGGCTGTTCGCGCTGCTGTCGACACCGACGAAGGAAATCCTTGCGGCTGCGCTGGTGGCCGTTTTTGCCGCCGACTACGTTATGACCCACTTCGTGCTGCGGCTGGTCAAGCGGGGTGTGGAAAGCAGCCAGGCGGACAGCACCGAGGAGATCAGCACGGAGGTCCGCCGCCTTCTCACCAACCGCTCCTACTTCTATCGACGCTTTGCCGATGCCTATCCTGAGGTGATCTACCGCACGGACCGGGTCAAGCAGCGCCTGGCTGCGTTGAAGGCGGAGTCCGAGCGCATCCGCAGGGAGGCAGAGCAACGCATCGAGTCCGGTGCCAGACGGGCGCTGTCTGCCGCGGAGCCTACCGCGATGATCCAGAGCGGCATCATCGCCCGGCAGGACAGGCTGATCCAAGTTCTCTACCGGGAGGAGACTGCTGACGAGGAAACGAAGGCACTGATGGCGGAGATCGAGGCGGAAAAAGCCCGCCTGGAATCCAGACCGCTGGCCCAGCGCATGGCAAATCGGACCTGCGAGGCGGAGAAGAATTCCCACCTTTGAACGCCTGCAGGGAAGGCCCTCTCCATGACTTCATCTCGATCCATCCCTTCGAATTGATGAAAACCTTTGCTGCAACGGTTGAATTGTTCATAGTTTTCAGGTAATATGGTTTTATCCAATCATACATACAAGGAGGTTCTCGCATGGGCAAGGAATTCATCGAAGAAAAGCTCGAACAGAAGCTTGAGCACGAGATTGAGCAAGAGAAGAAGGCGGAGAGAAAGAAGGTAAAGCGAGCAATCCGGCGGACGGTTCTTGCCTGCGTGGGCGGGGTCTGCCTGCTTTGCACCGGGTATTTCCTCGTGTACATCAGCGCGTGATTGAAGCGTATATCAAGGGCGAACCGCTGCCCGTCCCGCCGAAGGGCTCCCATTGCCCCGCCGCCTGTTTGACGCACGAATGAAGCTGATCAAACAGGAAAAGCTGCCTGCCAGCCTGTGTGACGCGTCGGTACGGCTCTCTGTAGTCGGAGCTTTCCAGCTTGTGGAGGACATGGTGACCGAGATGATGGGCGCGCTTCACATCGACGGCGTTACCTGTATGCGGAAATACGGAGCCATGTGGGTCTTTGTCCGCAACCGGGTGGAGCTGCGCAAGCCCCTGCTCTGGATGGATGCCTACACCGCGGAGTGCTATATCAGCTCCTTCACCGGGGTAAAGCTTGTCATTGACACGGTGCTGAAATCCGGCGGCGAGATCGCGGTTGCCTCCCGCCTGGAGCTCTGCGCGGTGGATTTGGAGACCGGGAAGATTCGAAGGAGCGGCACAGTCGGTTTGGGCGAGAACACACTCCCAGAGAAAGCGGAAATCGACCTCGTCTTTCGCCGGGAACGCTTCGAGCCGCAGCAATTGCTGGAGGAGTTGACGGTCCGCAGCGCGGATATCGATTTCTGTCACCATACCAACAATATTTCTTACATTCGCTATTTGGTCAATCAGTATTCTGTAGAGCAACTGGCAAGGACGCCGGTAGTCGCTGTCGAAGTGCAGTACGTCAATCAAACCTTCGAGGGCGACCGACTGCAAATCTACAGCTGCGGCGAAAACCGATATTCTATCCGGAAGACCGGCCAGCCGTCGGTGAACTGCAGCTTCTGCCTTGCTGGCACAGCCGAAACGAATGAATAGAACCAAGTTCAAAAGCGGCGCTGCTTTGGTTGATGCCAAAACAGCGCCGTCTTTTTCCTTTCAAGCCTATATTGCCTCCAGCTTGTCGTCGAGCCAGGTTGTGCTGTCGGTAATCCTGGCCGTAAAGATCCGGGCACTGTCCGCCTCCTCTTTGTTCTGGTGGAACTTGAAGAGCATGGTCCCGGCTTCCGACTCTCCAAGGATTTCAATCTTCCCACGGGGATGGCTCATGGCGTACCGGACACCCTTCCCAATTCCGTTTTGCATGGCTTTTGCATCGTCTACGAGCCGGACGCCCTCCCGCAGCGGGACCTGGAAGCGGCCCTTTACGCCGGTAACAGGGCGGCATTGGAAAATATAGTAGGGCACGACCTCGATTCTGGTCAGCGCCAGCAGGAGCGTGCCAAGGGTTTCGGAATCGTCGTTTACCCCACGCAGCAGCACCGTCTGGTTTCGTACCTGGACGCCTCTGGCCTGGAATTCCCGGACCGCGCGGATAGATTCCGGCGTGATTTCACGGGGATGGTTAAACTGCGTAATCAGGTAGATGGGCTTGCGGCGGGCATACGCGGCAAACAGGTCCATCAGCTCTTGATCCTCGTAGATTCTCTGGGGAAAGGTAACCGGGACCCGGGAGCCGAAGCGAATCAGATCCAGCGTTGGGATCTCACAGAATTCCGCAAGATATCTGCCGATGATCGCGTTGGGATTCATCAGCGAATCGCCGCCGGAGATTAAGACGTTCGTGATCTCCGGGTGGGCTCGCACATATCCGGCCGCATTGTCCACCTGCTTGTTCAGCTCTGTGTCAGACAGCCCCACAAGGCGTTTGCGGAAGCAGTGCCTGCAGTACATAGCACAGACGTTGGTGGAAAGGATCAACGCTGTTTGCCGGTATTTGTGCTGGACGCCCTCCTGTTTGGTGTTCCCGGCCTCTCCGCTGGTGTCGAAGGAGCCCTCCGGGGATAACTCCGCTTCGGAGGGAATGCACATCCGCGCGATGGGATCGTTTGGGTCGTTGGGATCAATCAGCGAGAAATAGTACGGCGTAATCATCATCGGAAACCGGGAGATGATTTGCGCATAACGTTCCTGCTCCGCCGCAGGCAGCTTCAGCAGTCTGCAAAGCTGTTCCGCTGTCGTAATGCTGTGGTTCAGTTCATCCTGCCATGCCATTTTGATCGCTCCTTTCGTTTTTTCTGAGTTTCCAGTGCCGTACGCGGCCTGAGTTGCCGGGGGCCTTTCCTGTGCACGAAAGCTCCGCCGGCAGGACCGCAAGGTGTAACAGCCCTGCACAGACTGACGAGTCAAGCTTAAACGGCTTTGCCATCGGGGACCCGCTCGTCTCCCAGGAAAAATACCGCGACGGTTCCCGGACCGCAGTGAGACGCAATGATGGTACCGATGTCCCAGATGGGAATCTCCGGAACCCGGGGCAATGCCTGCTGCAGCAGGGAACGCAGCTGCTCTGCCTCCGGCAGGCAGTTGGAGTGGCTGATATAGCATTTGCCGTCGTAGTCGGACCCGTTCTGAATATGACGCAGTACCGTCTGAACCGTGCGATCCATGGCCTTCCGCTTCCCGCGCACCTTATCATAGGCGATGATCCGGCCGCCGTCGTCGAGTCGCATGATGGGACAGATATTCAGAATGGTCGCCACGGCAGCAGCGGCACCGGACATTCTTCCGCTGCGCCGGTAGAATTTCAGTTCGGTAGAGAAGAACTGATGATGCACCAGCTTGCGGTTGGCCTCGACCCACTGGGCGGTTTCCTCCAGCGTCCTGCCGGCATCCCGCAGATCGGCAGCGTAGTCCACCAGGAGTCCATACCCGGAGGAGCTGCACAAGGAATCGATCACCCGAATCGTGCGTTCGGGGTACTTCTTGCGGAGCTTTTCGGCAGCCTCCTCCGCATGATAATAAGAGCCTGTCATTCCGGTGCCGAAGGCGATGTGCAGCAGATTCCCCTGCTCCAGCAGTGGGGAAAAGAAGGCTTCATAGTCGTAGGTTGTCAGTTGGGAGGTCGAGGGCAGCGCGCCGCCCTCCAGCATGGCGTAAAAGTGCGGCAGGGCTGCGGAATCTCGCAGCATATCGTCCACATGCAGCTTCTCCTCTGCAAGGTACGAATAGAACAGCACCGGCAGGCCCCGCCCGTTCACATAGGCGTAGGGCAGGTCCACCGTAGACTCACAGGACAGAATAAATTGTTCAGACATAATAACCTCCTGATCCGGCAGTCGCAGCCGGATTCTTGTTATGTGGGAAACGTGACTCGCGCAGGCATCCGGAAGCGCGGCAATCTTTATGGATTTCCTCGGGAAGCAGCCCGGCGCAGCTTTGGCATCCAGTAGTCCTTCCCATAGACGAGGATTTCACCCAGCAGGCAGACCGGCAGGGCCGCAAGGACGTCCAGGACGGAGTGCTGCTTGACGAAGCAGACCGCCAGGCACACCATCAGGGCAAAGCCCGCTGCCGCTGCCTTGACCCACCCGTTGAGGGCTTTCTCCTTCAGCGTCACCGAGACGATGGCAATGGAGTAGGCAACGTGCAGGGATGGACAGACGCCTGTGGGGGTGTCAAAGGCATAGATGATACCCAGCACCCAGGTGAACACGTTTTGCCGCGGGAACTCCGCCGGGCGTAGGGTTTGGATACTGGGATAGAAAATATAGCAGAGCATAGCCGCGATCTGCGTTACGATGATGTAGGTCTGCAGGTGTTTGAAGCGATCCACATCGTAGAAGAGGGTATAAGCCACTGCACCCGCGACAAACAGATACCAGCCCACATAGAAAACCACAAAGCCCTCACGGAACGGAATCATATCGTCCAGACGGCAGTGAATCACGTGGCAGCGCTCGGCAGGGATCAGATTCTCCGTCAAAAAATACAGGGCGAAATAGACCAGCCACCCCCCCAGCAGCTTGACGTGCGCAAAGCGGGACTCATTCAAACGCTTCAGGGAAAAGCCGCTGTAATCAACGCGCTGTCTCTTCATGGACTCGGACCTCCAGGGGAATGTTCTTTGGATATTGTTTCTTCGGGACGTTGGGATAGGGCACCACAACGTGCTCCGGCAGGGATACGGCCATTGCGGTGATAGCGTCCATCAGCGCGCTGCAGATCCGCTTCCGCTCCCGGGCAATGGGGGCTTTTGGATCAAAGGCAATCGGCGCACCGAAATACATGGTTTTCAGCCGCGGCGCCAGGTAGAGGGGGACAAAGGACAAAATCTCTCCCGTTTTCGTATAGTAGAAGCGGGCCAGGTCCACGAAGTTCTCTTGAAATTCATGGACGATGTTGTTGTGCTCCTGATAATGCTCCGGGAAGATCACGATGCTGCTGCCCTGCTGCAGCTTTTCGATGGATTGTCGGAAGGTGGAGACGATCCGTGTATCATGGTAGACGGGGATGGTGTGGGCGTTGGTAAAGACCAGCTCCGCCAGAGGCCCGATGCACCGGCTCAGCAGCCAATAAAACCAGCGGTTCCACCAGGGCTTGCCGGACCAGAAATCCCGGTAGGCGTAGTCCGCCACCTCCTTCCGGTCCATCATTTCCCCAGCGCACCAGATTTCGTGCTTCCCGGGGATGTAGAGCTCACCCGCCACAGGGCCGTAGGTCTGGCTGTGGTTTCCCACGATGACGCAGGGAGTCTCCGGCAGCTGCTCTGCCCCTGCCAGCCGGAATTTTGGGAAAACCAGCTTGACGCCCCAACGGATTCCCCGATAGAGCCGACTTGTCCGTTTCTCTTCCATGTGTGCCTCCCGCTTGGTCAGAGTTCCGCTTGATTTGCTACACTTAGTTTTGCTTCGCCTTGATTTGCTTCGCCGCGGTTTGGCTGTTTCCCGGGCCGAGGGATGAAGGAGACCGCGATTCTTTCCGCCTGCTGGCTGCGGGAACGGAAAAAGCCAATGACCGCAAACACCAGCGCACCGATCATGTTCACAAACAGATCCTCCATGGTATCATAGAGGCCTACGTCCAGATAGCCGCCCAGACCCAGACTCTCACCGTTCACAGCCACGTCTGTGATATCCGCGACCCGGATCGGAATGTTGCTGTTGGTCGGGTCCAGCATCACGCTGGAGAACTGCGAGATCACCGTGTCCTTCTGCATATCCAGCAGGAGCAGCCGGTCCGCCGCGAACTCAAAGAATTCCCACAGCACGCCGACGGTCATGGAAAAGCAGAAGGCCGCCAGAGCCAGAAACGCCGGAGAAAGATGGAAATGGGCGGAGCGCTCCCGGTTCAGAATGTCCACCAGCCCGTAGCCGATGGCCGCGCACAGGAAGCCCCAGACCGTATGGGTGACGGTATCCCAATGGGGATAGCGCACGTAATAGCTTTCCAGTTCGCCCAGGATCTCACAGGCAAAAATGTGGATCAGGATCACGATCTGCAGCCCGGTGGGAAAGGTGATTTTCAGCCGTCTGGAGATCAGGGATGGGAGGAGAAAAAGCGCCAGCACCAGCAAACAGATGAATACGTTCTCCCACAGACCGTTTATGGCGGAACGAATCAGCACCAGCAGCACCAGCAGACGCAGCACCGCCCAGGTGAGGAAAGCTGGCCGGTTATTCTGCCACTGCCATTGCAGGGACTGTTCTGTCGCTCGAGGCTTTTTCATGGCGGTTCCTATTCCTTTCCGGGGTGATTGGATTGAATATACACGAGAAACCTAAACTGAAACGAAACTGAGGGAAAGCGGAAAAGCGGGATTGACCCCCGCCCGGAGTTCCCGTATAATAGACACAGACCGGAAAAGCCTGCCGGTCTGCGTGCTTGTTTCGTTTCAGTTTAGGTTTTCATGCCATAATGAGCCGGTAGGAGGTGAATCGGATGTTTCACATTCTTGTGGTGGACGATGATAAGAATACCCGGCTGCTGCTGCGGTCGGTGCTGGAGCCGGAGGGCTATACCGTCTCTACCGCTGAAAACGGAAAGCAGGCCCTGGCGCTGCTGGACCGGGAATACGTGGACCTTGTGGTGCTGGACGTGATGATGCCGGAGATGGACGGCTATGCCTTTACCCGGGAGCTGCGGGAGGGAAACAGCAATCTGCCCGTTCTGATGCTCTCCGCCAGGCAGCTTCCCCGGGATCGGCACGAGGGCTTCCGGGCGGGCACCGACGACTATATGACCAAGCCCATCGACGAGACCGAGCTGCTGCTGCGGATCAAGGCCCTGCTGCGGCGGGCCAAAATCGCGGCGGAGCGGAAAATCGTTGTGGGCGACGTGACACTGGACTACGACAGCCAGTGCGTCACCCGCGGCACGGAAACCCAGCAGCTCCCGCAAAAGGAGTTTCTGCTGCTCTACAAGCTGCTCTCCTTCCCGGGGAAAATTTTTACCCGCATCCAGCTGATGGATGAGATCTGGGGCAGCGAAAGCGAGACGGGCTGGGAGACCGTGACCGTCCACATCGGGCGGCTGCGGAAGCGCTTTGAGTGCTGGCCGGAATTTGAGATCGTCTCCGTCCGGGGACTTGGGTATAAGGTGGTCAAAAAGCTATGAAAAAATCGGAACAGCGGAAGAGCCGCAGGGCGCTGACGCTTTTGTTTGGCGGCGTGACCTTTCTCATTCTGCTGGCGGTGATCCTGGTGGTGGGAGCCTTGGTCTACGCGGCTGTCAAATTCGACTGGATTACCCGCCTGGAGTCCCGGTCCGCGGGCCGGATTCTTGCCACCATCGGCCTTGGGCTGCTGAGTCTGCTCATCGGCGCGGGCATTACATTTTTCATCAGCAGGATCACAATGAAGCCCATCAACAACATTATCAACGCCATGAACGAGCTGGCCGACGGGAATTTTTCCGTCCGGCTGCAGCCGGGCAAGCTGCTTGGCCGCCACCCGACCCTCCGGGAAATCACCGACAGCTTCAATAAGATGGCGGAGGAGTTGGGGCGGACGGAGATCCTGCGCTCGGATTTCGTCAGCAATTTCTCCCACGAATTCAAAACGCCCATCGTTTCCATCGCGGGCTTTGCCAAGCTGCTCCGCAGGGGTAATCTGACCCAGGCCCAGCGACAGGAATACACCGCCGTGATCGCGGAGGAGTCCATGCGTCTGTCCGATATGGCAACCAACGTGCTGAATCTGAGCCGTGTGGAAAACCAGACGATTCTGTCTGACGTGACCCGCTTCAACCTCTCCGAGCAGCTGCGGGCCTGCGTTCTGCTGCTGGAGGAGGCCTGGACCAAAAAGCAGCTGGATCTGGACCTTCGCTTCGACGAGGTCTATGTGCGGGGCAACGAGGAGCTGCTGCGGCAGGTCTGGATCAATCTGCTGGACAACGCCGTCAAGTTCTCGGACTTCGGCGCGGAGCTGGGCGTTGAAATCAACGAGGCTCCAGACGCCACACATGTGACAATTACGAATTACGGCCAGGCCATCCCGCCGGAGGCCGGAGACCGCATCTTCCAGAAATTCTACCAGGCAGACGAGTCCCACGCCGCGCAGGGCAACGGGATCGGCCTTGCCGTCGTGCAGCGGATCGTCGAGCTGCATCATGGCAGCGTAGATTATTCCAGTGCCAACGGGAAAACCGCGTTTACCGTGACGCTGCCGAAGGAGAACGCGGAGGATTTGCCGTAAACCATCCGGCATGGAAATCGCAATGCCTCAAGACAGTATGCTTTGCTGTCTTGAGGCATTGATGGTATTACGGCAGGGTATTCCAACTTACACAGGTTGTTGCCCCGGTTCTCCGCTGTCTGCGTCATGAGCCGCCCAAAACGCCAGAAGCTCCTGCTCATAGAGCTCCTTCCCTACAAAGCTGCTCATACCGTGACCGGCACCGGGCACCATCACAAGCCGCTTCTGCCCGGCACAGGCCTTTTCGTTTCTGCGGCTCATCTCCGGAGGGACGAAATCGTCTGCTTCTCCGTGGATCAGCAGAACCGGCAGCTGGCAATTCTTCAGCGCGTCCACAGTAGAGAGCCCAGAGGTCTGGCCGGTGCGTCGGAGATACTTCGCGTTTGCAAAACGGCGTACCATCCGATAAGGCATGTGCAGGCTGTCCCGGGCAAGGTGGCACCAGATCTCATCTGCGGAGGTAAAACCGCAGTCGGCGATAATTCCACGCAGATTGCCCGGCAGAGACAGTGCCCCGGCCATCAAGACCGTTGTTGCGCCCATGGAGACGCCTGCAAGATAAATCGGCAGTTTTAGCCCGCAACGTTTACAGGCCCAACACAGCCAGGCCTGGCAGTCGTAACGCTCCACAGCGCCGTAGGTCATGTGCTGCCCTCCGCTGGTATCATGGGCCCGCTGCTCCACATAGAGCACACTGCAGCCCTGCTCTTTCCAAAATTCTGAGATTGCGCCAAAGTCCCGATACCAATGGGACCGCCAACCGTGGATGGCAACGATTACCCTTTTTGCGTCTGGGTGTGGGAACCAGTGCCCTGTCAGCCGGGTTCCGTCATAGGCGCTGATCTCCACCCTTTGATGGGGACTCTGCCGAAGGCGTTCCCGGGCGCTGTCCAGCGCGGGATCGGGCATCGGCTTTGCCTTTTCCCTGCGCCGGGCAAAGGAACGGGGCGGCTCCCGGTCTACGGCGGCTCGGGTCAGATACTCCGCCGTCCCCGCTGACACAAGCACCGGGACCAGCAACGCGCTTCCGGCCACTGCTGCAAAGGTCTGCTGCTTCATTTGCTGCTTTAACCTCCTGCCGATGCTTTGCCCGATCCCCCGTAGATTACATTCCGGTGGGATTTTTTGGACCCTTCGTCCACAGCGTCCCAAAGCTCGCCTGCTTTCACAGCCCAGGCCTGGGCCGCCTGCTCTGTCTTTGCTGTGAGCTCTTCCGCGCTTTCCGGCGCAAGGAGGTCTGTGGAATGAGCCTCAGAGTTCTTCACCATCTCTCGCAGCTTCTCCGGGTTGTCCAGCATGGGGCAGGGGCGCAGCATATTTTCGTTGAAGGGCTGATTCTTCCGGTATTCCATAAAGAGTGGGCTTTGCAGCGCCTCCAACAGGCTGCAGTCATGGATATTCACGTTGCTGTAGTGGATAAAGGCACAGGGCTCCACGTCGCCGTTGGCGTTGATATGAAGGTAGTGGCGTCCGCCCGCGATGCAGCCGTGCACATATTCGCCGTCGTTCCAGAAATCCAGCAGGAAGCAAGGCTTTGTGCCGCGCCACTCACGAACCTTCTGATACATATAGGCACGCTGTTCGGCGGATGCAATCAAATCAGTTACGGCATCCTTCCCGACAGGAATATAGGTGAAGTACCACCCGAACAGACAGCCCTTTTCAATCATCAGATCCACAAACTCGTCCGATCCGATGGTACCCAGATTCTTACTGGTATAGCAGGCGGAGAAGCCAAAAACAACTCCCTTTTCTCGCAGAATATCCATGGCGCGGATCACTGCTTGATAAGTACCGGCTCCGCGACGGAAATCTGTATCCTCCTCGCTGCCTTCGATGGAGAAGGCAAGGGCAAAATTACCCACGCGCTTTAGTTCGTCCGCAAATTCCTCGTCCACAAGGGTGCCGTTGGTGAAGGCAAGAAAAGCGCAGTCGGGGTGCACCTCGGCCAGCCGGATCAGGTCCTTCTTCCGCATGGTAGGCTCGCCGCCGGAGAAGATGTAGGTGTAGGTGCCGAGCGCCGTGCCCTCGCGGATGATGCGATCCAGCGTCTCATAGGTTAAGAATGTGTTTTTGCCGTACTCTGCTGCCCAGCAGCCTGTGCAGTGCAGATTGCACGCCGCAGTCGGGTCCATCAGCACCGCCCAGGGGATGTTGCAGTTATATTTTTCAATATTCTCCATCCTGTCATATGCGCTGGCAACGGCGGAATGGAACCCCAATGACATCATCATACTCTCCAGAACATCCGGGTCGACATTCCGGATCAGATTGTGCACCATGATGTTCCAGTTGTTCTTCGGGTCTTCAAATCCCCTTCTGAGATTGGCGTAGGCGGTAGCGTTATTTCCATTGGCATCTGCCCGCTCGACCAGAGCGAGGATTTTGGGAATGTTTTTGTCAGGGTCCTTGATTGCAGCACGGATTGCATGCCGCACCATAGCGCGGTTAACAAAGTTGTCTTTCATCATGTGTATCCTCCCGTTTTTTGTATAGTCAGCAATCCATATTGCTGGTTGATACTGAGATGGTACTGCGTGTTTCTAAACTGAAACGAAACTCCGAGGCGCCTTTGCCTGTTTTTCAGCCAGTTTCGTTTCAGTTTAGAATCGGCTGATACGATATACCAAAAAACAGAGAGGTCGTCACATGAAGACATATTACATTCTTTATAATCCAAAGGCAGGAAACGGTCGTGGAAAGGAGCGCGCCGAGGAGCTCACGCTGTTATTTGACGACGAGGAAGCCCGGTATCTTGACATGATGACCATACATGATTATGCTGCGTTGTTTTCGTTCCTTATGCCGGAGGATGCGCTCGTTTTGTGCGGCGGAGACGGTACGCTGAACCGATTTGTGAACGAAACACAGGGGCTGACGCTGCCAAATGATATTCTCTACTACGCAACCGGAACCGGAAACGATTTTTTGGAGGACATCAGAGCTTCTGCTGGGACTGGGCTGGTTTCGATCCGGCATTACCTCGACATGCTTCCCACTGTAACTGTAAACGGAAAGAACTATCGGTTCCTCAACGGTGTGGGATTCGGCATCGACGGATATTGCTGCGAGGAGGGTGACAGGCTCCGCGGAACATCGGAAAAGCCTGTCAACTATACCGCAATTGCCATCAAGGGTCTACTGTTCCATTACAAGCCGGTCAATGCCGTCGTGACAGTGGACGGAGTGGAAAAGCATTACAAAAAAGTCTGGCTTGCGCCAACCATGAACGGCCGGTACTACGGCGGCGGTATGATCCCAACGCCGAAACAGGATCGCTTGCAGAACGATACCGTGTCTACGCTGGTCATGCATGGCTCCGGAAAGCTGAAAACCCTGATGGTCTTCCCATCAATCTTTAAAGGCACGCATATCAAGCACACCGAGATGGCGGAGGTGCTGTCCGGGAAACACATCACTGTGGAGTTTGACCGACCGACGCCGCTGCAGATCGACGGAGAGACAATTCCCGGGGTCACAAGCTACAGCGTGACCGCAGCCGAACCCGGGGAAAATCTTGAGAGGGAGACAGCGGGATAATTTTCACGATTCTGCTTTTGGAGTGCAACAGGAAATGACCATTTGTATCGTATGCGACGTGCTTGGCCGGGAAAACAACGGCACCACCATCGCGGCTATGAATCTGATCCGCGCTCTGCGGGCGAAGGGTCACAGCGTTCGCATTGTCTGCCCGGACAGGGAACGCAGCGGAGAGCCGGATTGCTACATCGTACCCAAGCTGCCCCTCGGCCCGCTAAACGGGTACGTCCGCAAAAACGGTGTTGTGATTGCAAGACCGTCCCGCAAGGTTCTGGAAGCGGCGCTGAGCGGCGTGGATCACGTGCATCTGATGCTGCCCTTCCCGGTGAGCTGCGCGATGCTGCGTCTGGCAAGAGAACGGGGCATCTCAGTTACCGCAGGCTTCCACTGCCAGGCGGAGAACTTTACCAGCCACATTTTTATGAAGGACAGCCGGCTGGTAAACCGCTTGGTCTACAAGGCTTTCTTCCGACACTGCTACCGTTACGTAGACGCCGTGCACTATCCGACAGAATTCATTCGGGAGGTGTTTGAGCGGTACGGCGGCAAAACCAACGCCTGGGTGATTTCCAACGGAGTGAACCGGCAGTTCCGTCCAATCCCCGTCAGCCGCCCGGAGGAGCTGGAGGGGAAGTACGTGATCCTGTTCATCGGGCGTTTGAGCAAGGAAAAGTCCCACCGTGTACTCATCGACGCGGCAAAGCAAAGCCGACATGCGGAGGAGCTCCAGCTGGTTTTTGCGGGCGACGGCCCCTTAAAGGAGAAGCTGATGAAACGCGGTAAGGCCCTGAAGAACCCGCCGATTTTCCACTTTTTCTCCCGGGAGGAGCTGGTGAAGACGATCAACAGCGCGGATCTCTACGTCCATCCTGCCGAGATCGAGATCGAGGCGATTTCCTGCCTGGAGGCGATTTCCTGCGGCCTGGTGCCGGTCATCTCCGATTCGCCCCGCAGTGCGACGCGTTTTTTTGCGTTGGGGGAACAGAATCTCTTCCACAGCAACGACAGCAAGGCGCTGGCGGAGCGGATCGACTGGTGGCTGGAGCACCCGGCGGAACAGGAAGCCTGCAGTAAGGCCTATCTGGGCTACACAAAGCAGTTTGATTTCGATGCCTGCATGGATCGAATGGAGCAGATGATTCTGGAAACCCACGCGGCAAAGCACAAAGAAGGATGACATGGCAAAAAAGATCATTTACTACGAGGATGCCGTCCACGACGACTTCGCGGGCAACAATATCCGGGCCAAAACAGTTCCCGCCGATTTTCCCTTTTCGATCCGCAATCCTTTCTGGCTCATTTTGGAGTTCGTGCTTTACCGGCTGATTGCGACACCCCTGGTGTGGCTGATCGGAAAGCTGGGCTTCGGCCTCAAAATCAAAAACCGCAAAGCCCTTCGGGGACTTCGCGGCACCGGGTATTTTCTCTATGGCAACCACACTCAGGGGATGATGGACGCCTATACCCCCACCCTGGTGAGCTTCCCTCGGCACGCCCATATCGTTACAGGCCCGGAGGCGGTTTCGGTGCCAGTGCTGCGCAGACTGGTGCAGCTTCTCGGCGGAATCCCGCTGCCCGGCACCGTCCATGGCTACCGTCCATTTTCAGAGGCGCTGCATCTGAGAATCCGGCAGAAGCGCACCTTGGCCATCTATCCCGAGGCGCACATCTGGCCCTGGTACACGGGGATTCGACCCTTTCCAGACGGCAGCTTCTCCTATCCCGTCCGGGAAAACGTTCCGGTGGTGGCCTACGTGACGACCTATCGACAGCGCAGGATCTTCAAACAGCTCTGGCCCTGCATGACCGTGACGCTGTCAGAGCCCTTCTACCCGGACCCCACGCTGCCGCCCCGTGCGGCCCGGAAAAAGCTGCGGGACGAGGTGTACGGGTTTATGTGTCGCGTCAGCTCTGCACCGGGAAATTATGCCTACTATGAATACCGGGAAAGAAGGCAGAAGAACGCAGGCGGGCATTCTTCGTAAAAGAACCGGTATTGAAAGATGTGGATAGTGGTAAAAAATCAGGCAAATCCAAATCCGTGGCAAAATCGCCTTCGGATTTGGATTTGTCTGGTTTGCTTCGCTTGTTATCTCAACGCTACGGCAAGAAAGATTCCTTGGAAAAGGTGAAAAATACCCTTGACAAACTGCCAATCAATAGTTCGTTCTATGAGGTTTTCCAAAACAGCGACCGCAAATGGATCATCCCTTACGCAGACGTTGCCATGAACGGCCGCCCCCACGAAATGGTGGATCTCAGCCCCAAGGTCAAACAGATGCTTCGTATCTCCTGTTTCCAGCCGGCGCCCGGCTACTGCGCCTGTCTGATCATGCAGATGGACGACGCCCCCCCAACAAAGTGAGTGAGAGAAAGAGACAAAATTCCCCCGGTCGATGGGACCGGGGGAATTTTGTACGCCCGCTTATTGCTTCTTGAGCTCCAGCACGTCGCGGTTTTGAATAAAGTATTCTATGCCGGAGTAAAGCGTCGGCAGGACGATGACCAGGATCACGACCCAGTTGAGCCATGCCCAGTCGTGGAAAACGATCCACACGCAGAGGGCGACCATCGTGGAGAAGGTCTTGACCTTGCCGGACCAGCCGGCTGCGATCACGCGGCCCTTGCCCACGGCGATCAGCCGAAGTCCCGTAACTGCGAATTCGCGGGCCAGAACGATCATCAGCGCCCAGGCGGGCATGAGCGTCCACTGGCAGAAGATGCACATTGCGGAGATGACCAGCAGCTTGTCCGCCAGCGGGTCAAGGAACTTGCCGAAGTCGGAGACCTGGTTGTAGTGCCGGGCGATGTAGCCGTCCACAAAGTCGGTCAGGCTTGCCACGATAAAGAGTCCGAGGGCCAGAAACTTGAGCCAGGGGTAGGTCGGGCTCAAAAGCAGAGCCGCCATGAACGCGGGGATCATCACCACACGCACGATCGTGATTTTACTTGCAGTTGTCATGTTCAATCAGCCTCTCTTCCGATGAATTCTCCGTCTTCCGCGCCCAGGATTACGACCTGAACGAAGTCGCCGGGACGGTGCTCCTGCTCCGATGTGAAGCGTACCTGACCGTCGATGCCGGGGGAGTCGGCATAGGTCCGGCCAATGTAGTATTCGCCGTCCCAGTCGTCCACCAGAACCTCCAGCTCGCGGTCAAAGAAGCGCTCGTTGTATTCGTCGATGATCTCCGATTGCAGCTCGGCCACGAAGCCTGCCCGCCGCTCGGCGATCTCAGCGTCGGGGTAGTCCATCCTTGCCGCCGGCGTTCCCTCCTCAGGGGAGAAGGGGAAGACGCCGACCCGCTCCAGCCGATGCCGACGGAGGAAGTCGCAGAGCTCGTCGAACTCCGCCTCGCCCTCGCCGGGCAGTCCCGTGATCAGACTGGTGCGGATGACGAGACCGGGAATGCGGCCGCGGAGCTTGGGGAGCAGCTCTTGCTCCAGGAAGGCCTTGCTTCCCCGGCGATGCATCGCGCGGAGAATGCCGTCGTTCACGTGCTGGATCGGAATGTCCAGATACTTGACGATCTTCGGCTCCTCAGCGATGACGTCGATCAGCTCGTCGGTCAGCTCGTCGGGATAGGTGTAGTGGACGCGGATCCAGTGCAAGCCCTCCACGCGGCAGAACCGGCGGAGCAGCTCGTGCAGCATGGGCTTGCCGTAAAGATCCACGCCGTAGCGGGAGGTATCCTGGGCCACCACGATCAGCTCCCGGACGCCTGCGGCGGCCAGAGCCTCTGCCTCGGCGACGCAATCCTCCATCTTCCGGCTGCGGTAGCGACCCCGCAGGGACGGGATCACGCAGAAGGCGCAGCGGTTGTCGCAGCCCTCGGCGATCTTCATGTAGGCATAGTGCCGCGGGGTCGTAACCACGCGATTGCACTCGCGAACCGGGGCGTCGATGGAGCCGAAGCGCTCGACCGCCTCGTCGTGCATCACCTGTTCGGCGGCGCTGACGATGTCGTAATAGCTTCCCGTGCCCAGGATGCCGTCTACCTCGGGCAGCTCGGTCAGGATCTCGTCCTGATAGCGCTGGGCAAGGCAGCCCGTGACGAGGATCTTCCGCACGCTGCCCTCGGCCTTCCATTGGGCGGCGCGGAGGATGTTGTCAATGGCCTCGCTCTTGGCAGCGTCGATGAAGCCGCAGGTGTTGATGACAACCAGATCGGCCTCCTCGGGGGCGGGGGCCAGCTTGTAACCGGCCTGAACGAGCAGAAACATCATCTGCTCGCAGTCAATTTGGTTCTTGGCGCAGCCAAGAGAGATAAATCCGACAGTACAGGACATAGTGCCTCCATGCCGCCTCACCGGGCGGCGTTTTTTCTATTCCGGCTCGTCCGCGCCGAGACGGCGCAGAGCCGCTTGGACCTCGGACCAGGTGAAGCCGCGGCGCAGGGCTGCGTCGATGGCGCGTTTTCGCTGCTTTTCATCCGGCGCCTCGCCGAGCCTTGCGGCCAGGAAGTCCCGCAGCTCGCCGCTCTGATCCGGGATCGAAGCCAGAGCCTCCTCCCAGTATTTGCGGGGGACCCGCTTTTCATAGAGCATTTGCTGGATCCGCTTCGCGCCGTAGCCCCGGCTGACGCCGCGGGCGACGATCTGGCGGGCGGTCTCGGCGTCGTCGAGCAGCTTCAGCTCGCTGAGCCAGGCGACGGCGGTCTCGGCGTCGTCCGGGCTTTCGCCCTTTCGGATTAAACGCTGCTTCAGATCCCCCTGGGTCACGCCCGTGACCGAGATGATGCGTACGGCCCGCTGCTTTGCGGAGGCCTCGCCGTTGGCCGTTCTGAGGCCGTCCAGCGCCGTCTCGTCCAGCTCCATGCCGGGATAGAGACCGCGGTCCTCGATGACCGAGGGGATCAGCCTGCAGGTGGTTCCGTCCGAAAAACAGACCGTCGTCCGACCGCCCGGCCGCCTGGGCGGGATCAGAGCCTGAATGGTCTTCATGGGTTATTCGTCGTCGAAATCCTCGGCGCTGACCACGGTCGCGCGGTCGGCACGCTCGGCGGGCTCCGGCGCGCGCTCAGCCAGCGGGTTGCGGTTCATCTCACGCAGACGGGAGCGGACCTGCTCCTCCACGCGCTCGGCGATCTCCGGGTTTTCGCGGAGGTATTTTTTGACGCTGTCCTTGCCCTGACCGATGCGCTCACTGTCCATGCTGAACCATGAACCGGCCTTCTGAATGATGTCAAAGTCCACAGCCATGTCCACGAGCTCGCCCCACTTGGAGATGCCCTCGCCGAACATGATGTCGAACTCCGCCTGGCGGAAGGGAGGCGCGACCTTGTTTTTGACGACCTTCACGCGCACGTGGTTGCCCAGGACGTTGCCGCCCTCCTTGATGCTCTCCACGCGGCGGACGTCCAGACGGACGGAGGCGTAGAATTTCAGAGCGTTGCCGCCGGTCGTCGTCTCCGGGTTGCCGTACATGACGCCGATCTTCATACGGAGCTGGTTAATGAAAATGACGACGCAGTTGGTCTTGGAGATCGTGCCAGCCAGCTTGCGGAGGGCCTGGGACATCAGACGGGCCTGCAGACCGACGAACTGATCGCCCATCTCGCCCTCGATCTCCTGCCGGGGAACCAGAGCCGCCACGCTGTCCACGACCACGGCGTCCACTGCGCCGGAGCGCACCAGGGCGTCGGTGATCTCCAGGGCCTGGTCGCCGGTGTCCGGCTGCGAGACCAGCATGGAATCAATGTCCAGACCGATGGCCCGTGCGTAGACCGGGTCCAGTGCGTGCTCGGCGTCCACGAAGGCGACCTCGCCGCCGAGCTTCTGAGCCTCGGCCAGAATGTGCAGGGCAAGGGTGGTCTTGCCGGAGGATTCCGGGCCGTAGATCTCAATGATGCGTCCCTTGGGCACGCCGCCCACGCCGAGCGCGGCGTCGAGGGCCAGAGAGCCGGTCGGGATGGCTTCGACGTTCATTTCGGGCCGGTCGCCCATGCGCATGACCGCGCCCTTGCCAAAGCTCTTTTCGATCTGGCGCAGGGCGGTCTCCAGGGCCTTTTTCTTGTCCACGGCGGGTGCCGGGGTCTCAATCACGGTTTTCTTGCTTGCCATAGTATGCAGCCTCTCTTTTATTCAGGATGGTCATAGTCTACCAAAAGATTTATCCCATAACAAGGACAGTTTATTCCTCGTCGGGAGCTTTCTCC
The DNA here is from genome assembly GCA_900315595.1 of uncultured Eubacteriales bacterium. Classification (GTDB taxonomy): domain Bacteria; phylum Bacillota; class Clostridia; order Oscillospirales; family Oscillospiraceae; genus JAFRPC01. The sequence continues at coordinate 94,743 of OMZQ01000003.1, read as the reverse complement.
TCGCGCTGACCGTGTCGGGCCAGAACGGCGCGGGTGATGCCGGAGTTGTCCTCCCGGAGCTCCACGATCTCATAGTCCGCCCGCTTCAGAATGGCGCAGACCGCGTCCGCCTGTCCCATGCCGAACTCCAGGGCAAGGAAGCCGCCGGGTCGGATGGCGTCGGTGAAGTTCTGCACGATGGCGCGGTAGAAATCCAGACCGTCCGCGCCGCCGTCCAGAGCCAGCCTCGGCTCGTAATCGCGCACAGAGGGATCCAGGCGTTCAAACTCCGCCGTCGTCACGTAGGGCGGGTTGGAGACGATCAGGTCAAACTTGCCCAGAAACGGCGCGGCCTTCTGGCGCGCGTCCACGCGCACGCAGGAGCAGCGTCCGCCCAGCTTGAGGTCGTTGACGTTCTTTTTCGCCACCTTCAGCGCTTCGGCGGAAACGTCGGCAAGGGTCAGCTTGGCGTCGTGGACCCGTCGGGCGATGGCCAGACCGATGCAGCCGGAGCCGGTGCAGAGGTCCAGGACCCGCGGGTTTTCGGGCAGGAACAGGGCCTTCTTGATCGCAAGGTCGGTGACGGCCATCGTGTCGTCGCGCGGGATCAGGACCGCCGGCGTGACGGTCAGGGTCATATCGTAGAAATCCCACTCCCCGAGAATGTAGGCCACCGGCTCCCCGGCCAGATGCCGCCTTACGAAGCTCTCGGTTTTCGCGCAGATCTCCTCGGAGGCGTAGAGATTCCGGTCGGCGATGAATTGCTCCGGCGTCTTGCCGGAGGCCGCGCAGACCAGCTCCCGGGCCATATTGGCCGCGTACATCCCATCGGTGGGCAGCATGGCCTTACGGGCGTCGAGATAGAGGTCTGCGTAGGTTTTTACCATTTGTCGCTCCCTTCCCGCTCGGGCAGGACCTCGGTCAGGGCGGCGATCGCCACCTCGATCATGGAGTCGTCCGGCTCCTTGGTGGTGAAGTTCTGGAACCACATGCCGGGCGCGGTCAGGATCCGGGTGAAGCGGTTGTCGTGCCGCCCGACGAAGCGGTTGATCTCATAGCCGACGGAGACGACCAGCGGCAGCATCACAAGCAGCTTGATCGCCATCATCAGCAGGTTGTAAAGAATGCGGCTGTTCTGCTGGAGGACGGCCAGCGCGGGGAAAATCGAGTTCAGCACGTAGGAAAGGACCGTAAAGAGCAGAATGGAGAGGGCCATGATGACGAAGAGGAAGGAGGTCCCGCAGCGGGGATGCTTGCGGGTCATGGGCCGGACGTTTTCCACCGTCAGAGGCAGCTTCGCCTCGTAGCAGCGGATGGTCTTGTGCTCCGCGCCGTGGTAGGAGAAAACGCGCTTCATATCCTTCATCCGTGAGACCAGGATCATGTAGATCAGGAAGATGACCAGGCGGAACAGACCCTCGATCAGATGCTGCACCACCACGCCGCAGCCGGTCAGACGCTGGAAAAGATTCCCCGCTTCCATCGGCAGCAGGAAGAAGAGCAGCAGCGAAAAGCCGATGCCCAGAATGACGGAAAAGGTGATCAGCACGGACATGAATTTCTCGCTGCCAAGCTTCTTTTCCAGCCAGAGATCGAGCTTGGAGGGCGCTTCATCGGTTTCCTCGTCCTCGGCCATCCCGGATTCCTCCGCAGACCACATCAGAGCCTTGACGCCGTTATACATGCTGCTTCCGAAGTTGACGAGTCCACGGATCATGGGCCAGGTGAGGATGCCGCGCTTCGGCTTGAGCGTCTCGACCTTCTTTTTCAGACCCTCCTTCGGGTTGCGGACGACGACGGCCTGCTTTTCCGGACCGCGCATCATGATTCCCTCGATCAGGGCCTGCCCGCCGATCATGGTTTTGAATTTTTCCGTAACAGGACAGGATTCTTTCGACATGGATCATACTCCTTGTTAAAACAGAATCGGTGAATACAGGGGTCAGGCCTCGATCGGCAGGCGCACCGTGACAAGGGCGCCGCCGCCCTCGGCGTTGCTCAGCTCCAGCTTGCCGCCGTGCATCGTGACGATCTCCTCGCAGACGGCGAGGCCGATCCCGGAGCCGCGTGCCTTGGAGCTGCCCTTGTAGAACTTCTTCTTGACGAGAGGAAGCTCCTCTGGCGGGATGCCGGGTCCGTAGTCACGGATGCAGAAGACCGCCTGATCGCCCTCCCGCCGCAGCGAGGCCGTGATCTTTTTGCCCTCGCCGCCGTGCTTGGCAGCGTTGTCCAGAATGTTCAAAAAGACCTGACGCATACGCTCGGGGTCGCAGGAGAGCTCCGGCACGTCGTCGTCGCTGTCCTCGTATTCGAGCTCGATCCCCTCCTGGCGCAGGCGGGAGCCGTACATGAAGATCATGTCCTCAAACTCGGCGCGCAGATCGCACTTCCGGACGTTCAGCGTAAAGCGTCCGTCCTGCATCCGCGTGAATTCCAGCAGCTCCTCCACCATCGAGGTCAGCCGCCGCGCCTCGCGAAGGATGATCGTAATGCCGCGCCGGGTCTCATCGGCGTCCACGTCGCCGCTGAGCAGGGTCTCGCCCCAGCCGGTGATCGCGGTCAGCGGCGTGCGCAGCTCGTGGGAGACGGAGGAGACGAACTCGCTCTGCATCCGCTCGGACTGGCTGATCTGGTTGGACATGTCGTTGATCGTGTCCGCCAGCTCGCCGATCTCGTCGTCAAACTTTTTCTGGATCTGAACGCCGTAGCTTCCGCCGGCGATCCGCTTGGCGGTCTCGGTGATCTCCGAGACCGGGACCAGGATGGACTTGAGATACATCCGGCTGCTGAGATAGACCACGCCGACCATGATGCCGGCGGCGACCATGGCAACCATCAGGCTCAGCAGGATGAAGCGGTCTGCGTTCCGGGTGGCCGTGACGAAGCGCAGAACGCCCACGACCCGCCCATCGGAATAGATCATCGGGGTGGCGACGCTCATAATGCGCTCGTCGGTCAGCGGGTTCTGCCCGACGAAGTAGACCGCGCTGCGGGTGGAGAGGGCGCGGGGGATCTCGTCCGTCGCCACGCGCTCGTCGGCAAACAGGCCGTAGGAGGAGGCGACGATATGGCCGCTCTCATCGACGAACTGGAGCTCCAGGCGGTCCTTCCGCGCGTAGTTCTGCACCAGCAGGACGCAGGAGGCGTAGCACTCGTTGTAGTCCAGATTCAGATAATTGCGCAGGAAGGCCGTCGTGGTGTCGGCCTCTGCCTCAAGCCCGGAGCGCATGGTGGAGTAGGTGTAGATCCCGTTGGCCAGGGTGAAGGCGATCCCGGCCAGAACCACCACAGCCGCCACGACGCTGAGGATAGTCCTGGCCCAGCGCTGGCGGATGCCGCTGGCCAGTTTTTTCTTCTTTTTGGGTTTTTCAGCTTCGTTTTCGCGCTTGGCCATGGATCAGGCTCCCCACTTATAGCCGAAGCCCCAGACCGTCGTGATGAAGGTCGGGTTGGCGGTGTCGTTTTCGATCTTGATGCGCAGACGGCGGATGTTCACGTCCACGATCTTGAGCTCGCCGTCGTAGTCGCGGCCCCAGACCGAGGCCAGAATGTCCTCGCGGGACAGAGCTCTGCCCGGATTCTGCATGAACAGCTTCATGATGGCGTACTCCACCTGGGTGAGCTTGATGCGCGCGCCGTCCTTTTCCAGGGTGCGGTTGCGGGTGTTGAGCACGAAGGGCCCCTGGCTCAAAACCTCGGAATCCGAGTTGACCTCTCCGCCGATCCGGCGGTAGAGGGCGTCGATGCGGGCTGTCAGCTCCGCAGGGGAGAAAGGCTTGGTTACGTAGTCGTCCGCGCCGGTCATCAGACCGGTGACCTTGTCCATCTCCTGCGTCCGGGCCGTCAGCATGATGATGCCGATGACCTTGTTGGTCGCGCGGATATTGCGGCAGACCTCGAAGCCGTCGATGTCCGGGAGCATGATGTCCAGGATCGCCACGCCGACGTCCGGGTTTTCCTTGAGCTTTTCCAGGGCCTCCATGCCGGTGCCGGCCTCGATGGCTTCATAGCCCGCGCGCCGCAGGTTGATGACCACGAAGCTGCGGATGCTGACCTCGTCTTCCAAAATCAAAACTTTTTTCATTGTATTTCCAGCCTTTCTTCCCCGGAATGCATGGGGAAATCGGTGTCGTTTTTTATTCCGCCTCCGGCAGAAGGTCCGGAGCGATGGAGCTGAATCGGGCGGACAGCTCGTCGGGCGTCAGACTTGCGCCGTCGCCCAGTCTGGCCGCGTATACGATGCCGCCGCGGTTCATCAGCGGGAAGAAGCCGTCGGAGGTACTCAGCGCCTCGGCGTTCTCGCCGGAGAAGGCGGCCACCGTCGCAAGCTCCGTCTCCTGACCGGATTCGTCCAGCGTGGAGAATCGGGTCCCGGTCTGGAAGCTTCCCAGCGAGATCCGCGTCACCGTCAGACCGTCCGAGCACCAGCTCTCCGGAAGGAAGAGGAACCAGCCCTCGCCGTAGTTGTGATAGGTGCTCATCTTGTCGGTGCGCTGCCCGTTGAGGTTCAGCGTGTACCAGACGATCCGGTACTGACCCCGGGAGCCGGCGTCGTCCGGCAGCTCCGCCAGAGCGACCGTGTCCGGCATCTCAATGATGCCGTCGTTGTCGATATCCGTGCTGTAGACGTAGTAGTTGCGGACGGTCTGGGAGCTCTGCCCGCTTTCGGCGTTCTGCGTGACGTTCGTGAACACGCCGCTCCGCAGGGCGAAGACGTCGGTAATCAGATTGCTCTCATCATAGGCGCTTGCAATGAAAACGGCGGGCACGTTCATGGAAAGATTGCCGGTCAGAACGCGCTTGACCGATTCGGAGGCCATGGACAGGCTCGCCTCGGCGTCCTTTTGCAGACTGCCGTCGTGCCAGCGGTAGAGATTGGCGTAGGCCGTCGGCCCCTCGGAGTTGGACTGAAGCACGAACAGGTCGGTGCGCTGGTCGCGGTCCATATCGAGGGTCGTATACAGGGAGCAGCGGACGCTGAGCAGCTCAACGGCAGAGCCGTTGTCAAGCGTGTAGACGCCCAGATACTGCTGGACCTGCTCGCCGATCCGTCGGCTCAGGATCAGCTCCAGACCGGGGGACCCGTCCATCTCGGCATACTGGACGCTGTCAAAGGCGGTGCCGTCGCTCTCCACGGTGGTCAGAAGCCGGTAGCTGCTGTCGTTCCGCTTGAGGATCAGAACCTTGAGCGGCATCGAGACGCCCGTCTTGCAGAAGACCAGGGCCTCATCGGTCCCGTCTCCGTCCAGGTCCGCCTGCTGGACGGCCTGGCGGTTGGAGCCGGAAACCGGGGCGCTGTACTCTCCGCCGTTCATCGCGGCCTCCGCGGCGGCCTGCAATTCGCTGAACTGTTCAGAGCGCTTGGGGAGGGCATAAAAAGACTCGCTGTCGAAGGCATAGCAGCCTGTCAGCAGCAGACAGAGCAGAATCATCAGGGCAAGCAGGCTCCGTTTCCGCATCCCGCGCACTCCTTTCATCAGGTCATAATCTAACAAATTACAGTATAACACAGAATCCGAAAAAAGTGTAGCAGTTTTTTGAAAATATTTTAGGGAAACGGAATCGGAAGAAAGAGGAAGACCGCGTCACCCGACCTGCCTTTGAAAGCGAGCGGCGCGGACCGTGTTCTGCAAGCAAAAGCAGGCCCGGAGGGGATGGGTGCGTCCCATCGCCTCCGGGCGGGTGCTTCGTTATTTTTCCACCACGGCGTCCGGACCAAGCAGGTCTCTCAGCTCATCGAGCATCGCGGCCTCCGGGGTACAGGTCGTGCCGCGTCGGCAGCCGGTGTCGGCAAAGTAGAGGACCGTCGGCACCCCGCCGGGGAACATGTTCAGAATGGCGCGGGTCTTCCGGTAGCTCGGGCTTGCCTCCGACGGGAGCTTTAGATAGAGCTTTCCCGCCGGGGAGACCTTCCCCAGCTTCGGAGCGGGCTTCACGCCCTGCTTCAAAAAAGACTCCATCTCCAGAACGCCGTTCACGATCAACTGGGCCGCCTTTTCGTCCCGAATCGAGACGCGGCCGTCGATCGCAATGGCTCTGCCCGGCTGAAGCATCGCCTCAGACTGGCTCAAAACCGAGGAAAAGACCAGACATTCAACGGAGGCCGTGTCGTCCTCCAGGGTGACGTAGGCCATCAGACTGTTGTTCCGCGTCGTCTTGGTCGTAACGGTCTGAACGATGCCCGCGACCAGAACGGTCTCGCCGTCTCTGCGGTCGGCCTCCTCGCCGGTGACGCGGGCGATCGGGATCGCCTGGGTCCGGCGCAGGGCGGCGCGGTACTGGTCCATCGGATGCCCGCTGATATAGAGGCCGGTGGTCTCCTTCTCATCGGCCAGCAGCTCCATCAGGGGCTTTTCGTCCATCGCCGGGACCGGCACGCCCATGTCGTCCTCGACCTCGTTCGTGAAGTCGAACAGGCTGACCTGACCGGCCAGATTCCGCTTGCTCCGGTTCGAAAGCCAGGTCAGGACCGGCTCATACATCGCCAGAAGCTGGCTTCGGTGCAGACCGAAGCAGTCCAGCGCCCCGCACTTGATCAGATTCTCTAAGGCCCGCTTGTTCAAATCGCTCTCACTCATCCGGGTGCAGAAATCGGTCAGGGAGGTGAAGGGACCGTTCGTCCGCCGTTCGGCGCTCATCTGCTGAATGATGCCGCGTCCGATGTTCTTGACCGCGCCGAGACCGAAGCGGATCGCTCCGTCCTCCACGGTGAAAACGTCCTCGGAACGGTTGACGTCCGGCGGCAGCAGGCGGATCCCCATATCGCGGCAATCTGCAATATAGGCCGCGACCTTCGCAGTGTCCGAGAGCATGGAGGTCATCAGGGCCGCCATGTACTGCATCGGATAGTGGCATTTGAGCCAGGCTGTCTGATAGCTGACCACAGCGTAACAGACCGCGTGGGCCTTGTTGAAGGCGTAGTTTGCGAAGTCAAAGATCTGCCTGTAGATCGCGCGGGCGGCGGCCTCGCTGACGCCGTTTGCCACCGCGCCGGGGATTCCCCGCTCCGCGTCGCCGTGGACGAAGGTCTCCTCCTCCTGGGTGATGATCTTCATCTTCTTCTTGGAGATGGCCCGGCGGATATTGTCGGCCTGGCCCAGGGTGTAGCCGCCCAGCTTGCGGAAGATCTCAATGACCTGCTCCTGGTAGACCATGCAGCCGTAGGTGACGTTCAGGATCGGCTTGAGCTGGGGCGTCAGATAGGTCGTCCGCTCCGGGTGGAATTTGCCCTCGATGAATTTGGGGATGGATTCCATCGGGCCGGGACGGTAGAGGGCCACGATGGCCGTCATATCCTCGATGGACTGGGGCTTCATCTGGACGCAGACGCCCGTGATGCCGGTGGATTCCAACTGGAAGACGCCGGAGGTCTTGCCCTCGCCCAGCATGGCGAAGGTCTCCGGGTCGTCGTCGGGGATGTTCTTGATCGAAAAATCGGGTACGGTCTTGCGGATCTCCTTCTCCGCGTCGTCGATCACGGTCAGGTTCCGCAGCCCCAGAAAGTCCATCTTGAGCAGACCCAGCTCCTCGATGGTCGTCATTGTGAACTGCGTGACCACGGTGTCGTCGTTTTTTGCCAGCGGCACGTAGTCCGAAACCGGCCGGGCCGTGATCACCACGCCGGCGGCATGGGTGGAGGTGTTGCGCGGCATGCCCTCGATGGCCATTGCCGTGTCGATCAGCTTCTGGACCTTTGGATCGGCGTCGTACATCTGCTTGAGCTTGGGCGACTTGGTCAGAGCAAGCTCCAGGGTCATGTGCAGCTCGTTCGGAATGGCCTTTGCCACGGCGTCGCACTCGGCGTAGCTCATGTTCAGGACGCGTCCGACGTCACGGACCGCGCCGCGCGCTGCCATCGTGCCGAAGGTGACGATCTGGGCGACCTTGTCCTTGCCGTACTTGCGGGTCACGTAGTCGATCACCTCGCCGCGCCGCTCCTGGCAGAAGTCGGTGTCGAAGTCGGGCATGGAGACGCGCTCCGGGTTCAGAAAGCGCTCGAAGATCAGGGTATACTGCATCGGATCAACTTCCGTAATGTGCATGCAGTAGGCGCAGATCGAGGCCGCGCCGGAGCCGCGTCCCGGACCGACGGGAATGCCCTGCTCCTTGGCCCAGCGGATAAAGTCCGCCACGATCAGATAGTAGTCCACGTAGCCCATCCGCTCGATGACGCCCATCTCGTAGTCCAGACGGTCACGGTATTCCTGCGGCGGGTCGGGATAGCGCTCTGCGAAGCCCTCGCGGCACAGCCGCCGGAAATAGGTCAGCGAATCGGACCCGTCCGGGGCGTGGAAGGCGGGCAGATGGTAGTGGTTGAATTCAAATTCGACGCTGCAGCGCGCGGCGATCCGGGCCGTGTTTTCAAATGCCTCGTCAAGCTGCGGGAAGCGCTCGCGGAGCTCGGCCTCGGATTTCACGTAGAACTCGTCGGTCTCAAAGCGCATCCGGTTCGGCTCGTCCACGGTCTTGCCGGTCTGGATGCACATCAGGACGTCCTGCATCACGGCGTCCTCTCGGCGCAGATAGTGGCAGTCGTTCGTCACCACCAGAGGCAGCTCCAGCTCCCGCGCCAGGCGGAGCAGCATGGGGTTGACCTTGGCCTGCTCCGCAATGCCGTGATCCTGGAGCTCCAGATAGAAGCGGTCCGGCCCGAAGATCGCGCTGTATTCCCGGGCGATCTCCTTCGCTCCCTCGTAGTCGTCGATCTTGAGCCTGCGGGGGATGGCGCCCGCCAGACAGGCCGACAGGGCGATCAGACCCTCCGAATGGGCCCGCAGCAGATCCATGTCGATCCGGGGCCGCCCGTAGAAGCCCTCCAAAAAGCCCATGGAGACCATGTAGCTCAGATTCCGGTAGCCGGTCTCGTTTTCACAGAGGAGAACCAGGTGGGCGCTCTCGCGGTCCACGCCGTGAACCTTGTCAAAGCGGGTACGCGGGGCCACGTAGACCTCGCAGCCGATGATGGGCTTCACCCCGGCAGCCTTCGCCGCCTTGTAGAAGTCGATCACGCCGTACATGACGCCGTGATCCGTGATCGCAACGGCGTCCTGGCCCAGCTCCTTGACCCGGTCCATCAGCCGCCCGATCCGGCACGCGCCGTCCAGCAGACTGTATTCCGTATGCAGATGCAGATGGACGAAGGCCATGGCTACTCCTTTCCAAGCTCGCAGAGCTTGCGCAGTCGGTGGTTCAGGGCGGATTTGGTCAGCGGGGGATCGAACAGGGCCGCCAGCTCGGCAAGATTGGATTCCGGGTTCTCCGTGCGCAGACGGGCGGTCTCCTTCAGCTTTTCGGGCAGGGCTTCCAGCTCGCCGCGCGCATCCAGGCGGTGGATCGCGGCGATCTGATTCTGGGCGGCCTCGACGATTTTGGAGGTGTTGGCATTGTCACAGTTGACGATGCGGTTGATCTTGTTTTTCATTTCCTTCTCGATCTTGGCCTCCGCGATCCCCATGGAGGCGACCGGCGCGCCGAGATAGGCCAGAAAGTCCTCGATGGCCTCGCTCTGCTTGAAATAGAGGATGTTGCTCCCGTTGCGAACCGTCTCCTTGGGCGAAAAGCCCTGATCCAGCAGGAGGCTGTGGGTCTCCAGACTGACCTTGCGGCGGTTTGTGGAGAGCTCGAGATGATAGCGCTTCTCCGGATCCGTGACGGAGCCGCCGCACAAAAACACGCCGCGCAGGAAGGATCTGCGGCAGCAGTCGTTCTCCAGCAGGGCGTAGTTGACGTGGAGGGTGATGCTGCTCTCCGGGCTGTAGCCGATGGCGGAGAAGATGGCGGCGATCTTGTCCCGGTCGTGGAGCAGAAAGGTGAACTTGCTCCCGATCTGGGTCTCGTCAAAGTCCACGCGGAAGGCACGGAAAAACAGGCGGGGCAGACGCTGGGCAAAATCCGCGCTCTCGGTGACGATGCGGATCTGCTCCGGCGTGACGCTGCCGCAGTAGAGCAAAACGCCGCAGGCCTCCGCGACGGCGCAGCATTTCTTTTGCAGCTTATCCCGGCAGAGCTCTGCCTTCGCGCCGGCGGAAAAGGACATCGCGCTCACCTCGCTTCCGGCTTCCACAGCCGCACCTCGGGCTCCAGCAGGATGCCGGAGCGCTCCCGCACCTTCTCCTGCACCGCGGCGATCAGACGCTGAACGTCGCTTGCAGTTGCGTGGCCCAGATTGACCACAAAGCCCGAATGCTTTTCGGAGACCGCCGCGTCGCCGATGCGGAAGCCCTTGAGCCCCGCGTCCTGGATCAGGGCCGCAGCGTAGCCGCCCACGGGCCGCTTGAAGGTCGAGCCCGCCGAGGGCAGGTCGAGCGGCTGGGACTTGCTTCGCTTTTCCATCAGCTCCCGCATCCGGGCCGTCACGGCCTCGGGGTCGCCGGGACGCAGGCGGAAGCGGGCCGAGACGATCAGACCCGTCTGCTCCATAAAGGCGGAATGGCGATAGGAAAGGCCCATCTCCTCGCCGTGATATTCGCGCACCTCGCCGGTCAGCGTCAGAAAGCGCGCCGAGACGGCGACCTGGACCAGCTCGCCGCCGTAGGCACCGGCGTTCATATACATCCCGCCGCCGACGGTTCCGGGAATGCCGTGGGCAAATTCCAGGCCGGTCAGACCGCGGTCGCGGGCGAAGACGGCCAGCCGCGCCAGCGTCACGCCGCATTCAGCCTCGATCTCGCAATCACCGACCATTCGGATCTCGTTGAGCTCCCGCGTGGAGATCACCACGCCGGGCAGACCCTCGTCGGGGGCCAGGACGTTCGTGCCCGCGCCGAGGACGGCGGGGACGGTCTCCAGATCGGCGCAAAGCCGCAGGGCAGCGATCAGCTCGTCCTCGGTCTTGGGGAAGACCATCACGGCGGCCGGTCCGCCGATGCGGAAGGAGGTATGGCGGCAAAGCGGCTCGTCGCGCCGCGTCTGTAAACCGGGCAGGGCCCGGGAAAAGGCTTCATATAGACTTTGAGGCATGGGAATCCCTCCGGATCCGAACAGATTCCGGGGCGTCCACGACCCCGGGTGTACCATATTATACCACAGCCGGACCCATTATGCAATCCGGTCCGGGATAATATTTTTCACTTGCGCCGGACGGGGAAATCGCGTATAATAGGCGAAAATGCCGGGGAGGGGAGAAGCGATGCCGCGCGTGTATATGCTGAATAAGCCCAAGGGCTATCTGTCCGCGCGGTCAGACCGCACCCGGCCCACGGTGATGGAGCTGCTGCCCGATGACCTGCACGACCTCCACCTGATCGGGCGGCTGGACATGGATACCGAGGGACTGCTCCTGCTGACCGACGACGGACGGCTCGATCTGCGCCTGCTCCGTCCGGAGCGGAAGGTGGAAAAGGTCTACCATTTCCGCGCCTTCGGCCATCTGACCGAGGACGACTTCCGGCGGATGGAGACCGGCGTCATGCTGGGCAGCCGCGAGAACGTCTCCCGTCCCGCCCGCGCCTGGCTTGAGGGCTACACGACCATCGGCGCCTGCGAGGACCTGCTGCCCCCCAAGGAGCACAACCACCTGATGAAGAACGCGGACCGGCCCGTGACCTGCGGGTATCTGGCGATTTGCGAGGGGCGGAAGCACCAGGTCAAGCTGATGGTCAAGGCCGTGGGCGGACACGTGTTCACGCTCAAGCGTCTGTCCTTCGGCCCCATCCGCCTGGACGAGCGCCTCCGCCCCGGCGAGCTCCGACCGCTGACGCCGCCCGAGCTTGCAGCCCTGCTCCGCGAGGCCTCGCTGGACCCCCTCGAACTGCCGCCTGCGGAACGGGAATAGCGCCGGGAACGCGCAACGCCCATTTGACGCCGACCTTTACAGTGTAAATCAGAAAACGGCGACAGATAATCAACGGAAACGATCCCATCCGCCATAAAGAGCGTTCACGGCGCGGTTGATCGTTTCAAATCAGAATAGAGCGGGAGACGGCTGCACACCGTTTCCCGCTCTGTTTTTGCTTCATATCGCTGCTTTTTTGCGTTCGCGCGCGAAACGTGCGTGAAAAGATTTCTATATTCTCATTTTTGTGGCCCAAGTGGAGGAAAAGCCTCAAAAACGCAGAAAAAACAGCCCGATTTCCTAAGAAATGGGCTGTTTTTTGGTACGCCGGAAGGGACTCGAACCCCCGACCTACTGGTTCGTAGCCAGTCACTCTATCCAACTGAGCTACCGGCGCATACCACGCTCAACGCGCTCCAGTATAATAGCACAGTCGTTCTGAAAATGCAAGTCTTTTTTTCAAAAATTGCAAAGTTTTTTTCGCAGGGCGTTCCGCCGTGAAATTTGGCGCACAGTTTTTGCGCCTCTGCGGAGGAGAGAGCGGTTCAGCGTACGCCGTTGACCACGTTCTGCGGATGACCCTCGAGGAAGCAGCGGATGTTGTCTGCAACGATGCCCAGCAGACGGTCGCGGGTCTCCTTCGGCGCCCAGCCGATGTGCGGGGTCAGGTTCACGTTCGGAGCCGAGAGCAGGGGATTCGTCGGTTCGATCGGCTCCACCGAGACCACGTCCGCGCCGAGTGCGCGGAGCTTGCCGCTTTTCAGGGCTTCTGCCACGTCCGCCTCGTTGAGCAGTGCGCCGCGGGCAGTGTTGATCAGAATCGCGCCGTCCTTCATCTTTGCGATTGCGTCGCGGTCGATCATGCCTCGGGTCTCATCGTTCAGCGGAACGTGGATCGAGACGACGTCTGACCCGGCGTAGAGCTCGTCCAGGTCAACGTAACGCGTCTGTGCGTCCTCCAGCTCGGGCTTCGGATGGCGGGACCAGACCAGGAGGTTCAGCCCCATCGCCTTGAGCATTCTGCCGAAGGCCCGGCCGATCGCCCCGTAGCCCACGATGCCTGCGGTCTTGCCCGACAGCTCGGTCAGATTGGCGACCGTGCTGCCGAAGTCCTCGCCGCTTTTCCAGCCGCCGTCGTGGATGACCCGGTTGTGGCGGCCCACCTGGGAGGCGATCTCCAGCAGGTGCGCCAGAGCCATCTGAGCCACGGCGTTGGTCGAATAGGCGGGACTGTTGCATACGGGGATGCCGTTCTCCCGTGCGGCCTCTACGTCGATCACGTTGTAGCCCGTGGCAAAGAGGGTGATCAGTCGGATGCTCGGACAGGCCTCAATGATCTCGCGCGTGATCTGCGTGTGATCGACGATGACGACCTCGTTGTCCGCAATGCGTTCCACGGTCTCCTCGGGGCTGGTGTGACCGTACACGGTCAGCTCGCCCAGCTCGCCGATGCAAGCCCAGCTCAGATCGCCGGGGTTGGTGCGTTCGCCGTCCAAAATGACAATTTTCATATGCGTTCTCCTCACCAGAATTGTTTCGACGAGCGGGCGTTGACGGTGATATACCAGACAAAGATCGCGAAGCCCAGAACGGGGATCCCGTATCGGACGAACCAGACCGGCAGGAAGCCCAGAGCCGTCGTATAGTTTGCCAGGACCGTCACGGCGGCCAGGCCCAGGCAGACCAGACCCAGAATCCAGAGCCGCGGCAGCATGAAGGCGATGAAGCCGTTCGCGTCCTTGCAGCCGTCCGGACTGCAATTTGCGGGGTACAGAAATTTGTTGTCAAACAGCACGCGTTCCCGGCTGAGCCGGAAGGCAGTGTAGACGGCGTAGCCGCCCGCCCAGATCAGCATAGCCAGGAGCAGGATGGTCAGCGTTTCGTTGATGCTCTGCATGATAATCCCCCCCCCGAAACGGGTTTTATCCATTGTATCAGATTCCCGAAAAAAATGCAACAGAATCATTGCTTTGTTCCGGACAAACCGTTATAATGAAAAAAAGTTGCGGACGGAAGGGGAGAGGAAACGATGTCAGACGTGATCGCCGCGATCGCTTCGGGCCGACAGCCTGCGGCCATCGGCATTCTGCGCCTGTCCGGCGAGGGCTGCGCCGCCGTTGCGGGGAAGGTCTTCGTGCCGCTCGGCGGCATGGAGCTTGCGGCGCTTCCCGAACGAAGGCTCTGTCTCGGCAGGCTCCTGGACGCCCGGGGCCGGGTGATCGACCAGGCGCAGGCCGTGGTCTGCCGCGCCCCGCACAGCTACACCGGGGAGGATACTGTGGAGCTTCAATGCCACGGCTCGCCCGCAGTCCTGACCGCCGGGCTGGAGGCTCTGTTCTGCGCAGGCGCACGGCAGGCCAAGCCCGGAGAGTTTACCCGGCGGGCCTTTTTGAACGGCAAGCTCGATCTGACCGCCGCCGAGGCTGTGGTTGACCTGATCGACGCCCAGACCGCCGATCTGGCCGCAAACGCCGCGGCTCAGGTGGGCGGCAGTCTGCACCGCAGACTGCGCCCGATCTACGAGGGGCTGACGGACGTTTGTTCCCACTATCACGCGGTCCTCGACTATCCGGACGAGGACATCCCGGATTTCCGGCTTGCGGACTTTGCGGAAGCCCTGCGCGGCTGGACCGCCGAGCTCGACCGGCTCCACGCGACCTGCGACCGGGGACGGATCCTGAAGCAGGGCGTTCGGATCGCCCTGATCGGCAGGCCGAACGCGGGGAAATCCTCCCTGCTCAACGCCCTGGTCGGCTTTGACCGGGCCATCGTCACCGAGATTCCCGGCACGACCCGCGATACCGTGGAGGAAACGGCCCGCTTCGGGCGGGTCCTGGCGCGGATCACCGATACCGCAGGCATCCGCGAGACCGGCGACCGCATCGAGGCGATGGGCGTGGAGCGCTCCCGCGCAGCCGCGCAGGCGTCCGATCTGGCAATCTTCGTCTGCGACGCCGCCGTCCCGCTGGATGAGGAGGACCGTGCGGCGATGGCCGCCGCAAGGCTGGCCCCGCGCTCCGTCGCCGTGCTGAACAAGACGGACCTAGCACAGCGGGTCTTCCGCGTCGAGCTGCCCTTTGCGCAGGTGTTCGCGGTCTCCGCTGCCCAAGGCGCTGGTCTTGCCCCGCTCTGCCGCTATATCGAGGAGACCTTCGCCAGCGACCTGCCCTGCGACGGCTCGATCCTGACCAACGTGCGTCAGGCCGATGCGGTCCGACGCGCGGCGGACAGTCTTCGAGCGGCGCAGCAGGCGATCCGCGACGGGATCACGCCGGACGCCGTCCTGATCGAGCTCGAGGCCGCAATGGAGGCCATCGGCGAGCTGACGGGACGCACGGTCCGCGAGGACGTCACACAGAGAATTTTTGAACGCTTCTGCGTTGGAAAGTAGGAACTATGATCGCATATTTTGACAATTCCGCCACCACGAAGCCCTGCCCGGAGGCCGTCCGGGCCGTGACGGAGGCGCTGACCGAGACCTGGGGCAATCCAAGCTCTCTGCACCGTCTGGGCATTGAGGCCGAGCGCCGCGTGCGCACGGCCCGCCTGCAGGTGGCAGAGGCCCTCGGCGCGGACCCGGAGCGGGTCTTTTTCACTGCCGGCGGCACGGAGGCTGACAACTGGGCGGTTTTTTCCGCTGCCCGCCGCCTGCAAAAGCGCGGGAAGCATATCGTTACGACCCAGATCGAGCACCACGCGATCCTGAACCCGATGCGGGAGCTGGAAAGCATGGGCTTTGAGGTCACCTATCTGGCCCCGGACGCCGAGGGTCGGATCACCGTGGACGCTCTCCGCGCGGCGCTGCGGAAGGATACGATCCTGGTTTCGATCATGACCGTCAACAACGAGGTCGGCTCCGTCATGCCCGTTGCAAGCATGGCCAAGCTGACCCACCGCCTGGCCCCCAACGCGCTCTTTCACACCGACGCGGTTCAGGCCTTCCTGCACCTTCCGCTCCGCGTTTCCACGCTGGAGGCGGATCTGATCTCCGTCAGCTCCCACAAGGTTCACGGACCAAAGGGCGCCGGAGCGCTCTACGTCCGAAAGGGCATGAGCCTTCCGCCCTATCTCTACGGCGGCGGGCAGGAGAACGGCTACCGCTCCGGCACCGAGGCGGTCCCCGCCATCGTCGGCTTCGGCGCGGCCTGCGCCGCGGCGTCCCTGCGCGAGGACTGTGCCAGGGAGGAGGCGCTGAAGCAGCAGATCCTGTCCGGTCTCGCGGAGATCCCCGGCATCACGGTGATCGGCGCGCACGAGGCCCCGCACATCGTCAGCTTTGCCGTCGCCGGCGTCCGCTCCCAGGGGCTCATCAACTGCCTGCAGGATATGGGCGTCTACGTTTCGGCTGGCTCGGCCTGCGCCAAGGGCCACCGGAGCCACGTTCTGGAGGCCATGGGTACGGACCCGGCCCTGATCGACGGGTCCGTCCGCGTCTCCCTCAGCCGCTTCACCACGCAGGATGAGACCGACGCCCTGCTCGCGGCGGTCCGGTCCGCGTCGGAGCGTCTGCGCGGCGGGGAATCAAAAAAATAGAGAAATCCGAGAAATTGTGCAAATTTGTGTAGCATAATCCGGAAAGTTCTGATATAATAAAGGATGATACCAAACAGACGGGAGGCGGACCCATGGAGCATAAACTGAAACGCCTGCTTCGAAACGAGGCGTATCTGTTCTGCGTCGCGCTTTTGATCTTTGCCGGCGTGGAAGCGATCAACCGCAGCTATGCGCTCGCAATCAGCATGGGAGCGGTGGGGCTGATCCTGCTGCTGGTCATGCTCTTCACGACCCGGCAGCGCGGCAAGGGGATCGCCTCCTATATCCAGACGAGCGTCGATCAGCTCAGCCAGTCCGTCGCCGCCAACGCCCCCTATCCGATGGCAACGGTCCAGCTCTCCAACCGTGAGATCCTCTGGCACAACCGCCAGCTTCAAAAGGCCCTCGGCACGGCGGAATCCCAGGTGGGCGAGCGTTTGGACGCCGTCCTTCCAAGCGGCAATCTGGACTGGGTCCGCACCGGCCAGTTAGAGGCGCCCGACGATATTCTCATCCGTGACCGCCGCTATCGCTGCCTGGGCTATATTCCCCGGCAGGAGGACGGCAGCAAGGAGATCGCCCTGCTCCAGTGGATCGACACCACCGAGCTGCTGGACACCCGTGATGAATTCGTCCGCTCCCGTCCCGTCGTCTCGATCATCCTGATCGACAATTACGACGAGCTGACCAACAATCTGAACGATACCGCCGTTTCCACCCTGAACGCCTCGCTCAACGGACGCATCTCCGACTGGGCGGAGAACATCGGCGGTCTGCTCCGCAAGCTGGAGCGCAATCGCTTCCTGTTCATCTTTGAGGCGAAGGACCTCTTCCGCATCACGGAGGGCAAGTTCTCCCTGCTCGATTCGGTCCGGGAGATCACGAATCCGAAGGGCATCGCCGCCACGCTCTCCTTCGGCGTGGGCAAGGACGGCGCGGGCTTCCAGGAGAACTACGACTTTGCAGCGCTGGCTCTGGAGATGGCCCTCTCCCGCGGCGGCGACCAGGCTGTGATCAAGGATAAATACGACTTTTCCTTCTACGGCGGCCGCGCCGTGGAGACCGAGCGGCGCAGCAAGGTCAAATCCCGCGTTATGGCCTCGTCTCTGAGCGCCCTGATCGCCCAGTCCAGCCGCGTTTTCCTGATGGGCCACCGCAATGCCGACGCCGACGTGATCGGAGCGGCCTGCGGCGTGATGGCCCTGTGCCGGAGCCTGGGCAAAAAGGCCAATCTCGTGCTGGACGTCAAGACCACCTCCGCCCCGAAGCTGGTTGCCCAGGTGCAGACGGACGAGCAGTACCGCAACGCCTTCCTCTCCGGCGAGGACGCCCTGATCGCCTCCGATTCCAACAGCCTGCTCATCGTCGTGGATACCAACCGCCCCGAGCAGGTGGAAAGCCGGGCTCTGCTGGAGTCCATCTCCCGCGTCGCCGTGATCGACCACCACCGCCGCGCTGCGGACTATATCGCAAACGCTGCGCTGAACCTGCACGAGCCGTTCGCCTCCTCCGCCAGCGAGCTGGTCACGGAGCTTCTGACCTATTCCGTGGACGCCAAGACGATCCTGCCCTGTGAACTGGCAGCGCTGATGGCCGGAATCGTGCTGGATACCAAGAACTTTACAGTCCGCGTCAACAGCCGGACCTTCGAGGCCGCGGCCTTCCTCCGCTACCAGGGCGCCGACCCCGTGGAGATCAAGAAGCTGTTCAAGAACGACTTTGACAGCACCGTCCGCCGCTACCGCATCATCGAGGACGCCAGGGTCTACCGCGGCAATATCGCGATCTCCTGCCAGGACGCCGAGGTGAACCGCGCTCTGGCCGGGCAGGCCGCGGACGAGCTGCTTTCCATCGACGAGATCGAAACCTCCTTCGTCCTGTTCCGGCAGAAGGATATGATCTTCGTCTCCGCCCGATCCGTGGGCAGCATCAACGTCCAGATGGTCCTTGAACCGCTCGGCGGCGGCGGCAACGCCGCCACGGCGGGCGTTCAGCTCCGAAGCATGACGATGGACGAGGCTAAAAACGAGGTCGTCCGTGCGATCGACCACTATTTTGAAAACGAATAAACCCTTTTGTACGACCGGAAAGGAGTGCTTGACAGATGAAGGTTATTTTATTGCAGGACGTGCGCGGGCAGGGAAAGAAGGGCCAGCTGGTCCAGGTTTCCGACGGCTACGCCCGCAATTATCTGTTCCCCCGCAAGATGGCGATCGAAGCCACGGCGGATAACGTGAACACCATGCGCATGAACGATAAGGCCAAGCAGGAGCGCGAGCAGCGCCAGCGCGAGGAGGCGACCGCCCTCTCCGCCAAGCTGCGCGAGATGACCCTGGTGCTCTACGCCAAGGGCGGCGGCGCAGGCCGCCTGTTCGGCAGCGTGACGAGTCAGGAGGTCAGCGAGGCGCTCAAGGAGCAGGGCTACGACGTGGACAAGCGGAAGATCGTGATCGACGAGCCGATCAAGACCGTCGGCATCTACACCATCAAGTGCAAGCTGGGCTACGAGATCAACGCCCCGCTCAAGCTGGACGTCCGCGAAAAGTAACGGGAGTGCGCCATGCCCGAATTTGACGATATTCTCAATCGCCAGCCGCCGCAGTCTCTCGAAGCGGAGCAGGCGGTTCTGGGCGCCATGCTGATTGACAGCCGCTGCGTCAGCGAGGTCGTCGGCATCCTCAAGCCGGAGGATTTCTTTCTGCGGCAGAACCAGGAGCTCTACGAGACCATCTTCCAGATGTTCAACTTCGCCCAGGCCATCGACCCCGTCACGGTCCTGGAAAAGCTCCGTCAGAACGGCTATTATGACGAGCAGACCACCCCGTCCTATCTCCGTCAGCTCATGGAGATCACGCCCACGGCGGCAAACGTCAAGTATTATGCCGATATCGTCCGGGACAAGTCGATCCTTCGCTCGCTGAACCAGGCGGCAAACGACATCAACGACGACGTCTTCCGCGGCGAGGGCGAGACCGCGGATATCCTGACCAACGCCGAGCGGAAGGTCTTTTCCATCCGGCGCGGCAACGCAGACGAGGCGCTGGAGCGCATCGGAACGGTCCTGTCCAAGCTCTTTGCCCACCTCAACGAGCTGGCGCAGTCCGACAGCGAGTTTCCCGGCTATTCCACCGGCCTGCGCGCCCTGGATCAGAAGATCAACGGTCTGAACAACTCCGACCTCATCATCATCGCGGCCCGACCCGGCATGGGCAAGACGACGCTTGCCCTCAACCTTCTGTCCACCGTGGCGAAGCAGACCGGCAAGACCGTGGCCTTTTTCAGCCTGGAGATGTCCCGCGAGCAGCTTGCCACCCGCCTGCTTGCCAACGAGAGCTACGTGGACGCCAACAAGCTGATCACCGGCAAGCTCCAGGACGAGGATTGGGAAAAGATCAGCTTCGCCGCCGCAGCTCTGGCCAAGACCGATATCCGCGTGGACGACAACCCTGCCGTCACCGTGGCGGAGATGAATTCCCTCTGCCGCCGTCTGGATAACCTCGGCCTGGTGGTCGTGGACTATTTGCAGCTCATGACCGGCGCGGGCGGTTCCAACAAGGGCGAAAACCGCGTTCAGATCGTGGGCGACATCTCCCGCGGACTGAAAATCATGGCCAAGGAGCTCAACGTTCCCGTTATCTGCCTGAGCCAGCTTTCCCGTGCGGCGGAGAGCCGCACAGACAAGCGGCCCATGCTCTCCGACCTGCGTGAATCCGGCGCCATCGAACAGGACGCCGACCAGGTCGTTCTGCTCTACCGGGATGACTACTACAACCCCGGCACCGAGGAGAAGAACGTCTGCGAATGCATCGTTGCCAAGAACCGCCACGGCGAGCCCGGAACGGTCAAGGTGGCCTGGCTGCCGCAGTTCTTCGCCTTCTCCGATCTGGATACGACCCATGCGGAATGAGCCGCTTCCCGCCCGCGTCCTGGACGCGATCCGCGCCGAGGGACTGATCGTGCCCGGCGACGACGTGACCGCCGCGCTCTCCGGCGGGGCGGATTCCGTCGCCCTGCTGGCGCTGCTGCGGGAGCTCCGCGCGGAGCTTGGCTTCACCCTTCGGGCCGCCCACTTCCACCACGGCATCCGCGGAGCAGAGGCCGACCGCGACGAGGCCTTCTGCCGTGATCTCTGCGCGCAGTGGGCGATTCCGCTGACCGTGGGCAGGGGAGACGCCCCCGCCTATGCCGCCGAACACGGCATGAGCTTAGAGACCGCCGCCCGCACGCTCCGATATGATTATCTGGACCGTACCGCGCCCGGGAAGCTTGCCACGGCCCACACCGCCGACGACAACGCCGAGACCCTGCTTCTGCATCTGATCCGCGGGACCGGTCCGCGCGGGCTCGGCGGCATTCCCCCGAAGCGCGGGAAGCTCATTCGTCCGCTCCTGGGGTTTGAGAAGCGGGAGCTGCTGGACTATCTGACGCAAAACGGGATCCCCCACGTGGAGGACAGTACGAACGAGGCGGACGACGGCCTTCGAAACCGCGTCCGCCATCGTGTTATGCCCCTGCTGACCGCCGAAAATCCCCGCTTCACTGCCGCCGTCGGCCGCGCGATGCGCTTGTCCCGTGCCGAGGATGCCTATCTCTCCCGACTGGCAGCCGAGGCCGCCGGAGCCTGCCGTCTGGAAACCGGCTGGTCCTGCGCGGCGCTTCTGGACCTCGACCCGGTTCTGCGCCGTCGCGTCCTGCTCTCTCTTCTGGAAGAATTGGGTCTGGAAAGCCCCGCCGCCTCGAACGTGGCGGATTTAGAGGCCCTGCTTCGGAGCCCGAAGCCCTCCGCCGCGCTGATCCTGCCCGGCGGCGTTCGCGTCTGCCGGAGCTACAACGCCCTGCTTCCGCACCCGACGGAATCGCGACCGGAGCTGCCGACCTGCGCGCTTCGGGTCCCCGGTGAGACGGTCTTGCCCGGGCAGGCGGGAAAAATCACCTGTTTCGTTACAAAAAGTTCAGATTTCAGTCAAAAAAATGTTTCCACATTCCTTGTAAAGTATGATATGATTAGCACGCGCGGCTGGACGGTCCGGGCTCGACGCCCCGGCGACCGGCTGCGGCGATCCGGCGGCACCAAGGCGGTCAAGGCCCTGATGATCGACCGGAAGCTCCCGGTCTCCCTGCGCGGACGGCTGCCCGTTCTGCTCTGGGAGGACCGCCTGATCGGCGTATTCGGGCTGGGGATGGACCCGGCCTTTGCAGCATCGCCCGGGGAGGACGCGCTGCTGTTTCAATTTGAGCCACCGGCTCTATAGAGAGGAAGAAGCGAATGAAGAGAACTCAACCAAGCCGCGGCGCGATCATCGTCTATATGATCCTTCTGCTGCTCCTGCTGTTTGCCCTTTACAAGATGTTCAGCGCGTCAAACAGTCTGGATCTCAAGTATTCGGACGTCATCGGGCTTTTCCATGATCAAAAGGTGGAATCCTTTGCCGTTGACGGCAGCGAGCTGACCATGAAGCTCCGCGAGGAATTCCACGGGGAGACTCTGATCTCCTACAAGCTGCCGGATTTCAGCCTGTTCTACGAGGATCTGGGCGATACGATCTCCGAGCAGCTCCAGGCCGGAACCATCAAGGAGTATGACGTCCTGCCCGTCTCGGAGGGCTCCGCCCTTCTGTCGAGCCTGCTGCCGATGCTGATCATCGGGACGATCTTCATCTTCGTGATGATGTTCCTGATGAATCGGATGGGCGGCGGCGCGTCCGCCATGAAATTCAGCCGCGCCAACGCGAAGGTCGGCCAGTCCAACAAGAAGGTCACCTTTGCCGACGTTGCCGGCGCAGAGGAGGAAAAGGCCGAGCTCCAGGAGATCGTTGAATTCCTCCGCGATCCCACCCGCTACAACCGTCTCGGCGCAAAGGTGCCGAAGGGCGTTCTGCTGGTCGGCCCTCCGGGCACCGGCAAGACCCTTCTGGCCAAGGCCGTCGCAGGCGAGGCTGACGTGCAGTTCCTGTCGATCTCCGGCTCCGACTTCGTGGAGCTCTACGTCGGCGTCGGCGCGGGCCGCGTGCGCGACCTGTTCGATCAGGCCAAAAAGATGGCGCCCGCCATCATCTTCATCGACGAGATCGACGCGGTCGGCCGTCACAGAGGCGCAGGTCTCGGCGGCGGACACGACGAACGCGAACAGACCCTGAATCAGCTCCTGGTCGAAATGGACGGCTTCACCGGCAACACCGGCGTCATCGTCATGGCGGCCACGAACCGTAAGGATATTCTCGATCCGGCTCTGCTCCGCCCGGGCCGCTTTGACCGCCAGATCTATATCGGCAAGCCCGACTGCAACGGCCGCGAGGAGATCCTCAAGGTCCACGCCAAGGGCAAGCCCCTGGCCGATACCGTGGATCTGCATATCGTCGCCCGCGCTACCGTGGGCTTCACCGGCGCGGATCTGGAAAACCTGCTCAATGAGGCCGCTCTGCTGGCCGGACGCGCCAACCGTCCCTGCATTCTGATGGAGGATCTGGAGGAAGGTCTTCTGAAGGTCATGGCCGGTCCGCAGAAGAAGAGCCACAAGCAGTCCGAGCGCACCCGCCGCCTGACGGCCTACCACGAGGCGGGCCACGCGGTCTCCGCCTGGTATCTGCCGCATCACGCCCCGGTGCAGCTCGTCACCATCATCCCCCGCGGCCCCACGGGCGGTCTGACCATGTTTCTGCCGGAGGAGGACCGTGACGACGTCAGCCGCAGCGAGATGACCGAGCAGATCGTCTCCGCTCTGGGCGGACGCATTGCGGAATCCATCAAGATGGAGGACATCTCCACCGGCGCCTCAGCCGATATCCAGCAGGCCACCGAAATCGCCCATGATATGGTCACCCGCTACGGCATGTCCGACGCCCTCGGCACCGTCCGCTACGGCGATGACGGCGAAGTCTTCGTCGGCATGAGCTACGGCCGCACCAAGCCCTATTCCGAGGAAACCGCCGGCAAGATCGACGACGAGGTCCGCCGCCTGATCGACGAGGCCTACGAGCGCTGCCGCTCCATCCTGGTGGAGCACGACGACAAGCTGGAGGCCGTAGCCCAGTTCCTTCTGAGCCACAATACCATGAGTCGCACCCAGTTCAACGCCTGCATGAACGGCGAGCCCATCCCGGAAACCGAATCCGAATCCATCTTCGACCGCTTTGCCGAGCTCGATCGGCAGGATCGGGAGAAGCAGCAGGCCGGAAAGCCTGCGCAGCCCGAGGACGCCGTCCTCCAAGCCGGGTCGGAGCGCGATACCATCTGAGCGCATCAGAATTCCCCCGGAACGGTTCAGACTGCTTGAACCGCTCCGGGGGACTGTTTTGTGCTCCGATCATTGAATTCGGGTTTTACAGGGGCTCGTCCATCAGAGAATCGAATTCCTCCGCGACCCTGTCAAAGAGGGCCTGATCCTCAATGTCCAGCAGATCAAATTCGCCTTCGGCCTTTTCCTGGTAGCCGTAGAGATAGACTTGATGGGTGCCGTCAAGCGCCTCCAGCGCGATGTAGTCGGTCCCGTCCACGTCAAAGACGCCGATGATGCCGCAGTCGAAGCCGTCGCCCTCGTCAAAGTCCAGATGGATGATCTCGTCTTCTCCGTAATCGCTTTTCGCCATTGTATTATCCTCCAAATATTATGTATAATGAATGATTCAGTCGCCCGGCGCTTCCTCGCGGAACATCCGAAACGCAGTCGGCAGGGCGTATTTCCGGTCCAGCGCCGTCTCGTCTGCCCAGACGAAGGCCGGGGCCTCGGCGGCGCATTCCAGATACCAGCAGCGCATGTGCCAGACGATATGCGTGAAGATATGCTCCCGCTCCAATTGCTTGACCAAGTTCCGGGGCTCCACGCCCCAGCCCGCAGCCAGATCGAGAGCGGCCTGCGCGTCGAGACGGCCCGGAACGTTCGGAAGCTCCCAAAGTCCGGCCAGCAGACCTTGCTCCGGGCGCTGACGCAGGGCCAGCTTCCCGCCGCAGCTCAGGGCAAAGACCGTCAGCTCCTCCACGCGGCGGGGCGCTTTTTTTGCCCGCACCGGACAGCCGGTCCATAGGCCGTCCCGCGCGGCGGCGCAGAGCTCGCGCATCGGGCAGACCTCGCAGCGCGGGGCTCCGTTCGGCAGGCAGACCGTCGCGCCAAGCTCCATCAAGGCCTGCGTCAGCGTACCCGCCCCCGTCTGCGGATAGACCGCAGTCAGCTCGTCCCGGACGGCCCGTTTGACAGCCGGGTCGTCGATGCAGCGGTGATCCAGCGTCAGACGGCTGAGCACGCGCAGGACGTTCCCGTCCACCGCCGGGGTGGGCAGATCAAAGCAGATCGAGCAGATCGCGCCTGCCGTGTAGTCGCCCACGCCCTTCAAAGCGCGGACGGCGGAGCAG
Source organism: uncultured Eubacteriales bacterium (assembly GCA_900315595.1). Classification (GTDB taxonomy): domain Bacteria; phylum Bacillota; class Clostridia; order Oscillospirales; family Oscillospiraceae; genus JAFRPC01. The sequence continues at coordinate 70,112 of OMZQ01000003.1, read as the reverse complement.
GCAGTCGGAAACACGCCGCCGTGCTCGTCCATGATCTGCCTGGCCGCCGCCTGTAAATTCCGAACTCTGGAATAGTAGCCCAGACCCTCCCAGAGCTTGCGCAGAAGCTCCGGGTCCGCCGCAGCCAGCGCGGGAATATCCGGCACAGCCGCCAGAAACCGGGTGTAATAGCCCTTTACTGCCTCCACCCTGGTCTGCTGGAGCATGATCTCGGAAAGCCAGACATGATACGGCTCACGATCCTGCCGCCAGGGGAGATCCCGGGCGTGGGAAGCATACCACGCGGGCAGCCGCGCGGCAAGGGCGTGAAGTGCCGCCATGCGATCCGTAACAGCCGCCTCCCCTCCGAATTCTCCGCCTATTGTAATACGAAAACAGAAATCTGTCAATTTCAAAAAATAGTTCGTGCATTTTTGAAATAAATGTATTATAATAGAAACGTCGAATTCTGTCGAGAGAGAGGGACGGGCTATGAAGCTCAATTACAAGCGAACCATATTCGTCGGCTTTGCTTTTTTCCTGATCTGCGCCTTCTGGCAGGCGTATGACAACACCATCCCGCTGATCCTGACCAACAAGTTCGGTATGCCGCAGACGGCGTCGGGCGTCGTGATGGCCCTGGATAACGTCCTGGCCTTGTTCATGCTGCCCCTGTTCGGTGCGATTTCGGACCGCTGCCGCCACCGGCTGGGCCGCCGCACGCCCTTCATTCTCTTTGGCACCATCATCGCGGCCGTCGTCCTGGTCTGCCTGAGCTTCGTGGACAACGCCCAGCTCAAGCAGCTCAGCCGCTTCTCCGCGATCGACGACCCCGCCGCTCTGACCGAGATCTATACCGAGCAGAAGGACGCGACGCTCCAGTGCCCGGACGGCGAGAAATTCGTTCTGGGCGAGAAGTTCAGCCTGGAATCCTTCACGGCGATCCGAAGCCAGATCGAGAAGGACGGCAAAACCGTCACCAACCCCGACTATACGAACTACGTCGTTCCGGCGCGCCAGGCCTGTGCGCACCAGATCACGAAGTCCAACCCGACCTATCTGATCGTCTTTATTGTTCTGCTTCTGATCATCCTCGTGGCAATGTCCACCTTCCGCAGCCCGGCGGTCGCCCTGATGCCGGACGTGACGATCAAGCCGCTCCGTTCCAAGGCAAACGCAGTCATCAATTTGATGGGCAGCGCAGGCGGCATTCTGATCCTCGGTCTTGGCATGGTCTTTGCCACCAGCTCCATCCGGCACTCGCTGATGAGCTACACCGGCTATTTTGCCGTGATCGCCGGGATCATGCTTTTGGCCCTTGCGATCTTCCGCTGGAAGGTCAAGGAACCGCAATCCGTTTCCGAGATGCACGAAACCAGCCGCAAATTCGGCATTGAGGAGGCGGATGAGGAGCAGACCGGCGGCAGAAAGCTGACCAAGCCGGAGCGTACCTCTCTGATCTTCCTTCTGGCCTCCATCGTGCTCTGGTTCATGGGCTACAACGCCGTGACCTCCAAGTACTCGGTCTACGCCAGCAACATTTTGCACAAGGACTACAACCTGACGCTGATGATTGCCCAGGCCGCCGCCATCATCGCCTATCTGCCCGTTGGTATGGTCGCCTCCCGTCTCGGACGCAAAAAGACGATCCTGGCCGGTATCGTCATGCTGACCGCCGCCTTCGGCGCGGCCTGCTTCCTGGACGAGTCCAGCCCCACGATCCTGATGAACGCGATGTTCGCCCTTGCAGGCATCGGCTGGGCAACGATCAACGTCAACTCCTTCCCGATGGTCGTCGAGCTCTGCCGCGGCGGCGACGTCGGCAAGTACACCGGCTTTTACTACACGGCCAGCATGGCAGCCCAGACCGTGACCCCGATGATCTCCGGTCACTTCATGGACACCCGCGGCATGACCACGCTGTTCCCGTATGCAACGATATTCGTGGCGCTTGCCTTTGTGACGATGATCTTCGTCCGGCACGGAGACAACAAACCTACGGCGAAGAAGGGCCTCGAGGCCCTGGATGTGGAGGACTAACATGGGATTTCTGAAATTCATCCTGATCTTGGATCTGATCGGTCTGGTGCTTGCCGGCCTCTATGCTCTGAGCATGATGGGCAAGCGCAGACCCAAAAACGGCTTCGGCAGGCTGGGCGACTATGACTATGCCCACCGGGGCCTGCACGCTCTCCCCGCCGGGATCCCGGAGAACTCTCTGCGCGCCTTCCGTCTGGCGGCCAACAACGGCTACGGCGCGGAGCTGGACGTCCATCTCAGCCGCGACGGCAGACTTGTCATCATGCACGATGAGAACCTCAAGCGCACCACCGGCGTCAACGCCAATATCTCCGCGGTCACGACTCAGGTTCTGAGCCAGCTTGCCCTGGAGGGTACGCGGGAGAAGGTCCCCTATCTGGAGGAGGTCCTGCCCCTGTTCAACGGCAAGGCACCGCTGCTGATCGAGATCAAAACCGACAATAACAACTACGTGGAGCTCACCCGCAAGGTCGTGAATCTGCTCAAGCAGTATCCCGAACTGGACTACATGGTCGAATCCTTCGATCCCCGCGTCCTGCGCTGGCTGAAAAAGCACCACCCCGGCATCGTCCGCGGCCAGCTCGCCCAGAATTTCATCAAGGACCCCGCCCCCGGCATGAACAAAATTGAGGCCTTCCTTCTGACGAACCTGTGCTTCAACTTCCTCACCATGCCCAATTTCATCGCCTATCGGCTGGAGGACAAGGACGCTCTCGCGCCCGGCCTCTGCAAAAAGCTCTGGGGCGTGCAGACCTTCTACTGGGTCGTCCGCGACCAGGAGACCGCCAATCAGCTCGCCGAGGAGGACAGCATGATTATTTTCGAGGGCTTTGCGGCAAAATAAAAACAGAGGGCTTTGCGGCAAAATAAAAAAAGGTCTTGATTTCTGTCAATAAACCTATTATAATGCTGGGAAGAAAAACAAAAGGAGGCCACAAACATGGCAAAAATTGAAAAAGACACCATCATCGGTGACGTTCTGGATATCGCGCCCGAGACCGCGCCCCTCTTCTTTGCGATCGGCATGCACTGCCTGGGCTGCCCCTCTTCCCGCGGCGAGACCGTCGAGGAAGCCTGCATGGTTCACGGCGTGGACGTGGATGAATTCCTCAAGCATCTGAACGCCTTCGACGCTGCAAACAACGCCTGATCGGCTTGTATCAAGGGCGGCTCTCCGCGAGCCGCCCTTACTCGTATCTGAACGGAAAGAGTTGATTCCATGTCCAAAAACAGCGAAACCCTGCGGCAGGAAAAATACGTCCGCATGACCACGACGCCGGTGGAGAACCTGATCCTCAAGCTCGCGATCCCGACGATCATGAGCATGCTTGTTACCACGCTCTACAACCTGGCGGATACCTTTTTCGTCAGCTCCATCGGCGGCAAGGAGGGGACCTATGCCATTGCGGCGGTCTCCGTCTCCTTGTCCATCATGTCGCTGATCCAGGCGACTGGCTTCTTCATCGGCCAGGGCGCCGCCAACTACATCTCCCGCGCCCTCGGCAAGCAGGATACCGGCAAGGCTGACGAGATGGCTGCAACGGGCTTCGTCCTGGCTGCGGGCTTCGGCCTGCTCCTGATGCTGATCGGCGAGGTTTTCCTGGAGCCGATCGCAAAGTTCCTCTGCGCCGCCCGAAAGGACAAGGGACTGATCGCCCCGACGGTCCAGTATCTGCGCTGGATCTTCGTCGCCGCGCCGTTTATGACCTCCGCCTTTGCCATCAATAACCAGCTCCGCTTTCAGGGCAACGCCTTCTACGCCATGGTCGGTGTGGTCAGCGGCGCGGTTCTGAACGTCGGGCTCGATCCCCTGTTCATCCACGTCTTCGGCATGGGCGTCCAGGGCGCTTCCGCTGCAACCGCCATCAGCCAGGCGGTCAGCTTCTGCATCCTCTTCCTCGGCACCCGCCACGGTGATAACCTCCGCATCCACCCGACCCACGCCCGGATCAGCAAGGAAAACCTGCATTTGATCGTCCAGGGCGGCCTGCCCTCTCTGATGCGGCAGGGGGCGGCAGCCATCTCCGTGATGGTCCTGAACCGGATGGCCGGTCTGGTCGGCGGCGCTGACCCCACGATCGGCGAGGCGACCCTGATCGCCGCCTTCGGTCTGGTCAATAAAATCATGATGTTCCTCAATAACGTGGTCATCGGCCTCGGTCAGGGCTACCAGCCGGTCTGCGGCTTTAACTATGGCGCCGGCCTTTACAGCCGCGTCCGGAAGGCCTTCTGGTTCCTGGTCCGGGCTGTGGCGCTCTGGTGCATCGTTGTGACGGTCGTGGTCGAGCTCTTCACGCCCCAGGTCGTCGGCATGTTCCCGGATGCAGAGCCCAGGGTCCGCGAGCTGGCGGTGACGATCCTCCGTCTGCAATGCGCGATGCTCACCTTCAACGCCTTCATCGTCCCCTCGAACATGAGCCAGCAGACGATGGGCATGATGGTCCCCGCGTCCACGCTTGCCCTTGCCAGACAGGGCCTTTTCATGATCCCGCTTGCAATTCTCCTTCCGAAATTCTTCGGCCTGATCGGTCTGGAGCTTGCCCAGCCGATCGGCGACCTCCTGACCTTCATTCTGGCGATCATCCTGCAATCCCGCGTGCTTCGCATGCTCAACCAGCCGGACCGGACGGCGGAGGACGCATGAAGCTCCCGATCTCCAGGCGTCTGATTGCCTGCGCCGACCTCGTTCCGCCCTGCCATACCGCTGCTGACGTCGGCACCGACCACGGCTATCTGGCCATCCGTTTGCTGCAGGAGGGGCGGTGCGCCCGCGTGATCGCCTCCGACCTGCGCGAACAGCCGCTTGCCACGGCGAGGGCCAATGCGCACCGCTTCGGGACCGCCGACCGGATGGACTTCATCCAATCAGATGGTTTACATAACATGAAACCCGGCAGCTTTCAGGTTCTCATTCTCGCGGGAATGGGCGGCGATCTGATGACGCGGATCTTAGCGGACGCGCCGTGGCTGGACGACCCGGCCTATACGCTGATCCTTCAGCCGCAGTCCGCCGCCAACGACCTGCGCCGCTGGCTGGGCGAGCACCGCTTCGGGATCGAGCAGGAGCGCCTGATCCGCGACGGCGGCTTCCTCTACGGCGTCATGCGCGTCCGACCGGGACAGGGGAGACCCCTGACCCCCGGCGAGCAGTATCTCAGCCCCGCTCTGCGCCGGGCGGACGATCCCCTGTATGCAGACTATCTGCGCCGCGTCCGAACGGCGCTGGAGCGGACCGTTGCCGGCATTTCCCAAAGTCTCGACCCCGCAGATCTTGCGCGGGCGCCCTATTTCCGCGAAGCACTGGCGGAGCTGCTGGCTCTGCCCGATGGAAAGGAAGAATGACATGACAGTCCATGACGTCTTGCATTATCTCGATCTTCACGTCGCCCCGCTTTCTCTGAAGGAATCCTGGGACAACGTCGGCCTCCTGCTGGGGCGCGGCAAAAAGTCGGTGACGAAGGTCCTGGTTGCCCTGGATGCGACCGGGGCGGTCTGCGCCGAGGCGAAGGCTTTGGGCTGCGACCTCGTCGTGACCCACCACCCGGTCATCTTTCATCCGACGGGCCATGTGACCGACGATCCGATGACCGAGACCGTGCTGGATTTTCTGGAGAGCGGGATCGCCGTCATCTCCATGCACACGAATCTGGATCTCGCCCTTGACGGCGTGAACGACGTCCTGGCTGAGACCCTGGGGCTCGACCATATTATGACGCTTGAGAGCGACGAGGACGAAGCGCTCTGCCACCTGATCCGCACCGGCTTTGTGAAGCCCTGCGAGCTGCCGGATTTTGCGGCCTTCGTCAAGGATCGGCTCGGCTGCCCCGGCCTGCGCTATGCAAGCGGCGGCAAGCCGGTCCGTGAGGTCGCCGTCGGCGGCGGAGCCTGCGCAGGTTATATCGAATTTGTCGCGGAGAGCGGAGCGGACACCTTTGTGACCGCCGACCTTAAGTACCACGATTTCCAGCTTGCCGAGAAGCTCGGCCTCAATCTGATCGACGCCGGTCACTTTGAAACCGAGAATCCCGTGATCGCCAGCCTCGCCGCCCGTCTGGGGGAGCAGTTCCCGGAGCTGGAGGTCCGGATCGCCCACCATGGCGACTGCATCCGCTATCTCTGAAATTTCTGAAAAAATGGTTGAAAAACCGTTCACCCTATGCTAAAATACAAAAGTTAGAACCAAAACAGAAGGGATGAATTATACATGTCCGGACATTCCAAGTGGCATAACATTCAAAAGACCAAGGGCGCGCAGGACGCCAAGCGTGCAGCCGCGTTCACCAAGATCGCCAAGGAAATGATCGTTGCCGTCAAGGAAGGCGGCGGTTCCACCGATCCCAACAACAACTCCCGCCTTGCCACCATCATCACCAAGGCCAAGGCTGCCAACATGCCGAACGACAACATCAAGCGCGTGCTGGAGCGGGCTGCCGGCGCAGGCCAGGGCGACAACTACGAATCCATCACCTACGAGGGCTACGGCCCCAGCGGCGTGGCCGTGATCGTTGAGACGATGACCGATTCCCGCAACCGTACCGCGGGCAACGTCCGCCACCACTTTGACAAGTACGGCGGCAATATGGGCGCTTCCGGCTGCGTGGCCTGGAACTTCACCCGCAAGGGCGTTCTCGTCATCGACAACGAGGATGAGGAGCTGGAAGAGGACAACGTCATGATGGACGCGCTCGACGCCGGCGCCGCCGACTTTGAGGCCGAGGACGAAGTCTTCACCGTTTATACCGATCCCGACGACTTCAACACCGTGGCCGATGCGCTGACTGCCAAGGGCTATCAGTTCGTTTCCGCCCAGATCGAGCAGGTTCCCAGCGAATACAAGAAGCTCGAAAACGAAGAGGACGTCAAGAACATGGAAAAGCTGCTTGACGCGATGGAAGACGACGACGACGTGCAGAACGTCTGGCACAACTGGGACCGCGATTAAGAAATACGCCCGCCCGGGAGACGAACGGAGAGACGGTTGACAAGATCGCCTCTCCGCTTCTTCTGCCCGAATGCGAAACGTGAGAGAATGCCTATGAACAAGAAACCAAGTCTTTGGACGCTCTTTTCCTCCTTCTTCCAAATCGGACTGTTCACCTTTGGCGGCGGCTACGCCATGATCCCGCTGATCGAGGACGTCTGCGTGGATCGCAGAGGATGGATCACCGCCGAGGAGCTCGCCCGCGTCGTCGTGATCGCGGAATCCACGCCCGGCCCGGTGGCGATCAACTGCGCCACCTTCGTCGGCAACAAGAGCCGGGGCGTCCCCGGCGCCTTTGCCGCGACCTTCGGCGTCGTCCTGCCCTCGTTTCTGATCATCCTGGCCCTGTCTTTGTTCCTGGGGCGGGTCTTTGAGATCCCGCTCGTGGCGCGGGCCTTCCGCGGCATCCGGATCGCGGTCTCGATCCTCATCCTGAGCGCCGGGGTTCGGATGCTCCGCCGCACCGGGAAGAAGCCGCTGTCCCTGGCCTTGATCGTTGCGGCAGGACTCAGCATGCTCGCCATCAATTTCTTCTCCCTGCCCGTCTCCACGATCACCCTGCTTGCGGCTGCCGGCGCAATCAGCCTGACCGCAAGCCTGATTGCAGGAAAGGAGAAAGGCAAATGATCTATCTGGAGCTTTTTTGGGGCTTCCTCAAGGTCGGCCTCTTTTCCTTCGGCGGGGCCTATGGGGCGATTCCGCTGATCCGTGAGGTCGTGCTGTCCTACGGCTGGCTGGACGACGCCGCTCTTTCGGATATGATCGCCGTCAGCGAGAGTACCCCCGGCCCGATTATGGTAAACCTTGCGACCTATATCGGAAGCACGCGAGGCGGCGTACTTGGGGCTGCCCTGGCGACCCTTGCCGTTGTGACCCCTGCCTTCTGCGTCATCCTGCTCGTCATGGCGGTCCTGAAAAACGTGCTGGAGCGACGCGCCGTCCGGGCGACCCTGAGCGGGCTGGAGGCCTGCGTGACGGGCATCATCCTTGCCACCGGGGCGTGGATGCTCTATGAAAACGCCGCACCCGCCGGGGGCTTTGACCTCCGCGCCGCCGGGCTTGCGGCGGTCCTGCTGGCGGTCAATTTCGGCTGGAAGCCGCTCATGCATCGGAAGCTCTCTCCCATCACGCTGATCTGCATTGCCGCCGTGCTCGGGGCCGTGGTCTACTCCCTCTGAAGAATCCTCAAAGTCAATAAACTAATGCTTGACAGAAGCCGACCTCCCTGCTACTATATACAGGATAAGTCTGCGCGGCGAAGTACACGGCTCTGTCAGACACATACAGAATCCACCGTACCCACTCCGCCGGAATGGGTACGTTTTTCTATTTTGCCGCCGGACCGGTCCAACCAACCACTGAAAAGAGAGAAAGAGAGGAAAACATGAAACTGATCTACGACATCCACGACAGACCCTCCTTCGGCAAGACGCTTGTTTTCGCCTTCCAGCAGCTTTTGGCGATTCTGGCGGCTACCATCGCCGTCCCGACCATCATCGGAAACGGCATGTCCCAGTCCGCCGCCCTGTTCGGCGCAGGCGTCGGCTCCATCGTCTATCTGCTGTTCACCAAGCTCCGCAGCCCGGTCTTCCTGGGCTCCTCCTTCGCCTTCATCGGCTCCATGTTTGCCGCCTTCGGCGGCGCGGCCTCCGCGGAAGCGGGCTTCGCCGGGATCATCCTCGGCGCGGTCTTCGCCGGACTGGTCTACGTTGTGATCGCCGTCGTCGTCAAGGCGGCCGGCGTCAAGTGGATCGACAAGCTGATGCCTGCCGTCGTCATCGGCCCCACGGTCTCCATCATCGGCCTCTCTCTGGCCGGCAACGCCATCGGCGACCTCACCACCGGCAAGGTGATGAAGGACGTCACCGTTCAGATCATTGAAAACGGTCAGATCGTGGATCAGGTGAATCAGGTCTCCGCCGCCAGCCCCTACGTCTGCCTGATCTGCGGCCTGGTCACTCTCTTTACCGTCATGCTCTGCTCCGTCTACGGCAGGAAGATGGCAAAGCTCATCCCGTTCATCCTCGGCATTCTCGCCGGCTATATCGTTGCAGCGATCTTCACCGTGATCGGCCGCTCCACCGGCAACCTGGAGCTCCAGGTCATCGACTTCACGGTCTTCCGCAAGATGCAGATCTTTGCCGTGCCTGATTTCACCTTCGTCAAGGCCGCTAAGGGCCTGTCCGCGATCGACGGCAAGTATATCGCCACCGTTGCCGTCGCCTATATCCCGGTCGCCTTCGTGGTCTTTGCCGAGCATATTGCCGACCACAAGAACCTGTCCTCTGTCATCAACCGCGACCTGCTGGAGAATCCCGGTCTGCACCGCACCCTGCTCGGTGACGGCATCGGCTCCATCGCCGGTGCGTTCTTCGGCGGCTGCCCGAACACCACCTACGGCGAATCCGTCGGCTGCGTGGCGATCACCGGCAACGCCTCCGTCGTGACCATCCTGACCACGGCTGTCATGGCGATCGTGATCTCCTTCTTCGGCCCCTTCGTGACCTTCCTCTCCACGATCCCGAACTGCGTCATGGGCGGCGTCTGCATCACCCTCTACGGCTTCATCGCCGTCTCCGGCCTCAAGATGATCCAGAAGGTCGATCTGGGTGATAACCGCAATCTGTTCACCGTCGCCGTGATCCTGATCTGCGGCATCGGCGGTCTGGTCGTCAGCTTCGGCAGCGTGACCATCACCTCCGTCGCCTGCGCGCTGATCCTCGGCATCATTGCCAACGCGATGCTGGCGAAGAAGAACTGACCTCGCAGCCCGCACTGCGGCAAGAAATAAAAAAACGGCATTTGGCGTTTCGTATGATGCGAAGCGCCAAATGTCGTTTTCCGCCGCGAACGGCTTATTCCTCCGCCATCGGAACGGGATAGTTCCGCGTGATCGGGGGATGGCCGACAGGCGGGATCTCCACGTCGGTGTTCCGTTCCTTCCCGGTGTGCTCCGTCTGCGTGCCGAAGCGCGGCATGGTCGTGAAATCGCCCTTGCGCTGCTGTTTTTCCATGTTTCATCCCTCCGCCGATGGTTTTCCCGGTTTCAAGCGAAACATACAGCCCGTGAGCCGCCAAATTCTGGCGTCTCACGGGCTGTCTTGATTTTTTTTATCAGTCAGCGTTGTTTTGTTCGAACCATTCCACGGCGTACTGGGCGACCATCTGGGCAAGCCGCTTGATCTCCCAACCGGTGGTGTTCACGGTCAGACTGTAGTTGACCGGCTTTCCCCACTCGCCGCCGCCCACGAATTCGCGGATCGAAGCGCGGCCCTTGTCGATGCGCTTCATGTTCTTTTCCAGTTCGCGGTCCGTCAGATTCTCTCCCTCCGCCGCGCGCTCGCGGCAGCGCGCGAGCTTGGCCGAGGTCTCGGCGCAGACGAAGACGGAGAACGGATGCAGGTTATGCAGGTAAACGTCTGCGTTGCGGCCCACGAGGATGCAGTTTTCTCCCGCTTTTCCGATTCGTTCGATGATCTGCTTCTCCTTGACCAGCAGGGACGTTCCGATGGTCGGATACATCGGCGTGGAGATGCTGCGCTGGACGGTGATCGGCATAGAGCGCCAAACGCTCTGCTGGAGCATTTTGTCCACGAACGCAATATCCAGACCCTGCTCGTCCGCGATCCGGGAAATGATCTCACGGTCATAGTAGGCATAGCCCAAAATGTCCGCCATTCGCTTGCCGAGCTCACGCCCGCCGCTGCCGAATTCCCGGCTGATGGTGATAACGTTCATATCTGCCGCCTCCCGCTGCAAGTCTGTTTCCATTTAAAATATACTCCATTCGGCGCAAAAATTCAAGCAAGAATCTGCATATTTTTTTTCGGCCCGGTCAAACTGAACCGGGGGTGTTTGCATGACAGTTTCGCTGATCCGTACGGTCCTGCTCTATATCCTGCTGATCGTCGCGGTCCGGCTCATGGGCAAGCGTCAGGTGGCGGAGATGGAGCCCGCCGAATTTGTGGTGACGATGCTCCTGGCGGACCTGGCCTCCGTGCCGATGCAGGATAACGGCCTGCCGCTGCTTTCGGGTCTCGTACCGATCTTTACGATCCTGGGCATGGAGCTGATCGTCGCGGTGCTGACGGCCCGCTTCGTACCCCTGCGCCGGGTCCTTTGCGGGCGGCCCTCGATCCTGATCCGAAACGGAAGCATCGACCAGCGCGCCATGGAAACCAGCCGCGTCAGCGCGGAGGAGCTGTTCCAGAAACTCCGGGAGAAGGACGTCTTCGACCTCCGCGCGGTCAAGTACGCGATCCTGGAAACCGACGGCGAGCTCTCCGTCCTGCCGTATCCCAAATACCAGAGCGTCACGGCGGGCGACCTCTCGCTGCCGGGCGGGAAGGCGGATCTGCCCTTCCCGCTGATCTCCGGCGGGATGATCCTCCCCCACAATCTGAAGGATGCCGGGTACGACAAGACCTGGCTCGACCGGGAACTGCGCAGCCGAGGGCTGCGCGATAAGGACGTCTATCTGATGACCGTGGACCGTGCGGGAACCGTTCTGGTCATCCGAAAGGAGAAGCGATGAAATATCTGTACCTGGGTCTGCTGATCCTCTGCCTTCTGCTCTGCGCCTGCTATCTCTCCAACCGCCAGGTGCAGGCGCGCATCGAGGCCGCCGCTTTGCCGCTGCACCGGGCGATGAACGCGCACCGGACAGGCGACGGTGCAGCCCGAGAGCTGGCGGTCCGGGAATCCCTGGATCGGTGGAAGAACAGCGCGCCTCTGCTCAACAGCCTCCTCAGCCACGCGCGCACCGATCAGATCACGGATGCGCTGGAGGAACTGCAAGAGGCGGACGAAGCATCCTTCGTCCGCCTCTGTCATAGGGCGCTCGCCCAGCTTGCGCAGCTTTCCAGGTTCAATGCCCTGCGCTGGGAGAACGTGTTTTAGGATTCTGCGAAGGTGAAGGCTTCGCCCAGATCCTCGCGCCGCTGAATGGAGTCGTCGTTGAAGACCCATTCCTGGACGTTTACGGTCTCATACTGATCCTTGCCGGTGCGCATGACGACCCGCTTGATGCCGGCGTTGATGATGACGCGGCGGCACATCGAGCAGGGCTGGACCGTCTCCAGATATTCCCCGGTGGCGGCGTTTTTCCCGGCCAGATAGAGGGTCGCGCCAAGGCATTCGCTGCGCGAGGCCGAGATGATCGCGTTCATCTCGGCGTGGACGCTGCGGCAGAGCTCGTAGCGCTGGCCGTGCGGAATCTGGAGCTGCTCGCGCAGGCAGTAGCCCAGGTCGATGCAGTTCTCCCGTCCGCGGGGCGCGCCGTTATAGCCGGTGGAGACGATCTCGTCGTTGTGCACCACGATGGCTCCGTAGCGGGAGCGCAGACAGGTGGACCGTTCCAAAACGGTCTCGGCAATGTCCAGATAGTAATTTGTCTTATCGATTCTTCCCATATGCGTGGCCCCCGACAAGAATGATTTACCGTATTATACCACGGCGCTTTCAAAACTGCAATACGTTTGTTTTCTTTTTTCATAAACGTGCAACATATTTCGCCTGATTGGCGTCTATAGGGGTGAAAGGAGTTGAGACGATGACAGACAACCAGCTTCTTCGTCGGCTTCGCGCACACGATCAGGATGCGCTCGTCCAATTGAACGACCGCTATTACGATTATTTGTGCGCGGTCATCATGCAAATCCTCGGCAGGGCAGGGGCCTATGCCGACGCCGAGGAAATCTGCAACGACACGATCCATGCAGTCTGGAACAACGCAAACTCGATCAAAGATGAAAAGCTCAAGCCCTATCTGGTTACGGCGGCCCGCAACCGGGCCAAATCCTGGCTCCGCCGCCGCGGCACACTGGAAATGGACCTGGACGAAATTGAGCTTCCGGATTCGGGCACGACCCTGGAGGATACAGCCATCCGCGAGGAGCTCGCCGCAGCGGTCCGCAGAGCCGTGGATTCGATGCCCCGGCGCGAGCGGGAGGTTTTCCTCCGCTACTATTTCTACTGCCAGCCCGGCGACGAGATCGCGCGGCAACTGGACATACCGGCTTCGACCGTGCGATCCATTCTCTCCCGTGGGCGCGAAAAGCTCCGCGGAAAACTGATGAAGGAGGTATCGCTATGAAAGTGAGAATTACTGATTTGTTGGATACTTATGAAGATCATACCGTGAAATTTGACGCGGCGGAGAAGCTGAACCCGGACGCCGCCGATTCCACCGAAAACGTGGTTGAAATACACCAGACCCGCAGCCGGTTTGCCTGGAAGCCCATCGCCGGTCTCGCAGCCGCGCTTGCCGTGATCGTCGCCGCCGGCGCGATCTTCGTGCTTCCGCGCCTGAACAACCGCCGCAACGAGGCCTCGAAAGACACGGAAACGGTGACGGCTGCTCCCACGACGGAGAACGCGACGGACCGGATCGAGACGACCGCCCCCGCCGACACGACCGAGCCCGCCGAGCAGACCTCGCCCATCAGACTTGGTTACTACTGCCCGGAGCAAGCGGAGGAAGACCCGGACGCGTTGGATTACGCCCCCTATCTCCAGCTGTCCACCGGCGAAGACGGCAGCGGAAGCTGGACCCTGGGCGACGTCTATGCGAACCGCTTTATGCTCAACATCGGCCTGGACGCCGGCAAATGGAGCTATTCCGACGGCATTCTGACCTGTGAAAGCGCTTCCGGCCGCGCCGTGTTTACGGTTGCGGAGGATGGCGCGCTGACCTGCACGGAATTGGATTTTACCGAGCCGCATTTGATCGAGGTCGGCGCGGTGCTCCGCCCCGTGAGCCTGGCTGACGTGACCGAAGACACGCTGCTCGGCGGTTATCTGCGGCTGCGCAGCTCTGCCGGCACCGGCGGCGAAGTGGTCCTCGAAGCGCGTGAGAACGGCGTTGCCCGCTGCGTACTGAAGGATGAAGACCGGACCGTTTTTGGCTCCTGGAAGCTGGAGGACGGCTTCGTGGTCTGCGATGCCGAACCGGATCACAACAGCAGCTATACCTTCTCCGTTGCGGAGAACGGCGATCTGATCTATGAGGCTTCCCGCTCGTCGATCGGCGGGGATTCCGATCCCGAATCCCGCCTGTCCTTCCAGGACGGGGATCTCTTCGCCCACCAGATCTCAAGACCCGATCCCGAAGGTCCGGACGATTGGGAGCACGTGCCCGAGTTCCCCGTCGATCAGGCTGTCTCTGTCAACGGCGGAGATAACTATGACGGCGTTTTCATTCCGCGCACGGGCGAGCTCAACTGCTATATCTATAACGCCCTGCCCGAGGCGGAGGCCTACGTGGATCTTCTGAACGCCTACACCGCCGAGATCTGCGGCTGCGACCCGGATGAGATGGAGCGCAGTGAGTCTGACTCTCACCGCGACGGCTACGCGAACACCTATCTGACCGCGCCGAACGGCGCCTCCGCCTCGGTCTCCGGCAACAGCAAGACCGGCCGCTTCTCCTACAGCCGCAGCCCGTCCAGCGACGAGATCCATCAGGAGCTTCGCGGCTTCCTGAGCGACGCGGATGCGATGGAGCCGACTGCCCGCGCCTTTGTCGAGCGCTTTGCTTCGATCACCGGCCCGCTGACGCTGGTGGAAACGCAGATGGATGAGAAGACCTTCCTGAATGACGGGTACTCCTATCCCGATATCACCGTGCCTACGGTCACGTTCGTCTACAAGGCTGAGGGCGGCCACGGCAAGCTGGAAGCCCAGCCCGGTCTGGAGCTGCCCATCCAGTGCAGCAACGCCGAAGCCAGCGACGCCGATGCCGCCTGCTTCTCCGTCACCCTCGGCGCCAACGGCAAGGTCCTCTCTGCAGAAAACTGCGTGACTCTGGCCAGCACGACGCCCGACATCACAAAGCCGGTCCCGACGGAAGAAAACATCCCCGGCATCCTGCAATACCTGACCTCTTCTGTCGAGAACGACACCCTGATCCTTCACAGCGTGGAAGCCACCGCCTATTCCGTCTATTTCGGCGGCGTCGAGCTCCATCCCCTGATCACCGTCACCTACAGCTTCGCCAGCGCCCCGGACGAAGTTCAAACCCTCGAAATCGCTCTGGACGCACCGCTGGAGCCGTGATACGGCAATGCAATGAAACGCTTCGTTGCATGATCCTGCGCTTCGCGGCAGCTCCCTTGGACGGTCACGGATTCGCGCTTGCATTCCCGCGCGGCGCATGATATAATTCCTCCTGCAATTTGAAGAAACAGAGGAATGCACCATGATCGACAAGGAAGCTGCCGAGCTGCGGCGCAGAATGCGCCCGGATCGGAGCAACATCACGAAAATCCACGGCTGCTATATCAACCAGTTCGGCGAGATCGTCACCTCGTTTGACGATTCCGTTGCCCTGCTCCCCGTGGAGGAGCAGGAGAAATACCATGAGCTGCTCAAAAAGGCGATCTCCGGCACGATGGGGAAGACCCTTTCCGATCTCGTATTTGCCACGGCCCAGGTCCAGTCCGGCGAGGAGCACGGTCTGCTGATGAAGCTCCGTGATTCCAAGCTCGCCGACGCCGAATCCCGCGACGCCCTCTACGGAAAGATCGCCGCTACGGTCCGCTTCGGCGAAAACGTCGGCGTTCTGGTCCTGCTGGCCTGCGATACCTACGACGTGCCCTACCGCTCGAAGGACGGCGAGACCCGCGACGAGGGCGGCGATACCCAGTTCACCTATTTCATCTGCTCGATCTGCCCGGTCAAGGAGGGCCGCCCCACCTTCCGCTATGACGCCGCAGAGCAGGCCTTCCACAATCGCGGCGCGGACTGGACCGTCTCGGCTCCCGAGCTCGGTTTCCTCTTCCCGGCCTTCGACGACCGGGCCGCGAACCTGTACGGCGCACTGCTCTACAACCGCTCCAAGGATAACGGACGGGATGAATTCATCGACGCTGTCTTCCACACCCGCCCGCCGATGGCTGTGGGCGTCCAGAAGGACACCTTCCGCGAGGTGCTGGTGGATTCTCTGGAGGACGAGTGCTCCCTTCCCCTGGTCCAGAGCGTTCACCGCGAGCTGCGCGAGATGGCCGTCACCCACAAGGAGGCTCATATCCCCGAGCCGCTGACCGTCGGCGCAAAGGAGGTCGGCCAGATTCTGGAGGCCTCCGGCGTCAGCGCGGAAAAGGCCGCTGCCTTCCGCGTGCGTTACGAGCAGGCCTTCGGCGCAGACCGTCCCGTCCCGCCTCAGAATCTGCTCAATGCGAATCAGCTTGAGTACAAGACTCCTGACGTCGTGGTCAAGGTCGCGCCGGACCGCTCCGATCTTGTCACCATGCGCGAGATCGGCGGCGTCAAATACCTCCTCATCAAGGCCGATGAGGGCGTTGAGCTGAACGGCGTAGCCGTCCGCTGACCCGCAATTCGCGGCTCCCAATCCGTCCGTGCCGGGACGGGTCGGGAGCTGCATTTGCGCACGTCCGTTCCCGAATGTCAGAACCGGCTTTTTCGGAAAAATCGGAACCCTGATTGACAAAACCACGCGGCTGTGATATAATCACCCCGCTGTCCGAAAAGCGTTTGTACTGTACCTGACACCAAGAGCCCCGCTCTGAAGTGGAAGCTGCGGCTGCAATGCATCTGCATAGAAGCAATGTGTTTGCCGTACCCACTCGTACGGCAAATTTTTTTGTGATCCACAAGAAACGGAGGGATTGCTGTGGAAACAAGAGTGGCTGTGATCAGCATCATTGTTGAAAACGAAGCGTCAACGCAAGGACTCAATGAGATCCTGCATGAATACGGCGGATATATCATCGGCAGAATGGGCATCCCTTACAGAGAGCGCGGCGTGAACGTCATCTCCATCGCGATCGACGCCCCGCAGGACGCCATCAATACCATGTGCGGTCGGCTTGGCCGGCTCGACGGAATCACCTCAAAGGCGGCATACTCCAATGTCATCACCAAAAATTAACGCGAAAGCGTCCTATCGTCTCGGCCTGGGGCAGAAGCTGCTGCTCCTCCTGCTGCCGGTGGTCGTCGCCCTTGCAGCCCTCTGCTTCGGACGGATCATGATCGCCCCGCGCGAGGTCTTTCTGGCGGTCTGGGGCAAGCTGACCGGCAGGCAGACCGTGACCGGCACCGTGGCCCTGACGGTCTGGAATATCCGTCTGCCGCGCATCCTGCTGGCGCTGCTGGCAGGAGCCGCCCTCTCCACGGCGGGCTGCGCCTTTCAGAGCCTCTTTGCCAACCCGCTTGCCACGCCGGATACCCTCGGCGTTGCTGGCGGCGCGAGCTTCGGCGCGGCCCTGGGCATCCTGCTCGGCTTCGGTCTGATCGGGATCCAGATGACGGCCTTTGCAATAGGCATTGCAGCCGTCGCGCTGACCTGGCTCGGCGGTTCCGGACGGGGCAGGGGACTGACCTCCGTCGTCCTGTCGGGCATCATGATCGGCTCCCTGTTTTCCGCTCTGGTCTCGCTGGTCAAATTCGTGGCGGACGCCGAATCCCAGCTCCCGGCCATCACCTATTGGCTCATGGGCAGCCTTCAGTCCGCGGGCTATCAGAATCTGACCTACGGCGCACCGCCCATCGCGGTCGGCGTCGTCGTCCTTCTGCTCCTGCGCTGGCGGATGAACCTGCTTCCCCTGTCTGACGACGAGGCCCGGTCCTCCGGCGCAAATATCAAGGCCCTCCGCGCGGTCACGGTGATCTGCGCCACGGCAATGACCGCTGCCTGCGTCGCCATGTGCGGCCAGGTCGGCTGGGTGGGGCTTTTGATTCCGCACATGTGCCGGATGAAATTCGGCTCCAACCACGTCTCCATGCTGCCCGCCTCGGTCAGTCTCGGCGCCGCCTTTCTGGTGGTCGTGGATACCGTTGCGCGGTCCGTCACCGCCGCGGAGATCCCCATTTCGATTCTGACTGCCATCATCGGCGCGCCATTCTTCATCGTTCTGATGCGCCGTTCCGGGGGGTGGAGACTGTGAAGCTAACGATCGAAAACGGCGCGTTCGCCTACAAAAACGGCCCGACGCTCTTTGAAAACGTCAATCTGGAGCTTCAGTCGGGCGAGCTGCTCTCCGTTCTCGGCCCGAACGGAGCCGGCAAGACCACCCTGCTCAAGTGCATGATGGGCCTTCTGAAATGGAAGCGGGGCAAGAGCTCCATCGACGGAACGGATATTGCCTCCATGTCGGAGCGAAGGCTCTGGACCACGGTTGCCTACGTGCCGCAGGCCAGATCCGCATCCCCAGCCTATACGGCCTTCGAGACCGTTCTGCTCGGTCGGACGGGCAGACTCGGCGTGTTTTCCACGCCGAAAAAGGCGGACGTCGAGAAAGCGGAGCAGGTACTGGATCTGCTCGGCATCTCCCGGCTCTCACAGAAGCTCTGCAGCCAGATGAGCGGCGGCGAGCTGCAAATGGTCCTGATCGCCCGCGCCCTGGCCGCTGAACCCGCCCTGCTCGTGCTCGATGAGCCGGAATCCAATCTGGATTTCAAAAACCAACTGATCGTGCTCAATACGATCTCCAGACTTGCCTCCGACGGGATCGCCTGCATCTTCAATACCCACTACCCGGAGCATGCTCTGCAGCGGTCGGACAAGGCCCTGCTGCTGAGCGGGGGAGAGGCCGTCTGCGGAAGCACGGCGAGCGTCGTCACCGAGGCCAATATCGAGCGGGCCTTCGGCGTCAGGGCGGCCATCGGCAGCTTTGAGACCGACGGAAACGAGCTGAAAAACGTCATCCCCCTGCACCTGTCCAGCGGAGAACCGGACCGTGCGACTGCGGAGCCGGAGAAGAACGCTCTTGCGGCGGTCACGGTCATCTCCCACGATTACGCTGCGGCCCAGCGGATCAACCGCCTGTTTCATGCCTATTCGGATATGATCGTCGGGCGCATGGGCATGCCCTACCGCGAGCGCGGGGTCTATATCATCCACACGTCGCTCGACGGCCCGCGCGGAAGGATCGAGGAGTTATCCCAGCGTCTGGCTATCATCCCCGGCGTCAGCGCAAAAACCATCTATGCAAAGGAGGAACACGAGCTTGGGTAATCTGGAACGAATCGACGGGATCGCGCGCGGCAGTATGCTCCCGGCGGATGAGCTTGCGCAGCTCCTCGGCAGCTTCACAGACGAGGACCTGGAATACGCCTCCACGCTTGCCCGCGCCGTTTCCGAGCGCGTATTCGGCAAAACCGTCTACATCAGAGGCATCGTGGAATTCACGAATTACTGCAAGAATAACTGCATCTACTGCGGCATCCGCCGCGACAACCGAAACGCCTGCCGCTACCGACTGAGCCCGGAGGAGATTCTGACCTGCTGCCGCGAGGGCTACGCGGGCGGCTTCCGCACCTTCGTCCTGCAGGGCGGCGAGGACCCCTGGTACAACGACGAGCGGATGTGCGGGATCGTTTCCGCCATTCGTGCCGCCTTCCCCGACTGCGCCATCACCCTCTCCCTCGGAGAGCGGAGCTATGAATCCTACCGGCTGCTCAAGCAGGCCGGGGCGGATCGCTATCTTCTGCGGCACGAGACCGCCGACCCGGCGCATTACGCCCTTCTGCACCCGGCGGAGCAGACCTTCCAAAACCGGATGGACTGTCTGAATATGCTCCGGGAGCTTGGCTACCAGGTGGGCTGCGGCTGTATGGTGGGCTCGCCCTATCAGACGCCGCTGCATCTGGCAAAGGATCTGATCTTTATGACGCAGTTCCGGCCCCACATGATCGGCCTCGGCCCCTTTATCCCGCACCACGATACGCCGTTCCGGGATGAGCCGGCCGGTACGGTGCGGCAGTCTCTGATGATGCTCGCCCTCTGCCGCCTGATGCTGCCCGAGGTCCTGCTGCCCGCCACCACGGCGCTCGGCACCCTCGATCCCATCGGACGGGAGCGCGGCATCCTCGCCGGAGCGAACGTCATCATGCCGAATCTCTCGCCGGTCTCCGTGCGGGAGAAATACATGCTCTACGACAACAAGCTCTTCTCGGGCGACGATCCTGAGACCAGCAGAAAAAGCATCGAGCAGCGCGTCGCCTCCATCGGCTATCGGGTGGTCATGGGCAGAGGCGACCATCCGGCATTCACAGCGGAAGCAAGGAAAGGAAACTGATATGATCAAAATTGCGGTTTACGGCAAGGGCGGCATCGGCAAATCCACCACGGTCTCCAACGTGGCCGCCGCCCTGGCGGACAAGGGACTCAAGGTTATGCAGATCGGCTGCGACCCCAAGGCGGACTCCACCGCCCTCCTGCACGGAGGTACGGCGATCCCCACGGTCCTCGACCTCGTTCGGAGCGGGAAGCCCTTCGGACTGGAGGATATGACAGCCGTCGGCTACGGCGGCGTGATCTGCGTCGAGGCCGGCGGACCGACTCCCGGCCTCGGCTGTGCCGGGCGCGGCATCATTGCGGCCCTGGATAAGCTCAAGGAAAAGGGCGCCTATGAGGTCTACAAGCCGGACGTGGTCTTCTATGACGTCCTGGGCGACGTGGTCTGCGGCGGCTTCTCCATGCCTATGCGCGGCGGCTATGCCGATAAGGTCTTCGTCGTCACCTCCGGCGAAAACATGGCGATCCACGCCGCAGCGAACATCGCCCTGGCGGTCAACAACTTCCGCGAGCGCGGCTACGCCGCACTCGGCGGCCTGATCCTGAACCGCCGTGACGTCCGGAACGAGATGGAAAAGGTTCAGGAGCTTGCCTCCGACATCGAAAGCAAGATCGTCGGCGTCCTCTCCCGCAGCGAGACCGTCCAGCAGGCGGAGGAGCTTGGCAAAACGGTCGTCGAGGCCTTCCCCGAAAGCGAGATGGCAGGGGAGTACCGCCGTCTGGCGGAGGACCTGCTTGCAGAATGCGGGGCGGATCATGCTTAAACGAATCCAGAACACGGAAAACGTCTGCGAGATCCGATCCGGCGCAGAGCTTCGGATCGCAGAGGCTTCCTTCCCGGCGCCGTTCCGGTCGGGGCTGGAGTACTCTTCGCCCGCCCGCGGCACCTGGAACATCGTCCACACCGGCATGCTGATCCCCCAGGCGCATGAGATCTTCGTCTGTGCGGCGGGCTGCCTGCGCGGCGTGGTGCTTACCGCCGCCGAGATGAATGCCTCCGAGCGCTTCTCCACCGTCGCCGTCCGTGAGCGCGACCTGCTTGAGGGCGACATGGAGGACCTGATCGTCGAGGGCGTGACAGACGTCATTGAAAAGCTCACCCGGGCGGGCCGACGCCCTCCCGCGATCCTCGTCTATACGAGCTGCGTGCATCACTTCTCCGGCTGCGATATCGAGAGCGCCTACGCCGTTCTGCGCGCGCGCTTCCCGGACATCGACTTCACCGACTGCTATATGAACCCCATCATGCGCAAAAGCGGGCTGACGCCCGATCAGATCATGCGCAGCCGCCTGTATTCTCTGCTGCGGCCCAGGCCCATTGATCCGAAAGCCCTTGCCATCCTCGGCAACGACCTTCCCACGGACGCGGAAAGCGAGCTGTTTTCCATTCTCCGCGCCGCAGGCTGGACCGTCCATGAAATCACGTCCTGCCGCAGCTACGAAGACTATCAGCGCATGGCGGAGGCCGCGCTCTACGTGAGCTACTATCCCGCCGCGAAGGCGGGCGGCGACGCGCTGGCTGCCCGGCTCGGCGGCAGACACATGTATCTGCCGTTCAGCTATTCCTGTGCCGAGATCGCCGCAAACCTGGACGCCCTCTGCCAGGCTGTCGGCGCGCCGCAGCTTGACCACGCGGCGAAGGCCGAGGAATGCCGCCGGGCTCTGGCGGAGACCCGTGCGCTGATCGGCGATACGCCGATCGCCATCGACTATACCGCCGTGCCCCGCCCGCTTGGGCTGGCGCGTCTGCTGCTGGACAGCGGCTTCCGCGTGACGCGGGTCTATGCCGACAGCTTCTCCGGCGAGGAGAAGGCGGATTTTGAGTACCTCCGCCAAGTCTGCCCGGATCTGCTCGTTACCGCCACGGTTCACGCCAAAATGCGCTTTGCGAGCGAGGGAGACGCGGGCTGCCTGGCCATCGGCCAGAAGGCCGCCTACTTTGAGAATACCGACCACTTCGTCAACGTCGTCGAGGGCGGCGGCATGTACGGCTATGAGGCCGTCGTGAAAACCTGCGCGCTCATGCGCGAGGCCTATCTGGAGCCGAAGCCCATGCGCGAGCTGGTTCAGATCAAGGGACAGGGGTGTGGATGCTGCTTATGAAACAGACTGCAAGCTTTATTTCGACCTACAGCGCCGACGTCTTCGGCGTCTGCTCCGCCCTGTTCGAGCTGGGCGGCATGACCGTCATGCACGACGCCTCCGGCTGCAATTCCACCTACTCGACCCATGACGAGCCCCGGTGGTACGATATGGAGAGCATGGTCTATATCTCCGGCCTGTCCGAGATGGAGGCCATCATGGGCGACGATGAAAAGCTCGTCTCCGATATCGTCCGCGACGCTTTGGATCTCAAGCCCAATTTCATCGCCATCGCCGGAACGCCGATCCCCGCCATGACGGGCTTCGATTTTGAGGCCGTGGCCCAGGTCGTCGAATCCAGAACGGGCATCCCCGCCTTCGGCTTTGCAACGACCGGCATGGGGAGCTATATCGAGGGAGCAGGTCCCGCCCTGGCCCGGCTGGCGGAGCGCTTTGCCGACCGGGACGTTTCCAGGACCGCCCGGCCCTCCGCCAACCTCCTCGGCCTGACCCCGCTGGACTTTTCCGTCAACGGGGAGGACGCCTCCGTCGCTGCCTGGCTCCGGAAAACCGGCTTTGACCTCAACGTGCCCTACGCAATGGGCTGCGGCTTTGCGGATCTGAAACGCCTCGGTGCGGCTCGCGTCAATCTCGTCGTTTCCGCCGCCGGACTTCCGACCGCCCGCTTGCTCGAACGCATCTTCGGCACGCCCTACGTGCTCGGCCTTCCGGTTGCAGGAGCTTATGCGGACGGGCTCGCGGTGCGCCTGACCGAGGCGGCCCGGGACGGGAAAAGCGCCGCCTGTGCCGGAAGCCTGAGCCTGACCGAGGGCCCGCGCGTGGCTGTGATCGGCGAGGGCGTCCGCTCCATCTCTCTGGCTGAGGCAATTACCCTGGAAACGGGGCGTCCCGCCTTCGCGGTCTGCGCCGCAGAGTTCCATCCGGACTATCTGCGGCCCTGCGACGTCTGCGCCTGCGACGAGGACGAGATCATCCACGCCCTCGAACAGGCGGATACCGTGATCGCGGACCCGCTCTACCGGCCCATCGTCGCTGCGGACAAGCGCTTCATCTCCCTGCCGCACGAGGCCTTTTCCGGCCGCATCTTCCGCCGGGAGATCCCGGATCTCGCAGCCGACGCGCGGCCCGTTCTGAATCAGTTAATTTAGGGCATAGCCCTTAAAAAAGAAAGGAAAAATCACCATGTTCAAACGCTTTTTAAGCCTGATGCTCGTCGCTTGCATCGTGTTCTCCGTCTTGCTTTGCATGACCGGCTGTTCAGAGGGCAAAAAAACCGAAACCGACGCAGCCGCCGGAACGCACGTCGTCGTTGACCACAACGGCAACGAGGTCGCCGTGCCCAATGACGTCCAGCGCATCGCCGTCTGCGACATCTATCCGCTGCCCTCCGTTCTGACCGTGTTCTTTGACTCCGCGGAGAAGATCGTCGGCATGGCGCCCCCCAGCATGCTTGCCGCAAAGAGCGGCCTGCTCGGCGAGCTCTATCCGGAGATCCTCAAGGCTGAGACCGGCTATATTGACGGCGCGAACGTCAATATTGAGGAGCTGATGAAGCTCAACCCCGACGTGGTCTTCTACTCCGCCTCCAATCCCGAGCTCGGCGAAAAGCTCCGCGCTGCCGGTCTGGCCGCCCTGGCCGTCTCCGTCAACAAGTGGGACTATAACGCCATCGAGACCCTGAACCACTGGATCGAGCTCTTCAACGAGGTCATTCCCCAGAATGATAAAGTGGAAAAGGTCAAAAAGGCCTCCGAGGAGATGTACAACCTCGTGCAGTCCCGCGTTTCCTCCCTGTCGGACGAGGAGCGTGAACGCGCCTTCTTCCTGTTCCAGTACAGCGAGTCCAATATCCTCACCTCCGGCCGCAAGTTCTTCGGCGAATGGTGGGCGGAAGCCATCGGCGCGAAGAACGTCGCCTATGAGCTGGAAAACGACAACTCCGTTGCCGTCAACATGGAACAGATCTACGCCTGGAACCCCTCCCTGATCTTCATCACGAACTTCAACACCGCGCTTCCCGAGACCCTCTACACCAACGAGATCGGCAACTACGACTGGAGCGAAATCGAAGCCGTCAAGAACCAGCGCGTCTATAAGATGCCCCTCGGCATGTACCGCAGCTATACGCCCGGCGTCGATACGCCCATCACCCTGCTCTGGCTCGCCAAGTCCGCCTATCCCGAACTCTTTGCGGATATCGACGTGGTCGAGCGTACCGTTGAATACTACCGCGACGTGTTCGGCGTCACCCTGACCCCGGAGCAGGCGAACTCCATCTTCGCCCCGCCCGCCTCCGCCGGCGAGGTCGTCGTCCGCTGAATCCGCCCGGGACGGCTCCCTGCGGGGAGCCGTCCCCACGCCTGAACAAGAAAGGAAGGTCCCCATGAGCCTGAACGATACCGCCTCTGCGGACAGAATCCACATCGGCTTCTACGGTATGCGCAACGCCGGAAAATCCAGTGTCGTGAACCGCGTCACGGGTCAGGAGCTCTCCGTGGTCTCCGACGTCAAGGGCACCACCACCGACCCGGTCAAAAAGGCAATGGAGCTCCTGCCCCTCGGCCCCGTGGTCATCATCGACACCCCCGGCCTGGACGACGAGGGCGAGCTGGGCGAAAAGCGCATCCAGCGCGCCCGCCGGATGCTGGCCCAGACCGACATTGCCGTCCTCGTCGTGGACGCGGGCGTCGGTCTCTCCGCCCTGGACCGGGAGCTGCTCGATCTCTTCCGGGCCAAAAAGCTGCCCTTCGTGGTCGCCTGGAACAAGGCGGATACCCTGACCGACCGCCCCGCCCTCGATGAAGCGTCCATCTACGTCAGCGCGGCGACGGGCGAGAATATTCACGCCCTCAAGGAAAAGCTCGGAGCCTTCGCAAAGAGCCTGCAAACCGACAAGAAGGTCCTTGCGGACAAGCTCGATCCGGGCTCCGTCGTGGTCCTTGTCATGCCCATCGACGAGGCAGCCCCCAAGGGCCGCGTGATCCTCCCGCAGCAGCAGGTCCTCCGCGACGTTCTGGACGCCCGCTGTACGGCGGTCTGCTGTCAGGATACCGAGCTGGCGGATACGCTTGCCGCCCTGAAGGAGGCGCCCGCTCTGGTCGTGACGGATTCCCAGGTCTTCGGCAAGGTCGCAAAGCTCGTGCCGACCTGCGTTCCGCTGACCTCCTTCTCCATCCTCTTTGCCCGCTATCGCGGCGACCTGGCCGAGCTGGTGCGCGGCGCGGCAAAGCTCGAACAGCTCCGCGACGGCGACCGCGTCCTCATCTCCGAGGGCTGCTCGCACCATCGCCAGTGCAACGATATCGGCACGGTCAAGATGCCCGGCTGGATCGAGGGCTTCACCGGCGTCAAGCCGATCTACAGCTTCACCTCCGGCGGAGAGTACCCGGACGATCTGACGCAGTACGCCCTGGTCGTCCACTGCGGCGGCTGCGTCCTGAACCCTGCTGAGATGCAAAGCCGCATCCGGAAGGCAGTCGAAGCCGGCGTGCCCATCGTCAACTACGGCATCGCTATTGCCCATATGCACGGCATTCTGCGCCGCAGTCTGGAGATTTTCCCGGAGATCCGATCCCTGCTGGACGACTAAACACGATGATGCAGGAACTCCCTGCGCGGTTTTCCGCGCAGGGAGTTCCTGCATATTGCTCACGCCCGTCTGCGCAGACTGCGAAGAAGCGGGATCAGCCAGAGATAGACGGCCAGCAGCAGGGCCGTTCGCGGTGCGCCGACCATTGCCAGCGGCACGGCTCCGGCAATGCACCAGGGGATCAGCGGCGAGGTGATCGCAGCGCTGTCCTCCAGATCCAGAGCCAGATCACCCTTGTTTTCGTAGTGGTCCCGGCAGAGCTGCTCCGTCAGCAGGATGGCCAGGGTCTGGTTGCAGGCCACCATACCGGCCGGGATCGAGACCACAGCCGTCGCCCGATACCGCCCCAGAGCGCGGTTCAGCCTTGCCGCACCGCGCTTGCAGCCGTCCAGCAGGCCAGTCTTCTGAAACAGCCCGGAATAGGACGAGGACAGGCAGACGATGGCGCTGACGTTCAGCATGGAGAGAATTCCCCCGCCGCTGACCAGGGCGGCGGCCTCCGGGTCGGCGGGCGTGAAGCCCCGCAGAGCCGAGAGCAGAACCTCCCGCACCGGCATCCCCTGCAAGAACAGACAGACCGGCAGCGCCGAGAGAATGCTGGCTGTCATCGCAAGCCGCACGTTGACCCGGAAGGCAGCCAGGATCAGGATCACCGCAGCCGGGATCAACGCCGTCCAGTGCAGCCGGAAGCTCCCGGCGAACACGGCCTGCAGGTCCAGACCCGCCCCGGTCCCGTGCACCGAGAAACCAAGCGCGCCGTAGATCGCGCAGGTCAGAAGAAACGGAAGCAAGGCCGTGCGGAGCATGGCCTTGATGTTGTCATAGATGTTCGTTTTTGTGATCGCCGCCACCAATAAGGCGCTGGTGGAGACCGGGGAGCAGCGGTCGCCAAAGAAGACGCCGGAGAGGATCGCTCCGCCGGTGAGCACGGGCCAGACGCCCATTGCCGTACCCATCGCCGCGCAGATCACGCCCATCGTGGCCGCCGTGCCGAAGGAGGTTCCGGTCAGCACGGAGAGGCCGCAGTTGAGCAGGAAGCTCATCAGCAGAAAGACCCCCGGACGGATCAGCTTGGAGGCCTGACAGACGAGAAAGGGAACTGTTCCCGCCGCCCGCCAGAGGGCGGTCATCACACCGATCAGCAGAAAGGTGAACAGGATCTTCCAGACCGTCGCTACGCCCTCCCAGGTCATCTTTGCGAGCGCCCGCCAGGAAAACCCCCTGCGCCGCCCGTAAACCCAAAAGAGCAGCAGCCCGAAGCCCAGCGCCCAGAGCATCGAGACGTCCAAAACGATCCCCAGCACCAGCGCCGCGCAAAACAGCCCCAGAACGATCCATTCCATGTTGATTCACCTTCTGCTTGCAGAATTCTCCTATGACAGGTATCCTTCCCTTGCCTTGACGCCGAAGTGGGCCTCCAGCCGATGCATCGCCTCGTCGGAGATGGTGTTGACGATGGGCAGGTGGGCGATCTTCATCCAGATCTCCGCGGCTTTTTCGGCGGTCTCGATCAGGCCGAAGGTCTCGTCCAGATCCTTGCCCGCGCCGTAGATGCCGTGCTGGGCCCAGACCACCAGGCGGGCGGTCTCCATCTTCTTTGCCGTGGCCTCGCCGATCTCGTTCGTGCCGCAGAGCATCCAGGGCAGGACGTTTACGCCGTCCGGGAAGACCACGATGCACTCCGTACACATCTGCCAGAGCGTGCGGGTGAACTTCACCTCGTCCAGATCGTGAACGTATGTCATAGCCAGCAGATTCGCCGGGTGGCAGTGCATGACGACGCGGTTCTTGGGATCGACCTTCATCCGGGCCACGTGCGACATCATGTGCGCCGGGAATTCGCTTGTGAACCTGCCGCCGTCGGTGAAGCCCCAGAGCAGCTCCGCCTGCGTGCCGCCCTCGGTCAGACGCACGATGCCGAGATTGTTTGCGGGGTCATACTGCACGTTCTTGAAATACTTGCCGGTGCCGGTGACGAGGAAGTACCTGCCCTCCAGCTCCGGGGCCGCAAAGCCCGTGGGGATGGTGCGGAGGACGGCGCTCAGATCCAGGTATTCCGCCAGCTCCGCCCCGTCCAGCAGGACGGACACGTTGCCGCCGTTGCGCTCATCCCAGCCGTGGGCGTACATGTTGGTGAGGGTCCGGACCAATTCGACGATTTCCGGGGAAGTGAGAATGTCTTTCATTGTAATACGCTTCCTTTATCTCGTAATAACGTCCACAGGGACGTTGAAGATCTTTGCCACCTTCAAAATGGTGTCGATCCAGCGGCCCGACGCAGCAGCCATGTGGTGCGTGGGGCCGGCCTCGCTCCACCTGTCGCAGAATTCCCTTGCGCCGCAGGTAAAACGGGTGCGCATATTGGTGTCTCCGAAGGTAAAGATAGGGCCATCCTCGTTCACGCCCTCAGCCGCGACGAACTTGAAGCGGCCGTCCCGCCGCCTTCGATGTCAAAGGTGTTCAGAATTTCCTCGGCCTTGGCGCGGATGACGGCTTCGTCCGTGATATGATCGGCAATGGCCCACATCTTCTCCCAGTCAAACTGCTTGGTGTAGAGCCACATTCTATTATACAGGTTTGCTTCGTCAATGTAAAGGTCCATTATGCCGGGATATGGCCGACCAATCTGGGCCAGGTTGGTCTCCCGGAAGCGTCTGCGTACCTGAGCCGCCCGGCACCAATCCTCCAGATCCTTAATACAAGGAGGGTCGCCCCGCAGGGCGGCCCTT
Organism: uncultured Eubacteriales bacterium; assembly: GCA_900315595.1. GTDB lineage: Bacteria > Bacillota > Clostridia > Oscillospirales > Oscillospiraceae > JAFRPC01. Next base: position 41,655 of record OMZQ01000003.1, on the reverse strand, counting down.
CTTGTATGACAGGCGCAAGCTATGCTTCCGGCGGCGTCTGCCGCTTGGGGATGATTTTATGGTTTTCCTGGTCGATCTCGAACCACTCGTCGGTTTCCGCCGCCAGGCGCTCGTTGTGCGTGACCATGATGACGCACTTTCCGTCCTCGTGGGCCAGACGCTTGAAGATCGCGATGACCTGGTCCGAGGCGTGGGCGTCCAGATTGCCGGTCGGCTCGTCGGCAATGATGAAATCGCTGCCCGTCGCCAGCGCGCGGGCGATCGCCACCCGCTGCTGCTCGCCGCCGGAGAGCACGGAGGATTTCAGCTTCGTCTTCTTGCCTGTGATCCCCACGTCCTTGAGCTGGCGGGTCACGCCGTCCCGGGTGCGGTCTGTTTCGTTGTCGGTAATGTCCAGCGCGATTTCCAGATTCTCCCGCGCGTTCAGATAGGGAATCAGATTGAAGTTCTGATAGATCATGGAAACGCAGTTGCGCCGGTAGCTCGAAAGGCCGATCTCCTGAATGTTCCTGCCGTCCAGCAGAACCGAGCCGCCGTAGTTGGTATCCAGCCCGGCGATCACGTAGAGGAAGGTGGTCTTGCCGGAGCCGGAGTCGCCGGTCAGGGCGTAGAACTTCCCGGTTTCAAAGCCGACGCTGGCGTCCTCGTAAATCACACGGCGGCCTTCGCCGTCGGGATAGCTGTAGGAAAGGTCTCTGACTTCCAGTTTCTTGCTCATTTTCTTGTTCCTCCGATCAATGATTCAGCAGGGTCCGCACGTGGAAGCGCCTGGTGCAGATATGGACCGCGGCGGCGCAGAACAGGACCGTCACGAGGGTGAACAGGGCGAAGAAGATGATATCCTGCCTGCTGTAGGACAGGCGCTCGCAGACGCGGTCGGCGTCGAGCGTAACCATCTCGATGTTCTCGCTGAGAGTGGCGAAGGGGTTTTCGGTGGGCGCGGTCTGCCGCAGAAGCCCGGGGATCGCCGCCCGCACCGCCCGGAGCGCTGCCGGGATGGCCGCGGCCCAGCCGAGGATGAGCAGGAGCAGGGTCTCCAGCGAAAACTGCAGGGTCAGCCGCCCGCCGGATTCGCCGATGGACTGCAGGATCGCCAGCTCCCGGCGGCGGTAGAAGGCGTCGAGCACGGCGAGGGTCACCGCAAAGGCCGCGGCCAGCAGACCGAAGATCGCGGAGACCGACCGGAAGCTCTCTGCCACGCCGTAGAACTCCGAGAGCATATTCACCGTATCGTCCACGTTGGCAAAGTATTGCAGGCTCCCGGCTCCGTACTCCGGCGTGTTCTCCAGCCGGCGGATGAAGGCCTCCAGGGAATCCAGACGGTCAAACTGGAAGACCATAGCGTTTGCGCCGACCTGCTTGAACTGTTCGCCGTCCAGATAATCAGCGTCGCGGTTCTGCTCCAAAAAACCGCAGCCGAATCCGTACAGCTCCAACCACTGCTTTTCCGGGACGACAAGGTATGCCGATAGCTGGATCGCCTCCGGGTCCGCGTTCTCGTAGAAGCCGATCACCGTCAACTCTCTGGTTTCAGCCTTCCTCGTCTGCTGATCCTCGTCCAGCAGATAGACCGACACCGGCAGGGTGTCTCCGATGGAAATTTGCGTAAACTCGTTGTTCTCAAAGATGCCGTAACCCTTCCGAACGACGCAGACCGGAGCCCCTTCGTCGATCTCCGCCTGCGTAAACGTCCTCCCCTCTGTCAGAACGACGTTGCCCAGATACATCTCCAGTTGAGTTCCGGCGCAGGTGCATTGAAAGTTCATTTGACTGTTGGTCAATAGCCGCATTTCCTCCAGCCAGACCTGCTTTTTCCAGGCCTCCTCGTCGGGCTTGTCCTGTGCGGCGTACCACAGCTTTGATTTGCACTTTTCAGCGACGGATTTTTCAACGAAGTAAGCGCGGCCGCCGGTCAGGAGCGACGCTTCGCCGGGTTCGCAGGGCTTGGAAACGGACAGAACGCCGGAAAAGGTGATGGGACGGTCCGCATAGATGACGCCCTCCCCGGCGGCAAGCGTGCGGAACAGCGCGGCGTTTTGACGCAGATGCTCCTCCGCTTCTGCAAGGTTCTCGCACTTGTTGAGTTCGTTATTGGTTTGTGTTGACACGCTGACGTAGAGGTCGGAGGCGCCGATCAGCTCCTCATTGACGAGGGCGGTCACGGTGCGCATCAAAATCGAGACGGCAAGGAAAAAGAGCAGCACGAGAAACAGGCCAAGCCGTTCCAGGGTCCAGCCGCAGTTTCGCCGGAAATTCAAACCGATTCGTTTCAGCATCACAGACCCTCCCCTCGCACGAAGTCACGGGGCTGCCGCCGCAGGAGAAAGGCAAGCGCCAGCAGCACGATTCCGGCTGTGACCGCCGCCGTCACCGCAACCGTGACCGCTCCGCCGCCCAGAATCGCCGCCGGACCCACGTCGTAGGCTCGAATCGCCGCGTCGATGGAGCGGGCAACCGCCTGGCCGTTGTTGGAAAAGCGAAGCAGCTCCTCCTGCAGGGCCACGGTATCCCGGGCGATCTTGATGCTCAGCAGCAGATTCAGAAAATACCCCAGCATCGTCCCCAGAATGGCCGCAGGCAGGACCAGCAGCACGTAATATCCGCAGTAGTGACCGGCGATCTGCCGTTTTTTCATTCCGATGGAGTAAAAGACGAAAATCTCCTTTTTCTTCCGCGAGATCAGATACCAGGACAGGCCGCCGATCAGCAGCAGAAGCATCGCGTCCACCGCCAGGAAGATCGCCCGGTAGAGGGAAGCCGTCTCCCGAATCGAATCCGCCAGCTTCAAATACCGAGGCTCCTGGATCTCCAGCTTTGGGTTCGGTTTCGCGTTCGAGACTGCCCAGGCCGCAAGCCGATCCGCGGCGGCTTTCATTTTTTGATGGAAGGCGGGATAGTCCTGGTACGAACCCACCTGAAAGACCACAGACCGAATCTGCGGCTTCTCGGCTCCGTGGAGCTGGAAGCGTTCATCCAGCTTCGTCCGTTCCTGTACCAACGTCTGTAGGATTTGACCCAGGCCGGAATTGGAAACGTAAAGCGCGCCGGTATAGATAAAGGATGCGTCCGAGCCGTAGCTGTAATCAAACTTGTCAAGATGGCGGTAGATTCCATCTACGGTATAGGTCCGATAAAGAATGTCATTGGCGGCGTCGTAGATCTCGATCTGATCCCCAAGTCTGACCTTTCGATAATCTCCGTGTTCGTCCAAAATCTCCGCCGCATCCGGGACGAAGACGCTCCGGTCGCTCCACGGCGCTTCCGTGCGTTCGAGGATCTGGATATTGTTGTGGTCAAAGAAATCAAGGGAACGGATCCCCGCGAGATTTGTGGAGATCAGTTGATCCGCAAGGGAACCGTCGGAGGTTTGTTCGCCGTCCTCCCCAGCGCCCATCAGCTCGTATTCGACCCGCTCCATCTCATTGTACAAGTCGGCCTGCGTATCGCGCTTCCGCCCGACCGGGAAATAGTTCTTCGCGCGAAGGGAAATGGTCAGATTATAGCTGCCGTAAGAGAGCGCCTCGTCCGCGCAGAGGGCTTCCATCGCGTCCACATAAGTCTCAAAGTACTCCGCTTCTGTTCCGAAATGATCGTCCTGCTGATTCGGGTCAAATTGATTTCCGTAATAGTGTGAATTCCGATAGGCAAGCTCGATCGGGATGGAATCCATCAGCCTGCCGCTGATCGTATCCGTTCCGGAGAAATAGAGGATCAAAGACAGGATCGCGGAGTAAAAGAAAAACACCAACAGGATAATCGTCGTAGCCGCCCTGTAATGCTTATAGGATGGGATCGCGTAACGAACAAAATGAAGCAAACGTTTTTTTCGCATAAGTCAGCAGTTCTCCTTTTACTCCTTTGAATTCTGGGAATCCAACGAATATACAATCAACGGTATCTACAAGCCCATTAGAATTCACCTCACATTATTTAATCACTATTATTATCATAAACGGCATGAGATAATTGTCAAGCACCTTGGGACGAAACGGTTGATTTCTGGGACGAAGCGGCAGCGCGGGGGAAAACTTACTCTTTCCATTCCAAGTTCAATATGCTATAATTGTACCGAAATCAGCGGAAGGGAGGCGTCGTGACTTGGAGGGGATCTATACGCTCTGGGGAATCGTCGGTGCAGTCGCTGAGGCGGGTCTGCTGACCCTGCTGCTCCGGTCGGCCTTTCCTGCGGGGCGCCGATCGGCTCTTGGCCTCTGCCTGCCGCTGCTGGCTGCCGCGCTCTGGCTCTGTGGGACCGCCCGCGTGCCAACGTGGGCAGCGCTCCCGACCCGCCTGCTGCTCTACCCGGCCTTTGCTCTGGTCTGCTTCGGCGGGCCTCCTGCCCGGCGGGGCCTCTGGGGACTTGGGGCTGCCCTGCTGATGATCTGCTGTGCTCTGTTCTGCGCAACCGTGCTGGACGCTGTGCCGACCTATGCGCGGGCCGAGGGACTGAACCGCTCTCTGTTCCGCTTCGGCGCAGCGCATTTGCCCCTCCTGCTCTTTGCCGGGCTGACGCTTGCCCTGCGGCGCAGCCGCTCCGCCTTCCGGGGCTTGTCTGCCCGCGAGAACGCCGTGATTCTGGGCCTCGCCCTGCTCTGCGCCGCCGCCCTGGTCCTGCTCCGCCGCCCGGAGACCGCAAAGCTCGCGGAAGCCTCCCGCGCCTGGATCGCCTGCATCCTGTTCCTGTGCCTGCTCGACGCCGGGGCGCTGATCGCCATGCTGGGCTCAGACCGGGAACGGCTCGCGGCGGCGGAGGCCGAGGCCGCCGCCCTGCGGCGTGAAAAGCAGTACAACGAGGATCTGATCCGCATCTCTGATTCTGTGCGCCAGATCAAGCACGACTACGCCAACCACATGAACGTGATCGCCGCCCTGACCCGGGACGGCGATCTGGAAAAGCTGCGGCAGTATATGTCCGACTACCACGCCGAATACGGCGCGGTGGACCACTACGCTGTGACGGGCGAGCCCTTCCTGGACGCCCTTCTGGCCTCGAAGCTCATGGCCTGCGAAGCCCGGCAGATCCCGGTTCGCCTGGTCGCCTTCGGCTGGGGGAAAACCGGTCTGTCCGAGGTCGAGCTGGTGTCCCTGTTCGGCAATCTGATCGACAATGCCGCCAATGCCTGCGCGGTGCTCCCGGCGGCGAAGCGCGAGATCAAGATCACCTGCAAGCGAAAGGCGCGGATGCTCAGCCTCTGCGTCAGCAACACCACGGACGGCCTGGTCCCGGAGGAGGCGCTTTCCGGCGGCCTCGGCCTGCCCCGGATCCGATCCATCGTGGCGGCGCACAACGGCATTTTCAATCTGCGCCGGGAGAACGGCCTCTTCACGGTCGATCTGCTTCTCCCTGCGATAGAGGAGGGGAGCGCACATGACGATTGATATCGCGCTGATCGACGATCTGCCCCAGGATCTTGAATCGCTTCGGCGGGCGGTCTCGGAATCCTGCACCGCCCGGGGAGACCGCGCCCGGATCGCCTGCTATTCCGACGGTCCGACCGCGCTTGCCGACGCGGGCAGCGGAAGGCTCCGTGCGGATCTGGTTTTCGTGGACGTCATGATGCCGGAGCAAAGCGGGGTCGAGCTGATCCCGGAGCTGCGGCGGCTGCTTCCGAAGGGCTGCCTTTTCGTCCTGACCAGCAGCAACCACGGCTATATCCGCGCCGGTTACGGCATTGAGGCCTTTGACTTCCTCTGCAAGCCGATCCTCGGCCCGGAGCTCCGCGAGGTACTGGACCGCGCCGCCCGCAAGCTCCGGTTCCAGTCCGGCGGCGTTTTCTGCTTCCATGCTGACCGCACCGAGCATCGGCTGGATTATGATGATATTCTGATGCTTTCGATGGAACGAAATTACGCCATCGTGACCACCCGCACGAAAACGTACATCCTCCGCACCACCATGAAGGACCTGACCGAGCAGCTCCCGGAGCGCTTCATCCAGTGCGCCCGGGGCAAGCTGATCAATATCACGAACGTCTCCGCCATTTCCCGCACCGACGCGTCCTTTGATCGCTCCGACCTGCGCGTGAAGATCTCCAGGCAGTACTTCGACGCGGTATACGAGGCCTTCAACGCGATGAACTGAACGGACTCCGCAGCGTTCGAACCGCTGCTTCTCTGCAACGAAAACCCGCGAAAAAATGCGCCGTTTTTTCAAAAGTAAGTTGATTGACAGCGCAGTAATGATAATGGATTTGAAGAGGTGAGCATGATGCTGGAAATCCTGAAAGCGAGATTTTCAGAACATAAGGAACTGCATCCGGATTTGGAATGGTCCGAGGTGGAGCGTCGGCTGCGAGAGGTCCCCGATGCCGTCGCGGTTTTGCAAAGGATGGAGGAAAGCGGCGGCGAGCCGGACACCATCGGCTATGATGCAAAGACGGGAAAACTCATTTTCTGCGACTGCGCGAAGGAATCGCCCGCAGGACGCAGAAGCCTGTGCTATGACGAAATCGCATTGCAAAGCCGTACCAAAAACCCGCCGTCCGGCAGCGCCGAACGAAAAGCGAAAGAAATCGGCGTTTCGATGATGACGGAGGAACTCTATCGCAGGTTGCAAACGCTCGGTTCATTTGATCTGAAAACGTCGAGCTGGATCGCTACGCCGGATGAGATCCGCAGCAAGGGCGGCGCGCTGTTCTGCGAGCGGCGCTACGATACCGTGTTCACTTTTCACAACGGCGCGGATTCCTACTATTCCGTGCGCGGATTCCGAGGGTATATTCTTATCTGAATACCGGCCTCAATGATAAAAGCCTGCCGTTTCCTGAGCGGCAAGCCCGATAAATTCCGGTTTCATACCAATACCATTTTGAGCGGATGATTGCAGCCGTCGAAGCACCTTCCTTGCGGAGGATGCCCCGACGGCTGCCTTTTTGTTCAGCGGAGCCAATTTTTTATATGCTGACGGACGACATGAAGCTCCACTACTACCGCTGCCTCCAGAATTGGGAAACCGAACCCTCCAACCTCCGCAACACCTGCGGCCTGGCCCAGGATATTTTAAGCAAATCATGGAATATTTCAAGATATTAATATAAAAGCGTCGTGATGAATCTGCTTGGATACAAAAAGAAGCACTGAAAAATGCTGCTGTCGGCAGCCGATAGGACTGGTTCGTTGTCGGCAACAATTGCGTGCTTTCCCGAAATATGTACCTTTTATAGGACAGGGAAAATGATAGCCTTTCGGTGCAGGCCGGAGGTTATCAGCGTTATTTATCGTGCTGGCAATTGGACGTAAACTGTTGCCTCAAGCAAACGGAAATGAGATAGGGTGCGCCGGTGCGCACCCTTCCCATACATATCCTATTCTAAATTTCAATCCACGCTATAATAAAGCGACAGCGTTAACGTGATTAACACATTTGCATTATAACAAAAACGCCGTGAAAAAGCAAGATTATTTACATTTCCTAATCTATGAATTTTGTTGACTTCTTGGATATACTCTGATATGATAAGCATATAATAGACGATTTTATAAAGCGAGAGGTTTTGTTTATGGATGAAAAGCGTTATCCTGCTCATATTCGTTGCGAGAGCAGTCAGCTTGTGATTCAAACGGTGTTGGAGCATTTGCGAGGAACAGAAAAACTGGCTGTATCCTTTTCAACGCCGTTTCATGCAGAAAAAGACGCCTCCCTTGCCGCGCTTTTACACGACATTGGCAAAGCCTCAGAGGCCTTCAGAACGCATATTCTTCACCCGGAACTGCCGCTGCATGTTGACCATTCCACGGCCGGAGCTCAAGCAGCATGTGATAACCTGCCTGTCGCGTTTGCAGTTGCAGGCCATCACGGCGGTTTGCCGGACGGCGGAAATATGAAAACGGCAACCAGCAATGAAAGCACGCTTGCCGGGCGACTGAAACGCAAGGATCTTCCGGACTGTTCTGCATGGAAACAGTGGCTGCGTCTTCCTTCCGGAGGGGCGCCTGACTTCTGTAAAGCTCCCGATCCTTTGGTATGGCAGTTTTATACGAGAATGCTCTTCTCCTGTTTAGTGGATGCGGACTTTTTGGATACAGAGCTGTTTATGAACCCTCAGATTGATCGCAGAACAGAATGGGATCTGCGGGAGAATGAAGCCCGATTGAATGCCTATACGGATCGTTTTTATCCCCCGCAAGGTGAACTGAACGAAATGCGGTGCGGCGTTTTGGATGCGTGTCGAAGAGCCGGCGAGGATCCAAGAGGGCTTTATACGCTGACGGTTCCCACAGGAGGCGGAAAAACCCTGGCTTCTCTGGCCTTTGCCCTTCGCCATGCCGTTTATCACGAGATGGATCGTGTGATTTACGTGATCCCCTATACCTCTATTATAGATCAGACAGCCGACATTTTCCGAAAGGTGCTTGGCGAGGCATGTGTTTTAGAACACCACAGTGGCGTCCTGTTTGATGATTCGGAGACAGATCAACAGTTGGCTCTTGCCTCAGAAAACTGGGATATGCCGATTGTTGTAACCACTGCGGTTCAATTTTTTGAATCGCTCTACGCCAATCGGAGCTCCAAATGCCGGAAGCTGCATAACCTGACCAATTCCGTGATCGTATTCGACGAGGCACAGATGCTGCCGCTTCCGAACTTAAAACCATGCGTATTTGCGATAGCCGAGTTGATACGGCATTACGGCTCGACCGCGCTTCTTTGTACGGCAACGCAGCCTGCGCTGGAACCGCTTTTCCTGGACTACGGGTTGAAAACAACAGAGATTTTTCCGGACAGAGATCGATTGTTTTCCGCATTCCGGCGTACAACCATTCAACGAATTGGTGCAGTATCCATGGAAGATCTCAGCGAACGGATCCGGAAGAACCAACAGGTTCTGTGTGTCGTCAACTTGAGAAAGACGGCCTCAGATCTTGCTCAGTTGCTTCCGGAAGAAGGTCGATTTTGCCTGACAACGCTGCTTTGCCCAACAGACCGAAAGCGGCTTTTGAAAGAAATCCGTCAGCGTCTCAAAGACGGCCTGCCCTGCCGGGTGATTTCCACCAGCTTGATCGAGGCTGGAGTGGATGTGGATTTTCCGAGAGCTTACCGGGAAATCGCTGGGCTTGATTCCGTTCTGCAAACTGCCGGTCGCTGTAACCGGGAGGGGAGAAACGCAGCAGAGGAGAGCGTGGTGACCGTGTTTTCACTTCCGGAAAATGCCCCTCGGGTGATCCGACAGAACATTGATGCGACGAACCGGATCATAAAAAAGCATGAGGATTTGGATCAGCCGGAAGCTGTTTCAGCATACTTTGAATTTCTGCGGACTTTGAAGGGCTCGGAGGCGTTGGATCAAGGGCACATTCTGGAGGCATTTATACGTGGAATCAACGGCTGTATGTTTCCGTTTGCGCAAATCGCAGACCGGTTCCACTTGATTGACAGTATGACGTACACCGTTTACATTCAAACAGAGGAAAGCAAGGCCTTGATTGCACAGCTCAGATGCGGTCAAGTATCGAGAAATCTGTTTCGCAAGTTGGGACAGTATGGTGTGAATGTCTATCCAAACCATCTTAAAGCATTGAGAGACTGCGGAGCTGTTACGATACTTCCGTCGGGGGACGGAATCTTGGAAGACGGCACGTTGTATGATCCGGCATTTGGACTGCAGCCAAATGCCGAACCAGATATAGACCGCTATTATGTGTAAGAAAGGAAGGTGAAGCCTATGTCTGTTCTCATGGAAGTTTGGGGTGCTTACGGTTGCTTTTCCCGTCCGGAGTTGAAGGTTGAGCGGGTCAGTTATGACGTAATAACGCCATCTGCAGCCCGGGGGATACTGGATGCCGTGTTCTGGCATCCGGGCATGAAGTGGGTCGTAGACAGGATTTACGTGCTCTCTCCAATTCGTTTTACCAATATTCGCAGAAACGAATGTAAAAGCAAGATCTCCGGTTCAAAAGTACGAACAGTGAGAAACGGCGGCAAGGGAGAATTGTGCCTTTATACTTCGGAGGATATCCAGCAGCGTGCTGCATTGGTATTGCAGGATGTTCACTATGTAATTGAGGCGCATTTTGAAATGACTGCCAATGCGACTTCTGCGGACAATCCCGGAAAATTCCAGGAAATGATGAAAAGACGTTTGGATAAGGGCCAGTGTTACCATCAACCATGCTTCGGTACCAGAGAGTTTCCGGCAATGTTTCGGCGGTGGCCGGGGAATACAGTTCCAACGATTCGTGATAATCGGGACCTTGGCTTGATGCTTTACGACATGGACTATTCAGACAGTACGGAAATCCGGCCAATGTTCTTCCGGGCAGTATTGAAGGATGGAATTTTGGAGATTCCCGATCCTGCGAGCAGGGAGGTGCTGAGATGATCCTGCAAGCGTTAACCTCCTATTACGAAAAGCTTGCGGAGCAAGGTCTTGTGGCTCGTCCAGGCTGGGGTCCTGCAAAAGTCAGCTATGCCATCGACCTGAACGCGGACGGAACCATATTTCAGGTATATTCTCTTCTGCGAGAGCCGGAAAACGGAAAAAGCGGCAAGTTGATCCCAAGAGTCCTTAGTTTGCCGCTTGGGGCTACTGGACGAGCTGCGATCAAACCAATCTTCCTTTGGGATAATTCCGGATATTTTCTGGGAGCGGACCAAAAGGGAAAGCCAAAACGTACTGCGGAGTGCTTTGCGGCGAGTAAAGCGCTGCATAAGACGATTCTTGGTCCGCTTGAATCAAAAGCGTCACAGGCAGTATGCAGGTTTTTTGACCGATGGACGCCAGAACAAGGACCTACAAATCCAGAAACAGCCCCCCTTTGGCAGGAGTTGACCAGTGGATGCAATCTGCTGTTTTGTTATGACGGAGTGCCTGTCTCAGAGGACCCGGAGGTCCGGAAAGCCTGGCAGCGGCACTACGATACCTCAGAGGAGGGAACCGTAATGCGCTGTCTCGTTACAGGAGAAGATACCGTGATTCCGCCGATCCACTCTGCCATTAAGGGGATTCAAGGCGCGCAACCCAGCGGTGCGGCGCTGGTTTCCTTCAACGCACAGGCGTTTGAATCTTATGATCGGGAACAGAACTATAATGCTCCTGTGGGGGCGTATGCCGCCTTTGCCTATACGACAGCGCTGAATTATCTGACTGCAGACTGGAACAATCGGGTCAGCATCGGAGATACCAGGGTCCTTTGCTGGGCGGAAAGCGGAGAAACGGCTTATCAGGCGCTGACGATGCAGGCTATGATGGGAGCAGACGACAGTGCCGGTGAAGCAGCTTTACGTGCGGCGGTCGACAGCATCTCCAAGGGTCGACGCTTTCAATGGGATGAGACGAGCCTCGACCCGGATATGCGCTTCTACGTGTTGGGAATTGCACCGAATGCGGCAAGGCTCTCCGTGCGATTCTTCCTGCAAAACAGCTTTGGCGGTTTTCTCAAGCACATCGAGGAACATCATGAACGGCTGCGAATTGTGAAGCCGGCTTTTGAGAAATACGAAACGATCCCGCTGAAGTGGCTTCTGGCGGAAACAGTTAATCCAAAGTCAAAAAGCAAAACTGCATCTCCGCACCTTGCGGGCGATTTACTTCGCTCGATTTTGACGGGGGCTCCATATCCGACCACTTTAATTCACGCAGTGGAACAGCGCATCCGAGCGGAGTGTAATATTGGATATCAAAAAGCGGCAATCGTAAAAGCTTATTATTTAAAAAATAAACATCCTGACATGCCTGAAAAGGAGGTCTTAACAGTGGCACTTAATCCGGAAAGCAACAGCATCCCATATCAGCTTGGAAGACTATTCTCAGTGATGGAAGAGATCCAATCAAAAGCAAACCCGGCAATCAAAGCAACGATCAAGGACAGGTATTATAACGCTGCTTCCTCAACCCCTGCGCTTGTGTTTCCTACCCTCGTGAATCTTGCGCAAAAGCACTTAAAGAAAATAGAGGCTTCAAACAAGAATGCTTCAATTTATTATAATAAGATGATGGGGACAATTATAGATAAACTTGGTAGTTCCTATCCAAAACGACTGAACCTTGCGCAACAAGGCGCATTTCAGATAGGGTATTATCATCAAACACAAAAACGCTATGAAAAGAAGGGAGAATAATCATGGAAGCCATTAAAAACCGTTATGAATTTGTGATCCTGTTCGACGTGGAGAACGGAAATCCCAACGGAGACCCCGACGCCGGCAATATGCCCCGTGTGGACCCGGAGACCGGGTACGGCATCGTGACTGACGTCTGCCTCAAGCGCAAGATTCGCAACTATGTGGAGGTGGTAAAGGAAGACGAGCCCGGGTATCGGATCTACATCAAGGACGGTTTTCCCCTGAATCGTTCAGACAATGAAGCCTGTGAGTATGTCGGCGTCAATCCGAACAAGCTCAAGGAAGAGAAGAAAAAGGATTCGGACCTGGATCGGAAGCTCCGGGACTTCATGTGTCGGAACTTTTATGATATCCGCACCTTCGGCGCTGTGATGACGACCTTTGTCAAAGGTGCGCTGAACTGCGGTCAGGTTCGCGGCCCGGTCCAACTCGGCTTTGCCCGCAGCATCGATCCGGTTTATCCCCGGGTGGTAACTGTCACTCGTATCGCAATTACTACCGAGGCGGATGCCGTCGAAAAGGATACTGAGTTTGGGCAAAAATACATTATTCCATATGGCCTTTATCGTGCAGAGGGCTATGTTTCGGCCAATCTTGCCAGAAAAACTACCGGTTTCTCTGAAACAGATCTGGAGCTCCTTTGGGAAGCGATCCTGAACATGTTTGAACACGACCACTCTGCGGCTCGGGGCAAGATGGCCGTCCGCAAGCTTATCATCTTCAAGCATGACACGGAACTCGGCAACGCACCTGCTTACAAGCTGTTTGAAGCAGTTAAGATCACCCGAAAGGACGGCATTGACCTGGCTCGCAGTTTTGCGGATTATGAGGTCGAAATTGGAGAGATTCCAGAGGGCGTGCGGTGTGTTTGCCGAGGATGACTACCTCCTGATCTCCGGGATTCAGCATTTTCGTTTCTGCCGGCGGCAGTGGGCGTTGATCCATATTGAGAATCAGTGGCCGAGAATGTCCGGACGGTGGAGGGTGAAGCCCTCCACCGGAAGGCCCACGACGCCTCCGCTCGAGAGCGGCGGGGAGATTTGCTGATTGTGCGAGATTTGCGTGTGTTCTCATCCCGGCTGGGCATCACCGGCGCTTGCAATGTGGTAGAATTTCTCCGGGATCCCAAAGGAGTAGCCCTCCATGGAGAGGCGGGGCAATACCTTCCGTTTCCCGTGGAATACAAGCGAGGCTCGCCCAGGACCGACAGTGCTGACGAGCTGCAGCTCTGCGCTCAGGCTATGTGTCTGGAGGAGATGCTGGCCTGTGACATTTCATCCGGGGCCGTGTTTTACGGAGAAACTCGACGCCGTAAGGCAGTTAGCTTTTCACCGGAGCTGCGAGCAGAGGTTGAAGCTTGCGTCAGTCAGATGCGAGAGCTTTGGCAGAGGGGACACACTCCTCGGGTTAAACCCACCAAGGCTTGCAACGCCTGCTCCATAAAGGAGCTCTGCCTGCCGAGAATGCTCCGGCAGCGCAGCGCTGCGGCATATATCAAAGAGCGATTGGAGGACGTGGGATGAGAAAGCTTTTGAACACCCTCTTTGTTACCAGTGAGGACGCATATCTGAGCTTGGACGGAGAAAATGTGGTGGTCAACCGTGATAAGCAGGAGGTCGCTCGCTTTCCGCTCCATAATCTCTCCGGAATCATCGGCTTTTCCTATCTTGGGAATCACGATCAGACAAAAATTGAACATTTTGGATGTAAACCGTCCTACGAGGCGGAAGGCACTTTGATTGTTTAATCCTGTGGCGGAGGTTTTGCCCAGAGAGGCGTGGCCGATCATGTGCGGTGCGAAGTGGAATCGTGCAGGAAACACCCCGGAGCTTCGCACAAATCGGAACCATGAAATCCGGTATGGAGAGAGGGCAAAAGCCTTCTCTGAGCGCTTTCGGGAAGTCAATTGCCGGATAAATACCCAAAAAACAGGAAGAAAAACAAATCGTTTGTGCGAAAGGTACAATTCTTTATAGATTAAATTGTGCGCTTTCGCTGTCCCTCCCCACACGGGGAGGGTGGATTGAAATCCGATCCAACTTGGCTTGCGCGTAGTCCTGTTCGGTCCCTCCCCACACGGGGAGGGTGGATTGAAATATAAACCCGCCGCCGTTACCGTAGGCGGGAGCGACGTCCCTCCCCACACGGGGAGGGTGGATTGAAATGTAGGGGCGGTCACCGACCGCCCGCCGTCCCCGCGTCCCTCTCCACACGGGGAGGGTGGATTGAAATCTCGCAGCACTTGATGACGTTGCAAAGATGGTCGGCGTCCCTCCCCACACGGGGAGGGGGGATTGAAATTACACCGCCATCACCCAGTATGACGGTACCAGCGTCCCTCCCCGCACGGGGAGGGTGGATTGAAATTACAACGTCTCGCTTTGTTTGGAGGAAGGAGACGGTCCCTCCCCACACGGGGAGGGTGGATTGAAATTCGTTCGAAAAGACAGATCTGACCACGCAGAACGTCCCTCCCCACACGGGGAGGGTGGATTGAAATTCATACGCGCCGTTCTTGCCGACGAATTTTCCGTCGTCCCTCCCCACACGGGGAGGGTGGATTGAAATAGCGCTTCCGGCGAATATGAGCTTGAGAAAATGGTCCCTCCCCACACGGGGAGGGTGGATTGAAATGCGTCGGTCGTGTGGACGACGATCCCCTCCGGGAGTCCCTCCCCACACGGGGAGGGTGGATTGAAATCAGTAGACTGCGGTCCCTCCCCACACGGGGAGGGTGGATTGAAATATTCTCTGGCATGATCTGGAAGAGGAGCGCCGGGTCCCTCCCCACACGTGGAGGGTGGATTGAAATAGAGCCGCCTTGACATCGCGCCGGAATCCGTCCAGTCCCTCCCCACACGTGGAGGGTGGATTGAAATCGTCTGCCTCTGGCGAAGCTGCTGCCTCCGTAGGACGTCCCTCTCCACACGGGGAGGGTGGATTGAAATAACCTGTTTGAAAATCTGATGATCCATGCCGACGGTCCCTCCCCACACGGGGAGGGTGGATTGAAATGCGTAAGCGTCAGCGGCAGATCCCGTGCCCTTTGTCCCTCCCCACATGGGGAGGGTGGATTGAAATTTCGCCTCCGCCGCGGTCACGTGCTGCGCCACGCGTCCCTCCCCACACGGGGAGGGTGGATTGAAATATGCGCTATGGCAAAGGCCGCGTCCAGATCCGATATCCCTCCCCACACGGGGAGGGTGGATTGAAATCACGTGGGCATGTCCGGGCTCAAGACCGCCGAAAAGTCCCTCCCCACACGGGGAGGGTGGATTGAAATCTTGCGGACAAGGCGAATCAGAAATGGATGCAGACGTCCCTCCCCACACGGGGAGGGTGGATTGAAATTGTTGTTCAGGGCTAGGCGGACGGCTCTCGGCAGTCCCTCCCCACACGGGGAGGGTGGATTGAAATAGATCTGGAGACTCGCATTGAGGCGCTGGAGAATGTCCCTCCCCACACGGGGAGGGTGGATTGAAATAGATCTGGAGACTCGCATTGAGGCGCTGGAGAATGTCCCTCCCCACACGGGGAGGGTGGTGCGTCCCACCGTCCACCGATTCCGCAGACCAATTGCCGCCTTGGGGTGAACACCGTCCAGCTCTGCCGGGAACGGGATATTTCTATCAATAAACTCTGCACTATGAGCGGCGTGACACAATCGACGGTGAATAACATCGTCAGCGGCAGAAACAAGAGCGTCACGATCTCCACGATCAAAAAGCTCTGCGACGGCCTGGACATGCCAATTGAGGACTTCTTCAAGTCGGATCTATTCAAAGGACTGGAGAAGGAACTCAAGTAATAAAATATGACCTGCTTACAGCAGTGCTCCGATCTGCTCGTTTATAACCAGAAATCAAAAACAAGAAATCCGAACCCTTTGCCAACCGGCTTCAAGTTCGGATTTCTTCTATATGGTGGACCTTAGGGGGATCGAACCCCTGACCTCAAGATTGCGAACCTTGCGCTCTCCCAGCTGAGCTAAAGGCCCAAATGAATCGGGGCGATTCGGATTCTTCCGTATCGCTCCAATACTATAGCACAGAGGCAGAGAAAATGCAAGCATTTTTTTTGGAAATTGCCTGCGACTTGAAAAAGCGACCGGGCGGACCCTTTGGGGTCCGCCCGGTGCATCGCTGCGGTTAGATACCTTACTGATGCACTCTGGTGCCGCTCTCGCCGCGAACGGCGGCGCCTGCGTTCTCCAGGGAGGCGATGATGGCTTCTCCGCCGGTGCGGGCGAAGGAAATCGCTGCCTTGACCTTGGGGAGCATGGAGCCTGGCGCAAAGTGGCCCTCGGTGCAGTACTGCTCGGCCTGCGCAATCGTCATTTCGTCGAGCGAGGTCTGGTCGGGCTTGCCCCAGTTGATCGCCACGCGGTCCACCGCAGTCAGGATGACCAGCGCGTCGGCGTGGACCAGCTCTGCCAGCTTGGCGGAGGCGAAGTCCTTGTCGATGACGGCGGGCGTGCCGATCAGCTTGCCGTCCTTGCGGATGACGGGGATGCCGCCGCCGCCGACGGTGATCACGACGAAGCCCTGATCCACCAGCGCGTTGACCATGTTCTTTTCAATCACGTCCACGGGCTTGGGGGAGGGAACGACGCGGCGATAGCCGCGGCCCGCATCCTCTACGAAGGTATAACCCTTCTCAGCCACGATCTTGTCAGCAGTCTCTTTATCGTAGAACGCGCCGATCGGCTTGGTCGGATGCTGGAAGGCGGGATCGTCTTCCTCCACCAGGACCTGCGTCACGACGGTGGCAACGTCCTTCTGAATGCCGCGGGCAGCCAGCTCGTTGCCGATCGCATTCTGCAGGTGGTAGCCGATGTAGCCCTGGCTCATCGCGCCGCACTCGGGGAACGGCATGTCGGACTTGATGGCGCCGGCTTCAGCAGCCGTGCTCATGCCGAGGTTGATCATACCGACCTGCGGGCCGTTGCCGTGGGCGATGATGACCTGGTTACCCTGCTCGATCAGATCGACGATGGGCTTGGCGGTCTCTTCGACCAGCTTCAACTGTTCGTAGGGAGTTTTGCCCAGAGCGTTGCCGCCCAGAGCGATGACGATGCGTTTGCTCATAGTTTTTATACCTCTTTCATTTGAAAGGCGATCTGCCTTCGGAATTTGAAGGGAAAAATAGACCATCATCATTCTAACATGGATTTTACAGAAGTCAATAGCTATAAAAACCTTTTTGTCCATCTGAAAAAAGTGAACGCCCGGAGAAAAACCTACATCGGAATTCGTGTTCACAGTTTGTTTTCGAAGCGTTTCCAAATCCGTCACCCTTTTCGCCCCGACCGTGGTATGATCATATCGGAGTTGAAAAAGCTCTCCCTGCGATCTGCGGCCCGAATCCGCGGCAGCCGCTGCGAATATGCCAACGGGCCGCCTTGACCGGATCGCGTTCAAAAGATAGAAACAGACTGCACCTGCGCACGGTTTTTCGAAAGCCGTGCGCAGGACGATTTTTGCGGAAAATCGTCAACGACTGTTTACAAACAGTTTTCTTTTTCATCGAACCTTGTTCAAATTTAGACGCTATAATGCAAGCGTAAACAAAAAATGCAACTGCAAAGGAGTGCTTTCTATATGGATACCTTCGATTGGAACGAATTGCAGAACGCCGCCGGCGAAGCTCCGGCGAGCGAGCCGGCGAGCGAGCCGGTGAACGCGCAGCCGTCCGAGCCCGATCAGGCGCAGACGCACGTCAACGAGCCGCAGTTTGACCCGTACGCTCACACCTACCGCTGGTATGCCGAGCGCCCGGCAGCGGAGGCTCCGGATTCCCGGCCCATTCCCGAAAAGAAGCAGAAGCGGGAAAAGACCCACGGCTTCGGCAAGGGCGTCGTCGCCCTGAGCCTGGTCTGCGCCATGCTTGGCGGCGTGGTCGGCGCAGGCGGCGTGATGGCGATGAGAAACGGCTCCCAGACCGGAACCAGAGCCGCGTCTCCGTCCGGCACCGCAACGATCCTGGTATCCAGCGCAGAGCGTCCCACCGTCGAAACCGCAAGCGTTGAGACCGGCACGCTGATGACCGCCTCCCAGGTCTATGAGAAGAACGTCAATTCCACGGTCGGCATCACCACCGAGATCACCGGCTACAACTTCTTCGGTCAGCCCACGACCTCCGCTGCGGCGGGCTCCGGCTTCATTCTGACCGCCGACGGCTACATCCTGACCAACCAGCACGTGATCAACGGGGCCAACTCCATCACCGTCACCCTGTACGACGGCAGCAAGTACGAAGCCGAGCTGATCGGCGAGGACGCCAGCAACGACATTGCCGTCCTGAAAATCGAGGCGCAGAATCTGACGCCTGTCGTGCTTGGCAGCTCCGATTCCCTCAAGGTCGGCGAGGACGTGGTCGCCATCGGCAACCCGCTGGGCGAGCTGACCTTCTCACTGACGAAGGGCACCGTCTCCGCGCTGAATCGCGCGATCACCCTATCCAGCGGCGTGACGATGAATCTGATCCAGACCGACACCGCCATCAACTCCGGCAACTCCGGCGGCGCGATGTTCAACCTCTACGGCGAGGTCGTCGGCATCACGAACGCCAAGTATTCCTCCAATTCCTATTCCAGTGAGGCCAGCATTGACAACATCGGCTTCGCCATCCCGATCGACGACGTGCGCGACATCGTGACCTCGATCATCGAAAAGGGCTATATCAGCAAGCCGTTCATCGGCGTCACGGTCGGCGACGTCAGCGCCGAGAGCCAGGGCTACGGCCTGCCCCAGGGCGCGGCCGTCCAGTCGGTGGAGGCCGACAGCCCCGCAGAAAAAGCCGGGCTCAAGCCCAACGACATCATCACGCACGTTGACGGCGAGGCCATCACGGGCTTCCGCGATCTGAGCGACGCAATCGCCGAACGCGGCGTCGGCGCAGCAATGGAGCTGACCGTTTACCGTCAGGGCGAGACGCTGACGCTGACCGTTACGATCGGCGAGCACGTTCAAAAGGCCCTGGAGGATCAATCCGGCAATTCCTCCAGCCAGAATCAGGGCGGCATCCCCTTCGGCGGCGGTACGAATCCGTTCGGCTGATTCGAATTGCCCCCGCAAGCGGGGATGCTGAACAAGCAAATCACATAGCCAGACTGTCTGGCTCAAGCGAAACCCGGTCTGATGCTTCGGCGTCAGACCGGGTTTCGTTCTGTCAACCCCTGCACACGCGACCGCCCCCGGCGCATAGAATGAACCGAAGCCAATCTGACCGGAAGGGGGGAACCCATGAAGCCGATCACCTGTATCCTGACGCACAGCACCTGCTACCGCGGCACCACGCGCGGACGGCCCGTCGGCGTCCTCTGGCATGATACCGGCGCGGGAAATCCCTGGCTCAAGCGCTACGTCCAGCCCTGGGAGGGCGAGGCAAACTATGACAGTCTCATCGCCCTGCTCGGGAAAAACCGGTACGGCAACGACTGGAACCACGTGGAGATCCAAAAGGGCGTCAACGCCTTCATCGGCAAGCTGGCCGACGGCTCCGTCGCCACGGTCCAGACCCTCGGCTGGCTCCAGCGGCCCTGGGGCTGCGGCACGGGGCGGTATGGCTCGTGCAACGGCAGCCCGGAGGTCGAGCGCTCTCCGTTCTGGATCCAGTTCGAGATCTGCGACGACGGGTACCGAAGCGCGGAATACTTCCGCGACGTCTACCGGGAGGGCGTTGCCCTGACGGCTTTCCTCTGTAAAAAATATGACATCGACCCGAACGGAACCGTGACCTACGCGGGTCAGAGGGTTCCGACGGTCCTCTGCCACCACGACAGCTGGACCTACGGTCTGGGCAGCGACCACGCGGACGTGCTGACCTGGTTCGGGAAATTCGGAAAGACGATGGCGGACGTCCGCGCCGATGTAAAAAAGGAACTGGAGGGGAAGGATATGACGGAAGCGGAAACCCGGGAGCTGGTGCAGAAGCTCTTGGCTCCCTACGCAAAGACGGCGGAGGTGGAGGCAAAGCTGAAGCGATTCGCGCAGACCGCGACGGTGGAGAAGCTCCTGCGGGATTATGCGACCCCGGCGGAGGTCTCGCGGCGGATCGAAGCGGCAAAGCGCATGATCCCGGACCTGGCAGACGCGCCGTCCTGGATGCGGCCCGAGCTGAAAACCCTGCTGGAAGTCGGCGCAATCAACGGCGGCACCGAGGGCAAGCCGGACGACGTGAACCTTCCCTTTGAGACCGCCCGCGCCGCCGTGATTTCCATGCGCTACACCGACGCCTTCCTGAAAAAGGAGGACCGATAAAGAGCGCCGTCCCCCGGAGCTTGGCTCCGGGGGACGGCGAATCGGCGCTTCGGAAAAGCTTCGTTGACCGGCGATCGGGTCTGTGTTATAATCGAATGAAATGATATCCGCAAGCGACTCGCAAAAGGAGAAACCGCCATGCTTTCAGAACAGTTTGACGCCCTGCTTGCCAAGATCGGAAACCCGACGCTGGCCCATCCGGTCTTCTATGCCTGTCCCGTTGCGCTGCGATTTGCGCTTGGCCCCTCGTCGGCAGAAGTGCCGACGTTTTTGGGATCTGACAAGGACAGAACCGCCAACCCTGCCTATGTCGCCGCCGCTCTGGATCGGGCCGGGGCGATCTACCGGGTCCTGCCGCAGCCGCCCGATCTGCTGCGGATCGACTGCTTTCCGCCGGAACGGGACGCCCAGCCGCCCGCATGGAGCAGGCTCCAGACCATTTTGCCGCCGCCGCACGAGCGGCGGGATACCCGGTCTGACGACGAGGAGGATGCAGTGACGCAGCTCTATTGGGCGCTGGACCGGGAGCATTTCATGCCGGACAGCCTCCTGCGGGAGATCGTCTGCGCAGACCTCGGCGGGGCCTTTCCGTTCCTGGCATCGAGCGTCTGTTTTGCAAGCACTGAGGCAGCCATCCTCTATCACGTCTACGACGACCGCGGCGCAGACCTGGCCGCGGCCTCTGTTGAGACCCTTCGCCCCATCTATCACCGGCTGAATGACTGGCTGCTGGACAATGACAGAGCTGCGATGGACGATCTGTTTGCCTGAGCCAACCGGTTCAGGCGTCCAAAAAGCGGAGGAAGAGCTCCGCAGTGATCGGGGCCAGCTCGTCGGGATAGGCGTAGCCTGCGGTGTGCAGGGGAGCGGTATCCGGACCGGCTCCGACGCCGAAGAAGCAGGCGGGTACGTGCTTGCCATACCAGCCGAAGTCCTCCGACCAGCGGAAGGGAACGTCCAGATACTTGTACGGCAGACCATACCGGACGCAGCAGGCCTCCAGACGGTTCAGCAGCGCCTCGTCGTTTTCCGTTGCGGGGAAGACTTCCGTCCGCGCAACGGAGTATTCCAGACCCTCCGCCTCGGCGGTCTCGCGGACGGCCCGGTCCGTCAGCTCGTTCAGCTCGTCGAAGGCCGCAGCCTTCTCCGCCCGGACCGTGACCCAGAGCTTTCCGTCGGACGCAGCCACGCCGAAGGCGCGTTCGCCCGTCCGCATTCCCACAATGGTCGCAAGGGCCATGCAGTCGTGCTTCCGTCCGATCTCGGCGGCGAGCAGCGGAAGCCGCAGCGCCAGACGGGCCGCCGCCCCGGTGGGATTCAGTCCGTTTTCCGGGTAAGCCGCGTGGGTCGGCCGTCCCGTGAGCCGGATCTCCACGCCGCAGGAGGCGCAGGCGAAGGTTCCCCGGCGCAGGAGCACCGTTCCCAGCGGCTCGCCGGGGATGTTGTGGCAGCCGATCATCCGGGTGTTTTCGGGCGTCAGGCCCTCCAAGGAAAACAGCTCACAGCAGTCCGGCGCGCCGAAGCCGGTCTCCTCCGCGTGCTGAAACAGCAGGATCACGTTTTTGCCGAGGCGCTTCCCCTCAAGCAGACAGGCGAGCCCCAGCAGGGAAGCGGTGTGCCCGTCGTGACCGCAGAGGTGCCTGGCTCCGTCTTCGGTCGGCACCGCGTCGTGGTCGGCACGGACGACCACGGTCTGCGCCGCGCCCTCGTCATGCTTCGCGTAGAGCCACGTCCCGCGGTCCACCACTGCAAGCACGGTGTGTGCTCGCAGAAATTCCTGAATAAAAGCCTGCGTCCGCCGCTCCGCCCCGGAGCGTTCGGCCAGGCCGCAAAGCGCGTGTCTCGCCTCGACGAGCAGGCGCGTTTTTGTTTCATCCATTCGGTATTCCTCCCTTGGCCCGGCCTTGCGCCGGTATTCCAAAGCGCATTATACCACAACTCCCTGCAATCCGCAAGTAGGGACGGCCCGCAGAACGCGGACCGTCCCTGGTCTGGAAGATGCGGGTTTTCCGCTATTGGACGGGTGATTCGTAATCGAACAGGGCAAGGGTGTCGGTGGCCTCGGGGCAGATCTCAATGCTTCTGTAATCCGTTCTTACGCCAGGGACGCCGATTTCAAATTCAAGATAGAAGCTGTGAGGCGGCAGATACGGAAGGGATTCAGAGGGCGTCTGTCCGTCCGGTCCCGGTCGGCAGTTCCGGGTGATGAAGTTGATGATCGGCAGGCGTCCTGCCGCCGCGTCGGCCAGGATCGCGCTGCGAAGGGCGGCGTGGTCGTTGAAACGCTTGAGCGAATAGTAGTCCCCGGATTCGACGACGGTCCCGTCCCATATCATCTCCTCCGTGCCGTTATAGAGCTGGACCCGCAGGAAGAACTTGGGAAGGGCCTTCTCATACCATGCCGCGGCAAGCTCCGGACGGGCATAGATTGGCGCAAGACTGCGGCAGCGTTCTTCATCCGTCGCGTAGGCGCGGCGCACCGTGCTTCCGTTTTTCAGACGGTAACAGACGTGTACCTTCTCGTACAGTCCGTCGTCGTTGCGTTCGCGCTCGGACAGCGCGGCCTTGTGGAAGTCGCGGACGGTCTCAATGTCCGCGCGTTCCGTCAGGGTGATGCAGTCGCAGAACGCAGGATCGTTCCACGGATCTCCATTGGTCCAGATCATCACCGAAGCCACGTCTGCCGTATCCGGGACTCTGCGCTGGAAGCCCAGAGCGTCATATTTCAGACCCAGAACGCCGGCAAGCAGCACGACGGCAAAGGCGACAAAGCCCAGCCAGATTTTTTTCTTTCGGAACACCTTGACGCTTCGCTCAATCATCATCGAGGAGCCAAACCAGCCCAGGAAGCAGCCAAGCACGGCGTAGAAGGGGAAAAGGCCGTCTTCCCCGTTTCCGCTCAGGGCTTCAAAAAAGGCGGTCAGGATCCAGCCGAGACCCAGCGCGCAGCCGAGGGTGAAAACCAGACGGAAGGCAACGCGGGCCCAGGCGAAGGCCATCGGGTCTCCGGCCCGCTCCACCTGGCGGAAACGGTAGTGGACCCAGGCCAGGGCGGTCAGCGCCAGACCCACGGCGGCATAGATCCAGAGCAGCGTCTGATCCGGCCTCCCTTCCCGCAGCAGCGCGAGGATCGGGGCCAGACAGAGGATCCTGCTGGAGATCTCGAAATCAAAGCCTTTGAAATAGAGCTGTACCAGCAGCAGAACCATCACAGGCAGGACGAAGCAGATGAAGTTCAGCGCGCCGTAGCTCAGCACGGCGATCACCGTGCTGCCCGAAATATGCATCGTAAAGACGGCCAGCCCGTAGAAGAACAGATAGGCCAGAAGCCACTTGCCCAGCATCGCCCAGGCCGCAGCGCCGCAGCCGCCGACGTTCATGGCTGCAAGGACCGCCAGCTCCAACAGAACGGTCAGCAGGGCAGGAACAGCCCAGAACAGCAGACCGGAGACGGCGTTGGTGAGAAACAGGCAGCTTCGCGTCATGGGGAAGGCGTGCATCATATAGGCCGCCTGAGCCTTGTGCAAATACTTGAATACCAGCGCGGCAAAGAGCACGGCGGCGCCGGCGGCGTAGAAGACGCCCATCGGGATATCGTTTTCGAATTGGTTCAAAGCGACCTGCCGACGGACTGCCGGAATGGTCTCGTCCAGCTCCCGCAGCATGGGCACCGGTCCGGTCAGAACCAAAAGCACCAGCAGCAGCGCCCAGGCAGGGGAGAAGCGGCTGATATTCTTCCGCAGAAGGGTCGGATCAAAGAATGACAGTTTTGACTTCATAGTCTACACCTCCCAGCTCGTAGACGAAGACCTCCTCCAGCGTCAGCGGGACCAGGTCGTAGAAGATCGGATTGACGGCGGCCAGGGCGGCGCTGACGGCTTCCTGACTGCCCCGGATGATGGCGGTCTCCACCTTGCCCGTCCTGGCGCGGTGCAGGACCTTGAGAGTTTCGGGCAGGTCCGTTCCCTCGCGGAGAACGATCTGAGCCTTCACCACGTTGTCCTGCAGCTCGTCGAGCGTCCGCTCCAGCAGCATCTTGCCCTTGTGCAGGATGCCCACGTGGTCGCAGACGTCCTCCAGCTCGCGCAGGTTGTGGGAGCTGACCAGCACCGTCGTCCCGCGCTGGGCAACGTCCTGCAGGAGCAGACCCCACACCTGACGGCGCATGACGGGGTCCAGACCGTCCACAGGCTCGTCGAGGACCAGCGTCTTCGGACGGCTGGCGATGGCCAGCAGGAAGGCCGCCTGCTTCTGCATGCCCTTGGAAAAGCGCCGAAGCTGGCTCTTCGGGTCCAGGTTGAAGCTCTTGCGCAGCTCCTCAAACAGGGCCGGATCAAAATCCGGGTAGGTCCCCGCGTAGAACTTCATCATGTCGTTGAGGCTCGCGGAGGGGAAGCAGAAGAAGTCGTCGGGGATGTAGGCGATTCCGGACTTGACGCCGGGATTCTCATAGACCGGCGCGCCGTCAACCGTGACGGTCCCGCTGTCGGGGCGGAAAATGCCGGTCACGTGGCGGATCACGGTGGACTTGCCCGCGCCGTTCGGCCCGACCAGTCCGTAGACCGCTCCGTCGGGGACGGTCATGTTCAGATCGTCCAGCGCAACGAAGCCGTCAAAGCTCTTGCGCAGATTTCGTACTTCAATCATGTTGGGATACCTCCTTCAATAAGGCTTGCAGCTCTTGCGGGTCCTCTCCGAGCTGCAGCAGCTCGGTCCAGATCGCGGTCAGCTTCTCGCGCAGCTCGCGGCGGCGGCTCTCGTCCACGCCGGAGAGCTTCCCGGCGAAGGAGCCCTTGCCGGGGACAGAATAGATGAAGCCTGCCTGCTCAAGCTCGCGGTAGGCCCGCTGGATCGTGTTCGGATTGATGGCAAGCTGGCTTGCCAGCTCACGCACCGACGGCAGGCGTTCCCCCTCGGCGATCGCCCCGGACAGGATCAGCCGCCTCAGCTTTTCTTCCAACTGCTCGTAGATCGGCCGCGGATCCCGGTAGTTCAGACTGATCAAATCGCATCGCTCCTTTCGTCTGTATTAACTGTATTAACTGTAGCAATACAGTTATAGCATATCACAAGCAGCTTGTCAAGCCTTTTTTCGGAAACAATGCGCCGGTAAGATCGCCGGACAGATCGGACGCCCGGAGGCCATTGTCGCGTTATTCAGAAAAAATATACAAAAATAGTACGAAAATATAAAAATCAGTTGTTGCATCTGACGAAAAATAGTGCTATATTTGTATTAGCGCCTTGTTCCTGTGAAAAGAGCAATTTTCCATTTTTTTAGAAAGGACATGCGGATATGAGGATTACGCAACACCCGATCCTTACCTTTGAGCGGGGTAAGGAAATCAACTTCACCTTTAACGGTCAGCCCATGAAGGGGTATGAAGGCGAAACGATTGCTGCGGCCCTCCACGCTGCCGGTGTTAAGGTTCTTGCAAAGAGCCTGGAGAAGCACCGCCCGCGTGGATTCTACTGCGCAATCGGGAACTGCGCTTCCTGTCAGATGGTTGTTGACGGCGAGCCCAACGTCCGAACCTGTATCACCCTGCTTCGTGAAGGTATGACGGTTGAAACGCAGGAAGGAAAGGGGACGGTCAAATGAGAGAGACTGAACTGTTGATCATCGGTTCCGGCCCTGCCGGTCTCTGCGCCGCCATTTCCGCGGCCTCGTCCGGCGCAAGGGTGCTCGTTCTGGAGCGCACCTTCCGGCCCGGCGGCCAGCTTATCAAGCAGACCCATATGTTCTTTGGCTCGGAGAGCCAGTATGCTTCTCACCGCGGCGTGGATATCGCCGAGATTCTTCTGGATAAGGTCCGCGAATTCGGCGATCAGATCGAGATTATGCTCAATACGACCGCCGTCGGCTTCTACGAGGACAACGTCGTCACCGCGTTGAAGGACGAGAAGGAGTATTTCAAGATCCGGGCCAAGTCGATCATCTGCGCCACCGGCGCGTTTGAAAAATCCCTGGCCTTCCCCAATAACGACCTGCCCGGCATCTACGGCGCAGGCGCGGTCCAGACCCTGATGAACGTCTACGGCGTTCGCCCCGGCGACCGGGTCCTGATGGTCGGCGCGGGCAATATCGGCGTGATCGTGAGCTATCAGCTCATGCAGGCCGGGATCCAGGTCGCGGCAGTCCTGGACGCTGCGCCGCGCATCGGCGCGTATCTGGTCCATGCCTCCAAGCTCGCCCGCATGGGCGTCCCTATCCTGACCTCGCACACCGTCAAGGAGGCCATCGGCACCGACTGCATCGAGGCGGCTGTCATCTGCGAGGTGGACGAAAAATTCCGTCCCATCCCCGGCGCCGAGAAGCGGTATGACGTGGACGTGCTCTGCATCTCCGTTGGTCTGAGTCCGCTCAACGAGCTTCTGGCGATGCGAGGCGTGGAGATGAAATACGTGCCCCAGCTCAGCGGAAGCGTTCCCATGCGGACCGAAAACTGCGAGACAAGCATCCCCGGCATCTTCGTCGCGGGCGACGCCTCCGGCATCGAGGAGGCCAGCTCCGCCATGGTGGAGGGCTATCTTGCGGGTCTGTGCGCCGCCGCAAAGCTCGGCTATGTGCCGGCGGATTATGAGACGCGCAGACAGGACTACCTGGCGCAGCTTGAAGGCCTGCGCTCCGGCCCCGTCGGAGACCGGATCCGCGCCGGCATGAAGCTCAGTAAGCTGTAAGGAGGGAAGGAAGATGTTTGAAAAAACAGGTGTGGCCACCCGTGAAATGGTCATGACAAAATTTCCTCCCATCGAACGGATCAACAAGGGCCCCGTCGCGGTGGTGGAGTGCTATCAGAAAATCCCCTGCAATCCCTGTTCGACCGCCTGCCCCTTCGGGGCGATCCAGGTGGGTGAGGATATCAACAACGTTCCCTGCCGGGATGAAGACCTCTGCACCGGCTGCGGCAAATGCGTATCGCGCTGCCCCGGCCTGGCGATCATGATCGTCGATGGCTCCAAGTCCGCCGATACGGTGGAGTTCCGAATCCCCTATGAATTTCTGCCGCTGCCGGCGGCGGGCGAGACCGTCGTCGGCCTGGACCGGGCCGGTCAGCCCATCTGCAAGGCCAGGGTTCTCCGGGTTCAGAACCCGCCCGCCTTTGACCGCACCCCGGTCGTGACGCTGGAGGTCGCGCGCAGCTATCTCTATGACTTCCGAAATTTCAGGAGGGAGGAAGAAGCAAATGGATGAGAATACCATTATTTGCCGTTGTTCCGACGTCACGCTGAAGGAGATTCGGGATCTGATCGCCCAGGGCTACGTGACCTACGACGAGATCAAGCGGATCACCCGCATCGGCATGGGCCCCTGTCAGGGCAAGACCTGCGGCCAGCTCGTGCTCCGGGAGATCGCCAACGCCACCGGACAGAACGTTGCCGATCTCAAGTTCCACAATATTCGCCCCCCGGTGGTGGGCGTGAAGCTCCATCTGATTGCAGAGGAGGCGAAGAAGCATGAAGAATAAAGCGGATATCGTCATCATCGGCGCCGGTATGTCCGGCTGCTCCATTGCCTACAACCTGGCCGTCCGCGGTGCGAAGAACATCGTCGTGCTCGAAAAGAGCTTCATCTGCTCCGGCTCCACCGGCGCCTGCGGCGCCGGCTTCCGGATGCAGTGGGGCACCGAGATGAACTGCCGCATGTCCAAGTTCTCTACGGAGTTCTTTGAGCATGCCAACGACATCCTGGAATACGACGGCGACATTGAGCTGCGGCAGAGCGGCTATCTGATGATCGCCGACACGGAAAAGGAGCTGACCCAGTTCCGGAAGAACATCGAGGTCCAGCACGCCTGCGGCATTCCCTCCCGCATGATGAGTCTGGAGGAGGCCAAGGAGCTCGTGCCCCATCTCAACACCGACATTCTCTCCGGCGCAGCCTACTGCCAGAAGGACGGCTTCCTGAATCCCCACAAGACGACGGACGCCTTCTACAAGGCCGCCAAGCGCCTGGGCGTGGAGTTCAATACCTTCACCGAGGTCACCGGCATCAAGGTCGAGCACGGCAGGATCGTCGGCGTGGAGACCAACAAGGGCTATATTGAGACGCCCATCGTCGTCAACGCGGCCAACGCCTGGTCGCAGGGCATTGCAAGGATGGTCGGCGTCGAGCTGCCGCTCTATTCCGAGCGCCACCAGATCCTGGTCACGGAGCCGGTAGAGCATATGCAGGACCCGATGGTCATGGCCTTTAATCTGAACCTCTACGTGCAGCAGACGCCGCACGGCTCCTTCATCATGGGCCGCAGCGATTCCGGCGAGCCGAGAGACCTCAGAAGGACCTCGTCCTGGCACTTCCTGGAGGAGATGGCGAAGACGATCGACAACGTGCTGCCTCTGATCGGCAAGCTGCGCGTCATCCGCCAGTGGGCGGGCCTCTATAATATGTCCCCGGACCGCCAGCCCATCTATGACAAGGTGGACAGCGTCGAGGGCTTCTATGTGGCCGTCGGCTTCAGCGGACACGGCTTCATGTTCGGCCCTGTCACCGGCACGGTCATGTCCGAGATGATCCTCGGCATGGAGCCCACCATCGACGCCTCCCGCCTCAAGCTCTCCCGCTTTGCAGAGGGCAATCTCTTCACCGAGCCCTCCGTCGTATAAGCGTCCGCAGGACGCCGTTCCATCCAAAAAACGCGCAAACGATCGCGCCCGGACGAACCGGGCGCGATCGTTTGCGAAAAGAGTGGAAATTGCCCGATCCCTGTGGTATGATAGACCTGCGCCGAAAGGAGGAATGGTTATGTCACGCTTTGTTGCCTTCGACGTGGAGACGCCGAATCGGGAAAACCGGAGGATGAGCGCCATCGGGATCACGGTGATCGAGGACGGAGAGATTCAGGATTCCTTCTATTCTCTGGTCGATCCCGAAACCTATTTTGACTATTTCAACACCCTGCTGACCGGGATCGGCGAGGAAACGGTCTGCGACGCGCCGACCTTCCCGGAGATCTGGGAGAGAATCGAACCGATCCTCTCCAACGGCCTGCTTGTTGCGCATAACGCTGTGTTCGATCTGGGCGTCCTGCGAAAATGCCTTCAGGATTACGGGATCGTGTGGAAGCCTTACGTCCGTTACGTCTGTACCGTCCAGATGGGCCGGCGCATTCTGCCCGGCGTCAGCCATAAGCTGAACGATCTCTGCGCGCGGTACGGCATCGACCTGGACCACCACCATGCGGGAAGCGACAGCCGTGCCTGTGCTGAGATCCTGCTTCGCTACCTGCGCGGGGGCGCAGAGCTCCGCGACCACATCCGAACCTGCTCCTTGAACAAATAAGCGACCAAGACAGCAAAAAACCGCCGGCTTCGGCGGTTTTTATGCGTATGCAGCTTTATTCCAGCCCGTCCTGGTATTGGTCCAGCAGCTCGTGCAGGCCGAGATGCGGGTCCTCGATCATCCGCACCTGTGCGCCAAGCTCCAGCACCTTGCCGCCGGAGGCAGCGTCGGTCTGCCATTCCGGCAGACCGCTCCCGTTCGGGTCGCCGGTCTTGATAAAGTTGACGTAATATTGGAGCATCTGCGCGGACAGGGCGCGGTCCGTCTCGTCGTAATTCTGCGGATGGGCGTCCAGACAGCCGTAGAAGTAGGGAAGCTCTCCGGCGTGATGGCAGCCCATGCCCCGGTTGTCCTTCGTAAAATAGTAGGTATAAACCGGAACGCCCTGCGGCGCCAGCAGCCTGGCCCAGCGGTAGTGGCTGTAGCTGAACCAGGCGGCGGAGACGGCCTCGTCATAGGCGCCCTTCGCGCTGCCGCCCCGGTCGATGACGCACTTGTAGAACGGCTCCTGCTCCCTGGACGGAACCAGCTCGGCTGCCCGCTGGGCGCAGGACCCGTAGAGCGGGCGGAGCTGTTCGACGTAGTTCTCGGCGTTGACCCGGGCTGTCATTGCAAAGAGGTCGGCCTCGTGGACGTTGTAGCCCTGGAGCAGGGCGGTCTCGTGGTTTTCGCCCTTCTCATAGGTCAGATAGGGCTGCTCCGTGATCGCCCAGCCGTCCACGGTCATCGCGCTGTTCGTGAATTTGGTTCGGACCAGGTCCTCTGCAGGCACGGCGCGGAGCGCGGCCAGATCGGCGGCCTGAAACTCCGCCTGAATGTCGCGGCCCATTTTAAGGGCGCTTTCCAGCGTTCGGAAGGTGTGATAGGGGACCTTTGCCGTGACGCCGCTGGATTCGGCGATCGCGCGCTGAAACAGACCCTTGCTCAGCGGCGAGACGCAGAGGGCGTTGACGCAGGACGCGCCGGCGGATTCTCCGGCAAGCGTGACCTGGTTCGGGTCCCCGCCGAAGGCCGAGATATTCTGCTGCACCCATTTCAAGGCCTGGATCTGGTCAAGCAGGCCGTAGTTGCCGGTGGTCCCGTTGGGGGATTCGGCAGCCAGAGCCTCGTTCGCATAGAAGCCGAAGACGTTCAGCCGGTACGCAAAGTTGACCACGACCACGCCCTCGCGGGCAATGGCCTCGCCGTTATACTGATCGTACCACGCCTGACCGCTGGTCAGAGAGCCGCCGTGGACGTAGACCAGTACGGGCAGACCCGAGACCTCGCCCGCCGGCTTCCAGACGTTCAGATAGAGGGAATCCTCACTCATCGGCGCGATCCAGTTGTCGTCCGGGGTAATGCGGAAGGTGTGGTAAACCGCGATCTCGGAAAGGGAGTCAAAGATTGGGCTGTTCCGGGTCTGCATGGACATCGGCGCGAAGGTATCGCAGACGCGCACGCCCTCCCAGGGCTCGGGCGGCTGCGGCTCCTTCCAGCGCAGCTCTCCAACCGGCGGCTTAGCATAGGGGATCCCGGCAAAGACCTCCACGGAGCCGTCTGCGCTGCAGACGCCTTGCAGCTTTCCCTGTTCAACGGTGATCACGCCGGTCGGCTTCGGGTTCTTGACCCGGACCGCGGGAACGGCCCGCACCGGCGGCGCGGACAGCTTGAACACGGCGAAAAACACAAGCAGAAAACCGGCGAAGCCGAGAAGCCGCCAGAGGAAGCTGCGCTCGGCCAGGACGGTCCCGCGCAGGATGAAGTAGGCTGCCAGGCCGAGCACGAACAGCCCCCAGCCCCAGAGCGTATTCCGCCCCAGCTCCAGAACCGCCGCAAGCAGAACCGCCGTCAGCGCAAAAAAGAGGATGAATCCAATTGAGGTTTTCATGTCGATCTGCGGCCGGAGGCCGCTTCCTTTCGTGTTCTGCTTGGATTATACCATAATGCTCCCAAAAGGCAACCGTCTTTTTGCAAAATACGGAACGCAGCGCAAAACAGGCCCGCCGTGACCGGCGGGCCTGTTCGGATCGGTATTGCATTGCGGCGCGGACCCGGTTTATTCCAGAAGCAGGTCCGTGAAATCCAGGAGCGGGCCGTACAAACGGGCGGCCTCGCGGCGGAGCTGAGGATAGCAGAACGGACAGGCCAGCTCCCAGCGGCGGTTGAAGGAGCGGCGACGGATCAGAACGTGCATGCTGCCCTGGCGGAAGAAAACGCAAAGATCGGGGTATCGGTCCAGCATTGAGAGCAGCTTGTCCGCCATTTCCACGGTCAGCAGGGCTCTGGCGTCCTCCACGTTGTCCGTATAGCAGACGAACTGCGCGGCAAGCTCCGGATGGTCTACCACGAGCTCAGCCATCCTCCCGGCCAGCGCGCGGTGGCTGAAGCGGTTCTTGGTGTTTCTGCCCTCCAGAATCAGGGTCCCCTGGAAATCGAAGTTCAGACGGATGGTCAGCCACTGCCCGCGCACCTTGACGCGGTGACTGGCGTAGTGGTCGGAATAGACGCCGCCGCAGGCGATCTCCTGCGAGGCGACCCAGCAGTCGCGGTAGAGTCCCTCCAGACTGTTGGCCGTGTAGTATCGCTCGGCGCGGGAGAGCAGGCCCATATCGACCAGCGGCTCCTCCCTGGCAGCGCGGCGTTTGGCGTCATAGGTGAAGTCGGAAAAGGTCTTTTCCAGCACGTCCGGCATAAAACGCTGCTTGAAGGAACGCTCCACCGACCGAAGCAGCAGACGGCAGGGCATCAGCACGACCACCCCGGCCAGGGCGAGACCGCCGTAGCGAAGCATACCGGCGATGGCCTCCTCCTTTGTGGTCCGGCTGATAAAGAGCAGCATGATCCTTCGCACGATGCTCAGCTTATCCGGGACGGAGTCAGCGACGTTCATCATCTGGTCGTAGGTAAACGGAGACATCGCAAAGCCCAGCCGCGTCACGAAGCGGATAAACAGGAATACGCCGAAGCAGATCACGACGACGCAGACCAGCTCCACGAACAGAAGCAGGATCTTTGCGGCCTCATAGAGAACCATTCGTTTTGTCATAAGCACACCTCCGAGGGGCGGATGAAACCTCAGCTTGTACGGATATTTCCCCGGCGGCGAAATCCCCGTACAAGCTGAGGTACGGCGAACCGTACCCCAGCTGCATGGTTAGCATTTGAAATTGTACAACTGCCTACGAACGTGTATATCAACGAACGTCTTCGATCACACCGTAGTCGCCGTCATTCCGTCTGTAAACCACCGCGAACACACCGTTTGCATCCTCGTCACGGAAGGCGAAGAAGTTATGCCCCAGAAGGTTCATCTGCAGGATGGCTTCTTCGCGGCTCATCGGCATAAAGGCGAAGGCCTTGACACGGACGAGCTTGTATTCTCCGGTGTCCTCGGTATCGGGGACGAAGGAGGTGACCTCCGCGCTGCGGACGAAGGCGTCCTGGCGGATTCTGCGGGCAAGACGGGTCTTGTTCTTGCGAATCTGACGTTCAATGTCGGAAACGGCTGCGTCGATGGAGGCGTACATGTCTGAGGTGCTTTCGCTTGCCCGGAAGTAGATGTTGGAGGCGTGAACCGTCAGCTCCACCTTGTTCCGGTTCTTCTCAACGGAAAAAGCGACAAAGGCTTCTGCGTCATCGCGGAAATAGCGATCCAGCTTGGTCACCTTTTTCTCGGCGTAAGCGTGGACACTCTCCGGCAGAGTGACTTTCTTTTCGTTGATCTGGATTTTCATAATGCGTCGCTCCTTTCAAGTGCTTTGAGAAACCGGTTGGTCTCTCTGCTTCCATTATACCATAAATCGGCATGGAATCAAGGACGAATTTTCGGGGAAGGCCGCGGCGGGGCTTATTCCTCCTGCCCTGCCTCGTCCGCCGGGTCGCCCTTTGCGGTCAGAAGCTCGGTTACGGTCTGATAGATGCGGTCTGCACGGGTGTGGAAGGCGTTGGTCAGAAAAGCCGCCTGCCTGGGCGAGGTGCAGCTGTATTCGATCGTGATCAGCGGACCCATCTCGTCGTTGTAGTGCATAACGGCCAGGGCGTCTCCGTTCGGCTGCTCCAGGATCTCCGTGCGGACGAAGCTGTCGCGGCGGACCTCCCGGTTGAAGCGGTCCACGGCGCGGCTGGCGCGCTGCATCACGGGGTAGGCCAGGGAATCCTTGGTGATCGCCGTGTTCTGGCGTCCCTTGTCGGTGATCTGATATCCGCCCTTGCAGGGGGCGAGATGACCGCTCTCCACAAGCTGCGGCACAGCCTGCATGACGTCAAAATAGCTCAGCTTATCATCCTGCAGACAGAGCTCATAGAGCTTATGTTCATCCACCGGGTAGATGACCCGGTTCATCACGTAGAGGATCAGGATCTTGACGTCCAGCATGTCGTTGATGAAGCCATGATGCTCATCCATCTTGGTTCCTCCTTTTTTCAGACGGGCGCAGGCCCGAAAAGTTCCGGTTTCTTTATGATTCCCGCATTTTGCGGTTCCATCCCCGCATCACTCCAGGAAGATGGCCCGGATGCTGTCCAACTGCTCCGCCGGAACGCCGACGGTCTGCGTCAGAAACGCCTCGATCTTCTCGTTGAGCGTGTCGCCGGGGTAGGCGGATACGCCGTTGATCAGAACGTTCAGGTTCTCGCCGGAGACATACAGGGGGAAGGTGAAGCCGGACAGGCAGTACTCAAAGCGCATCTGCTCCTCCGGCACGCCCAGAATGCCCTGCAGCAGAAAGACCAGCGTACCGGTCCGGTCAGCGCCGTAGGTGCAGTGCAGATACATCGGATAGTGGTTGGCGTCAGCCAGCTCCGCGAACAGGTCCCGAAGCGCGGCGAAGTATTCCGCCTGGAAAACCTGCCCGTATTGCGGGGCGGTAAAGAATTTGTGGGTCACGTCCTCGCCCAGCCGGGAGGCGTAGACCCCGGTGAACACAGAGCCGGACCGCAGATCGCAGTCGTAGCGGAAATGGAAGGGCTCTGCCTGGGCGGGGTCTTCCAGGAAGTAGCTCGGTTCGACCAGACCGTCCAGCTCGCCGCCGCGGATCAAAACGCCCTGCCGGACGCGCTTCCCGTTCAGCGTCTCATAGCCGCCGACGTCGCGGGTGTTCACAACGCCGTCCAGCCGGACGAAGCGGTTGGATTCGGCAACCTCGAAGCTGCCGTCCAGCGTCCGGCTGCCCCAGTCGCCGCTGACGGTAACGGTATAGTCGTAGCGCCTGCCCGTCTCCAGGTTGTAGATCTCCAGGACGGAGGCCTGCGGGTCGAGCTCCCAGCTCTGCCCGGCGAGCGTCAAAACCGCACGGTCTTCCGCAGCCATCGAATAGCGGAAGCGGTAAGGTTCGATCGGGCTGTCGGAATGCGAGACGGCCCCCTGAAGCGTCGCGGTCCCGTCGTAGACGGCCTGCAGCGACGGCGAAACCAGCCAGACCGTCTCTCCGACCGGCGGAAGCTCGATGGGACCTGCGTCGCCTGTCGTCTGCGCGGCGGCAGATTCCGGCGTCTGGGCGGAAGTCCCTGTCCGGTCCTGGGTCAGATAGAGGGCCAGCCCGATGGCCAGCACGACCAGGATCGCCAGTGCCGCGCAGAGGACCTTCCAGGCGCGCTTGGAGACGCCTTTTTTGCGGCGCTTGGATTTTGCCCGGACGGGCTTCTGGTAGCTTGCTTCGATCAGAACGCCGTCCTCGTCGAATTCATAGGTGCCGCGCTTGACCAGACCGTTCGCGCGGTCGGTGTGGACGGCCTTGTGGTGGCCGCAGACCAGCTCGCCCTCGCGGCCGGCATAGTAGAGCTTGCCGTCTACCTGCACCACGCCCGCGTGGGTCGGGACGCCGTCTTGATAATAGTAGAGATAACCGTCCTCTTCAACGATCTCTCCCTTGTGCGCTTCGTTGGTTTTCATAGCAGATCCCTGTTTGACTGTCAGATTGTGTTCGGCTCCTCCCGCCATACCGTTTTCTTGACGATGGCGGTGTAGCTCTGGATGATTTTAACGACCTTCATGCTCACGTGCTCATCCGTGTAATCCGGCGTGGGCAGACCGCTGTCGCCGACGCGGACGGATTCCACGGCGGTGCGGACCGCCTGCAGCAGCGACTGTTCCGAGATGCCTGCGATCACGAAGTCGCCCTGCTCCAGCGCCTCGGGCCGTTCGGTGGAGGTCCGGATGCAGACGGCGGGGATGGGCCGCCCGATGGAGGCAAAGAAGGAGCTCTCCTCCGGCAGAGTGCCGGAGTCGGAGACCACGGCGAAGGCGTTCATTTGCAGATGATTGTAGTCGTGGAAGCCAAGCGGCTCGTGCGCGATGACCCGCGCGTCCAGCCGGAAGCCGGAGGCCTCCAGACGCTTGCGGCTGCGCGGATGGCAGGAGAAGAGGATCGGCATGTCGTAGGTCTCCGCCAGCCGGTTGATCGCGTGGAACAGAGACAGGAAGTTTTTCTCCGTGTCGATGTTTTCCTCGCGGTGTGCGGAGAGCAGAACGTACTGCTTCGCCTTCAGGCCCAGGCGGTCCAGCACGTCGCTGGCCTCGATGTCCGCCAGATTCGCGCGCAGGACCTCCGCCATCGGGGAGCCTGTCACAAAGGTTCGCTCCTTCGGGCAGCCGCATTCGATCAGATAGCGGCGGGCGAACTCGGAGTACGGGAGATTCACGTCGGAGATGATGTCCACGATCCGGCGGTTCGTCTCCTCGGGCAGACACTCGTCCTTGCAGCGGTTGCCGGCCTCCATGTGGAAGATCGGGATATGCAGCCGCTTGGCAGGGATCGCGCTCAGGCAGGAGTTGGTGTCGCCCAGGATCAGCAGGGCGTCGGGCCGGAGCTCGACCATCAGCTTATAGGAGGCGGAAATGATGTTTCCGATGGTCTCGCCCAGATCCGCGCCGACTGCGTCCAGATAGACCTCGGGCGGATCCAGCTTGAGATCACGGAAGAAGATCCCGTTCAGATTATAATCGTAGTTTTGCCCCGTGTGGGCCAGAATGCAGTCAAAGTATTTCCTGCAGCGGGTGATTGTGGCCGACAGGCGGATGATCTCCGGCCGGGTGCCGACGATGATCAGCAGCTTCAGCCGTCCGTCGCCGCGGAATTGAGCCTGTTCCATATCATTCTCCTTTTCCGCACACGTCCTCGCGGAAGGTGTCCGGGTGGTTGGGGTCGAAGCATTCGCTGGCCCACATCAGCGTGACCAGGTTTTCGGTCTGGGACGGATTGATGATGTTGTGGGTGTAGCCGGGGAGCATATGGACCGCCTCGATCCGGTCGCCGCTGACCTCGAAGTTCAACACCTCGTCGCTCCCGATCTTTCGCTCCTGGATCAGAGCGTGTCCGGAGACCACGATGAAGAACTCCCACTTTGTGTTGTGCCAGTGCTCGCCCTTTACGATCCCCGGGCGGCTGACGTTGACCGAGAACTGGCCGTGGCCCTCCGTGCGGAGCAGCTCCGTGAAGCTGCCGCGCGCGTCGCAGTTCATCCGGAGCGGGAAGCTGACGCGCTCCCGCGGCAGATCGGAAAGATAGGTCGCATAGAGCTTTTTGGCAAAGGAACCGTCCGGGATGGGCGGCATCAGCAGCGTGTCGGGCTGGGCGCGAAAGCTGCGGAGCAGGTCCACGATCTGCCCCAGGGTCGCCCGGTGGGAGACCGGAACGCAGCAGTACGCGCCGTCCGGCTTCGGCACGGGGGTCAGCCCGTCCAGCTCGCAGCGGTGGGCCTTGCCCCGCAGGGCCAGAAGCAGCTCGTCCACCAGATCGTCAATGTAGACCAGCTCCAGCTCCACGGCCGGATCGCTGACTGTGATCGGCAGATCGCGGGCGACGTTGTGGCAGAAGGTCGCCACGGCGGAGTTGTAGCCGGGGCGGCACCACTTGCCGAACAGGTTCGGGAAGCGGTAGACCAGAACCGAGGCCCCGGTCTGGGCGGCGTAGGCAAAGAATTCTTTCTCGGCGGCGCGCTTGCTCGCTCCGTAGTCCGAGCCGGCAAACCGCCCCAGCAGGGACGCCTGGGTAGAGGAGGAGAGCATCACGGGACAGCGGTTGCCGCAGTCGCGGAGCTTCTGCAGGAGCGTCTCGGTGAAGCCGACGTTTCCGGTCATGAACTCGGCCTTGTCCTTCGGCCGGTTTACCCCCGCCAGGTGAAAGACGAAATCCGCCTCCGCGCAGGCCTCGTCCAGAACGGAGGCCGGGGTGTCCAGGTCGTATTCCCAGATCTGTTCGATTTGCAGGTCTCCGCGCGTGCGGTCCTTGCCCTCCTGCACGTTTTTCAGGGCGCAGACCAGATTCTTCCCCACGAAGCCCTTTGCACCGGTGACGAGAACCTTCATGCCCGCGCCTCCCAGCTTGCCAGCTCGTCGCGGATGTAGCGCAGAGACAGAAGCTTCTGCTTCGTCTGCTCCACGTCCAGCCGCTGGGTGTTGTTGGAATTGAATTCGGTCAGCGTGTTCCGCTGGGCGTCGCCCGTTGTGAAGTAGCGGTCATAGTTGAGATCGCGCTTGTCGCAGGGGACGCGGTAGAAGCTGCCCAGGTCGATGGCGTGGGCGCATTCCTCGTTGGTCAGCAGGGTCTCATACATTTTTTCGCCGTGCCGGATCCCGATCTGCGTGATCGGGTTATCTGCGTGGAACAGCTCCAGCAGGGCCCTGGCCTGTGTCTCAATCGTGCAGGCGGGGGCCTTCTGCACCAGAATGTCGCCGTTCTGCCCGTTCTCAAAGGCAAAGAGGACCAGGTCCACAGCCTCCTCCAGCGACATGATGAAGCGCGTCATGGAGGGCTCGGTCACAGTGATGGGCTTGCCGGCCTTGATCTGGTCGATCCAGAGCGGGATCACGCTGCCGCGGGAACACATCACGTTGCCGTAGCGGGTGCAGCAGATTTTCATGCTGCCGCTGGTCCGGCTCTTGGCCACCACGACCTTTTCCATCATTGCCTTCGAGGTGCCCATCGCGTTGATCGGGTAGGCGGCCTTGTCGGTGGAAAGGCAGATCGCGGTCTCCACGCCGCAGTGCATGGCGGCGCTCAGCACGTTGTCCGTGCCGATCACGTTGGTCTTCACTGCCTCAAGCGGGAAGAATTCGCAGGAGGGGACCTGCTTCAGGGCAGCCGCGTGGAACACGTAGTTCACCCCGTGCATGGCGTCCAGGATCGAACCGGGATCGCGCACGTCGCCGATGTGAAACTTGAGCTTCCCGGCCTGCGCCGGGTATTTCTGCTGATACAGGTGGCGCATATCGTCCTGCTTTT
Source organism: uncultured Eubacteriales bacterium (assembly GCA_900315595.1). GTDB lineage: Bacteria > Bacillota > Clostridia > Oscillospirales > Oscillospiraceae > JAFRPC01. The sequence continues at coordinate 2,847 of OMZQ01000003.1, read as the reverse complement.
TCTCGTCGCGGGAGAAGATGCGGATCTCACCGATGTCGGTGTCCAGGAAGCGGTTGAGCACGGCGTTGCCGAAGGAGCCGGTTCCGCCGGTGATGAGCAGTGTTTTTCCGGTAAACAATCCCATTATGATTGCCTCTTTTCAGTCAGGATCGGGCTTCCCGCGCCGGAAAGCCTTATTCTCCGTTTTCGGGGCGGATGGTTTTGCCGATGTTCCAAAGATGGGCCACCTTGCGTGCGGCCTCGATCCGCTCGGCAGGGGAGCGGTACTCAGCGGGCGCGGTCTGCGCGCCGCAGTCCATGCACATGACGTACCAGCAGTAGCCGCCTTCCTCCTCCAGCAGACCGGGTCCGCCGCAGCAGGGACAGACGTGCAATTCAATCTCGTCGTAGATTTCCAAAGTAATTCCTCCGTTCCGCCCGTCCGGGCGAGGCCGTCCTGCAGCAGACAGCCGTGGTTTCGTCCATGTATCATATCACATTTTGCGCCGTAATGCAAGAAAAACCGCTTAAAATTCACCTTCTTGCCGTCCTGCGTGCGGATCATCCTGCGTTTTGACAAAAAAACCGCTTCCGGCGCCGATCAGGCGGAACCGGAAGCGGGTTGAATCCAGAAACAGTTGTCTTACATGCTGCGGCAGCCCTCGCGCGCCTCAAAGAACAGGGCGAGCGTGCCGGGGCCGACGTGGGAGCCGGTGACGGGCTCATAGCAGACGCTCAGGATGTTCTTGGGCGGCTTGTGTGCGTTCAGCAGGTCGATCAGCCGCTGGGCGTCCTCGGGGCAGTCGGCGTGGGCGATGCCGACGGTCTGGTTTTCGGGATGGTCCACCCATTCGTCGTACCGGGCCGCGAGCTCCTCAATGGCCTTCTTGCGGCCGCGGATCTTGGCAAAGGCAACGATCTTGCCCTCCTCGTTGCCCTTGAGCAGGGGCTTGATGTGCAGCAGGGTCCCGATCACGAAGGAGAGGTTGGAAAGACGGCCGCCCTTGCGCAGATAGCTCAGATCGTCCACCGTGAAGATGTTGCACAGGCGGTTGCGGAGGTCCATCAGCTTTTGATATACCTCATCCAGCGAGACGCCGAGCAGCTTGTCCGCAGCAGCCTTCAAAACCAGAAGCCCCTCGCCCAGCGACGCGCCGATCGTGTCCACCAGTCGGATTTTGCGCTTCGGGAATTCCGGCTGAAGCTCCTCGGCTGCAAGCTCGGCACAGTGATAGGACCCGCTGATGCCGGAGGACATACCGACGAACAGAATGTCCTCGCCCCGCTCCAGGATCGGCCGCATCGCTTCCACGTAGCTCTGCGGGTTGATCTGCGAGGTCGTGACCTCCGCGCCCTCGCGCATCGCGTTGTAGAAGGTCACGCCGTCGAAGCCCTCGGTGTCCAGACAGGTGTTCGAGGCTCCGTTGACGTAGTAGTGGAACGGGATCACAGTTATATTCTCCTCGCGCGAAAGGCTGGTCGGCAGATTCGCGGAGGTGTCCGTCATGATTTGAAACATGCAGGGCGACTCCCTTTCATCTAATATGACATATTAGTTACTGCACACACATAGTATACCGAAACGCAGGAAAAGTCAAGTCCTAATCTGCGATTCTCGCAAGAATCAGGACAGATCCGCCGGCTTCATTGCTTCTTCTCTGCGTCTTCTTTTTTGTTCTCCTTATACAGCTTCGGATACGCCTTTTTGTCCAGCGTCTTCAAGGCGACGGCAAGGGCAGCGGAGGTCAGAGTCACCGCCAGGATCAGGATCCAGGTCCAGGTGGAGCCGGCGCGGTCATAGAGCCGCCCGACGGAGATATCCAAAACGCCCGTGACCAGCATATAGGCGACGCCCATCAGACTGTTGATCCGCCCCCGGTGGCTGGCCGGGACCCGGGTGGAGACGTACGGCCCCTCCGCCACGGTGGAGAAGATCTCGCCCCAGGTGAAGATCAGCATGGCAAGATAGTAGCTTGGGATGAAGCCCAGCAGCAGAAGGAAGACCAGATAGCCCCCGAAGACCAGAAGCCGACCCGTGAGCATCTTTCCGGTGTCCCGCATTTTGGCAAAGAGCCTTGTAATGATGGGGGTGAAGATCACAACCGTGATGCAGTTGAGACTGGACACCGTTCCGAAGAGCACGGCTCCCTTGTCCCCGTGGACGGCGGCCATGTCCAGCGGCATGATGAAGTTGTACTGGCCGTAGGCGGCGGAATAGAGGGTCCCGCAGATCAGATAGAGCAGCAGGAGCGGATTCGCCCGAAGAACGGCGAAGACGCCGACGCCCTCCTTTTTCTCCTGGTACGCAGCCTCCTCGTCGGTGTCCTCCACGGGGCTGATATCCCGGACCAGGAAGGCGATGAGCAGCGTCGAAAGCCCGATGGCGATGCCGCTGATCAGGAAGCTCAGCCACAGGTAGTCCTTGAACAGAAGTCCGGCGATGGTGGGGGAGAGGACCAGCCCCAGATTGCCGCCCAGGTACATCAGGGAGTAAGCCCGCTCCCGATCCTTGGTGGTGGAAAGATCCGCGAAGAGGGCGTCGTAGGCCGGCCCCTCGATACTCTGGAAGACTCCGGCTGCGACGAAGAGCGCGATCGTTCCCATCCCCAGGGGGATCGCCGAGCTGATCAGAAAGCAGAGGATGCTGACGCAGTCGCAGGCCACGATCAGCCATTTCTTGTTGAATCGGTCGGCCAGCCTGCCGCCGATCAAGCTGGCCGGCAGCATGATCAGACCGGAGCCCACGAAGAAATAAGAGATCTTCTCCGCCGAGAAGCCCATCTTCTGGCTGAGGATCATGGTCATCACGGGCCAGATCATGCTGCCGAGATTCGTGACGATCCTTCCGAAAAAGAGAACGTAAATCTC